>DATATW010000144.1:0-20088 GCA_036268595.1 Terriglobales bacterium
GGCATTTATCTCCCAAACATCGGGTAGTGGCTTGCTGCTCCCATCAGAAATAGCAGGGGAATCGTGAGCCACGCATTGATGCGCGAGGTCAGGAAGGCCATGCGGGCCATGCGTGCCGCCTTCTCGGGCATCGGGGTGCCGTTCTCAGCGTTAGCCTTCGTCCAGGCAATCAGGCGCTTTTGAATGCGCCAGATAACGCCCCAGACGTTCAGAAGCATCATCCAGCCAATACCGCCGCCGATTCCGATCGCGAGCAGGCGATTGCTCTCCCACGTCTGGTCGTTCATGTGAAGAAAGAAGTGGGCCGAATGGGCGATGATGAGCACAAAGAGAATGGTTAGAAACCATCCCTTATTCAGCAGGCCTTTGCCAGGGATCAAAAGCGCATAAAGTATTGCCCAGGTTATGGTCCAGATGAGAAAGAAACTCACCATTGGCAGGGTAACTGAGCCGCTACCATTGCGCGCATCTGATCCGACGATGCTGCCCCAATAAGCCAACCCGGCCAGCACCGTGATCACGGCCGACCAGCGGAACCAATGCAATGCCCGCAGCATCAGGCCCGGGGTGATCCTGGCGCGGGTGGCGGGATCAAGCTCCTTCATGAACGGAATGTTCACCAGATTGAAGAAATACAACAATCCGATCCAGGTAATACCGGCCATAAAATGAATCAAACGCAGCAGCATCAGAAAGTTAGTCTGAAAATCGGTAGGCAGCGAAAAATCGGCAGAAGCGTAGAGCATTCAGTCAGTCCTCCGTGAACGTCGCGGAAAACTGTACAGGAAAGTTTAAGGTGTGAAAAGCTGGTGATGCTGAAAAGCCTTTAACCGCAGAGCACGCAGAGAACTGCAGCCGCGATCGCAGAGATAAGGGCTGCTGCACTTGCGCAGCTTGGGATTGTGGATGATTGCTGCGGCAAAGTTCGTCAGACCACGTAAGAACTGACGGACTACTTCAGCGCTGTCAATCGCGCGTTGAGGCGTGATTTGTACCGCGCGGCTGTGTTCTTGTGCAGAACGCCTTTTTGAATGGCTTTGTCGAGAGCCGAAGCGGTCTTACCGAATGACTCAGCGGCAGCCGCTTTGTCGCCTTTGGCCAGCGCTTCACGCATTGCGCGGAGAGCGGAGCGTAAGCGGGAGGTATTGCCGCGATTGCGAGCGGTGCGTCGTTCGGTCTGACGGGCGCGTTTGAGCGCAGAAAAATGGTTTGCCATTACGGGTAAATGCCTTTTCTGTAGGGTTCCCAGCCGAATTTCGGCGGGCTTCGAATAAGCTATTCTACTAGAGCAAGTTGCAAAGGGTCAACGGCTCGCTATTCTGGTTGACTATCAGCGAAGCGGAGCGGTAGGCTTTTAACAGAGTTGTCATCTGCCCACCTCATGCGGCGAAGTACAATCCGTAGAAGGACGCCCGAAAACGCCCTTCAAATCCCAAACGATATTATGAATGCCTGGAACCGCGCCACTGCGCCCGAGGGTACCTGGAAGACGGAATCTGAATGAAGAAGAGCATTGAAATAAGCCCCAACATCGAAGCCCTGTTTGGCACCCGCGACGAAAACCTGCACGTGCTGGAAGACGGCCTGAACGTTAACATCGACCTCCGCTCTGACTCGATTGAACTTGAAGGCACACCACGCGACATCGCTCGCGCCGAACAGGTTTTTTCCGATTACGATCAACTGCGGCGCGGCGGCCATACTTTTAATAACGGTGACTTGAACAGCATGCTGCGAGTGCTGGTGGCCGATCCCAAAGCCACGCTGCGTGGCCTGGTTGAAGCCGGGCGACAGCGTTCCTTCGGGCGCCGCACCGTGCAGCCGAAAAGCCTGAATCAGCGACGTTACCTGGATGCGATTGAATCGCACGATATGGTGTTCGGCATCGGTCCTGCAGGCACTGGGAAGACTTACCTTGCCGTCGCCATGGCGATATCCGCCCTGCTCTCGAAGCGGGTGAACCGGATCATTCTGGCGCGGCCCGCGGTCGAAGCCGGCGAACGCCTGGGTTTTCTGCCCGGAACTTTGCAGGAAAAAATTGATCCCTATCTCCGGCCGCTGTATGACGCGTTGTACGACATGCTGGATCCGGAAAAAGTTGACCGATACCTCGAGAAAAATGTGATCGAAATTGCGCCTATTGCTTTCATGCGCGGGCGCACCTTGAACGATTCCTTCGTGATTCTCGACGAAGCCCAGAACACGACCTCCGAGCAAATGAAAATGTTTGTGACCCGTCTTGGGTTTAATTCGAAGGCGGTCATCACTGGCGACATTACGCAAATCGATCTGCCCAATGCGCGGCGTAGCGGTTTGCTGGAAGCGATCGACATCCTCAAGAATGTGCAAGGCCTGGCTTTCGCATATTTCGATGACGGCGACGTGGTGCGGCATCATTTGGTGCAGCGCATTATTCGCGCTTACGACGAGCGCAAGGCGCGACCGACAGAGCAGATGGATTTGCTCGATCCGAAGGCCGCTTATGGAAACGGTTCGGCGTCGAATGTGAGCGAACCAGCGGAGTAGAAAAGCATTCAGCGAAGAGGACGCGATCCGCGTCCTCTTTTATTCTTAGCGATCTTCAATGCTTGTGAGGGTAAACAATCCGGCGATTGTGTTTGAGAAGAAAATACGTGGCGTGAACTCAGGCACGCTTGCCAGTTTTGTGACTGAGGCGAGTCGCGTCGTCCGACTCCGGGCAACGGTTAGCGTGCTCATCACCGGAAATTCCGCCATCCGCCGGTTGAACTCGCGCTTTCGCGGAAAGGACCGGCCGACAGACGTATTGTCGTTCCCGCCAGCGGCCAGCGAAGATCTGGCGGGCGATATAGCGATCTCAATCGACATTGCGTCCCGCAACGCGCGCCTGCTCGGGCACTCAATATCCGACGAGATTCAAATTCTGATTCTGCATGGAATCCTGCACCTCGCAGGGTATGATCATGAAAATGACGGCGGCAAAATGGCGAGAAAGGAAACATTGTTGCGGCAGCGCTTTGGGCTTCCCACCGGTTTGATTGAACGGAATTCCGCAACTCATACTCGCAAGAAATCCGCGATAGTCCCCTTGAGACGATCACGCACATGAACCTGGTCATCGCAATAACGCTGATCATCCTTTTCTGGCTGCTGACCCTTTCATCCTATGTAGACCGGGTCTATGCGGAAATCGGCAAGTTCCTTTCCCGCGAATTTCAAGACAACATCGACGCCTTTGAACAGCAAGTCGAGCCGAGGTTGAAAGTAAGCCGGTCCCGCGCCGCGCTCTCCATGTCGGTATTGAATCCGTTATTGATGGCTGCGGTTGCAATGGTTATTGGCTTCGCCGTCTTCGGCGAAGGCGGGTGGAACGTCGATGCGGTGCTCGAATCGGCGCTCGCCTTGATTCTGATCATTATCGTGTTCAATCGATTTTTGCCGTTTGTCTTCTTTTCGCGGACAACGGGAGTATGGCTGGCCCGCTGGGCGCCTCTTCTTCGCGTTCTGATCTACCTGGTGCTTCCAATTACCCTGGTGCTCGGGTTCCTGCAATCGGTTGCTTCGTTGACGCGCGAACATTCAGAAGTTCAGCCGGAGACGCAAGCGGAAGCCGTCGACGCCTTGATCGAGGCCGGCCGGGAAGAGGGAATTCTCGATGAGAGCAACCGCGACCTGATTCAATCCGTGGTGCAGTTCAGCGAAAAAACCGTACGCGACGCGATGAAGCCGCGTCCGGAGATGATTGCAGTTGCCTCAGATACTACGGTTGAAAAGTTTATCGAACTGTTGCGGCTGCGGCCTTTTTCTCGCGTACCGGTATTCGAGGGCAGCCTCGACCATATCGTCGGCCTGGTTTATGCGCAGGACGTGTTGCAGGTGCCCGACGCAGAGGCACACACCCGCACTGTTGGCTCTCTCATGCGCAAGGATGTCCTGTTCGTGCCGGAGACGAAGCTGGGCAGCGATCTGCTGCGAGAGATGCAGAAGAAAAAATCTCGCATGGCGATCGTGATCGACGAATACGGCGGCGTCGCCGGCCTGGTCACGATTGAAGACCTGGTCGAAGAAATTGTCGGGGAAATAAGTGACGAGCACGAACCCGCGCAGGTAGTCCGCGAAAGTGAAACTTCATATCTGGTCCCCGGAAATATGGATGTAGATCGGCTGGAGGAACTGCTCGGAGTACGCCCGGACCGGCGCGGCGCGGCCACGGTAGCGGGTTTGGTGAGCGAGTTGGCCGGTAGAATTCCCAAGAAGGGTGAAGTCGTAGAAGAAGATGGGTTGCGCCTGGAAGTGTTGCAGGCAACCGACCGCCGGGTCGAGCGAGTGAGAGTATCTGTTGTCAGCTCACAGCAGATGAAGCTAATCTAAATGTCTTTCCGCTCAGGCTTCGTCACCATCATCGGACGTCCCAACGCCGGCAAATCTACATTGCTGAATGCCCTGGCAGGAGAAAAGCTGGCAATCGTCAGCCCTAAGCCTCAAACCACCCGCAATCGCGTGCTTGGAGTGATCAATGTTCCGAAACAGAAAGGACGTACCGGCGCGCAGGTTGTGCTGATTGACACTCCTGGGGTTCATCGCGCGGACAGTTCACTGGGCCGCAAGATGATGGCCGAAGTCCGCGAAGCGCTCAACGGATGCGATCTTGCACTCATCATTACCGATGCCTCAAAAAAGTCTGACGTAGTTGACGAATTTCTATTGGACGTAATGAAGGGCGCGCAAACGCCGGCCTTCCTGCTGCTAAATAAAATCGACTTGCTGCGTGGAGAAAAGCGGCAACTGCTTCCATTAATCGAACAATATTCCAAGCTGCGCGATTTTCGTGAAGTCATTCCTATCTCCGCGCGCAAACGCGAAGGCCTGGATTTGTTGATTGACAAAGTGATTCACGCGTTGCCGCAGGGCCCGCACTACTTTCCCGAGGGACAGGTAACCGATCAGCCGGTACGTTTTATGGCGGCGGAGTTGGTCCGCGAGCAGGTCCTGTTCGCAACCAGTGAGGAAGTGCCGCATTCCACCACGGTGATGATCGAGCAGTTCGAAGAAGGCGCAAAACTCACGCGCATCGCGGCAGTGATTTTCTGCGAACGAGACGGACAAAAACGAATACTTGTCGGGCACCGTGGCGAGATTGTGAAAAAGATTGGTACGGCGGCGCGCATTGAAATCGAACGCATGCTGGGGACCAAGGTCTATCTGGAATTGTTTGTGAAAGTCCGCCAGAACTGGCGCGAGTCGCGGGGTTTCGTGGAAGAACTGGACTGGAGAAAACAGCTCGAACACCTGGTGCCCGGGGCTGACCATACCTGAAATGAATCAGGCGCTCGCGCCGGCTATTCCTTCAGCGCAATTCCCAGGGCCCGCATTTTTCGGTAAAGATGGCTGCGTTCCAGGCCAAGAACTTCAGCCGTGCGGCTGATGTTCCCATGGTGCTCATCCAATTTCTTGAGAATGTAGTCACGTTCGTAAGCTGAGCGCGCTTGATGCAACGTGAGAAAGTCCCCGCTGCGCCGGCTTCCATCGCGATATACCAGCGGCGGAAGGTGCTTGCGATCGAATCGCACCGTGGTGGGATTCATGATCACGATCCGTTCAATCACGTTGCGAAGCTCGCGCACATTGCCGGGCCATGAGTAGCGCATGAGCCCCTCGATTGCATCATCGGTGATTTCTCGCGGCCGCCGGCCATAGCGCCCCGAAAATTCTTTCAGGAAATGTTTCGTGAGCAGCGGGATATCTTCTTTGCGCTCGCGCAACGGCGGAACGGAAAAGGGGATCACATTGAGCCGATAAAAAAGATCTTCGCGAAAATTACCGCGCCCAATTTCCTCTTCCAAATCCTTGTTAGTTGAGGCGATGACGCGCACGTCTACCGTCACCGGCTCGTCGCCTCCCACCGGAGTAAAGTTCTGTTCCTCAAGGGTGCGCAGCACTTTCGCCTGCGTCTTCAGGCTCATATCGCCTACCTCGTCAAGAAAGAGTGTGCCGCGGTTGGACTTGAGGAACTTGCCCTCCTTGTCTTCGGTGATCGTGGGAAGCGAACCTTTGCGATGGCCAAAGAGTTCACTCTCGATTAAATCTTCAGGTATAGCCGCGCAATTTACTTCGACAAAGGTTTCATCGCTGCGCAAGCTTTGACCGTGGATCGCATGTGCAACTAATTCTTTGCCCGTCCCCGATTCGCCGAAAATCAGCACCCGCCCGTTTGTCGGCGCCATCAGCTGAATCTGCTGGCGAAGCGCCTTCATGGGGACGCTGTCGCCCACAATCGCCGTCTTCGGCGCAAGCTGCTTCTTTAAGTCCTTGTTCTCTTCTCGAAGTTTTTTTGCTTCAAGCGCATTCTTAAGAAGGATCAGCGTCTTGTCGATGGAAAGCGGTTTCTCGAGAAAATCAAAGGCCCCCAGCTTGGTTGCCCGCACTGCAGTTTCGATGGTCGCGTGACCCGAAATTATGATTACCTCAGGCGAATTGTCCAGCTCACGAATTTTTTGCAACACGTCGAGGCCATCCATGCCTGGCAGCCAAATGTCGAGCAATACAACGTCGAAGTTTTTCTTGCGCAACAGTTCCAGGCAGGATTCACCGCTGTCGGTTGCGGCTGGGTGATAGCCTTCGTCTTCGAGCACGCCTTGAAGCGAGTCGCGAATCGACGGCTCGTCATCGACGATAAGAATGTTAAGCATTGTAAGTTGCGTGAGCGGCGCCGGCAGTGTGGGCGGCAATAGGCAATTCAATAATGAACCGGGCGCCCGCCGGCTTGTTCTCTTCTACACGGATCGATCCATGATGATCCTCAATGATCCGGCTGACGATGGCAAGGCCCAACCCAGTGCCGCGCTTCTTGGTTGAAAAATACGGCAGAAACAGACGCTCCTTCAAATCCTGAGTCACTCCGGGCCCACTGTCGGAGACGCAGATCTCGACCAGACCATGGTCCGGAACGAGCGAAGTTGAGATTTCAATTTCTTTCACCGCCGATGTCTGGACCGCCTCGGCCGCATTGTCCACCAGGTTAGCGATCGCCCGCTTCATCGCATCCGAGTCGGCCATCACCTGCGGCAAATCGTTCGAAAACGACCTGCGCATATGAATTTCATCTACCCTGCCGTTGAACATGGAGAGCGCGCTCTCCACAATGCCGTTGATGTTCGCAGGCTGCGGCTGAGAGGAAGGGAAGCGGGCGAGCGTGGCGAACTCGTTCACCAGAGTGCGAACGGTTTCGACAGAACCGCAAATCGCTTCCGCGCAACTGCGTACAATCTCCACGGAAGCAGCATCGGGAGCGGTACTGCGGTCGAGGTGCCGCAGGATGCGGTCAGCGGAAAGCGCAATAGGTGTAAGCGGGTTTTTAATTTCGTGAGCGACCCGGCGCGCCACTTCGCGCCACGCGGCTTGCTTCTGCGCTCTCAACAGATCCGACAGATCTTCAAACACCAATACGTAACCAATTCTTTCGTAGGCGTGTTCCAGGGTCGCTACGGTGACCGCGACGTTCAACTGTGAGCGTTGAATGGCAAATTCCATTTGCGTGGTGGTGGTGCCCATCCGGTCCGCACGCCGCAACAGGTGCTCCAGTTCTGCCAGGACCTCGGCGGCAAACAGGTCACGCAATGCGGCGCCGATCAGGGCTTCTGTGACTGGCGGTGTTTCTGCAGGCCGCAACATCCGCAGCAGCGCCTGATTCACGTGACGGACTCGCAGGTCAGCGTCAAGCGAGAGCACGCCGGTGGGAATACTTTCAAGAATGGTTTCGATGTGCTGCCGACGGCGCTCCAGTTCTAAATTGGCAGCGCTCAGTTCATGACTGGCGGTTTCGAGTTTGCGGCGATTACCGGAAAGTTCACCCGCCATCTGGTTGAAAGATCGCACCAGGTCCCCGAGTTCATCCGCGGCGGGAACTTCCACTCGATAATCCAAATTGCCGCGCGAGATTTCCTGTGTGGCCTCGGCCAGCGCAACCACAGGTCGGGTTACCAATCGCGATAGATAAAGCGCCAGCCACATGCTGGCAAACAGAACCATGCCGGTGATCCACCACAAAAGAACCATGTAGGTGCGGCGAACGGTACGACGGGCCTTTGCCAGTTCGAGATAGCGCTGCTGGCTCAGTTCGAGCTGCTTCTGGGCTTCGGTGAAATTTGTAGGCAGCGGCATGGCTACCAGAATCTCTCCCGAATCGCCGACCGAAGCCGTGCCAAGAACGTATTCGACGCCATTCCATGAAAGATGTTGAGGTTCGGAAGAAATGGGCCGAGGAATTCTCGGTTTCAAAAGCGGCCATTCTGCGGGAGCTCCGAAACTAGCTTCCGCATCACCGGAGAGAATCGCAATCGCGAAACCTCCCTGGAGAGTGGCTTCGCGCATCCGGAACTGGTTCAGCACTCCGGAAAAACTGTGGCCATCGAAAGCGCGCTGTGTTTCCGGCGCAGAGGCGATGGATACAGCTTCCGCATGCGCGTTTGCCGCCACATATTTCGCCAGCATTTGCGCCATCAATGCGGTGTCCTGCCTGACTTCTTCTACGGGAGTGGAAAACCAGCGTTCGATTGAACGATTCATCAACCCGTAGGCGAACCAGAACATCACGATGACCGGAAGAAAAGATAGCAACAGGCTTCCGACTACCAGGCGAGTGCGGAACTTGGAGCCGAGCACGCCCATGCGGCGTTCGGCAAAAAGTTTGATCAGGTTCCGCGCCAGAACGAACGTGAGCGTAACGAACAACAGGAACACCAGCGCCGAGAGCGCTGCCAGAAAAACCGTTTGCTGGGTGTTGCTGGGATTGATAAAAGGCAGATCGAACGACGATTCCGAAAGCAAAATTGCAAACAGCACAAAGCTTCCTGCTGCCAGGAAGATGATCAGCCGCTTGCGATCCTTAGGTCTGATAGGGCTGCCTGAGGCCATAGGTCAAATTTCCGGCGACCACGGGATCGCCCGGGCGAAAAACCATTATAGCCTCGGTTGACCGCGTAGATTGAGGTTGGAAGCGGCCTGATCACGCCTTATTCATTCTTTTGACGACGATAAATATGGGAATGGCAACCAGCTGCGCGGCAACGGCAAAGGTAAGCAGCGCCGACAGCGAAACATCGTACAGCCTGCCAATAATTACGCTGCCGATGAACCAGAACACGCCATAGACCCCGGTGAAGATTCCGTAGGCCGACGCTCTCCGTTCCTGCGGGACCATTGTAGATACAGCCGCGGGAATTATGGATTCGTGAACGCCCATGCCGAGCCCCCATAGCCCGATGCCAACCAATGCCAGCCAGAAGCCTCCCAGAAAGACCAGGGGCGCTGAGGCAGCGGAAATCAAGGTTAGCGGAACTAGAATTCCTATCCCCGCGCGATCGAAGAGGCGCCCGAATACCAGCGAGCCCAGTCCGCTGGTCGCCATTGCGATCGAGTAGAAGATCGGAATCCAGAGATTCGGAACAATCGACGCTTTTTGAAAGTGGAACGCCACCAGTGAGAAATCCGCGAAGCCGGCGGCCACGAGTGCGGCACCTGCCATATAGATCCAGAACACGCGGGGAAGAGAAGCCGAACCGGAGGTTTTGGGCTTGAGTTCAAGGTCTTCCGGAGTGGGGTACAAAATTCTTGACAGGACCAAAAAGCAAAGCGTCGCTATCGCCGGAATTAGTAACACGGCAAATGCATTTCTGTAACTCCCATGGCGCGCCAGTATGAAAGCAATGACAAGTGGCCCGATTAGCGCCCCCGCCTGGTCCATTGCCTCGTGCAACCCGAAGCCGAATCCCAGGCCGATTTCCTTGCTCGCGTGCGAAAGCATGACGTCGCGCGGAGGATTGCGAATGGCCTTGCCGACCCGCTCAAGCACGATCAGCAGTCCCGCAATCTGCCAGTTGGGCGCCCACGCCAGCAGCGGCACGGCAGCCATTTGTACGACATAGCCGAAAATCGTGATCGGCCAGAACTGCTTGGTGCGTTCGCTCAGAGGGCCAGAAACTAGTCGCAGTCCATAGCCAAGCAACTCGCCTAGGCCGGCTATGATTCCCACCAGCGTCGCGCTCGCACCCAATATCGCCAGGTACGGGCCATTGACGCTGCGTGCGCCTTCGTAAACAAAATCGGCGAAGAAGCTCACCACCCCAATAAGCAGCACAAATCTGAAGGCGTGGTTTTTCATGGATAATCCGGGCGACATATACAAATAATGTATCCGGTTCCGAAGCCTTTCGGGCAGAGCGTCCGTGTCTACGTGTTCCAAGGTTACGAACGGTGATCGGGCCCGGAGATCTTGCGCCGCGCTTACGAACGCAGCAGGTAAAATTCCTTGATGCATTTTTTCGCAGGTATTGACGGCGGCGGCACCAAAACTCGCTGCCTTATTGGCGACGAGAAATCTCAGCTCGGGGCTGGAAGTTCTTCAAGCTGCAAGGTGCAACGTGTCGGGGCGGCTTGCGCCCAAGAGGCGCTGGCTGCAGCGGTACACGAAGCCTGCGTGCAGGCTGGCATTTCACCTCGACAGATTGTGCGAACCTGCGCGGGAATCACGGGTGCCGCGCGAGCTGAAATCGCCGGAATGATGCGGGACCTTGTCGGGAGTGTTATCGGAGGCCAAGTAGAAATTTTGGGCGATATAGAAATCGCATTCGAAGACGCCTTCGGTACTGGTCCCGGCGTGATTGTTATTGCCGGCACCGGCTCCATTGCATATGGACGAAACCTGGGGGGAGAGACCGCACGGGCCGCCGGGTGGGGATATCCGATCTCGGACGAAGGTTCCGGCCAATGGATCGGCGCCGAAGCTGTGCGTGCATCGCTGCGTGCGCATGATCGCGGCCAGCAACCTGATCTGTTAAATAAGTTGATAGGTGAACTCGGCGCGCGCAACTTCGAAGATTTCATTGTTCGGTTGAACGCTAATCCGCCCGTCGATTTTGCCACGCTGTTTCCAACTGTGCTGACGGCCTCCAATAATGGCGATCAGATCGCATCCGATGTTTTAAGTCGCGCCGGAAGCGAACTGGCGGCTATGGGAGTCGCAGTCATTGATCACCTATTCGGCGAGTGCGCAGTTTCAATTGCGACCCATGGCGGTGTTTTCGCAAATAGCGAAATCATAATGAAGAGTTTTGCGGAAGGGATCGGGTTAGGCTTTCCGAAGGCAATTTTGCTCGATCGTGAAGTCGATCCCGCGCGGGGGGCACTGCAGCGCGCAAGGCGAGAGTTCAAAGCCGTAAGCGCCTCACCGTAAGTGTAGGCCGGGGCGTCCACGCCCGGGCAGGTCCGACAAAAATGGATATCGAATCCCATTTGAATCCGGAACAAGAAGCGCGCGAAACTCAACCTGGGCCGAACGCCGAAAGAGCTTCGGCAGGGCTCAGCGAAGACGCCGCGCTCGCGCTGCTCAATCGCGCCGATGTGACCGCAGAAACCTTGGCGCAGCTTGCGAAAAATCCCATCCTATCGAAAAGCCGCAAGGTTCTAGTTGCAATAGCCACGCATCCGCGTACCCCGCGCCATGTTTCGATCCCGCTGCTGCGAAGCATGTTCACATTCGATCTGATGAACACGGCACTCATGCCGGCCGTTGCCCCTGATATTAAGCGCGTCGCCGAAGAGCAGCTGATAATGCGACTCGAGTCGCTTCCGGTCGGCCAGAAAATCACCCTCGCGAGACGGGCATCCGGGCGAGTTGCCGCAGCCCTGCTGCAAACGTCCGAGAAACGGATCACTTCTCCCGCTCTGGACAACAAACAGCTGACCGAGGCTTTGGTGGTACAGGCCCTGATGAAACCGCGCGCACCCGAACTGTTGTTTGTGATGGTGAGCGATCATTCCGCGTGGCAGTTGCGCCGCGAGATCCAGATTGCACTGTTGCGCAGCCAGAAGACCCCGCTCGATCGAGCGCAAAACTTTGCCAAGAATTTTTCGGCGGATTTTCTCCAGGAAATTCTGCCGGAATCAAGACGCACGACCTAAGCCGCCTTCGCCGGCGATTCGTGTTTGCGCATGACCTGCTCTGTCGGGTACGCCGGCATCTTTTCCTTCCAGCCGTTGCGAATCAACCACGCGTTTGCGGGGTAGGCGGTCGCCCATCCGATGATCATGGCAATTTGCATCATGAACCAAAACACCGCCATGTCCGGATAAATTCGGCGGGGCTCCGGAAAGAACGCGAAGCGCGTAAGCGCCATCCAGGCGAACATGCCGACCTCAAACGCCACGATGGAAATGGTATCTGCGCGCATCGCTGCGAGAATGCCTTGCCCCGGCGACAGGCCGCGCATTGGCACGATGGTGAAGTATTGGAAGAATATCCCCAGCAGGTAAGCCAGCGCGAAATCTACGACCAGTTTGGTGGCGAAATCTGACCCTCCTACAAAAGTCGCCACCGAGCCGCCCAGAACGAACAATCCAGCTTCGCCGATTATGTCTCCGCAGGCGCAACCCGCTCCGCAGTGAAAGACGGCGGTTGTTACTTGCTCTCTCGTAGGCGGCATCCGTTGCATCTTTTTTGCGAAGGCGGCACTCGGATGCGGACTGCCCACCAGACTTATAGAGCGAGTTCTCCGATACATCCAAAGCGCGATTGGACCAAAGTACATGGCGGTGATCGGCCATACCAGATTCATGACCCACATCTTCTGGCGCTGGCCACAGAGGATGTCCGTGGTAATCGTCGATGCGCAAATGGCGCACGCGGCCAGGTAAATCCATGATGCAAGGTGAAGCCACTCTGGATATAGATTCATCGACAAACAGATGTTCTTGCGGGCTGCGAGGTTGCTGTGGGCACGACGTCCTGGGTTTCATTCCCATGAACCTGCGACGAGTTGGGGACATGACTTTAGATGTTCGACCGCAACCCACGGAGACTTGCGGCGTCTCGCGGCCATCCCTATACTGAGCACAAGGCCGGGCTTCGCGTCCGCAAGATTCAAAACCTTCTACAGAAAATCGAACAAAAATGAGAAGTTGGGTTTTATTATTCGTACTGCTGCCGGCTTCCCTGTTTGCCCAAAGCTCGCAGGCGCCAGCCAGCACGCCATCTGCGGCGACTTCCTCTCCGTCGCAACCGACCAACTCACCCAAGGCTGCGGAAATTCCGGTGGCGCCAATTCCGGTTTCCAAGCAGCAACCTAAGCGAATACTTGGACTGATGCCGAATTATCGTGCGGTTAGCGCTGGCGAGGTTCCGCCGCCGCCGACACCGAAACAGGCTTTCATGATCGCAACCAGGAACAGCTTCGACTATTCGTCGTTTGTCTTTGTGGGAATTACATCTCTATTTGCAGAGACCAGCGACGCCCATCCGCAGTTGGGCGAGGGGATGGCCGGCTACGGAAGATACTACTGGCGCGGCTATCTCGACAAAACTACCGGTAACTATATGGTGATTTTTGCCTTGCCGACGATTCTTCACGAGGACGAACGCTACTATGCCATGGGCCAAGGCAGTTTCCTGAAGCGCGGCATCTACGCCGCTTCTCGCATTTTCATTACGCCTGACTACCACGGGCACAATACGTTTAATGCTTCCGAGGTTTTCGGGCGCGGCATCTCTCAAGGTATTTCACTCTCCTACTATCCAAGTGCGGATCGTACGGCCGGCGCGCTGGCAGAGAAATATGGCTGGGCAATCGGTCGCGACGCTCTCACCAATACGTTTCGTGAATTCTGGCCTGATATCGCCACTCACGTGCTGCACCGGCATCCGTAAGCTGTGTTACTGCAGATTTGGGGGCGGTTCCGGCGCGGCTGAACCATCGGCTCGGGCATCCGATGCTCCGTAATTGACGCCGCTCTTGCCGTCGTGCAGCACCGCATTTCCGCGACCCATGGAGGTCGAGTACTCCCTTTGCACGTGGAGTTTGTGTCCCATTACCGAAAGTTTGTCTAATACCTCGGGCTTCACTCGGGACTCAATAAAGATGTTGCAGCCGCGGTCGGGGTGAACCGTGAAACGCGCGGTCTCCAGGGCCTGCTGGATGTTCATGCCGTAATCGGCAATATTGGAAACGAATTGCGCGTGCGCCAGCGGCTGGTTCGCGCCGCCCATAATGCCGAATCCGATATGCTGATCGCCGCGCTCCATGAAGGCGGGAATGATGGTATGGAAGGGCCGCTTGCGCGGAGCCAGAACGTTCGGGGATTTGGGGTCGAGCGAAAATAACGCTCCGCGGTCCTGTAGAACGAATCCCATCCCCTTCACAGCAATCCCTGAGCCGAATGTCTCATAGTTACTCTGAATAAGCGAAACGATGTTGCCATCGCGATCGACCGCGGTTAGGTAAGTTGTGTCGCTTCTCGGGGTGCCGTATGCAACGTCGCAATTCGCGTGATCGGGATCGATCAGCTTGGCCCGTTCTTGCGCGTACTCCTTTGAGAGCAATCCTTTGACTGGAACTTTCGCGAACCGCGGATCGGCGTTGTAATGGTCGAGGTCGGCATAAGCCAATTTCATCGCCTCAATTTTCTTGTGCAGCTCTGCCACGCTCAGCGGGCCGTCCGGAGAAGCCGGCGTGGTCTCCATGATGTTCAGCATCTCCAGCGCCGCCATGCCCTGGCCGTTCGGGGGCAACTCATACACCGTCCAGCCGCGGTAGGTGGTGGAGATTGGCTCGACCCACTCAGGTTTGAATTGGGCGAGGTCGTCGGCCGACATTGTGCCGCCGAGTGCTTGCGACGTGCTTAGAATCGCTTGCGCAATCTTTCCTTTGTAGTACGCGTCCGCTCCGTCGGTGGAAATCAAGCGTAAGGTTTTCGCCAGATCAGGATTGCGAAAGATTTGCCCAACTTTGGGTGTTTGGCCATGTGGCAGATATATGCGCTGACCTTCGGGATCATTAGCGAAAATTTGTGGGGCGCCGTTCCAGAACTCATGGACGAGTTCGGGGACCGCGTAGCCTTGATCGGCATAAAGAATTGCCGGCTGAAACAGCTCGCGCCAGGCCAACTTGCCGAATTTGCCGTGCAGGGCATTCCACCCCGCCACTGCCCCAGGTACGGTTACTGCATCAATCGACCGTAAAGGCATCTTATCCATGCCTTTGGATTTCATGTGCTCGAGCGTCAGCCCCTGCGGCGCCCAGCCGCTCGAATTCAGGCCGTAAAGCTTGCCCGACTTCGCATCCCAGTAAATCGCAAACAGATCGCCGCCGATTCCATTCATCATCGGCTCTTCCACACCCAACACAGCGTTAGCGGCAATAGCGGCGTCCACCGCTGAACCACCTCTGCGCAGCGCTTCCGCGCCTGCCTGCGAAGCCTGGACGTAGCTCGTGGCCACGATTCCATACTTGCTTATCACCATGGAGCGGGCGGTGTTGCGATCCTGAGCGAAAACGAATTGACTCAGCAAAACGAGGATGAGAGGGAGTATTTGGCGTGGCATGCTGCTCCTATGAAGCAAACAAGAATGGGCATTTTGAATCCGCGATGCGGAGAAGTCAAGCTGACCGCACGGTCCGGTCCAGCCAGCGCGATTATTTCTGGAAATGTTGCAGGATGGCCTCGGCCTGGTTCTTTGTGACCACCGCCGATAATGCGGCGACATCAGCTTGCTTAACCGCCTGCAGGCTACCGAAGTGCTGCAGCAAGCGTCGGGTTGTGCGTTCGCCAACGCCGGGGATCTCGCGCAATTCAGTTGAGCGGTCGCGCATCTGGCGGCGCTTGCGATGGAAGGTCACGGCAAACCGGTGTGCCTCATCCCGGACGAGTTGCACCAGGTGCAGGACAGGGTTGTGATGATCGAGCACGATGGGTTCGTTCTCCTGCCCGCAGACGTAAATTATCTCTTCGCGTTTGGCGATCGATGCCAATGGCTGATTGATGATCTGCAGTGAATTCAGCGCGTCAGCGCCAGCATGCAGCTGGCCCAGACCGCCGTCGATCAAAATCAGGCTCGGCATCTCCTTCTTGTCTTCCTGAATGCGCTTGTAACGTCGGGTGACCACCTCACGCATGGAGGCAAAGTCGTCTACACCATCAACCGTGCGGATAATGAATTTGCGGTAATCGGATTTCTTCATCTTGCCGTCTTCCCACACCACCATCGACGCGACCGTCTCCGCACCTTGAATATGCGAAATGTCAAAGCACTCGATACGGCGGGGGAGCTCGGGTAATGCCAGCGCGTCTTGGAGTGCTTCCTGAATAGCGCGCGCGTTCGGCTTCATGACGCGGAAGCGCTGATCATAAAGCTGCTTAGCGTTATTGCCGGCAAGGTCGATCAGTGAACGCTTGTCTCCGCGCGAAGGCACGACGATGTGGACTCGGGTGGCGCGTCCGCCGGCTCCGGCGAGTTGCTCCGAGAGCACTTCTTCCAGCGCTTCACGATCCTCGAAATCGACCGGGACATAAACATTTCGCGGAACATAGGGCTGCCCGATATAAAGCTGGGTCAGAAATTGGGAGAAGAATTCCGCAGGATTGAAACCTGTTGTTGTGGGGACAGCGGCCCCCGGCTGTCCGGCGGAGCTCTGCTCCGCGGAATTGTCACCCGTCGCCGAGCTTTGCTCGGCAGGACAGCCGGGGGCGGCTATCCCCACATGTTTATTTATATGTTCATCGGAAGGCTCAAACTCCGGCAAGTCTTCCCAGAAGAATTCGCGGCGATCCAGCACCCGGCCGCCGCGCATGTGAAACAAATTCACCGCCAGCATGCCGTTTTCAAAGTGATATCCAAAGACGTCGGCGTCATCACCCTCGGCAGCGGCGATTCGCTGCTTTTCCTGCAACTGCTCAACCGTCGAGATCAGGTCGCGGTATTTCGCCGCGCGCTCGAACTCCTGGGCTTCGGCAGCCGAACGCATCCGGTCCCGCAGCGATCTGGCTAACTCCGCCTGCCGGCCATCAAGGAACAGCTTCACGTCCCGAACCGCCTCCTGATAAATCTCCAGCGTGGTCAAGCCCTCAACGCACGGTCCCAGGCATCGCCCAATGTAGAACTGCAAACACGGTCGCGGGTGCGTACGATTCAGATCGACATAACACGAAGGAACCAGAAAATTCCGGTGGATCAGATCCACGATTCTGTAGGCCAAGTTGGCAGGGAAATATGGTCCGTAGTAAACGCTGCCGTCTTTCTTGAGCCGCCGGGTCACATACACCCGCGGAAAACGCTCGCCTAAAGTCAGCTTCACGTAGGGATAAGTTTTGTCATCACGCAGCAGGATGTTGAACCGGGGCTTCTTCTGCTTGATGAGGTGATTTTCGAGGGCCAGGGCCTCCTTATTGTTGGCCACGACGATGTAATCCACATCGACGGCCTCACGCACCAGCGTTCCCGTCTTGGCATCCGAGACCCGGCCCTCATGGAAGTACGAACTCACCCGGTGGCGCAGGCTCTTGGCCTTGCCAACATAGATGACCTCGCCCTCGGCGTTCTTGTACAGGTACACGCCCGGGGATGCAGGAATTGAGCGGATTTTCTGCTGCAGATCCATGGATTGCTGGCGACGCTCGAATACAGACTATTGCTGATTACGCGAGCTACTTACTCCCATTTTAGTTGATGATCCTTGAGGGCATGAGGTCGCGGCGGAGCCCGCAAGCACCGGACATATCGGCAATGTACTCAGCTGATTAGGTGGACCTCCAGTCCGAGGCTGGCCGCCTGAGAACCCACCCCATCGAGGGAGTAAGTGCCAGTCCGGAAAGGAGAATTGCGGAATTCCGCACAGTGTATAAAAATTCCTCTCTTTTCAGGTTCTGGATACAACGGCAGGTATACTGGATTCGCATCTAAGCCGTGTATGATGAGCGCGTTAAAGCGACTCGCACTGTGGTATAGGGTTGGCATCTCTCGTGCTCAGATAGAGTTCGGCTGAACAAGCCGCCGGTTCGTAAAATCGGTCTATATTTCGATCTGACCCGCCCCAGCGAGTCAAATCATCAGGCACAGAAATTCAAGTACTGCTGCCCAGGTTTTTTGAAGTTCAAGAAGAGAGGAAGGAGTCCTCCACACATGAATCGCACTTCGTTAGCATTAGCACTGGTGGCAAGCATGGCGGCGACGGTCGGCTGCGCCAGCAAGAAATACGTGAAAGAACAGACCACGCCGATCATCAACAAGACTAATGAGCTCGACGACTTGACCGCGCAGAATTCCAAGGCGATCAAGGACGTTGACGCCCGCACCCAGGCTGGTCTTCAGGACGTAAACAACCGTACTGCAGCGGCCGATCAGAAGGCTCAGGCCGCAGGCCAGCAGGCCTCGCAGGCCCAAACCCTGGCGAACAACGCCGTCCACCGTGTTGACGTCCTCACCGACGCTGTCAGCAATCTGGACAACTACAAAATCGTCAGCGAGACGTCAGTTCACTTTGGCTTCGACAAGGATTTCCTGACTAAGCAGGCCAAAGACGAGCTCGACAAGATGGCCACCGCCGTACCCAACACCAAGGGATACATCATCACAGTCGAAGGTGGCACGGATTCGGTCGGACCGTCGGATTACAACTACAGCCTGAGCGAGCGCCGTGCTGATTCCGTGATTCAATATCTCAGCTCGAAATACAACATCCCGGCCCATAAGATTTACTTGATCGGATTGGGTAAGGACAAGCCGGTCGAGCCGAACAAGACCCGCGAAGGCCGCGCCGCTAATCGCCGCGTGGATGTCCGTCTCCTGTCGAATTCGACAGGGGCAGGCGCACAGCAGCCGGCCGCAAATCCGGCTCCGCCTTCGATGTAATAGTTTTCCCTCCTCCCCGGAGGACTTCGCCAATAGCCGCCCTCTAACCAGGGCGGCTTTTTTGTTGGGGTTCGAGGGCGGCCCGATCAGGGTGAACGGAGTAAAATAAAGCGATGCGCATCCGTTCAAATTTTGTCCTGCTCGCGTGTTTCGCGCTTTCTTTTTGTTTTGCGCCCCAGGCAATCGCGCAGCAGGACGACGGCTCTTCGCCACAGGCTTCCACCAAGGAACAGAAAGAGGCCCAGGCGGCTCGCGCCACTGAAGAAAGCTCGAGTAAGGACACGCGAGTTGACCTGAGTCCGCCTAGCAATGACGAGAAGAGCCATCCCCTGAGCGCAGCCGCGGTATCTGACGCCCAGGAGGAGCCCTCAGACGTGCAGGAGCTACATCCCTGGGACCCGCACAAAGCGGCCAAGGATGTGGAAGTTGGCGACTTTTATTTCAAGCGCAAAAACTATAAGGCCGCAATCGAACGCTACCGTGACGCGCTGATTTATAAGCAGAACGACGCCATCGCTACCTTCCGGCTGGCGGAGTCACTGGACAAGACTGGGAAGCCGGGCGAGGCGGTAACTTATTATCAGAGTTACCTGAAGATTCTGCCCCACGGGCCTAATGCCGGCGACGCGCAAAAAGCTATTTCTCGTCTCAATCCCGAGAGCCGCGCGAGTGCGGCGAAGTAAGTTGTGTGGGTCGGACACTCTTGTCCAACGCCTGTGAACTTGCTCGAGCCGCCCGGCCTCGACCTCCCCTGGCACCAAATTCGACGCATTCATTTGTCCGACAAGAGTGTCCGACCCACACCAGCCGTGTGATACGCTGACTTTTCTCATGGCTGCACCCGATACATTAAAACGCGAAGCGCCGGATTCATCGATGCTCACCGGCTTTTGGTATCGCGCTCTGCCATCAGACAAGGTGAAAACTGGCGAACTGAATAAGGCTATGCTGCTCGAAATCCCGCTGGTGATTGGGCGGGACCGCGGTGGAAGAGCTTTTGCGCTGCGCGATGCCTGTCCTCACCGCGGCATGCCGCTCTCCTGCGGCAGGTTCGACGGCGAGCAGCTGGAGTGCAGTTATCACGGTTGGAAGTTCGATGCAGCCAGCGGACAATGCCGCCTGATTCCGTCGCTGACGGCGGATCAGAATTTAAAAATAGATCGCATTTATGCCGGAAGTTTTTCCTGCGAGGATCGCGATAGTTTTATCTGGGTATTCATTCCTGATCCGAGTCCGGCAGGCGCGGGATTTAGTCGACGGGATGAGCCGCAGAGCACCGCTCCGCCAGTGCCAACGTTCACTGAGAAATTCAAGACTGCATACCTCAGTTCAGCTATGCCCTCGACCGTCGATCACGGGATCATCGGCCTGATGGATCCGGCGCACGGACCGTTTGTTCATCAGGCTTGGTGGTGGCGCTCGCAGCACAGTAT
>DATATW010000145.1:0-100948 GCA_036268595.1 Terriglobales bacterium
TCATGGGCGGATCCAATGGTTCGGATGGTGTCCTGCTGTCGAGCCACCAGATTGACCACTGCTGGGTCTTCGGGTCGAAGGACCGCAGAGCGACACCGCGATAGGGAGCACCGGGAACGCTGAGCACTGTATCGTCCACATTGCTGTAACTCCCCATAAGCGGTTGATTCAACAACGTGCCCTCGAATTCACTCCACTCGTGATTATTGGCGAGTCGCTGCTTCAGCTTTCGATGATGGGCCTGCCATTGACCAACGAGGAAGTCGAAGTCGTGAAGACCGGGGACTGCACTCTCTGTCTGATTCATCCCGGGGCCCGAATCCTGGTGCGATTGTGCGGCCAACTGTCCAGGCGCTGCCAGACACAGACTTAGCAGCGCAATCATGACTGAACGGTGATGAATATTCACGATGCTCCCTTTTGAATTTCGGCGGTAGCCAATTCTCAACAATGCTTGACCTCCATTAATCGTCCCCTCCGGAATTAAGCTGAACTAATGTCACCTTTTTAGATTGACTCAACGCGTGGTATTTGTATATACCCGCTTTCTATGGAACTCGTGATTTTCTCGTAAACCCCTTTCCGCATCTCGTAGTCTTTCCAGGGTGAAACCAGTGGGGGCAAGCCTTTTGGCGAAAGCGACCTCCGCGGTTCAATGAGTGCTATTCGGATTTTACGTCGGTCATGGTTGCAAAAGGGCCGGAAGGCAAGTGGCAACTTCCACGCGGCGGAACGATTCAAAGGTTACCTTTTTCGGGCCGGACATGGGGAGCTGATAATCGAACGTTGTTTCGTACTTGCCGTCGGCATAATGGTTTTCAAAGCGCCACGTCTTAACATTCTCCACTGCTGCACCCTTCAATAACGTTGGACCCGACACCGCCTCAACGTCCGTTGCTTCAGCGCCGTTCGTTCCCAGAGTGAACGTCAACTTCACGACTCCTCCAATGCGTGCTTGGCACGCCAGTGGAGGATGCTTTGGTATGTTCGCGGATACCAACACAGGTTCGCTCTGCGCTCCCATGGTTATCGAGATAGAGGCTGCGAAACAAAGGATGGCACAAATGCGGATGGTCATCGGAATACCTTTCAGTCGGTTGAGGATTGTACCCCGATTTTCGCTGATCTCCAGCGCGTAAGTGTGGTTACCAATGGTTTGCGCTCAAGTTCCTCCGGCGGGTGGCCCATCTTTGCATTGCACCATTCCCACAGAGGGCGCCCCATCCTTGCGTTTTTTGCAAGGGTGGGCGGCGATGCTGCCGACGCAACTCCTGTCCGTTCCACACTATGTTGTGTATGCCGTCGTCGTACCCGCCCCTTCGACTTCGCTCAGGGAAGGCTCTTCGCAAAGTACCTAAGGACGCGGCACCCGCATCTGCGGCGGCTTCTGCAGTTTGAAAAGCGACCCGACCCGCCCACCCTTAGGTTTCCGGAACGGACCCGCGTCGCGTTACGTTCAGATCTCGCGCCGACAATCATCAAAACTCCAACTTCTTATTTCGCCTGCGCTAGTTTCGCAACAACTGCGGCAACTTTATCGAGTATCTGGTTCCAGCCCTCCAATTGACCGCTATTTTTCGCGCTCTCCATGGGTTCATTTCCAATCTGGGTGAGTTTCGTCTGGCCGTTCCCGAGATCCTCAAAGATGGTCACGTCGTACGCACCGTCGATGGCCTCATGTTCTATTCCTAATTGCGCAGGCTCAACCTTGTTTCCCTTCGAGTCCGAAAAGTACATGGAGGAAACGATCTTCTCGTGCAGAACAATCTCGTGGTATTCGACCAAATTCCAGCACTCCTGCCCATCTGGCGTTCTCATGCACAAAAGAGATTTTCCCCCAACGCGAAAATCCATCTGGCAAACGGGCGCAGTAAAGCCCTTCGGTCCCCACCACTGCATCACGTACTTCGGGTCCGTCCACGCCTTCCAAACCAGTTCGCGTGGGGCATCAAAAACTCTCGTAACGACCAGCCGCTCAATTTCGCTAACCGTGTTTTTTGTCATCTCTGACCTCCTCTTTCTTCATTTGATTTACAACTACATCCAGTTTGTCGAAACTCTCTTCCCAGAATCGACGATAACTAATCGCCCAGTCGCTGACTGTCTTGATCGCCCTTGGCCTAAGCGTGCACACACTCTCTCGTCCACGCTTCGTCTTAATCACAATCCGCGCCCGCACCAGGTAGGCAATATGTTTTGAAATCATCTGCTGTGAGAGTGCAAACGGTTCCGTCAATCCATGCACAGAGGCTGGCCCATGGGAGAGTCGTTCGATCATCGCCCTGCGGGTGGGATCGGACAAAGCCGCAAATGTTGTACCCAACCTATCCACAACCGTATGGTAGTTAATTCTGCGCCGATGTCAAGTGTGGATTTTGGAGTTTCCGATTCTTGATGGGGCGGGCTGGTCGGGGCAGCTGCAGCCTTGGTGATATAGGCAACAGAAAGAGTGGGCCAGCCTGCCTTGTTTTGGCTTGTGCAAGCATGAGAAGACCCATTACTTAGGTCATCTTTGACCGGGTACGGATTCGGGCGATGATACTGGTGGCCCTAGGAAAACCGTCCGCATGCAAATTGATGATCTGCTGAAGATTGCGATGGAGCGTCGCTCCTCCGACTTGCATTTGAAAGTCGGAAACTATCCTCACCTCCGCATTGATGGCGAGCTCGTACCGCTGACCGACCAGCCGCGCGTTACCGCGGAAGATATGCTGACCATGGCGTTCAGCATGATGTCGGCACGGCAGAAGCAAAAATTCAAAGAGACCAGCGAAATCGACATGGCGTACGGCGTGGCGGGCTTGGGACGCTTCCGTGTGAACGTCTTCCAGCAGCGCGGAAACGTCGGCCTCGTGCTCCGCGTAATTCCCACCAAGATTCGCGCGCTGGATGAACTGTATTTACCCAAGGTAATTGAACAGATTTGCGAAATGCCGCGCGGGCTTGTGCTGGTGACGGGCGTGACCGGATCCGGTAAATCCACAACTCTGGCAGCGATGATCGACCGCGTGAACTCAACCCGCGCGGAACACATTATTACGATCGAAGACCCGATCGAATTTCTGCATCGCGATAAGAAAGGTTATGTGAACCAGCGCGAAGTGGAAGTGGATACGCCGAGTTTTTCGGCGGCGCTGCGAGCTTCCTTGCGTCAGGATCCTGACGTGATCCTGGTTGGCGAAATGCGTGACATGGAAACCATTGGCACTGCGCTACACGCCGCCGAAACCGGGCACATGGTTTTCTCGACGCTACACACCCTAGATGCGGTTGAAACCATCAACCGTATCATCGCCGTATTCCCGCCGCCGGAGCAGAAGCAGATTCGGTTGCAGCTGGCGGCGGTGTTGCGGGCCGTGGTCAGCCAACGGCTGGTGCGGCGCAGCGATGCCGAGGGACGAGTTCCCGCGGTCGAAGTGATGATCAATACCGCATACATCCGTGAATGTATCCTGGTGCCGGAAAAAACGCGCGCCGTCCGCGACGCGATTTCCGCCGGCACATCGCAGTACGGAATGCAGACGTTCGATCAATCGTTATGGGACCTGTTCCAGGCGGGATTGGTAGGGTACGAAACTGCGCTTGAAAACGCCTCGAATGCCGACGACTTCAAACTGCGCATGCAAGGCATCTCGTCAACCAGCGACATGTCGAAGAATGCGATGCAGGCGTCCGGGTTCGGGGCGCGGTAATCCAAAACCTCGCCACCGCGGTCACGGAGTCGCGCGGAGGAAGAGCCACATAGGTAGGCAACTCAGTGCAGAGTCCGCAGACGTCTCGATGCGCGTTCCATAAATAAATAAAGGGCCGGAGCAAGGCTCCGGCCCACACTCAGCGCGCAAGCGAGCTTCAGATGGCAGCCACCGCTACTGTCCTGCGCTCGTGTTCACGTTCGTGCCCACGTTCACATCCCAGAGCAGCCAACGCGTCATTGAACGATGAAATGTCAAACACGCAGCTGAGATGTGTGCGAGTCAGCATCTCGTGAACAAACGGGCGCGGATTCACCAGCTTAAGATGAGAGCGGTTGTTCTCGGTCCAGCGATGCAGATCTACGAGCAGGGTAAGCCCACCCGCGTCGATTGACTCGACTTCGGACAGGTCAACCACGATAATGCGCGCGGACTTCTGCTGCAGCACGGCATCGCGCAAAATATTTTCCTGGCCGCGCACAATTCTTCCGGCGCACTTGATAATGGATACATCTCCGGCGCGGTCACTTCTTACGGTAAGCATGACTAACTCCTATTCACCTGTTACGTATATAGACGCCTTAATGTTCCCATTGTCATCAAAAGTTTCATAAAGATTCTGTTAATATCCGCAGTCGGAAGTGCTTGTACCTGTGGTGCTTATGAGTTTTTCGCGGCGTAAGCTGGAAACCGAGACTGAGTTGTACGAGTATGCGGTGGGCGCGCTGGGACGCCGAATGCGCTCGGTGGCAGAGCTGAAACGATTATTGCGTCAGCGAGTTGAAGCGGAAACCGAGATTGGGCAGACTTTGATCGATCTTGTGATTCGAAAGTTGAAAGATCAAGGATATTTGAATGATGCGAAATATGCGGCAACCTATTCCGCATTTCGACGGGACAATGAAAAGTACGGACGCAGGCGCGTGGCTACCGACCTGAAGGTGAAGGGAGTTCATGGTGAAGTTTTGGAAAAGGCCGTGGATTCAGCTTTTGCCGAAGTCAACGAAGAAAAACAGGCGCGCGAATATTTGCGCCGCAAGCGCCTCAAAAAACCTGCTGACAAGAAACAGGCGGCGCGAGTTTTTCGGCAACTCATGCGCGCCGGTTTCGGGGCGAAGACCATCTTCACAATCCTGCGCAAATGGGACGTCGAAGAAGATATCCTGGAAAATTTCGAGAGCGAATCCGCAGAATCGTAGGCTGCATTCACGCTGGGAGCTGTTTGCGCAATAGGTCTTCGACGTCGCCGACCTTGTCAGCCAGCACATTCATTTTTTTCGCCAGGCCTTGAATTTCAACCTCCGCCCGGCGGTTTACGTCGTAATCCAGTTCGCTCCGCAGGCGGTCCTTTTTGTCCTGCCGGTTCTGGCTCATCATAATGACGGGAGCCTGAATAGCGGCCAGCATGGAAAGAAACAGATTAAGAAGGATGAAGGGATAAGGGTCCCAGGCCTTGTGGCCCAGCAACACGTTGGTCGATGAATAAGTCACCAACACCGCCAGGAAGATAATGATGAAGGTCCATGATCCGCCGAAGCTGGCCACAGAATCGGCAATTCGCTCCCCGCGAGTTTCTTCTTCCTCGATAATTTGATTGGCATTCCGGCTGGCCCGTAGCCGCACCAACTGCTGCGAGGCATGAAACTGACGTCCCAGTACGGTGAGCATGTCCATCCCGGCCATGGGCTTGCGCTCCAGAAGAATGGAAATGTCATGGCGGTCAACCTCGACGCAGACCGATTCTTCCTGAGCGATGGCGGTAGTCTGATGCGGCGTCTGCTCCAGCATGGACGCGAAGCCGAAGAATTCGCCGGCAGCAGGCTGGTCGACGATCACTTCCTGATGATCTTGATCAACCGTGGTCACCTGCACCGATCCTGATACCAGAACGTATGCGCGGTCTCCGGGATCGCCCATTTTGTAAATGCGCTGTCGTGGCGCGAAGGTCTTCAGCTCAACCTGGCTGGCTAGAACGGCAGTTTCTTCGTCGTCAAGCAACGCAAATAGCGGAACTTGTCGCAGGACAGTGGGATTGCAGGCCATGGTTCCTCCGGCGTTTGAAAACAAAAGAGAGGATGGCATATGTGGCTCCTGCAGGCAACCGTGCCGGCGCCGCCCTTAGCCACCAAGGGCACAAGGACCAGAGGAGAACGTTGTGGTCGTTCGTGGTGGGTCGCTGGCGTGAGTCCAATTTCGCCAAGTGTATTACATCTGGTATTTTGTGATACAATCCGTATTATGGCTTCTACAATTCAGGCGCGACTGGATGAGCCTTCCAAGAAGGCACTCGCAAAGCTGGTGAAGCAGACGGGGTGGAGTCCTTCGAAGGTGGTGCGGGAGGGGCTGCGGGTGCTGGCGGCGTGTTATCCCGGCAATGGGTCGCGCAAGATTATCGGCATGGGCAAGTTTGCCTCCGGGATCCCTGATCTTGGGTCCAACAAAGAGCACCTGAAGGGCTTTGGGAAGTGAAGTCGATTCTCCTGGACACAGGAGTAATTGTGGCTTCGCTCGACCGCAGCGAGCGCTTTCATCGTGTCTGCGCGGAAACCATTGTTGTGCCAGGGCCGCCGTTAGTTACTACTGAAGCGGTGATTGTGGAAAGCTGCTATCTGCTGCGAGATATTTCTGGGGCGGCGGAAGCGGTTCTGGGAAATGTGGCTGAGGGAAACTTTAGGATTCCGATCACGCTGTCACAGTCGGCGGAGCCGGTCGCACGGATCATGCAGAAGTACGGGGAGCGTCAAATTGATCTGGCAGATGCGACTTTGATTCACCTCGCGACCGAACTTAATTCGCCTGACATTCTGACTCTGGATCTCGATTTTGCGTTTTATCGCTGGGGAAGGAATAATCCGTTCCGGCTGTTGATCGGCCTCGACGATTAGTCGTTTATGATTGAAATTCCACTATGCTGACGGGCTCTGAAATTCGGCGCAAGTTTCTGGATTTTTTTGTTCAGAAGGGGCATCGCGAAGTGCACTCGTCGTCGCTGGTTCCCCATAACGACCCTACGTTGCTGTTCATCAACGCAGGAATGAACCAGTTCAAAGATGTTTTCCTCGGCCTTGAAAAGCGCGACTACAACCGTGCGACTTCCTCGCAAAAGTGTGTGCGCGCGGGCGGCAAACACAACGACCTGGAGAATGTCGGCTTTACCAACCGGCATCACACCTTTTTTGAAATGCTGGGAAATTTTTCTTTTGGCGATTATTTCAAGAAGGAAGCTATTGCGTATGCGTGGGAGTTGATCACTTCGCCCGCATGGTTTGGAATTTCCAAAGAAAAGTTGTTTGCGACCATCTTCAATGGTGAAGGGGGAGTGCC
The DNA here is from genome assembly GCA_036268595.1 of Terriglobales bacterium. Classification (GTDB taxonomy): domain Bacteria; phylum Acidobacteriota; class Terriglobia; order Terriglobales; family Acidobacteriaceae; genus Gp1-AA145. Next base: position 7,017 of record DATATW010000145.1, read on the forward strand.
GCGGGATGCTGAAGCCTACGACTTGTGGATTGCTCAAGGAGTATCGAAAGATCGCATTTTCGAGTTTGGATTAAAAGACAACTTCTGGCAGATGGGCGACACCGGCCCGTGCGGACCATGCAGCGAGATTCACTATGACATGGGGCCCGTGGCTTCGGATCAAGGGCACGTGGATTGTGCCTTCGGATGCGACTGCGGGCGTTACGTTGAGATTTGGAATCTAGTGTTTATGCAGTTTGACCGGGATGCGTCTGGCAAACTGAACCCATTGCCCAAGCCGTCGATCGACACTGGCATGGGCCTGGAGCGCGTGACTGCAGTGCTGCAGGGCGTCATCTCGAATTACGACACGGATTTATTCGTGCCGCTAATCGAGCGAGCAGCGGAGTTGACGACGGGCAATGTGGGGACGGGCGTCCACGTCCGCCTGGCCGAGCGAGGCTCGACTCAAGCTAGCGGAGCTACGCTCCGCCGAACGGCCGAGGGCGGCCGTTCCCACATGGCCTCTGGTTCTTCCACAGACACAGGCGGCCACAAATCTGCTGCATCGTTACGCGTCATCGCTGACCACTCCCGCGCTGCGACATTTCTTATCTCTGACGGAGTGCTGCCGTCGAACGAGGGCCGTGGATATGTGCTGCGAAAAATTATTCGGCGCGCAATCACTCATGGTCGATTGCTGGGACAGACGAAGCCGTTTCTGTATGAGATGGTGTTCGCGGTCTGCGATCTGATGCAAGACGCGTACCCGGAGTTGAAGGAAACAGCGGCGCGGGTTTCAAAGACGGTGCAGGTGGAAGAAGCTCGGTTCGCGCACACGCTCGACGTAGGCCTGGAGAAACTCGAAGCGCTGCTTGCTGAAGGCGGATTGAGTGGGCAGGATGCGTTCAAGCTTTATGACACATTCGGCATGCCGCTTGACTTCATGCAGGACGCTGCCCGCGATCGAGGCATCGAGTTCGATCAATCCGGGTTCGACCACGCCATGGCCGAGCAGCGCGAGCGGGCTCGCGCATCGTGGAAAGGCGCTGCCAAGCAAACCGCGAACCCTGCCTACCAGCAACTTCCAAGGTCGGTTTTTGAAGGGTATCTGCAAACGCGGTCAGAAGGTTGCGAAGTGCTGGCGATTATCAAGGATGGTCGAGGGGTTCAGGAGTTGAAGCCGGGTGAAGAAGGCGAGGTCATACTTGACCATACTCCGTTCTATGCCGAAGCCGGCGGACAGGTTGGTGATCGAGGAACACTTTATAGCGATGAGATAAATGGCGTAGTCGCGGAGGTGAAGGGCACATACTATCCGGTGCAGGGCGTTCGTGCGCATCAAGTGACCGCCAAACAGCTGCTTCGTGTCGGTGACGAAGTTGATGCTGTTGTGGATACGGGCATTCGTGAATCTACCATGCGGAATCACACCGCTACACACCTGTTGCAGGCGGGACTGCGTGAGGTATTAGGCAAGCACGTAAAGCAGGCGGGATCGCTGGTTGCGCCTAACCATCTGCGATTCGATTTCTCTCATTTCACCGCAGTTGCGGATGAAGAGCTGCAGGACGTCGAGGATCTGATTAACAAAGAGGTTCTGCGGAACCAGCGGGTCGAGGTCATTGAGAACGTGCTCATCGACGTCGCGGTGAATGAGTATCACGCCATGGCCCTGTTTGGCGAGAAGTATGGCGATCGCGTTCGCGTTATAAAGATTGGAGATTTTTCGACCGAACTTTGCGGCGGCACGCATACCGGGGCGACCGGTGAGATTGGGCTGATCAAGATTTTGAAAGAGGGAAGCGTGTCGTCAGGAGTGCGGCGAGTGGAGGCGGTCACGGGCGAAGGGTCGCTGCGACATTTCCGCAAAGATCACGAGTTGGAGAACGTTGTGTCGAGGTTCGTGGTTCCCACCCTTGCGCAAAAAACGCGCAAGGATGGGGCATCCTCGTTCGAGGAACAGACTGCGTCTCCTGCCGAAGCGCTGAAAGCCGAACTTGAGAAGAAAGATGCAGAGATCAAGCGATTGGGCCGCGAGCTCGATCAGGCGCGGATGAAGTCGGCCTCGTCGTCGACCGCGAATATCGGCGAGAAGGTTAAAGATGTTCGCGGCGTGAAAGTTCTAATTCACCGTGTGGACAATCTCGAACGGTCGCAGCTGAGGACCCTGGTCGATCAGCTTCGCGACAAAATTGGCTCAGGCGTGGTGGTGCTGGGGTCGGCGACGAATGGGAACGTTGCGCTGATTGTCGGGGTCACCAAGGATCTGACATCGCGAATTCAGGCTGGTAAAGTCATCGCACCGGTCGCTCAGAAAGTGGGAGGCAAAGGCGGTGGACGGCCAGACCTGGCGGAGGCCGGCGGGAAAGATTCCTCGGCACTGGATGCCGCACTGGGCGAGGCGTATGCGGTGGTCGAAGGATTGCTTTAATCATAGTTACCTTACCTCGTAGAGCCGCGGCTAATTCCTAGCACTTTACATGGCTATCTCAGATGGCTATAATGAAAAGCTATGCAGGTCAGCGTGGCTGACGCCAAAAACAAGCTTCCGGAATTGATCAAGGCCGCGGAGAACGGCGAACCCATTACCATCTGCCGTCGAGGTATACCGGTGGTGGATATTGTGCGCACGAAAGAATGCACAGGTAAACAACGAAGGCTCGGAACACTGCGGGGCAAGATCGAAGTTGTCGATGCGGATTGGTGGAAGCCGATGACCGACCAAGAGGCTGACGACTTTCTCGCAGGACGCGGCTGAAATGCGCCTGCTGCTTGATACCGCAGTTCTGATTCATGCGGTGGAATCTCCGGAGAAACTGAGCAAGCGTGCCGCGAGTTCGTTGGTCGATACAGAAAACATCCTGGAGTTGAGTTCTATTTCGCTGGTTGAAATCGCAATAAAGACCGCAATCGGCAAATTGAAAATGTCGGAGGATGTAACGCGAGAAGCGCTTGAGACTTTGGGCATTCGCGTTCTGCCTTTTACCGCTGACCATGCGCTCCAGCTTTTTGCCCTGCCCCTTCATCATGCCGATCCTTTTGATCGGCAGATTATTGCTCAGGCCTTAGCCGAGCAGATTCCGGTCATTACCCCAGACAGCTCTTTTCGGCGCTATAAAAAGGTCAAGGTCATTTGGTAACCGACTCATCGGCTTTCCTTCGAATGCATTTCTTTTAAACGCTTGGTCAAAAGCAGCAAGCCGAAGATTTGCGTCCATTCGGAGACAATATTGCCTACGACTTGTCCCCACTTTGAATTTGGTTCGGCTCGGGCAAACGCCCAAATCCATACGGCCCCGGTAATGATCAGGAAAATACTGAGCGAGTGCTCCTGCAACATTTCCCAGACCGGAGCCAGGAAACGATGTGGCGGCTGGCGGCTTTCGGCCGAGCCTTTTTCATACATGAACTTGGTGGCCAACACGGTGACCACCAGTCCAGTCCAGTCGGCGATGGCATTGCCGAAGAACGATCCCCAATGGGTATTTGGGTTTGAGTGGATGTAGAGCACAATCCAGCAGACCAAAATAATGGACGACACGATGCTAAGCGAGTGTTTTCGGAAGAATGAGCTTTGTTTTTTCACGGGAATTTGATGACCATTGTGACACTTGGGTAGGCCGACTCAGAATGTTTCTGGGCGCACGCATAATGTAGCCGTCTGTCGCCAAAGTTCTCCTACTGACGCAGGGTATATCCACTGGTTTCAGCAGCCATCATCTGCGCCGCCAGGCGCAGGACTTGCGCAGTTGCTTCCGTCCGGTTCAATCCACGTGCATGAATGTTTGAGATCAGATTGCGGTCCGCATCGCTGTGGCCCTTGGCTGGCCGATAGGCCATATAGGCGGAGAGACTCTCAGCTGTAGCCAGGCCGGGACGCTCTCCGATGAGCAGCACCACCACTCGCGGCGAGAGCAGTTCGCCGATCTGGTTGAGAATCCCTACCCTGCAGTGCCGGACGATGAACGGACGGCCGACGCTCCAGCCACGGCCCTTCGCGTCACGGATCAGCCCCGGCAAAAGTTGCGGAACCTGCGCGCGGACCGCGCTCACCGACAGGCCATCGCCGATTGCGATCTGCAGATCGCAGCCGACGGCACATTGCCGGGCGATCTCTTCAAGCGCTGCTTCGCCGAAGCTGCGCCCGAGATCCGGCCGCAGCAGGTATTCTTCCTTGCTCGTAGCGGAAGTGCAAACTTCGAATAGATTCCACTCGGCAAGAAAGTCGGGGCTGAAATCTCGGGCTAGATCCAATTCATTGCGAACGGCATCCTTCGCGGCAGCATGGGCTTCCCTCAAGTCCAGCTGGGTGCTGGTCCGATAGGAGGTGCCCGCGCGGCCCATTAACAAACGCGCCGGAGTTCGCGCCCGAATTTTCTGGATAATTTCCGGCAGATCGCTTTCTTGTACAGAACTATCAGGGCTGATGCGGTCTCGCGGTATCAGCGCCATCTTCTCAGGATCGGCAGGCAATTATGAGTTCCTCGCGATCGTAGATTCGAAGTCCTGCAGCAACCGGCGTTTGGCAGGCGTGTCAAGCAGTGCCGGTTCTTCAGCGCGATAAATGCCCATGGCTTGCAGCCAGGCGAGAAATTCTGGCGCAGGCCGCTGCTGAAAAAGTCTCCGCACTGAAAGCGCGTCATGATAGCTGGTGGATTGATAGTTGAGCATCACATCGTCCGAGCAGGGCACGCCCATGAAATAATTGCATCCCGCCGCAGCCAGTAAGAGCAAAAGATTGTCCGCCGAATTCTGATCGGCGGCCGCGTGGTTGGTATAACAAACATCGCACCCCATAGGCAGACCAAGCAGCTTGCCCATGAAATGATCTTCCAATCCGGCGCGGATAATTTGCCGCTCGTCGTACAAGTACTCAGGGCCGATGAAGCCGACAACGCTGTTAACCAGGAAGGGTTTGAAGACGCGTGCCAGCCCATAAGCCCGCGCCTCCAGCGTCAATTGATCGATGCCGTGATGCGCATTCGCGGAAAGTGCGCTGCCTTGCCCGGTTTCGAAGTACATCACATTGTTTCCGACCCATTCCACATCGCGGCCGCGATGATGTTCGAGCACCTGCTCCCGCCCTTCGCGCAACATTTCGATCGAGACGCCAAAACTGCGATTGGCAGCTTCAGTTCCAGCGATCGACTGAAAAAGCAGATCTACGGGCGCGCCGCGATTCATCGCAGAAAGCTGGGTAGTGATGTGCGCCAGGCAGCAAGTCTGGGTGGGGATCTTATAAGCTCCTACCAAACGATCGAGTGCCGAGAGAATTGAAGCCACGGATTGGGTCGAGTCGGTGGCGGGATTGACTCCAATGACGGCATCCCCGCAACCGTATAGCAGACCCTCAAAGGCCGCGAGCAGGATCCCACCAATATCATCGCGAGGATGGTTGGGTTGAAGACGGATCCCAAGCACCCCGTGCTGCCCCATGGTGTTACGGCAACGCGTGATGTTGCGAATTCTGGAGGAGGCCATGACCAAATCTTTATTGCTCATGATCTTGGTCACGGCGGCGGCGATTTCCGGGATGATGGCACCGCGAAGATCATGCAGTTCGTTCTCGGAAGTCGAGTCGGAAAGTATGAATTCTCGCAACTCGCCGACAGTCAATGAACGAAATGGTTGAAATGCCTGCTGATCAAAGCTTTCAAGAATGAGACGTGAGACCTCATCTTCGTCAGGAGGAATTAGCGGCTGCTCCAAAATTTCGCTCAGGGTTAAATCGGCCAGCCGGCGCTTGGCCGCCACCCGCTCGCGCTCGGACCGCGCACTGATCCCGGCTAATCGGTCGCCAGATTTATCCTCGTTGGCCTTGGCAAACAGCTCGCGAAGATCAGGAAAGGAGAAGCGCTCGCACATGGCAGTTGCCGCAAGAGGGCTGCTCTGGTTGCATCGAGGCGAGGAAGCAGCGAGATGAGGCTAACTGAATTGCCTTGATTCGGCAACTTGCGAAGGATCAGGGCGTTTTCGCCGTGTTCAGCAACGTCATCAGGGCATCCATGTCTTTCTTGCCACCCTGCTGCCGGTCGGAAAGATCTACGCCCCAAAAATTTTCTACGCCTTGCTGGGCTTCGATGCCGGCTTGTATTTCGGTTGGGCTGAGTTGCCGCACCCAGACAACTTTGAAGTTTGCTTTGCGGCCATTCCGGGTCAAGCTGACGGTCTGGCCGGTTTCCAGGCTCGATCGCACCCCACCGAGCTTCGCCCCGCCAGAAGCGATGTCCATGGTATAAGCCAGGCCAGAAGCGCCCCCATCAGAGATTTTTACCGGCAGAACCATTTTTCTGCGGGGATTAATACGGCGTTCCTGCATGCGCCATTATTCGCCGCCCGGCGAGCAGTTGAAAGTTACTAGAGTCACCTGCGGGCATTTCGGCGGGCACGGGAATAGAAGTTGACGTTTTAGGGTTGGTCCGGACTGATCGGGTCATCGCCATGGGTAAATGTCCAAATTAGGACCCCAGCCGCGACGCCGAGTCCTGCGCGTTCAGCCCATGGAGACGCAAGAATGGGTCCGTGGGCGGCGATCGGGGCCCCCGATTTGGCCGTGTCTGCGAGTCCACAGTCCTGCGCATCCGCGCGTGTGATCTCGTGCCCTTCCTTAATAGTAGTGGTGCGCCCGACGCCGCAGCGTATATATACGTCACCCTTGCGGGCGACGATATGGATTAACCCACCTGAGCGGGTCACCTCAAATTGCGTCCAGGTTTCGGATACCGGTGTGACCTGGAAATCTCTTGCCGAGACTTTCAACGCCTTACCCGTTGCCATAGAAATACTTCCGCGATCAAGCGACAGTGAGGTGGGCTGAAATCTCACAATGGCATTGGGTTGAATCAGCGCAGTCGAGCCGCCCATCTCCAAATGCGCGACTCCAGCTTCCTTGGTTTCGATGACATCGCCTGACATTACCGGAGAAGAATTGGCGAGTTTCGACCCATCGAGATATACCGATCCTGTGCCCGAGAGCACTCCTGTGCTCGCGTCTTCCGCAAAGACCGCGGAGGGCATGAGGAAGATCACAATCCAACAAATAAGAGCACGCATGGGGCAACTCCGTATCGAGATCGCAATCCCGCTATTTAAATAATGGTAACGGAGCAGGTTGAGCCGGATACCTGAAAGTTAAGGTGGCAGTACCGAAAGAGTAATCGTTCAGGGCCGCAAGAAACCGTGCGTACTGGTTTGCAATTTGTAAACCGAAGTCGTGGCAGTGATATACAAGATGCTAAGGTCTTTGCCGCCCCAAGTGAGATTCGCAGGCTGTTCGGGCATTTCAATGGTGCCTAGGTGAGTGCAGTCGGGAGCCCAGACCCAAATTCCTTTCGGTCCTGTCACGAACAGATCGCCTTCGCGGTCAACTTTCATGCCGTCAGGAACGCCTTCGCCTTTACCGCCCGGTTCCTCGCCGAAGATGCGGCCGTTAGTCAGGGTCGCGTCCGCCGCAAAATCATAAACTCGAATATTTCGCTGCTCGCTGTCATCAATGTAAAACTTTTTCCCGTCGGGAGAAAATGCCAGACCGTTAGGTTGGGAAAGGTCTTTGGTCAGCAATTTCACTTTCCCGTTTTTGTCGAGCCGGTATACCCCTTGAAACTGAATCTCCTGCTGCTGACCTTTGGGCAAGTCCAGAGTGGGATCGGTGAAGTAGAACGCGCCGTCTGGGCCGACGATCACGTCATTCGGGCTGTTGAATTTCTTCCCTTCGAAATGGTCGGCGAGAACTTTGTATTTTCCATCTTTTGAAATCGCGATGATCGCGCGCAAGACGCTGGCGCAATCAATCAGCCGGTGTTGTTTGTCATAGACATTGCCGTCAGGGTCGCCCAGCGCAATCAGTTCCTCTTTGCGTCCGTCGCTGAGATAGACGCGGAAAATCTTGTTCTGCTCCTCGTCGCTCACGAACAAAAATCCAGACCGATCCCACACTGGCCCTTCGGTGAACCCGAAGCCGGTGGCGACAGTTTCAAGCTTGGCATCTTGGGGGATCAGCGTCGAAAATTTAGCGGAGATCGGCTGAAGCTCGAATTTGCGGGGGGCTTGCTGGGCGTTTGCTATAAAAGTTAACCCGGTCATGCACAGGAGCAAAGTCACGGTTAACAAGATTCGATTTAATTTGATCATCTTCGATAATTGCCTTTTCAAACTAAATATTTTGACTTCGCAAGCCTATTCGTCATTGTCCGGGTGCGGGGGAGCCACAGGCCGGACCGCGGAGGAATTGTTGCTCAGATCGAGCAGGTAACTGACTATATCGTTCAGTTCGGTTTCATTTAATCGCGACGAGTAATCGGAAGGCATGATGGAGGTTTGCCCCCGATCGATGGTTTTCAAGCCCGCCTTATTTAGAAAATGAAAAGCACCATCCGTCGATTGCAATTGCAGCGAAAAATTATCCTCGTTGCGAATAATGCCCTGGTAGCGGTCACCGTTTGAGGCAATCGCCGTCACCATAGTCTTGGCGGAGTTCCTCGCGGCAGGGTTGGTGATGGCGGACCTGATTTCATCAGCAGAATGGGTTTGCCCGTAAGCGCTCAGGTCGGGAGCGATAAATCCACCATGCCCGCCAGCCATGTGACACGTTGAACACTGACCGCTACCGGAAAAAAGCGCCTCGCCTTTGTTCGGATCGCCGGGCAAGGGCGCCGCTTGATTCTTGCCTTGCAGGCTTTTTACGTAAGCCACCAAAGAAGTGATTGCAGATTTGCCCAGGCGTTCGAAAGCCGGCATCCCAGTCCCAGGCACGCCTCCGGAAATCACGCCGAACATTTCGGCGGCGGTGAGTTTCTGCACCTGTGGATTAGTGATGATGTTTGGCGCTCGCTCACTCCCCATGCCATCCAGCCCGTGGCAGGCAGCGCAGGTGGTCGAGAAAATTTGTTGCGCATTCTGGCGATTCGCGGAGCTGCGGGCCGCGCGAGTCGTCGCGTGCTGTTGCGACTGCGCGAGGATCGAAGCAAAGATGAGCAAGCCAGCGATCGACAAAGCAAGTTTGCTCGCAGCACGCGCAAACTTCATTTCAGGTCCATCATGCAAATTTCAATTCTCACCCAAATCGTTTAGAACGTAAATCTCGCGCCCAGCTGCATAATGCGAGGATCGCGAACGCTTGAAATTATGCCAAAAGAGCTGGAGTTGACGTCGCCGTCGGGATTTCCGAACTGCGCGTGATTGAACAGATTGAAGGCTTCAACCCGCAACTCAAGCTGCTTGCTTTCAGTTATTTTAGTGACTTTGGCTAATGTCATGTCCCAATTATTGAGGCCCGGTCCATGAAAAAATCGGCGGCGCGAATTACCCAGCACTCCAAGTTGTTCCGGAGTGAAAAGCGCTACGTTGAAATATGGCTGGCCATCTCGCGGATTGGTGTCCCCTAAGACTTTTCCTCCGCCCGAATAGTTCGGAACATCAAGACCGGCTGCATTGGCGCCAATCAACGAGGCATCGTCATCCTCGCTCAGGCTGATCGGCAAGCCGGTGGCAAAGCGCGTAATGCCGGAAAGAGTCCAGCCGCTGGCAACTCTCTTCGCCCAACCTGAGCTGACCATCCTGTCGAACGGCAATATCCAGTCATAGCTGAAAACCAGGCTGTGGGTCACGTCGAAATTGCAAAGCCCAACGCTGCGACTTGGGTCAAATGGGTCGATCGATTCCTGCAAGGCGGATGCATTGTCCATGCACTTGCTGAAGGTATAGCCGGCGCTCAGAGTCAGTGACCCCGCTTGATGAGTCAGCGCTCCCTGCAGCGAGTTATAACGCGAATTCGAAACTGTTGAGACGTATGGGTTAGTGTCGAAGAACGGTCCGAGAGGGCGTACCGAGATATAGGTGTGATCTGGAATCGGTGCGGTGGGGGACGTGACCCACGGCATTGGAATGATTTGCCCCGGAGCGTAAGTAAATTGAGGCGTCTCGCTGAATTGACCGCACGGCGGAGCGCTATTGGGTGCGAGATTAGCTTGAACGCTCAGCATCAGGCACAGAGCCTGGTTCGCGGGATTCGCCTCAACCCCACTCACCAACCGGTGACCCTGGTTGCCAACATAGCTGATGCTGGCAATTGTCTTGGAAGTGATCTGCCTCTCAATAGAGAGTTCGTAGTGTTCGGAATAAGGCAGCTTGTTACGATTGTCGAACGACCAGTCATAAGAGAGGGGCTCGACTTGTCCCCAAGGGAATGTGGTGTCTGGATTCGAGGCGGAAACATTTGTCGAAGGAAAAGGAATTGGGAAGCGCTGTCCAACTCCGGTTCCGCTGCTGCGTGTGATATAAGGCGCTTCGAGCAGAGGTGGGGCGGAGCTTCCGTAGTAGAGACCATAAGGCGGATCACCGACTTCAAGGAATTGTGAGAGATCTTCAACCGACGTGTAGTAAAGGCCGGCGCCGACCCGGATGCTGGTGTGTCCTGGGCCGCCGAACAATTTACCCATAATTCCCGAAGAAGCGCCGGGCGAATACGCGAGGCCAAGACGGGGAGAGAAGTTATGCCATTGAGTCGGTCCCAGAGTGCGCGGAACTCCGGGATCGCCTGCGACCACGTAGCCCAGCGGCGCGCCGGGAAATTTCGCCGATTGTTTCCCGGGAATAATAGTTTCGGTCTTGTTCTGGGTGTCGTACCACGGCATGCTGGCTTCCCAGCGCAGACCGTAGTTAAAAACCAGGCTTGGAGTTACGCGCCAGCTGTCCTGTCCGAAGAGCGCGTAGTATTTGCTGCGGGAGTCAAGAAGCTGCGGGCTCGCCTGGGTGAGGCTGTCGGGAGCGCCGATCAGGAAATCGGCGAAGTCAATTCCGGTTTCGCTGCCACTGAATCCGTACTGACCGTTCTCGGCAGCCAGGTTCCGTTCGTCAATCTGATCATAATGGAACTGTCCGCCGAATTTTATGGTGTGGGTTCCGTAAACCCGGGTGAAATTATCCAGCACCTGGAAGGAATTGTTGATTTGTCGAGTAGTAACTGTCGGAACGCCGATGGAGAAATTGTTGAATCCGAAGTATGGAACACCCTCCAGCTGGGGAACTATCGGGCTGATGCCTCCTGGAGTTGACCACGGCGTCACGAAACCCAGCTTCGACAAACTGTAATCGGGGCCGACACCAGCTCCTGGCTGGCCCAGATCAAGAGTGTTTCTCACATAGCTCAGGCGAACTTCGTTGACTGAGTAATAACCAAAATTCTTTGTATTTCCGAGATTGATGAGTTGCGCGCGGCCGGTGGTCAGGCCGCTATATGCAAATTGGGCTGCGGGCACACTCGCACCGCCGTTGGGAAATGGAGAATCGAGTGAATAGTCGTCAGCAAAATAGTAGGCAAAGAAATTTCCGAATCGGGTGTTTTGATCAATGCGAATGCCGCCTTTATCATCCCGCAACTTTTGTGCATAGGCGGAAGTCTCGAAGAAATTGTTAGCCGCGTTGGGATGGGGGATGAGGCCAAGGTTCAACACCGCAGTCGCGACCGGCGACCAGGCAGCCGTGCTGATGATGCCATTGGGGAAAACACACTGCGTGGAACTTGTGCAGTTCGTGGCGTACTGCTGCGGGTTCGTATTGAAGCTGCCGGGATTGTAATCACCTGCTTGGAAATAATAAGGAAAGCCATCTGCTATGTTAGCGTTGCCGGTACGCTGCGTAAGAACAGCGGCGAAACCCGGTCCGTTTACCGCGCTTGCAACCTGAACATTTTGGCCGTTCAGACTTTGCGTAGTCGAGAATGCGTCCGCCGATGCTTCTTGCGAGAAGTCTCCGCCAAAGTTGGCCAACGACGGCAGCTGCGTGTTTACCGTCGGGGCTTGAGTCTGGCGTGTGGCCTGATAATCCACGAAGAAAAATGTCTTGTCCTTGACTATCGGGCCCCCAAAAGTTCCGCCGAACTGGTTTTGCCGAAACACAGGGGTCTTGTCAGTGGAAGCTGCGTAATAGTTCTTGGCATCCAGCGAGGTGTTGCGTAAGAATTCGAAGCCGCTACCATGGAAACCGTTGGTGCCGGACTTGGTCACCACATTCACCTGTCCGCCGCTGTAGTTGCCATATTCGGCGTCAAAGTTGTTGGTGATGATGCGGAACTCCTGAATCGAATCAAGGTTCGGGATAATGGCTGCGCCGTTGTTTTTTCCTTCCTCAACATTCGAACCATTCACCATGAAACCGTTGGCCGTCTCACGCTGGCCATTAACTGACTGGTTTCCGGAATTAAGTCCACCGTCAACCGCACGGTCGCTGATTCCTGGACTCCCGGTGTCAGTCGCGGTATACGGCGAAACGCCCGGTTGGAGCGCCAGCAGGTCGGTATAGGCGCGTCCGTTCAGCGGCACCGCAGTGATGGTTTTCGCGGTGATCACTTCGCCCATCTGCGTGCTCTCGGTTTCGACATGCTCCGCTTCACTCTCCACCGTAACTTTGTCGATGATCTGGCCGACCTGCAAAGTAAAATCGGCGCGCAACGCAGAGTTCGCATCGATGACGAGTGCGGTGCGGCTCTCGGTCTTGAATCCCGGTTGCTGCACGTCCACCGAGTAAGTGCCGACTTGTAGGGCAGGGAAGTTGTAGAAGCCCTTGGAGTCCGTCTTGAGCGTGCTCTTCACGCCGGTCTGGGTGTTGGTCGCGGTCACAGTGGCGCCGCTGACTACGGCTCCGCTCGAATCTGTGACTACACCGGAAATGCTTCCATTGATGCTGGCCCACAAGCACAGCGAACCAAGTAGAATTGCGCTTAAAGCGTAGAGAAAAAATCTTAGCCCCCGCATGATTCCCCCTCAAGAAGCTTTCCGCTCCCCAAAAAATTTCCCGCCGCTGATTTGACAAAACACCCAAGCGTACTACGATGGAAGCCTGCATTAAAACGTGTTAATACTGGATGAGAGCAGAATCTACTGTCAAGCATGAAATTCGCTTTTCGAGTTGCACGCAGGTTCTACCTGGGTTCCCGCAAGGGAAACGCGCAGGCTGATTTGCATTCGGAAGCTTGGCCAAATACGTGAGACGATCGACGGTCTATGTGGTGATTGCTCTCTCATGCTTTGCATGTTGTGCACAGTCACAGGAGAACGGCTCAGTGCAGGGCGAAATTGATGTGGGGACGCGGCAGATGCTGACCGCGGTGTCCGACAATTGGCTCTCGTACAACGGAGACTACTCCGGCCGGCGTTATAGTTCTTTGTCGGAGATCAATGTGCGGAACGCCAATCAATTGCAGGCTGAGTGGGCATTCCATGTGCGGAATTCCGATCATTTGGAAGGTACGCCGGTCGTGGTGAACGGGACTATGTTTGTGACTTCAGCCAACGATACGTTTGCGCTCGACGCGCAAACCGGCCGGACGGTATGGCATAACACGCGTCCGAACTCCGAGGGGCTGATCGATGACGCTTCGAGACACATAAGTCGCGGCGTGGGTGTTTGGCAGAACCGCGTATATCGCATGACCGACAATGCGCACTTGCTGTGCCTGGATGCGCGTTCGGGAAATTTAATCTGGGATGTTGCGTATGCTGACTGGAACAGCAACTATGGCGCGACCAGCGCTCCCTTGGTAGTGAAGGACAAAATCATCGTTGGGACTTCAGGAGGCGATGACGGGGTGCGCGGCTTCGTCGCGGCGTATGACGCCGAGAGCGGCAAGCTGGCATGGCGATTCTGGACCATTCCGGCTCCGGGTGAGGATGGCTCCGAGAGCTGGCCGGGCGATCTGTATCTGCATGGCGGCGGCACCACCTGGATGCCGGGAACTTACGATCCTGAGCTGAATATTTTGTATTGGGGCACCAGCAATCCTGCGCCTGACTTTGAAGGCAGCGTGCGTCCGGGAGATGATTTGTACACCGATTGCGTGCTGGCGCTCGATCCGGACACGGGCAAGTTGAAATGGTATTTCCAATTTACGCCGCATGATCTTTTCGATTACGACGGTACCGAAACGCCAGTGCTCATCGATGCAACTTACAAAGGTCAGCCGCGAAAATTGTTGCTCGAAGCCAATCGCAATGGCTTTGTTTATACGCTTGATCGGAGCACCGGCGAATTTCTGTCCGCATCAAGATTTGTGAACAAACTGAATTGGGCGACCGGGATCGACGATAAAGGCCGGCCCGTTCGCACCGAAGTTAAGCCGACGCCTGAAGGGATGAAGGTGTGTCCAGGATATGCCGGCGCCACAAACTGGTTTGCTCCTTCCTACAACGAATCAACACATATGCTTTACTTCATGGCGCTCGAACAGTGCCAAAACTATTTTTCCGCCCAGGAGCCGCAGAAATTCACGCCGGGCAAGGAGTTCTACTCGACCGGCGTGAAACACCTTCCCGGAGAGAATTCGCAGAAGATTCTGGTGTCGTTCAATGTTGGTGACGGTACGCTCGCCTGGAAGTATCCCCAGGTTGGCGGCGGGCACTCAACTGGGGGAACTATGACCACCGCCGGTGGATTGCTTTTCTTCGGTGACGACGCGCAATCGTTGGAGGCAGTTGATGCCCGCGACGGCAAGCCATTGTGGCATTTCAATACCGGCCAGGACATGAGCGCCTCGCCAATGACTTACGCGATTGGCGGGAAGCAGTTCGTGGCGATCGCCGTAGGCAGCGACATTTTTGCTTTTGCTTTACCGCAGTAGGATCGCAGTTTATCTCAAGTGAGGAAGGAGTTTTATGATTTCAGATACGTTCACCCGCAGAAATTTCGCCATCCGTTTGGCCCCGGTATTTTCAGCCCTCGGGTTAGCGGCAATGCTTCCAAAGGACTCGTCTGCCAAAGCGTCGAAACACGAAGATATGGGCGTCACGAAATTGAATGAGGAAGGCAAGCCCAACGAGAGTAACTCCTTCATCATGCCGATCGTTATTCACCATAGAACGGCCTACATTGCGGGAGTGGGCGCACACGACAGCGGTCCGGCGGAATCATGGGAGATCGGAGCCCACACCACGAAGGTGATGGACAACATCAAGAAACTGGTCGAAGCTGCGGGCTCAACCATGGACGACGTACTCCAACTTAGCGTGTTCCTCACGAAAATCGATAACTACGATGGCATGAATAAAGTATTTAAAACGTACTTCCCGCACGGCGGTCCGGCGCGCACCACGGTCGCAGTCGCAGCGCTTCCGGGAAACTCGCTGGTGGAGATTAATTGCACTGCTGCCGTTACGAAAAAATAAATTCGGGAGATTGAAATGAATCTGAATTCGAGCCGTCGCGGCTTTCTGGGAACTTTGGGAGCCGTGGCGGCAGCGCTTGCCACGCCACGAAAGCTCTTCGCCGCCAAACCGTCCGCCGCACAAACCGCCCCTGCCATCACCGGCCTCGGTCAATCTGGAAACCCTTACCAGGAGTTGGACGTCACAACAGTCATTAATGGCGAAGGCACGATGACCACGCTCGGCGGCTCGCTGATTCGCCCGGAGGTCGAAGCCGTGATGGCCCAAGCCGCTCGGCACTTCGTGAGCATTACTGAACTCGAAGTCGCTGCCGGCAAGCGCATCTCGCAAATGCTTAAATTGCCGCAAGGATACAGTGCTCTGGTCACTTCTGGCGCCGCCGGGGCCATACAGTCGGGACTCGCTGGCATTCTCACCGGCGACAACGAGAGTCTCATCAGACAATTGCCCGATCTCACGGGAATGAAGTCTGAAGTAATCATTCAGAAAGCGCATCGCAATCCGTTCGACCATCAGTTGCGGGGCACCGGAATCAAACTCATCGAAGTCGAAACCCATGAGCAGCTGCGCCGGGCGGTAAGTGATCGGACGGCGATGATGCACTTTACCAACTTTGCCAATGCGGCTGGACAAATAAAAGTCGACGAATGGCCGAGGCTGGCCAAGCAGTTCAACGTTCCCTGCATGAATGATGCCGCGGCTGACACCCCGCCGGTTTCGCATTTGTGGGATTACGCAAACATGGGTTTTGACCTGATCACTTTCAGCGGCGGTAAAGCTTTGCGTGGACCGCAGTGCGCAGGAATGCTGATCGGGCGAGAAGAACTGGTGCATTATGCGCTGCTCAATAACAGCCCTAATGAGGACACACTAGGTCGTGGGCAGAAGGTCGGCAAAGAAGAAATCGTCGGCATGGTGAAAGCGCTGGAGATTTATTTAAGCGAAGATCACGACGCACTGGCGCGCGAGTGGCAGCAGCGTTTGGAAAATATTTCTGCCCAGATCACGAAAATCCCCGGTGTCAGTACTTCGTTTTTTGTACCGGACATCGCCAATCACGTTCCGCATATGCAGATCACCTGGGACCAGCGGATCCCGCTGACACCCAAACAGGTCTCCCAATTGTTGCGCAGGGGACAACCATCGGTCGTTATAGGCGGTGGCGAAGAACGGCCGGGGATGGTTATGAATTCGTTTATGCTGCAGCCCGGCGAAGACCAGATCGTCGCAGAGCAATTAGTCAAAGTGTTGCGCTCGCACCCGGCATAGCAAAGCTAGTCAGGCGAGATTTTTCCGAGCAGGACGGTCAGGGACGCGGCCGGCAAATTGAATTGCGTTTTTTGGTCCGCGGAAATCGTGGAACGCGCGGGTGGGTTGTCGGGATCGGCGTGGCCGCGTTTTCTGTCTGGATGCCACTGGTATTGCGCCTTGCCGAACGTGATTACGCTTACCGCACCGGCGAATGATCGTGGTTTCGATTCGGCATCGCGAAACGAAATGCTTACTAGATGCGCGTTGTCGTGGTCCTTATTTATGAGCATGAGCGACCACTGACCGTCCGGGCGCCGCAGCGCGTAAGCTGTGACCAGAACATTTCCCGCTGAGTCTTTTATATTGCTGGAGGCCAGGAATTGCCGGTGCTCGGCTCCGCCTGGCTGCACCCACTCCTGCGTGAGCATCTGCGCCGCGAAAAATTGCGAAGTGCGCTGCTTGATCTGGTAATGATCGTCCACCATAAACATGTGGTAAGTTCCCCAGCTGTTGGCGCAAGCCGGATGCGGCGGTGAATAGGGCAGGTCATGATAGTAGTGCGTGGATTCGCCACCCGCGCTGAGAAAACCGCCGAAGGAATCAGCCAGCCATAATGCGCCGAAAATATCTACAGCTGCCTCCCCGCCATGATCGTTGGTCTCGGTATCGAGCAACGGGATCCCTGCCGGCAAACCGTCGGCGCGCCACACTTTCATGATGTGAGTGATCAGTTCCGGTTCCTGGTACAGATCTTTCCAGGGCGTCTCGCATCCGTCGTAGGGATAGTGCTCGAATGACATGAACGCAAGGTCTTGAATTCGATTGTGCCCCTTCAGGTAATCGAGAAATCTCCCAAGCCATGAAGTGCGGCCCTGCGAATCGGGCCAGACTTTAATGTCTTCGGTGACGCCTTCAAAAACCGGACCACCAAGTTTGAAGCTGGGATCGACGCGATGCAGCGCGGTGGCAAATTGCAAATAAAGCGCGGCGTAGTCTTCGGGCAACATGTATTGACCGTCAGGTTCTTCGCCCATCTCGATCTTTGAGACCAGATAGCCACGTTTTTTGATGTAGGACATTTGTGCTGCGCCGTCTTCCGGCGTGCTGTAAAGCATGGCGATAGGGATGATCGCGGGAAGACCCCGCGTGATTCCACTACGAAAGAAAAGGTCAAAGCCAGGCTGGTCGCCGGATTCCATGCGGTCAGGGGCAACATATAAGTCAGACGGCGCATGCCAGGGATCGACAGACGAACAGAATGTCAGGGTCTGTTTCTGGTCGGGAGAGTGGTGCAGCAGATCTGAAAAATGGCCGTCATCCGACAAAGTGCCCAGGTATAGTTCGCGGATGGCATAGCCCACGCAATTTCGAGGATCGCTGGAACCGTGAGTGTCGCAAGTATTGGACGACTGGGTCATGAGAACGCGTACGAACTTCGTGGTCACGCCAGCCGGGTCGAGATGCAGTGTTTCCGTTCCGCCCTTGCCGTCGGATTTTTCTCCTGACTCAAAAGTCTTCCATGCGCCCTTATCTTCTTCGTCCATAGCGTCGCCGTCTCCCACCCAGTACTGCACCTGATAAACGCGCGCGTAAGGTTCGGCCCAGGTAATGCGAATTGCATTGACGAGTTCCGATTGTTCGAGGTTGATGACCACCCACTGCGGATGAACAGAGTCATCCTCGCCGGTGAACTTGCTGGTGAGGTAAGGATTGCTCTTCCAATAGGTATTGACGTTGCCATCATCCAGTCGCGAGAAGCCGTCGAATTCGGTACCGCCATTGCGGGTAAATCCACGATGGGGTAGGGAATAGCCATATGAATGGCGTATCATCTCGCGCGTGGGCGTCGCATTGCCGACGAAGTAGCCTTTGCCTGCAGGGTCGCTCCATTTGCCCTTTGGATTCCAGTGCCACGCCTGCACGAACAAATCCGTGTTTTGGCGGTAGCTGATCACACCCCATCCGGCTTTTTGAATTTGCGCGATCTGATCGGGACGAAAGAAAACGTCAGTGGCGTTGCTGGGGATGCGGTCGACAGTTGAACCTAGCGCGTCGAGGGGGCGGAAAGTATTCACCAGGTGCGACGGCGTGATATCCACCTGAACAGTTTGCGAAGCAGAGACACAGCCCAGGGCAGCGCAGGTTGCTAACAACACGGAGAACCATTTCGCATTTGCCATCCGCCGATTAAATCGTTTCACCTCGGCAAAATCCATCTTTATTTTTATGCCGAGCGCGTTTTGGCTTCTGTATAATGAGCGCCTCTAAGCGGTGCAAGTTTTAGCGAACGAGAATCGTCTGCATGCTGCTAAAAGTTTTTCCTGATAAAAGTTCACTGAGCCACGCTGCAGCTGAACAAGCAGCCATCGCAATTCGAACCGCCATCGCCAGGCAGGGGCATGCTTGTATCGTCGCTGCTACCGCGGCATCGCAGATCGAATTTCTCGACGCGCTGACCAAGGCTCCGGGAATTGACTGGTCCAAAGTCGAAGCGTTTCATCTCGATGAATACATCGGCTTACCGGTCACACATCCTGGCAGTTTTCGGAAGATGTTGCTGGAACAGTTGATCTACAAAACCGGAGTTTCCAAGTATCACCTGCTCGACGGCGACGCCAATGACCCCGCTTCGGTTGCGCGTCGCGTCGGTAAAGAACTGGCTTCGGCGCGGGTAGATATTGCGTTTCTGGGCTTCGGCGAGAATGGTCACGTTGCGTTCAACGATCCGCCAGCGGATTTTGAAGTGGAAGATCCTTACATTATTGTTGACCTCGACGAAGCATGCCGCAGACAACAGGTGGGCGAAGCCTGGTTTGCGGACATCTCGCAAGTGCCCAGGCAAGCGCTTTCGATGTCGGTAAAGCAAATCTTAAGGACGAAAGAAATTCTTGCCGTGGTGCCTGACCAACGAAAGGCGCAGGCGATCAAGGCGTGCTTCGCCGGTGAGATCAGCCCTCTGACTCCAGCGTCAATCTTGCGAACGCATCCCAACGCGACAGTTTATTTGGACGCAAATTCGGCCTCGATGCTCCCCGGCGCTTTGCGAGAACTTGGGGAACACGAATTATCGTCGGTAGTCAGCACCGCAACGCGACTGAAACGGGAGAGGGCATCCTGAGAAAACTCTTGGCGATGGTGTTCCTCATTTGTGGTTTCGCGCTGCAAACCTTCGCGCAGTCCGGAAAGGGCTCAGCCGCGCCGCAAGTCGGAACTGTCCACGTAGATGCCAATCCTGACCACGTAATCAACTCTTTCGATCCCGATAGCGCGCTTGGCAGTTCGATCGATGTGCTTTCCCACTACGACATCAATAAAGTTTTTACTCCGCACATCATTCAGGAATCGCTCTCCGCCGGCTGGGGGCCACTCACTTATCGCAATAACACTGAGTTGCGCATGGCTGCGTGGCACTGGAATCCGAACGGCACCTGGAGCGACGCCGCGCACCGCAGCGGATATTTCACCGGCAGCACTGAATTGAAAGATCCCATCCGTTCCATTCTGGCTTATGCCCTGCCCCACCGAGGGTTTGCAAGCAGCGGCGATCGTCCTATGGAAGGGCCGGAGCTGACATATTGGAAGAGCAATCCGTATCTCACCAGCAAATTCACCGGCGAGAGCGATGCCCTGCATCCACAGTGGGTAGTAGTTGACCTACAGGCGGAGAAGCCGGTGAGCGCGGTGCACATCGCGTGGGCGAATCCGTATGCTACAAAATACCGGGTCGAATATTGGGCCGGCACCGATGCGCTCAACTTCGATGCCGGGCCGAAAGGGCAGTGGAAAGTTTTCTCAGGCGGAAACCTGAACAGCGCGAAGGGCGGGACGGTCACGCTGAAATTGAACAATGCCCCGGTTTCCACGCGTTATCTGCGCGTGCTGATGACGGAATCTTCCAACACTTGCGACGAGCACGGGCCTGAAGATATTCGCAACTGTGTGGGCTATGCGATTCAGGAGGTCCACGCCGGAACTGTCGATGGCGGCGGGCGGTTCGTCGAGGTGTCAAAAGGTCCGACGGAGAAACTGGCCACCTATTGCGTTTCATCCATCGACCCCTGGCATTCTGCCGAGGATGTGAACGACAGTGGCGGCTACCAGCACGTCGGATTCGATCTTCTTTTCTCGAGCGGACTGACTAATAATTTACCCGCGATGCTTCCGGTCACTATGCTTTATGGCACGCCGGAAGATGCGGCCGCCGAGATTGCGTATATCGAAAAGCGCAGGTACAACCTCGGCTACGTCGAGATGGGCGAAGAACCTGATGGCAAGCACGCCATGCCCGAGGACTATGGCGCCCTTTACATACAATGGGCGACCGCCATTCATAAAGTCGATCCTAAGCTCAGGCTTGGCGGACCGGTATTCGAGGGAGTCAACGAAGACATAACCCTATGGCCGGATGCGGCCGGAAGAATTTCGTGGATGGGACGCTTCGTCGATTATCTCAAGTCACACGGCAGGCTATCTGACCTTGCGTTCGTTTCTTTCGAGCACTATCCCTTTGAGCCTTGCGAGATCACCTGGAAGACGTTGTACACCGAGCCACAGCTGATGAAACATATTCTTCAGGTTTGGCGTGATGACGGCGTGCCGAAAAATGTGCCGTTAATGGTGACGGAAAACCATCTCGCCGCGCAGCTGACCGGACCCATGACGACAATTTTCGCGGCATTATGGCTGGCTGATAATGTGGGATCGTTTTTCGAGGGCGGCGGCGCGGCTTTTTACCACTCCCCGATCCAGCCCCAGGATATTCATAACACCTGCGAAGGCTGGGCATCATGGTCGAACTTTGTTGCCGACGAAAATTACCATATTCGCGGTTACACATCCCCATACTTCGCGGCCCACATGATCAACCGGGAATGGGTACAGCACCGCTCCGGCATTCATCAGATGTTCCCCTCATCGGCTGACATCAAGGACAGTGACGGCAATGCGCTGGTTACGCTGGTTACGTCCTATGCTGTCCGTCGTCCCGACGGCAACTGGTCATTGATGCTGGTCAATCGCGATCAGAATAACCCACACACGATCCGGGTTGAGTTCGGCCAAGGCGATCGAGAACTATCATTCGATGGCCAGGTGAGAGTGGCGACGTTTGGCAGCGAGCAGTATGTCTGGATCAACGATGGTCCGAACAGCCATGCTGACCCGGATGGACCGATCGTAGCGCACACAGTCAGTGCGAATTCACAAAGCACATTCGTATTGCCTAAAGCTTCGGTAACGGTGCTGCGGGGAAAAGTGCCCGCGCTCAACTAACAGGTTTGGTGATTCAAGGGAGCAGCTTTGATGAAAAAAGTCATAAGAGCTTATTCAATTCTGGCGTCACTGTTAATCGCGTTTGGCATTCCCCTCTATGCTCAAAACGCTCCACAGCGCGAAATTGCGCTGACCTTTGATGATCTTCCGGCTGCCAGCGCTAATAATATGACCGGAGCTGAAATTCTTGAGATGACGACCAAGCTGCTGGGAACTTTGCGCGATCAAAAAGTTCCGGCGGTTGGCTTCGTAAATGAGCGCAAGTTGTACAAGTTTGGCGAAGTCGATGACCGCATCAAGGCGCTCAGCATGTGGCCGGAATACGGGTTCGAACTGGGCAATCACACTTTCAGTCATGCCTCTCTGAACCGTGTTGGACTCAAAGAGTGGGAAGAGGAAATCATTCGTGGCGAAACTGTCACGCGAATGCTGCTGGCGCAACACAATATGCAATTGCGCTACTTCCGTCATCCTTACCTGGACACTGGCCGCGATCTCGAAACTCGCCGCCAAGCAGAGGCTTTTTTGGTGGCACGCGGATACCGCATTGCACCCGTAACCATGGATGCGTGGGACTGGATGTATGCCGGAGTTTACGAAGACGCGCGGAGACGCGGGGATACAGCGCTTGAGCAGAAACTGGTCGATTCGTATCACGAATACACTAACCAGGTATTTGACTATTACGAAAAATTTTCCAAGGATTTAATCGGATACGAACCCAAGCAAATCCTGCTGCTGCATGGGAACTGGCTGGAGGCGGACCACGTCGCTGAATTGTTGGACCTATTGAGAAAGCGTGGTTACAAATTTATTACTCTGCAGGATGCGCTTAGCGATTCCGCTTATAGCCTGCCCGATGACTATGTGGGCGAAGAAGGCACCAGTTGGATTGATCACTGGGCTATCACGCGCGGCCATCCCCCACAAAACACTCCGGTCTTTCCGCAATGGGTGATTGACCGGTCTAACGCGCTGCCGCACCATCCGACACAACCGTAAACTTCGCAGAGGTTATCCCGATGGGCAAAGGAGACACGATGAAAAAATTGATGCATGCTATACGACGATCCAAGCTGGTTGCCGCCACTGCTGCCCTTTCGGCGGCGACGCTGGCCGCGATCACATTCGTTGCGATTACACCTGCTTTTTCGCATCCGGCAGATGCGAGTTCGGATGCCAGCCTGCTGGATGGCTACCGCCATGTTGAAGTCGCATCGGTTTCAGATGCCATGGAAAAGATCACCGGGCAGCGGATGTATCTTTCGCACCGCATGCGTCCGATTTTCACCTCCAAGTTTGCCGGCTTCGCTCTCACCGTGAAGCTGAAAAAAGAAGAAAATCACGATCCGCATGCGCTTGATGGAATGCTTGCCGCGATCGACCAGGGCGGTCCGAATTCCGTGTACCTGATGGTGATCGAAGACGGCGCTGACATTGCTGGAATGGGTGGACTGATGGGGACTGCGATGCAGGCCCGCGATTTTTCGGGCGCGGTAATCGATGGTGGTGTGCGCGATACCGCTTATCTAAAAAAAATCGGGTTTCCGGTTTTCGCTACCGGCACTGTGCCTTCCACATCGGTCGGGCATTATCGTTTTGATGGCGCGAACATTCCGGTGACCTGCGACGGGTTGCTCGTGAATCCAGGGGATATTGTGGTCGCCGATTCTGACGGGGTCACGATCGTTCCCCGTGCCAGAGCGGCCGAGGTACTCGTGACCGCCGAGGACATGGACTTTAAAGAGCATTCGATGTACGCCTACATCGAAAAATTAAAATCGATTGAAGAAGCAGTAAAAAAATTCGGGCGTCTGTAAAGATTTGTGTTTCAACCTCCATCCCAATGTTTCATCCAAGAACCGGTGTAGACTTTCTTCAGAGGCAAGTGCGCGATCGATCCTATTCGGCTGTGATCGGGCGCCATTGAGGGATGGTCTACTGTCTAAATGTTGTCGAACACTGATCCAGCTTGGGCTGACAGAATAGCTAAAGCGATCGTACTGATCCGTATCCTCGTGGGTTGGGTATTTCTTTCTGAAGGCATTCAGAAATTTCTTTTTCCGTCCGCGCTTGGTGCGGGGCGATTTGCGAAAATTGGCATTCCTGAGCCGCAGGTCATGGCCCCATTTGTGGGCGTGGTCGAAATTGTTTGCGGCAGTTTGCTGATAGTTGGTCTGTTCACGAGGCTCGCCAGCATTCCGCTGCTTATCGATATTTGCGTGGCCTTGTATTCCACAAAGATCGTTACATTTGCGAAAAACGGACTTTGGAGTACTTTGCACGAAGCCCGCACCGACGTGAGCATGATGTTGGGGTTGATATTCTTGCTGCTGGTAGGTGGGGGAACCTGGTCGTTGGACGGTTTATGGACGACCAAGCGTGAAGGCGCGAGGGTACGCCGGACGCAGTAAGCGAAGGGCAATGAAGAACCGAATTGAAGAGCTGGATGCCCTGCGCGGCGTAATGTTGGTCTGGATGACCTGCACCCATCTTCCCACCATCCTGAGCACATATTTGAACCAGCCGGTTGGCTATTTCGCCGCTACCGAAGGCTTCATTTTTCTTTCCGCTCTATTCACCGGCCGGATCTGTTTCCGGGTCCTCCAGCGCGAAGGAAACCGTGGAATGTGCCGCAACCTGTGGATACGGGCGGGACGTTTGTATATTTACCAGCTACTGCTGCTGGCGTGCGCTTTCGTCATCGAAGCTCCCATAGCAGCGCGAGGAAATCGGCCGGCGGTACACAATCTGCTTAATTATTTTTTCACTGTGGGGCGCCCGCGAGCTTTCATTGACGCGGCATTGATGTTTTATCGACCGCCTCTGCTCGACATTCTTCCCATCTACATCATTTTTCTGGCGCTCACCCCGTTTGCCGTATTGCTCGGTGTACGCTTCGGCTGGAAATATGTGGTCGCCGGCGGTTTTGTACTCTGGCTTTTCGCGCAGTTTGGCCTGAAGGCAATGGTCTACAACTGGTTGACTCATGCCTTCGGATTGCGGGTCCCATTGAATGAGATGGGCGCATTCGATCTGTGGGCATGGCAACTGTGGTGGCTGATGGGACTATGGCTGGGGGTGCACTGGGCCGAAAGTGATTTAGATCTAGATCGCTTGGCAAAGAAATCGCAAGTACTGGTTCCAGCGATGGTGATCGCATTTTGTTTCCTGACGCTGCGGTATGTGCAGATTGCGACCGACCTGGATTTCGGTAAATACGCGCCGCTCTTCGACAAGTGGAATTTCGGAGTTGCGCGAATGGTTGATTTTTCGGCGGTCGCGGCGATCTCTATCCGCTTCCGCTCGATCTTAAAGCCATTGGCGATTCGTCCGCTGGTTATGTTAGGGCAGGCTTCACTTCCGGTCTTCTGTGTTCATCTTCTGTGCGTGTTTTTTGCGCTTACGATAATGGGCAATAAGGCCATGCTGACGGGCTGGGTGGCTGCGGTGGTAGTGGTGACCAGCTTCTCCGCTTTGTTGCTCACCGCCGTGATCGCCAACCGGCGCGCGATCAAGATGCGAACCAGTGCTGCCCGTTTGAATGTTCCAGCAGCCAAGCAGCTAGACTGAGCTAATAAAAAAAGGCCATCCAATTCGAATGGCCTTTTGCTGTTCCAATGCGGAATTCTGCGCTGCTATTGCATGGTGAACTTGAGCTTGTCGAGATAAACCGCGTAAGGCGTTTTGTAACGGTTCCCATCGAGCTGGTAGTTGATGGTGATTCCGTGCCAGGAAGTTGAAGTCGGAGAATAGGTACGATTCAGGACCGCGGTCTTTCCGTTCAGCGTGATCGATTTGAACAATAAGTGGTTACTCGATGTGCGCTGGACCTGAATGATCAAATGGTTCCACGCGCCACTGATCGGATTACAAGCCACGCCGGTCGGCGACCACTTGTGATTCACGTTGTCGTAGATGTCCCATTGATGGCCACCTGCTACCCGGCATTCGTGTCCCCATATGAAAGACTTTCCGCCGGTGAACTGGTTGATATCGAACTCCAGCGCCTGAGCAACGCTGGCTTTTGCAATCCAGAAATACACGTCATACGTAAAAGTGTGCATCGAAGCACCCAGGGTGTGGTTGGTATCGGGCAGGCCAACCGAGGAGAAAGATCCGAGCAGGTGGTTGTTCCAGAGCACGTCACCCCATTGCGTTGTGCCTGCCCCGTAATAGGACTTGGTTGAGATGCCATCCATCGACGGGGAACTCACTTTGGGAGTCCATGACCATTTCAGCCTGTACCCGGTGGAACTGCAGCTGGAACAAATGCCCCAGCTCGGTGGCAGCAGGGCATAGCCCGACCAGCCCTTCTTGGATTGCAAATCGGAAAAAGTTTTCGAGGCTGCAAACGATGAAAGCGAAAGCGATAGGCAGAGGCACACGATTGCTAGGAATTTCTCACATCTCATTACATATCTCCAGCTTGGTTTATTGGTCCCGCTTGGTTAGTGGCGAGTTGTGAGGATCGTAACTACTGATCAACTTAGGATAAAGAGAAACCTTAGGAACTTACAGTCAGTAGTGCATCTTCTCTAGAGTGAAAACCTTAACTCGTGACATTGTTCGCTGAATCAGCTCACGTTTCGATGGTGAATCTCGGACCACGTACGCTGCCCGGCATCTCTCTATTTCGGGAATGCATCAAAGCAGTTGTTGTAATCCTGCGGTCCGGGGGGCGATTTCAGTATGTCCGTCGAAGGCTCTAAAGAACCTGATCCTGCTTTGGTTCTCAGTTCCCGCTCCACCGAACCTGATAGCCCTTCTCCGCAAAACTATTTGACCGACCAGTCCGGAACTTTCTCCAACTCTGTTGACCGAGTAAACGTTCCTTTTGCGGATTTTGTGGGACGTTGTTTTTTGCGCGGCTGTCTATGGGGTGATTTGCTGATTTCATGGATTCGCAAAAAACAAGCTCACTCTGACGCGAGTATTGTGTCAGAGACTAACTGGACTTATCATTTTCACGTAATGGGTTGGTGGCGTTCATCCCTGGGAGCGGTCTCTTGCACTGCGGCCGCCGGCTGTTTGATTCCGTTCGTGTCCAGAACTTCTCTTAGGGCGGTTATTCCTCTGCTGTTCTTGTTGGTGATACTTTATGTGGCGCTGCGCTTTGGAAACGTGGCAGGAATGATTGGAACCGTTTGTGCCGCTCTGGTGTTTGAGATTTTCCTATTCAAGCCGACATTGAGCCTTGCTATCCACAACTCCGTCGCTAGAAATCATTTGATCTCGATGGTGATTTTAGGGGTCTGCGCGTCCGAATTATTGGGGCGACGCAAGCGATCGGTCGAATACAAGCCGTGGTGACAGGAGCGGAGCAAAAATTAAGACATGGAGCCGACGAGCGGACTTGAACCGCTGATCTGCCGATTACGAAATCTGCCCGGCGAGTCGCTCTACGCTAGCCCCGTTTCTCTTCAGTAGCGTTCGTACACAGCAATGTATGTCGATGCACCTCATTCTGCACAGACCGGACAGGACAGCGAATTCGAGCGATGTTCAGCCGGAATCGATCATCCCAAAACCTGCTGCTTGGTTACGAACTTGTTTAGTGGATTGGTAACAACCAAATCATCCGACCACAAAGTTGCCTCGTGCAATCAAGCAAAAAATACGAAGCCGGAGCATCGCTCTCCGGCGGAGGTCTGTGACGCCGTCTGAATCCACTTCATCTAAGACCGGAGATACCAGGGTACGCTGATGACAATGATTCTCCCGTTGCCTTTGGTATAAAGAACTACTTTGAGGGCGGTGGCGCGCTGATTGTGAAGTAGGTAGTAATACCACTTCCTTTCTACAATTTCGGGGACAAGCACGGAGATCAATCGGTCCGGATGAACGCGTTCAAGCTCGAGGATGTATTTGAAAATTGGGGTAATCACGAGGCGATAGGGGGATCGCAGGATCACTAATTCAGGAGGTTTCAATCGGGCCTGCGCGGCCGGTCGTTCGACATAATCGTTCCAGACCCTGAGCAGTTCATTTTTATCAGAGGTTTCATCTTCACCTTCCGGAGCAATATGTAGGACGAACAAATCCTGCGACAGGGTGTAAGCAAAACGCAGAGCTTTCTCCGCTACTCGGCTCCAGCGTTGCAGCGGCATGACGATAATCGGAGGTGCAATACCCTTGAGGTGCGCAGGTTTGTGGCTGGCGGTTTCTCGGATGATCATCCGATAATGGCGATGAACCGCGAACATCAGCAACATGAATCCCGGAATGGCCAGCACCGTGATCCACGCGCCTTCGGCAAACTTTGCCACAATGACCACACAGGTTGTGAGCCCTGTAGCGACGGCGCCTATCCCATTTACTAGCATGCTGCCGCGAGCACCGGGCCGTTCGCTTTTTCGCCAATGCATTACCATCCCGGCCTGCGAAAGCGTGAACGCCATGAACGCGCCCACCGCAAAGAGCGGGATCAATCGGTCCGTCACTCCTCGGAATGTGATCAGCAGAACTCCGGCAAGAATCGCCAGCGCAAAAACCCCGAAGGAAAAGACCAGGCGACGTCCGCGGATAGTAAATAGATAAGGAAGATACCCGTCTTCCGCGATGGCGTGACAGAGCCGTGGAAAATCTGCGAACGACGTGTTGGCTGAGAGCGCGAGTACCGTGAGCACCGCGGTCATGCTAACGAAATATAAGATGCCTCTGCCGCTCACCGCTGCTGTCAGTTGAGACAGCACGCTCTCGTAACCGGGTTGGCCGGGCTGCGTAGCAGCAATCCCGTAGGCGCGGCAAAGGTACGCAATGCCCGCGAGCAACAGAATCAGAATTCCGATGATGATGGTCAAAGTCATGCGAGCGTGTTTAACTCTGGGTTCGCGAAAGGCTTGTACGCCATTGCTTACAGCTTCCACCCCCGTCATTGCAGTACAACCGCTGGAGAACGCTTTAACGAGCAGCCAAAGGCTGACGGCAGTCATCGCTGGTCCGGGTGTCGGGATGGGGGCGGCTGGCACGGGATGTCCACCGTGAGACAAGGTCTTGATAAGACCGGTGACAATCACTACGCCCAAGCAGGCAACGAACACATAAGTTGGAGCCATGAAAGCCAACCCTGCCTCGCGGACTCCGCGCAGATTCATCAGCGTGAGAATAACCAGGATCAACAGGCAAAGGCCAAGCGTGTACGGCTGCAGCAATGGTAAGGCTGAAACCATTGCGCCCACGCCCGCGGAGATGCCCACCGCAACGTTCAGAGTGTAGTCAATCATCAACGATGCCCCTGCCAGCAAACCCGCACTCCTGCCCAGGTTGGCTGAGGCCACGATGTATGAGCCGCCACCGTTCGGATACGCAGCGATCGTCTGACGGTAGGAAAAGAAAACAATGCTGAGCAGAATAGTGATCGTCAGGCTGAGGGGGACGATATACCCGGAAGCCGCTACCCCGAGCGGGATTAGCATAGTTAGTGCCGCCTCCGGACCGTAAGCGGCGGAACTTAATGCATCGAGGCCAAAGACGGGAACACCTGCCGCGGGCCCCACTCGTTCCTTCACATCATCTTCAGAAGAAAGGGGACGGCCGAACAGGAGATCCAGGATCGATTTCCGGCTAGGGAGCGTTGCGGCTTGTTGGATCACGCGCACGGTTGCAAGTACGGTTTAGATGCCGCACTCGCGCCGGTTGAGCAGCCAATCAGAAGCAGTGGCCCTGAACCGCTCCAGCCCTCAAGGCCTGCTTCGCCTTGAGGTTTACGTCGAGAGTCGTATGTCAAATTCTGACCTTCGGTAAAACCGTTCTTACCTACTGTTTCGGAGTCCCCGCTGATTCTCTTGAGGAATTGTTTCAAGTCCGCAACCGTCACTAGGATCAGGTTTAAGGACGCATTCATAAAGAGTGTGATCATCAATTCCAAAGAATCGGTCTAAAAGGACACAGAGATAGGAGAGAATTTTATGGCAACCGCGACACTAATCAAGACTGACGAGGAAATTCAACAGGACGTGCTCGCTGAACTGAAGTGGGATGCCCGGGTTCAACCCAATGAGATCGGGGTATCCGTAAAAGACGGAATCGTTACGCTCACAGGCTGGGTGGACTCCTATCTCAAGAAGTGGACTGCTGAGGATATCGCTCACCGGGTGTCTGGCGTCAAAGCCGTGGCCAATGATCTTGAGATCAAACTGGCGACCGAGCGCACGGACCCCGATATTGCAGAGTCGGCTTTACACGCAATCGAGTGGGATGCCTTTGTGCCATCTGACAAGGTCCAAGTTACGGTTTCGAAAGGTTGGGTAACGCTGAGGGGCGAAGTCGAATGGCAATATCAGCGCGAAGATGCAGAGCGTGTGGTCCGGCGCCTCTCCGGCGTAAAAGGAGTCACCAATCTCATCACCGTGAAGCCTCGTGCTAGTGCTTCTGAACTCAAGCGCAAGATCGAAGATGCATTAGTGCGAAATGCAGAGATTGACGCCAATAAGATCACCGTCGAGGTGCAAGGCAGCAAAGCGATCCTAAAAGGTAGGGTGCGCGCCTGGGCGGAGAGAGAAGAGGCGGAGCGAACAGCATGGTCGGCTCCCGGGATCACATCCGTGGACAATCGAATCACGCTCGAGGTTTAGCGGAAAGTCGAGGCGGACAAGCACCGCCTCACCACCGCTGCTATCGACCGTCAGACTTGCCTCTCGAACCGACTCGAATTTGCGACGAAGAAAACGTTTGGTGTGTGAAGGAGGGCTTCTTTATGGCGACGTATAGTCGAAGCAAACCGCGCTCATTAGCTTGGGTAGTGCTTGTCCCCATGCTATTCCTGATTTCGGCGATGTCATGGCCGCAGCGTCAAAATGACGAGAACCCCGAAGTCACTCGACTCCTTGAAGATGCTCGAGCGAAGGCGGCAGTATTGAGTCGCGATGCCGACGAGATGGAGGCGCTGACGCGCTCTGCGGTTAGCTGGCAGACGCATGCGTCAATGCTGGACACAATCAAGGAGGATGTGAACGAGTTGGCGCGTGATGTAGAGAAGCTGACGGCCGCGCGTCGTAACGCTTCTCCATGGCAGCAGCAGGCGATCGATCGAATGTTGCCGATGATGCGGGAGTTGGCGGCCAATACCACCGCAGCCATCAATCACCTGAAGGAGCAGCCATCGCGGCCGACCTCTCCCTCATACGCCGAATATCTCCGGCAGAACGCCGAAACCTCACGGGAACTCTCCGACATGATTTCGTCGTTCCTCCAATACGGCCAAACTCGTGCGAAGCTGCAGCGACTGGAGCAGCGACTCGAGCTCGCGAGTAAGTAGTTGGAGACTGGCACATTTCTCGAGGCATAGCCGCGACGTACGTGTGTCAAATCAGAAGTCACATGAGTGTATCGCAGAAAAAGTCGAACGAGCTCGATCTGGCGCCGATGTTGCCTTCTCGAACTAGAGTTCCTGCCGAGCGTAAATCCCGAAACTTACTTTCCACGCAGCTGACGATTCTGGTTACCACATTATTGTTATTGGCGCGGGCAGTGTCAGCCGCACCGCCGCAAGAGGCCGGTTCCCCGAGCAGCTCAGCAGACAATCCCCCGGCGCGAGTTGCGCGCATTAGCTATTTGAATGGCAATGTCTCGTTCTTGCGGGCAGGACTAGATCAATGGAGCCAGGCAGCGCTCAATTTCCCGGTAACCACTGGTGATCGCATCTACACGGACTCTAACGCCAGAGCAGAACTCGAGGTTGGGTCATCAGCAGTGCGCCTATCGAAATCGACCGATCTGACGGTCACAAATCTGAACGATCACATCATGCAGCTTAGTTTAGAGCAGGGAACGATCCGGCTGACCGTCTATGAGTTGCCATCGGGCGATACGACAGAGGTTGATACGCCGAATGGAGCGCTCACCGTTCACGACCGCGGCAAGTACCGTGTTGAAACCGATCCGAGCGGTGAGAGTACGCTCGTGGCCGTTTTCACCGGCAGCCTGGAAATAAGCGACGGAGACTTTTCCCAAACACTACAAGCCGGAGAAGCAGCCAGATTGATAGGTGAAAATCCAGTTCAGGTTGAATCTGTTCCTATTCCAACTCCTGACCACTTCGATCAGTGGAGCGATGAACGTGATCGGCGTATGGAGTCCTCCGAGTCAGCGAGATACGTCAATCCTTACACTCCGGGTTTCTCCGATCTTGACGAGTACGGCCACTGGGTAGATGTCGCAGACTACGGTCCAGTTTGGTATCCAGTGGTCGCCGCAGGTTGGGTCCCGTACCGATTCGGCCATTGGGTTTGGATAGATCCGTGGGGTTGGACCTGGGTCGAAGACGAGCCATGGGGATTCTGTCCCTTTCACTTTGGACGGTGGGCATTCATCGGAACAGCTTGGGGATGGATTCCGGGGCCGTTTGCGATGGTGCCGGTTTATGCGCCAGCTCTGGTCGCATTCCTTGGAGGTCCTGGATTCGGAATCAATACTGATCTGGTGGGCTGGTTCCCGCTGGGACCGGCAGATCCTTTCTTCCCTTGGTACCACTACACCGGCGACTATTTGCGCGTGGTAAACGTAACCAATGTCAGGAATGTCACAAATATCACGAACATTCTGAATGTCACCGACGTTCACAAAGTTCATTACGCATATCGGACGGTTGCGACTACGGCTGTTCCTAAAGATGTCTTCAGTAGCGGACAGCCAGTTGCCCATCATGCGGTTAAGCTCCCTCCGCAACAGATCGAGAGGGCACAAGTCATTCCACATCCAGCTGTCAATCCGACCACGCGAGCAGGTATGCCGGGGAAGCCTGTGCCCGCTCCTCCGATTCGGAATCCGCGCCCGATTAGTGCTGCGAGACAGGCACCGGGTTCCGAACGAGCCGGAGTTGCAAGAAATCCGAATGCTGCCGCTGAGACTAGAAACGTTCCGCCACACCAGAATACTGGCCGGCCTGCACCGCCAGAAGCAAGCACACGAACTGCACCCCCGGCACACCCGTCTGCGGGTGCGCCAAGAATTTCACCGCACGTTATCGCAAGGATTCCACCGCCACCACCCATAGTGCCTTTCGATCAACGGCGTCCCGCCATGGTCGAGCATCCGGGCCGGCCCCTTGAGCCGTCGCAGGTTGACAACCTGCGAGCCGGCAGACCGGTCGGCCCGATGCGCGACCAGGAGTTTCCACCGCACCTTATGCCGGTGCTTCGGGAAGCACCTAGACTTCCGGCGCGACCCAGACCCCCTCATCGATAACGAGAGAAAATCATGCCAGTTAAACTGAACCGAACCGCGTTCAATCATGCCAAGCAGCTGATCAACCAACATAAAGTCATAATCGACGAGAAGGATGCGTGGAGCGAACATCAGCCCCCAACTCAGCAAGAAAATGAGTTCATTCGCCTGCATGGCTTTCACCAGTACAGCAACTGGTATCTGGGAATCGACGACGCACAGGATGCGGAAACCAAGCGCAGGTATAGGTTTCCATATGGGGACTTCAAAAAGGTGCATCGTTGCGGCGTTCTGTCGGCAGAAAGCCGCGCGGGACAATATAAACACCTCGATGTAGAGAAGGCGGCGGCACACTTGCACGGCATGATTGACGAACTCGCACACGGCTCCAAAGCCGCCGATTGATTTGTCTAAACCGTTCTCATCGTCAGAGCATCGATCTATTCAGGCGGCACGGCTAGTAGAAGGCATCCAGCAGATCAGGTGCAGCCGTTCAAAAAGATCTCGAGCTTGAAACCGGAGGCTGAAATGAAATTAGGATTCATCGGTTTGGGAATGATGGGATCAGGTATGGCGCGCAACCTCATCAAGGCAGGCAACACCCTGATCGTCTTCAACCGCACGCGGTCTCGTGCTCAGGACCTGGCGCAGCTAGGCGCGACCGTAGCCACAACTCCTGGAGAGGCGGCTGCCGGCGCAGAGGTTCTCATCACGATGTTGGCCGATGACCACGCTGTGGAAGACGCCATCCTTGGTCCGGGCCGAGCTCTTCAATCATTGTCACCAGGTGCGGTTCATATCGGGATGAGCACAATTAGCGTTACGCTTTCGCGGCGACTGCAGGCAGCGCATCGCGAACGGCAGCAGCACTACGTCGCTGCGCCGGTCTTTGGCCGTCCCGAAGCCGCTGAGGCGGCGAAGCTCTTCATTGTTACGGCTGGTCCAGCGGAACAAATCCGGCGCTGCCAAGCCCTGTTCGACGCGATGGGGCAGAAAACATTTGTTATCGACGAGGATGCACCGGCCGCAAACTTAGTCAAGCTGACGGGAAATTTCCTGATTTCCACTGTCATCGAGAGCCTGGCGGAAGCCATGTCACTGGTGCGGAAGTCCGGAGTCGATGCCAACAAGTTCCTGGACGTGCTTACGGGTTCATTGTTCTCGGCGCCCATTTATAAAAACTATGGCGGCATGATCGCTGCCAACCGATTCGAGCCCGTGGGCTTCAAATTACCGCTCGGTTTTAAAGACAATAAGCTGGTGCTGGCTGCTTCAGAAGAAGCGGCGGTGCCTATGCCGATGGCGAGCCTTATTCACGATCGGTTCGTAACCGCAATCGCTCAAGGCATGAGTGAAGCCGATTGGAGCGCAATCGCACGTATTTCCTTCCAGGACGCCGGACTGGAAAAGGCAGCGTAAACTTTGGCGCTGCTCGTTCGGAGGGCAGCGCCAGATTTGAAGGAGAAATAAAAGAGAGGAATGAATATGAACGAACTTAAAGGCGTAAAAGTTGCAATTCTGATCACCGATGGTTTCGAGCAGGTCGAGATGGTGCAACCGCGGGAGGCGCTGGACAAGGCTGGAGCGAATACCAGCATCGTTTCGCCTAAAAGCCAAAGTGTTCGCGGCTGGAATTTCAAAGACTGGGGTGAGGAATTCCAGGTCGACATTCCACTCGACCAAGCGAAGGAACTTGAATTTGATGCCTTGCTGCTGCCAGGCGGAGTCATCAATCCCGACACGCTCCGTATGCAGCCCGCAGCGGTTGCCTTCGTGAAAAATTTCTTTGCCGCGGACAAACCGGTTGCAGCGATTTGCCATGGTCCGTGGATGGTCATTGAGGCAGAGGCTGCACGCGGGCGCCGCATTGCATCCTGGCCTTCACTTAAAACGGATTTGCGAAACGCGGGCGCGCAATGGATGGATGAGGAGTCTGTGACAGACGGGAATCTCGTATCGAGCCGAAAGCCCGATGACATTCCTGCGTTCAACCGGGCAATGATCGATTTGTTCAGCCGAGCAGCGGGACACACCAGCAAGGCTGCATAACACTCACTGCGTCGTCCCAAAAACTTCTGGGGCAGGCGGCGCTGAACGGAGATTTTGCGATGTTGTCCGCAACCTTGATTCGAACAGCTCAACTCCCGTCCGGCGAGGCAGTTCCGGTCCTTGGGCAAGGAACCTGGGGCCTCGCGGAGGGAAAACACGAGCGCGACCAGGAGATCAGGGCTTTGCGTCTTGGTCTCGAACTCGGCATGAGCTTGATCGACACTGCCGAAATGTACGCCAATGGGGAGACCGAGAAGCTGGTGGGCGAAGCCATCCACGGGCACCGTGATGAAACTTTTCTCGTCAGTAAGGTGCTTCCGCAGAACGCATCCAGGACTGCGACTATTGCAGCCTGCGAGCGAAGCCTGCGGCGGCTCAAAACTCCGTGGCTGGATCTGTACCTGCTGCACTGGCGGGGATCCATTCCATTGCGCGAAACCGTCGAAGGACTCGAAACGCTGCTTCAAGTGGGCAAAATTCGCTATTGGGGTGTGAGTAACTTCGACGTCGATGATATGGAAGAGCTTGTGGACTTGCCCCACGGCAATCACGTGGCTGCCAACCAGGTCCTCTACAATCTTACCCGCCGCGGTATCGAATACGACCTGATGCCCTGGTGCAGCAATCGCAAGATACCAATCATGGCCTATTCGCCCGTTGAGCAAGGCCGATTACTCAAGAATCGTGAGCTGCAGCGCGTAGCCGACCGGCTGAACGCAAGACCTGCCCAAGTCGCCTTGGCCTGGGTGCTTCGGCAAGCCGGGATTATCGCGATCCCACGAGCGGGAACTCTCGAGCACGTTCGCGAGGACCGTGCTGCCCTGGAGCTTCACCTGACGGAAGAAGATATGAAAGCGCTGGATGGCGCGTTTCCGCCGCCTTCTCGGAAGCAGCCGCTTGAAATGCTGTAGCAAATTCGGAAGGGAATGTTGCCATGTCCGCCCCGAGAGTTTTCAGATGATCAGCAAAACTCGCAGACCGGATCTCCTGGGATGGAAATGTAGTTCTTGCGCTAAAGTGATCACCAGCATCGAGGATGGCTGGGTCGAATGGCTAACTACGGAGACCGAACGTGGAACCACACTGCACGGATTGAGACTGGTCCACAAAGAAGCTAAGCAGGATAATTCAGGAGAACGCAGTTGTCGCTACGATCCTAGAGCTGAATTTCGTAAGGATCAGACTCTGGTCGAGGGTCTGCCGCTAGAAAGATTTATGGGTTCGGATGGCCCGACATTGCTGCTCTCCTTCTTGGCGGCCGGCGAAATGCCCAGAGATGACGTCCTTGAACTAACTAAGCGACTGCAAGTTCCGGGATACGAACTAACACGCGAGTTGTTCGCGGCGCTCGATAACGAAATGTTCACTCCTTCAGTGATGCGTGGCTACTATCTACAAATAGAGATTCGAGCGTTGTTAGAGTGGGCAAGGCGTGATTCGAGCTTAGAGGCGTGAACCCTCCTGAATTGAGCGTCCTTAACCTCCGATTTCGTGAGTTGCGGAAACGAAATTGAACCGAAGCGGCTCGCAGCCATCCCATTTTTTTAAGCCTCTCTGACTCTCCACTCTCTACCTCCTCAGTCCTACAGGTCAGTCACGCCCGAGAGGAAGATCGTCCTAACCACCGCTTCGCAGTATCTAGTCGTGCTAATGAGCAATTGTTTCAACGACCGCCTTTCTTTAGGGTCAAAAAGGCACGCTTATGAAGTGCGCTGATCAGAACACACTAACCAGGATGGTATCGAGATGAGAACCAATCGCAACACTTATTTTTTCAGAGGGTTGTTTCGATCTTTATGGATTGATCTAGCACTGGTGTCCCTGACACTTTGGCTTGCAGCGGCACCAGTCTATGCGCAGGATCAAGGGTTGATTATCAGCGGGAGTGCGGGATATTCGCCGCTGGTGGGCGACATTAGCTCGCGACTGAATAATGGCTGGCATGTCACGGCTGATGCCGGCTACAACTTCAGCTCCCACTTCTCGACAACTCTCGAATATATGTACAACGGCTACGGAGTCAGCCGCAGAGTTCTAAACGAAGCCCAAGTACCAGATGGCAATGCTCACCTTTGGGCGATCACCGTGAATCCCAAGTTGGAGTTAGGCACTCGCGATGGCAGCTTCAACCCTTACGTTGTCGGCGGTGTGGGATATTACCGCCGCACGATCGAGTTCACCACGCCGGCCGTCGTGCCCGTCTTCATCTTCGACCCGTTTTTCGGTGCGTTCTACAACACCCTGGTTTCTGCGAACCAGGTTCTGGGGGACATCACGCGAGGCGGAATTGGAGGAAGTGCGGGTGCTGGGTTCGAAGTGAAGCTTGGCGATAGTGGAGTCAAGCTTTTTACCGAGGCTCGCTATCACTATGCGGACACCGGCCGAATCCCGACCCGAATGATTCCGGTGACATTTGGCATCAATCTTACTCCGGAAATATGGCATAGGCGGCATTGAAGCTGCCTGACAATATGGCGTGTGTCCTGGCGGATAACACTCCGGGGAAAGAATCGTCAATTAAGAGTCCTGACATCTGTATCACCTGCCTTAATTAGTAAATGATTCGTTGTCTAAGCTGCGGCCTTGCCGTTTGCCCAGGGATCAAGAAAAACTTTGGTGCAGTTGTCTTGTTTCGCGGAAGGTCTTGTACATTTCGGGCGCGCGGTCAATAGGCACGCTGTGACTTATGACAAAGCTGGGATCAATTTCGCCGCGCTGCACCGAGTCAAGCAGCGGTTTCATGAATCGCATCATGTGCGTCTGGCCGGTTTTCATGGCCAGGGCGAAGGCAGCCAACAGAGTCGAGGCATTTATTTAAAACACAAGGTGTATCTGGCTTTACCTGTTTCGTGGGACTTTCCCTTCAACCTGCCGGCGAATTGTTCCTACATTTTGGCCGGGCTAGTCTGCAATGGTCGGCTTAACTTTCCAGCCCACAAAGGCAGGTGTCCCGTGCAGTTACCCAACTCTCTCACGTCAAAAAGTCTTGCTGCGCTTACAAGCCTCTTTTTACTTCTTTCCACAATAGCGTGGAGCACACAAGACACCTCTAGCGCTACTGCCCACAAGAGCGCCACCGACGATAAGTCAGACATTGAAAAGCGGCTACAGGCGTCCGCCGAAGTGCTGGACGAAATTATGAAGGCGCCAGACAAGGGGATTCCTCAAGAGATCTTGGATTCCGCCAAGTGCATAGCGGTCGTGCCTTCGATGGTCAAATTCGCCATCGGATTCGGAGGCCACTATGGTAAAGGAGTAGCGACCTGCAGGACGTCCAATCGCACCTGGAGCGCGCCCGCGCCAATCTTGCTGACCGGCGGAAGCTGGGGCCTGCAGTTCGGTGGTCAGGCAGTGGATCTCGTGATGGTCATAATGAACCAAAAAGGAATGGACCACCTGCTTTCCAGCAAATTCAAGATCGGCGCAGATGCTGCTGCTGCGGCCGGACCAGTGGGACGCCACGCTGAGGCTGCTACGGATTGGAAGATGCAAACAGAAATACTGACCTACTCGCGGGCTCGAGGCATTTTTGCGGGCGTTGATCTGAGCGGCTCAGTGATCAAGCAAGACAGGGACGAGACTCGGGTTCTTTACGGGAAAATGGTCCCGTTCAGCGAAATTCTGCACGGGGCAGTTCCGGCACCGAAAGCCGCCGAGGAATTCCTAGCCGCACTCGAGAAATATACGTCCAAAACGAGGGCGCGGGGAAAGCGTACCCATCCGAAGGCTGGAATATTAAAAGCTGCCAGCGTAACCGCCCACATTTCCACGTACCAGGTGCGTGAAGTCCAGAGAACTTCATCGCGAATATTAACCGATGCGTCCAAATAGAGTGGGGTTCAATTACCGCGGGGATCTACCTCGGCAACGAATAGAATGTAGTGGACCTATGCCCGTAGTTCGAACCTGCAGAGTATGTGGACGAAGCAACCGGGTGCCTGCGACGCATCTCGCCGACACCGGTCGCTGCGGCGCCTGCAAAAGTCCGCTGCCTCCGTTGAATGAGCCACTCGAAGCCGATCCCGGCCTCTTTAATGAAGTCGTTCAAAATGCGCGCGTTCCCGTGCTCGTGGATTTCTGGGCCGCGTGGTGCGGGCCGTGCCGGACGGCCGCTCCTGAGGTGGCGCAAACCGCCGCCGACATGGCAGGTCGGGCCATCGTTCTCAAAGTGGATACGGAGCGGCATCCAGAATTAGCTTCTCGGTTCAATGTGCGCGGAATCCCGAACTTCGTCGTTCTGTACCGAGGGCGTCCGGTTGTGCAACAGGCGGGTGTGGTCGATCACCGGCAAATGGAGAACTGGTTACGATCTGCTACTTCTGACTCCTCACCTGGTTCTTTTCCGACTGCTTGAATTTCTCTACTACTAAGGTCCCACAATCCAGCTTGACCCCAGACGATCCAAATCCTAACCGTTCTTGCGCATTTCAGCTTCACCCGCACGACGAATTGCCGTCGCGTCTGCCACTGGCTAGCATCGGGCTTTCAGGAGCATCCACATGACAGAGTTGGCGCGCGTTTGCGAGGAGCAACAAAACGGACTGATAAAAACAGAACTGCCAGTGTCACATCGACCCTAAATCGATTATGCGTTTTGTGACCGCAAAACCGAGACGTGCGCCTCGAAGGCGTAGATAGAGCGATGGACGAACCAATTGCTGTCAGGCTAGCGCCGATCCTGGAGTGTTTAGTTTGAAGACAACCTTGCGATCCGAAACGAGAACACAACATTGCCGAACAGTCGCGTTACGAGCAGGTGAACGGGTGCAAATCAACGCTGAAAAGGAATCAATTCTGAAAATTGGACTGTTGCTAAGTCTATTGCTGCTGGCAGCACCCGCCGCAGTTCAGACGGCGCGCGGACGGGATTCGGTGGAACAAAGCACCGACTCAAAGAAAGTAGCCGGCGAGCAGGTCCGAATTCCAAGCCGGGCGTCCAAGCCATTATTTGAAGGCAAACCAGGCAGACAGAAGACTGAGATCCATTTCGACCCTGCGACTCGCACCGTGACAATCAAGCTGGTGGTTCAGGATCCGAATGGATATTTCATTCCCAATCTTCGGCGCGACAATTTTGTGGTTTACGAGAACGGCGTTCGACAAAGAAACGCCACAGTTGAGGTTGATCATGCTCCAGTGTCGTTGGTTTTACTCATGGAATTCGGCGGCCGCATGCCAGCTTTGAACCGATCATTAGCGACCGAGGTGTCACGCACAGGCCGCCAACTTCTCGATGTGCTTGGACGAGAGGACAAGCTTGCAGTCTGGAAGTATGGCGATAACGTGCAAAAGCTTACTGGCTTCTCGCAAAAAAACGTGAACCTTGATTTGCTACTCTCCGACCTCGGTACCCCCGACGTCTCGGAAACTAATCTCTACGATGCCCTTTTTTACGCGGTTGATCAGATGCGTTCGGTAACAGGGCGCAAGGCGATCGTCCTGGTGTCGTCGGGCATTGACACATCCAGTAAGGCCACCTATCAGGATCTGTTGAACACGGTCCGTAACTCCGACACGCCAATCTACGTCATCAGCTTGGCGATGGTGTTCCAGAATCTGGTCCAGATTCGCTCACCCGCAGAGCCGCTGGCGAAGATTGACTGGTCTAGAGTGGAGCGAGAACTACAAGAGATCGCCAGCGCGTCAGGAGGGCGCACCTACTCTCCACAGAGCACGCTTGACCTTTCCGGGATCTACGACGATTTACTCGAAAACTTGAAAGTGCGATACGTAATCACTTATCAGTCTTCCAGCGATCTCGATTTAAACACGCCCCGCACAATCCGCGTGCAACTGGTCGACCCAGTGACGGGCGGTCCGCTAAAGATCGTGGACGAGGGCGGCCGCACAATTCGTGCCAATGTGATCGCTCAGGAAAGTTACGTACCGAGCGCGGTCTCAGCCAGGTAGTGGCGATTGGCTCACACCATGCTGATGGCAGCTCAATGCCCAGCCGCTTGCCTTTTTGAGGGCGAGCCCTTTGCGGTTTACGGACGGAGTAGATCATGGGCGAATTCGGCAGATTGCTGATCATGAGTGGCGTAGTGCTCTTGATTGTAGGATGGGTATTCCTGGTATTCGGACGCACAAACCTCCCTTTAGGCCGGCTTCCTGGCGATCTTCTGTACCGGGGGAAGAACACCGTTTTCTACTTTCCAATCGCGAGCTCGATTTTGCTCAGCGTATTGCTTTCATTGGTTTTCTACCTGATCGAGAAGTTTAGGCACTAAACAACCATGCAGAATTCTGGCCGCCAACAACGCCAGGTAAATCCAATGTCATAGAGAAGCATGTGACTAGGAAATGATTTTCGGTTACTCGATGTTTCTGAAGTCGAAATCATCCACAGGGACAATTGTTGCCGGAGCATCGTCCAATTACATTCTGCGAAGAGGCCGTTCAAGTACGACCGGTGTTTAGGAGTCGAGAGCATGGCAGCCAATTTTGTTCCATTACACGATCGTGTACTAGTTCGCCGCCTTGAAGAGCAGGAGACGACACAGGGCGGAATCATCATCCCGGATACGGCCAAGGACAAACCTCAGGAAGGGGAAGTGTTGGCGGTTGGAAAAGGAAAGATCAAGGAAGACGGCAAGGCCATTCCTCTTGAGGTGAAGCCAGGCGACCGCGTCCTCTTCGGAAAATATTCCGGCACCGATATCAATATTGGCGGTGAAGAATATCTCATCATGCGCGAAGAGGAAGTCCTGGGAATCACCGCCAAGTCCAGCAAGCGTGTGAAACAGGCGGCTTGAAACGATCGCAAGTCTTGAAGCAAAGGGAGCAGAGGACCACATGGCAGCAAAAGAGGTCATCACCGGAGAACAGGCGCGGCAAGTGATTCTGCAAGCTTTGTTGGTGATGATCCGGCTCTAACGCACGTGGATGCCGAGTGGGGTAACAAACACGGTAGGTTCCGGCTGAGTCATTTCATATCCTCTGCGGGTAGCCTAACTTCGAAAATTGCTCCATACGAGTTCCGGCGCCGTGCAGACAAATGGGCGCCGTGCGCTTCGATGATTGAGCGGCTGATTGCCAATCCCATTCCGAGACCCTGCGGCTTTGTCGTAAAGAATGGCTGGAAAATACGCTCGGCCTGTTCCTGATCCAGTCCGGTGCCCGAATCAATGATTTGAATAAGGATTCCATCTGTATCTTTTTCCGACTTGATGATCAGCTCTCGCGCGTGATTGCCGTTGCCAGCCATAGCCTCGATCGCATTTAAAACCAGGTTCAGCATGACTTGCTGCAATTGGACGCGATCTCCGCGCACGGGCGGAAGCTCCGCCGCCAGTTCTGTCTTGACGGCAATACCACGTTTCGCAAGCTCGCCTCTGGTCAGGGACAGGACCTCTCTTGCCACATCATTCATGTTCAATGAGCGTATTTCGGGTGCCGCCTTGGCCAGCAGCGCTCGGATTTTGGTGATGACGTCGCTCGCGCGGTTGGCCTCTTGGATGGTCTTTGCCAGGGTTTGTCGTGCTTCTGCCAGGTTGGGTGGCTCCGAAGAGATCCAGCCCAGAGCCGCGCTAGCGCCCATGACTATTGCGTTGAGGGGTTGATTTATTTCATGTGCGATAGAAGCCGTCAGCTCACCCACGGTGGCGATCCGATTCACGCGAGCGAGTTCCAGCTTCGACTCCGCCAGTGCTAATTCCAATTTCTGCGCTCCGAATCGCCGGTCAATCGAACATGTCAAGATGGCGAGCCCAAGAAGAATGAGCGTGACCGCACCAATTCCTGTCGTTCCAAGAGAGGAGATCCTGACTGCGTGGGCGAATTCAGGGTTTACCGTCGTCGGAACGAAAGTTACGGCAGCCATTGCGGTGTAATGCATCGCCGAAATTGCCGCGCCCATAATTACAGCGCTCCCAGCTTTTCGTAGCACCGCATTGTGGGGTTCGCTTCGAAAGTAAAACGCAAGCCACAGCGCAAGCAATGAAAAGATGACGGCAAGCGCAACAGAAAGAGCTACGAGAAAGTGGTCAAACTGGCATCTGGCAGCCAGGCGCATTGCCGCCATGCCAATGTAATGGAGGGCAACAATGCCACCGCCCATGAAAAGACTTCCTGCCAGAGCATAGGCAAGCCCCATTTCTCGCCAGCTTACCAACTTCAAGGCAAACGTCGAGCACAAAATCCCTGAGATAAGGGACAGCAATACTGTCGGCCAGTGGTAGCGCACAGCAATCGGCAACTGGAGCGCGAGCATGCCCACGTAGTGCATCGACCAGATGCCTGTTCCCATGACCAGCGCACCACCAGTCAGCCAAGCCACGCGCATTCGCCCGCGTGCCGCGGTCACGCGTCCGGCCAAGTCCAGCGCTGCGTACGAAGCGGCAACGGCCAGCAACACCGAGAGCGCAACTTGAAGGTGATCGTAAGAGCCGTTCATCCCTGGTCTCCCGTTGGCAGCGTTAAGCCACTCACAACTCTTCGAATTCCCGCGGCGGGGGATAGCGGCGCACCAATGTGATCGAATAGACCAGCAGAACAATTAGCACGCCGAGATGGGCGAGCTCGATCATAAAAGGGTGAAAAAGCGTTATCGCGTCGTTGCGGCCAGGGTTCGTCTTTACTCAGGGTAGCCATCTCGAGACCGATACCGCGATGCTGAGTGGGTGATGGGATTCGCCACTTGTTCGAACTCCGACGGTCGTCATTTGCACAAAAACAACGCCCCCAGCGTTAACTTGCAGCTCTGAGGGCGTCACACTACGCTTGCCTGTAGCGTTTTGGATATTAGATCTAATCGCCGACCGTATGCAATTCACAAGAAGTTAGAGTCGCAGTTAGGACTTCCGAGTTACTTTTGGCAACCGTGAAAGACCTTCCATTCAATATTTAACCTAGCACTAACATTCGCCACCCACTGCTTAAGTCGTAAGAGAACCGCCTACTTGCGGCTACACCAATGGTACGCATTGTCTCGCAAATGCGATTCGTCCTTCTGTGGAATTGTCGTGCAGGAACTCCAGCCATTAGCATCGCGAATAGACTATCTAACTTTGGGTGCAACCTCTGATATTGCGTCCGGCGATGCCCGAAAGTAGAGGAGAATGAACTTATGGCCGCCGCTACACTGCTCAGAGCAGACGAGAAGATTCAGGAAAGGCCGAGATGAAGTCCTAGGTTACTCATGAGCTA
Organism: Terriglobales bacterium; assembly: GCA_036268595.1. Lineage (GTDB taxonomy): Bacteria > Acidobacteriota > Terriglobia > Terriglobales > Acidobacteriaceae > Gp1-AA145. The sequence continues at coordinate 51,038 of DATATW010000145.1, forward strand.
TTTATGCGAACTCCGAACAAAGAACACCATTTCTTTACTTTGTTGTTTTCACTATTAGTACTCTGCGCGACGCCGCTGCTCGCAATTGAGAACGAAAACGCGAAAGTTTCGCGCCTTCTGCAGGAGGCGAGAGAAAAAGCCGCTGTCTTAAGCCGGGATGCGGATGAAATGGAAGCTCTCACTCGCTCGGATGTTAGCTGGGAGACTCATGCCTCCATGCTCGACACCATGAAAGAAGATATAAATAGCCTGGCCCACACGGTGGAGAAACTTAATGCCATGCGCAATTCTGCATCTACTTGGCAGAAGCAAGCGATCAACCGCATGGTGCCTCTCATGAGGGAACTAGCCGCAAATACCACAGCCGCAATTAACCATTTAAATGAGCAACGAACCCGACCCACCACTCCCGAGTACGCTGAATATCTCAGGCACAACTCGAAAACGTCAAGACAGTTGTCAGACATCATTTCTTCATTTGTCGACTACGATCAGACTAGGGCTAAGCTCGCACAGTTAGAGCAGAAGTTGAATAATCAGGCGAGTAGATGAGGTCAGGATTGTGGACCTGAGTTGGATGTTTCTTTGCTATACCACCCGAAATCTCGCTGGCGACTCTCCCCTTGGATTGCGTGTTGTGCCGTATTGGCCCTCATAACAGAACTACTTCCCGCACAGGCGCAGTCCAATGCCGCCTCGACCACGCTCAGCTGAGGCACGCCCAATTCCCAGGTCGCTTATTACCCGAAGCGCACCGCCACCGTCCGCTGTATCGTTCGTGCGGAGACGCCTGATGATGCTGGAGCATCCCGGGCGTCCACTCGAACCAGCGCAGGTGGAAGATCTTCGTGCCGGTCGGCCAGCCAGCCCCATGCGAGACGTCGAATTTCCACCGCACCCGGCGCCGATCGCTCCCATCCGTCCACCACCGCCACCGGCACGACCAAGAGCGGTGCCCCATTTGAATCAAGGAACACCGTTATATCCAATTAAATCAATCGGGATTTAAGAACGCTCGACGACTTATAACGAAAAAAGTGTTTTTAAGTGACGCCAGGGACGCCTGGAGTGAGCATCAGCCTTCCACGCGAGAAGAAAACGAATTCATCTGCGATCATGAGTTTGATGAGTATGGTAAGTGGCACCTGGGAATCGATAATCGACAAAAGGGAAATACAAAGCGCAGATACAAGTTCCCTTACGGCGACTTCAGAAATGTGCACCGCTGCGCAATTGTAGCGGCCGAGAGCAGGGCTGGACAATACAAGCATTGTGATGTCGAGAATGCGGCAGCCCACTTACACGGAATGATTGATGGAACTGTGTACGAACTTAAAGCGGGCTAACTAAAGGTCGCTGATCGCCGAACAAGATTAAGTACGACTAAAGTCTTACCAACGAGTTAGCCGACAGCCAGATTCGGACTTAGGGCTACTCATCGAACGCTTTTTCCTCCTCTTGAGCAATTGTTAGGGCCACATTCGGTGGTTAGCATGCGATACAGGTAACGACAATGCAGAGAAGAAATACAGAGAAGAGAAAGGAATCGCTATGAGAATGTTGAAGGGTTGTCCCGCAGTGTTCGCAGTGTTGGCTTTCACCAGCCTTACTTGTTTCGCGCGAGATATTAAGGTTGATTTCGACCATCACGTTAATTTTTCGCAGTACAAAACTTACTCCTGGGCCAAGGTGGACGCATCCGATCCTTTATGGAATGACCGGGTAAAGGAGGCCGTAGATCGCGAATTGACGAAGAAGGGCTGGAACGAGGTCCCAAGCGGCGGCGACATTTCAATCGTGGCGGTTGGCACGACGCGAGAGAAGCCGACATTGCGGACGTTCTACGACGGATTTGATGGTTGGATGTGGAGCGGTTTCGCGGATGCTACCACGTACGTCGAAAACTACACTGTAGGGACGCTCGTTATTGATATGTTCGACTCAACAACAAAAAAACTGATCTGGCGAGGCTCGGCTAGCGACGTCGTTTCTGGAAAACCAGAAAAGGACGATAAAAAGCTAAATGAAGCCGTGAGCAAGCTGTTTGACCACTTTCCGCCAAGGACCGCCTGACGAATGCTGGCGGTTTGGTGCAATAGGTTTTTCTAGAACCTGGGGAGATCCACAATGGCAAAGATTATCGGCATTGATCTCGGCACGACCAACTCAGTTGTCGCTGTGATGGAAGGAGGCGAACCCAAAGTTCTTCCCAATGAAGAGGGTAGCCGAACAACTCCGTCGGTGGTCGCTTTTACGAAGACCGGAGAAGTGCTCGTAGGGCAAGTCGCGAAACGTCAGGCGATCACCAATCCTGAAAACACGATCCATTCCATCAAGCGATTTATGGGGCGGCGTTACGAAGAAGTCGCCGAAGAAATGAAGATCGTGCCCTACAATGTGGAGCGCGACGGCGACCACGTGGTTGTTGTGGCGCAGGGCAAGAAGTACACGCCACAACAAGTATCGGCATTCATCTTGCAGAAGCTGAAAAAGGCCGCAGAAAATTATTTAGGCGACAAGGTCACGGACGCGGTCATCACCGTACCAGCATACTTCAACGATGCGCAGCGTCAGGCCACCAAGGACGCCGGACAAATCGCCGGGTTGGACGTGAAACGCATTATCAACGAGCCGACGGCCGCCGCTCTGGCCTACGGTTTGGACAAGAAGAAGGAGGAAATCATCTCTGTTTACGATTTCGGCGGCGGCACGTTCGATATTTCAATTTTGCAGGTCGGCGAAGGTCTGCTCGAGGTCATGGCCACGAACGGCGACACGCACCTGGGAGGCGACAACATCGATCAGCGGATCGTCGATTGGCTTATCGATGAGTTCAGGAAAGATGAGGGACTGGACCTTCGCGCAAAGGGAAATGAAATGGCCTTGCAGCGGCTTCGTGACGCGGCTGAGCGCGCAAAGATTGAGCTCTCAAGCACGATGGAGACCGAAATCAATCTTCCCTTCATCACCGCTGACGCGAGTGGACCAAAGCATTTGGTTAAGAAGCTCACGCGGGCAAAACTAGAGGGAATGGTTGATGATCTAATTCAGCGTTCCGTCCCACCTTCGAAGCAGTGCATGAAGGATGCGGATGTTGAGGCCAGCAAGATCAACGAAGTCGTGCTGGTGGGTGGGCAGACGCGAATGCCACGCATTCAAGCATTGGTAAAAGAGCTGTTCGGCAAAGAAGGCAACAAGAGCGTAAATCCTGATGAAGTGGTCGCCGTTGGCGCCGCCGTCCAGGGCGGAGTGTTACAGGGCGATGTCAAAGACATGCTCTTGCTCGACGTGACCCCACTTACGCTGGCGATCGAGACACAAGGCAACGTGGCTACCCCGATGATCCCGCGCAATACGACGATTCCGACGCGCAAGAGCGAAACGTTCTCGACCGCGGCCGACAATCAAACGTCGGTTGAGGTCCACGTTCTTCAGGGTGAACGCCCGATGGCCGCCCAGAACCGAACGCTGGGAAAATTCCATTTGACCGGAATTCCTCCGGCGCCGCGCGGCGTGCCACAGATTCAGGTAACGTTCGACATTGATGCCAACGGAATTCTAAATGTGAACGCGAAAGACACCGCTACCGGCAAGGACCAGAAAATCACCATCACCTCGTCCTCGGGTCTGAGCAAGGAAGAAGTCGAACGCATGGCGAGAGAGGCAGAAACTCACGCTGAAGAAGATAAAGGCCGGCGCGAGCAGATCGAAGCGAAAAATCAACTCGACTCTCTCCTGTACAGTGTGGAGAGAATGCTGCGGGAACACGGCGACAAAATTTCGGGTTCGGAACGTGGCGATGTCGAAAATGCAGTTGCCGATGCCAAGAAGGCACTCGAGTCAAATGACAAGCAGCAGATGGACCAAGCTCGCGAGCGGCTCACCCAGGCCTCTCACAAACTGGCGGAGCAAATGTACAAAGCGACGCAGCCGCAAGGCGAGCCCCCTGGCGGCCCCAGTGCAGGCCCATCCCCGGGATCCGACGGCCAGGCAAAGAAAAATGAAGGCGTGGTCGATGCCGAATACGTCGATGTTGACGACAAGAAGGCAGCATAGTCTTTATAAATGTAATTGTTTGTGAACGAGTGCTGCGGAAATTACTCGTGCGCGAACTCTTTTGGGAGAATCCCATCGGTGGCCGTGAACCAAAGAAATAGTATCGAGCCCCGCCAGGCGGCGCGGCAGCAACAAGCGAATGCCCTTCAGGAAAAACAGGCGATGCTAGGCCGGTTGGCTGCCGAACACAACAAAGAAGAATTTTTCAGACAAATCATTCCTTTTCTTCGTCCGATTCAGGATTACCTGAAGCGTCGATTGCGAATTGCTTATCAAGATCTACAAATCCGAACACCTCTCGCTACCAGCGGTGACCTGCTGGATGAAGTCATTCTCGAAGCTTACGAAAATTACGATCGCAAACCGCCCGACCTGAGCCTGGAACAATGGCTATACCAAATCACAAATAAGAAAGTCGATGCCTACATAGCAAGGCAGAGTTCAACGGAAAAGCGTCGCCGGAGCCTGGAAACTCTCACCCGAACCGAGCTGCGCCCCCTTGAGGAAATGCCAATCAGTGCGGACGCGGACGCCGAACCTTGGCTCCCCGAGGACCTGGACGATAGCGAAATTCAGCCGCTTGACTTTAACCCGCCGGCGGATACAGACACTCCTGAGGCAGAACTGGAAAGAAAGGAACGGCTGCAAATAATTTTGCGCGCACTCGCCCGCCTGCCAGCGGAGGACCTGCTTGTCTTCGACCTGTTCGCAATCGAAGGCCTGCCGAAAGAATCTGTGGCGAGAATTGCGAATGTCCCCGCGGACCAAGTCCCAACAACCGCCGAACGAGTTAAAGCACGTGTGTTACGGGAGGTCGACTCACAACTCGGCGACGTGAGACGAAAAGCATCCTGATCCAGTAAGCCGTCGGTTTTAGTTTCAGTGCGCTCAGCCCTGGCGAACGCCCATTTCGTCCAGGTGCTGCATCAAGTCATAAGGATCTTGATAGACGCGATATGCGCCGGCACGGTCGAGCTCATCTTTACCATATCCGCCGGAAAGAAGGCCGATTCCCAAGGCCCCGGCGCGCTGTGCTGCCAGTAGGTCCCAAACACTATCGCCAACCACCCAGCAGTTGTGAATATCCACTCCCAATCGTTCCGCAGCCGCCAAAAACAAATCCGGATCAGGTTTTGCATGTTCTACTTGATCGCGGGTAATGATCGGAACTGCAGGAGGAACTTGCAGCAGATCAAGAGCGCTCCGCGCAGACTCGATACGTCCACTGGTGGCGATTGACCAAGGCACTTGCACTTTGGTCAGCAGTTTCAGTAACTCAAGCGCGCCGGGAAGAGGTCGCACCTGGGGCGCCAGCCGAGCATAAGCCGCGGCGTGAAGGCGCTGAAGTTGCTCGGATTGTTGCGCCGTCACTGGTTTCTCTGTTTCACGGAGAAGCGCACTGGTAAGAAGACCGCCACTCATCCCGACCCGGCGATGAATACGCCAGACCGAAAGCTCAATGCCACAGCCCTCCAAAGCTTCCCGCCAGGCGAGCACATGCTGATACACGCTGTCTACCAACGTGCCATCGAGATCGAACAGAAAAACCGGCCCGCTTGAGGCTGCTTTCATTGATCAGTCCTTTAGTTCCTGCATCAGACATGATTCATCGAAAGCAGTCAAGCAGTACCGTGCTGGGCATTTATGCGGCCTTCTGTCCTGCAGGAGTCTGGTGTTGCGAGCCGGACCCCTGTTCTTGCGAACTCGAGCCCTGTTGTTGGGAAGATGCACCCTGCGGTTGTGTGCCTTGAGACGAACTTGCCTGAACCGGTATCTCACGCGCATTCCTCTGTGCTTCCGGAATCGGAACAGTGACTTGCAGGACGCCGTTCCTGAATTCCGCCCGCGCATTTTTGGTGTCGGCTCCTTCGGGCAGTGCAATGGCGCGATAAAACTCGCCATATCTGCGCTCCGTCCGCCGCACTTCGCCGTCGCCTTCCTGTTTTTCTATTTTGCGCTCGCCCTGGATGGTCAGAAAGTTATCGTTTATCTCCACTTTCACATCGCTGTCGGTGAGGCCCGGCAGTTCGGCCGATATTACGAGATTCCCGTCGCGAAACGCTATCTCGGTTGTGGGAATCCACGCCGTGCTCAGAACGTCGCCGTCCCCCCTCGACGTGTCGAGCCCGGCTTGACCGAACACCCGCGTCATCTCCCGTTGCATTCGTCTCATCAATGAAAATGGGTCGTCGTCGAAGAAGCCGAGTGGATCAAGTAATAAAGATGGCAAGCTCGGCAGTACGGATTGCCGGGCCGAACTGCCTCGCTCCGCAAGTTGACCTCCTCTTGTTTGTGGACCTGTTTGTGAACGTGCCAAATCGGTTGATCTTTGTGCTGACATTTGTTCCTCCATGAAAATGAAATTGAAACGTGAATGACTACTTGGTACCAGAGTGCAGAAATTGAGTTAAGTAGGCTTTCTCAGTGTGATAGTGCAACCGCTTGCTGCTCGCCCGCTGTGAATCGTCCGGACCCAGGCCAAACATGATCGATGACAGGCCCCGCAGGATTAGCGAGACCCCCACAGCCAAGCAGAAAAACCAGGGCACAAACCACACCAACGCGGTCCAGAACACTCCGGCCAGTATTAGGGTGGCGATGCCGTCGAGAGCCGTCCACGTCCAGTTGTGAAATTGGAGGTGGAAGGCTGAAATAGCACGGAACAGGCCCATAACCGTGAAAGAGGAAGCAAATACCAGCATCCATTCCTCCGCTTGCGCCGAAGGATGGGTGACGACGAGGACGCCAATTGGGAGCCCTGCAATCGCAGGAACAAGATGGAACAAAAATGCATCCGACTTACGCAGATGGAAAGCATGAATCGCCTCTGCCAAGCCGCTCACAACCATCAACCATCCGATCAGGATGACGGGGTTGGCGTCCGGAAAAGCTAGGAGGGATAACGAAAGAATACCAAGGACGATCAGTGCGGTTCCAACATTCGTACACCAGACTGCTTTGTGGCGCAGCGCAGTCTCATGGACAGTGGTCACGTTACTCTCGTTGCGCGCGTTTATGTCGACCTGCTTCATTTCGCAAACCGGCGAACTTTTCTCGCCGTCGCAGGCTGCGGCGGCTTCCAGCACGATTTAGCAATGCTAGTTGGGGACGCACGGAGATAACAATTCGGCGTCCGACGCAAAGGAAACTACGCACAAAAGGTAACGGACAACTCAACCGAACGTTGCATATAGAGTTACACCTATAGGAGGAGGAATCCGGCAGGTGTTACTGACGTAAGCTGAATGTCCCGTATAAACCTGCAACAATTCTCGTCATATAGCACTTTTTCTAAGTGGCAGGCAGGATTGCATTTCGAAATCATTTCGTTGAAAGATCCGGCGATTGTACGCCGCACTGCTCTGGCGATTGCCAGTAAGCCCGAGTTGCGCCGTCAACTATTTCGAGAAGTGGCGCGGAATCGAAGATTACAAAAGCAACTGCTTGCCGTCCTGGCTAAGCATCCCACACTTCAACATCAGTTCGTTCAGGAATTGGCCAAAAACCCGCTTGTTCGCCGCGAGATCATCAAGGCAACTGGTAAACAGCTCAAGTAGGTTTGCGAAGAGTCTTGGAACTGTTCCCGTTCTTCAAAGAGAAGCGGAACACATACATGTTTCTTTCGTCAGAAGTGGTACCCACTTTCATGTTCTGCTTTTTTGCTGCGCGATGGATCGCAGCGCGCAGGTGCGCTTTTTTTACTCCGGATTCCGCCAAATCGATTTTGATGGCGCTGAATTCGTCAAGGCTTACAACATCACTCAAAATGTCACTCACAAGCCGATAATGTTTACCTGCGCGCTGATTTGCCTGTGTCAGCGGCACTGAGGGGAAGTGCAGAGAAGTATCTGACCCTTTTCTCTTTTTTTTCATGGATAAACTCGCTGGTATTGCGCTCACAAATACAAGAGAGGATGTCGCCGTATCGATGCGTACGCAAAGAACACGAAGTACAGGTTCCGTCACGTTAAATCGAATTGGGCGTTTTAGTGACGGCAAGTGTATTATTTAGCCGATTTAGTGGAAGTGCAAGATGTCTCCGCTACTCGTCAATAATATTGATATTAAAAATATTCTTAGTGCCGCAAAGTTCGACAAGAAAATAACGCAGTTTCGCAGGAAGCAAAATATATTTTCGCAGGGCGATCGGAGCGAAGCTCTTTTCTATATTGAGAAAGGCACCGTGAAGTTAACGGTACTTTCAAAAGAAGGAAAAGAAGCGATCATCTCCGTCCTCGACGGAGGAAGCTTTTTTGGCGAGAGCTGCATTGTGTCGGGCGACGTGGTCAGGTTTCAAAGCGCAATCGCGCTCACCAATGTGCAGCTGGTGAAAATCGATGCCTCGCTGGTGAGGCAGATGATCGCAGTGGGGGGCAACGTCGCCCTGAGTTTTGTGGTTTATCTTGTATCACAGCACCTCAGAATTCAGTCAGATCTGGCCAACCGGCTTGTGGATTCAAGCGAGGAAAGCCTGGCGCGAGTAGTTTCCTCACTGGTGCAATTTACGGATAAGCCGGGAAGCGCATCTCCGCTAAAAATCAGCCAGCAGACTCTAGCGGAGATGGTTGGCATCAGCCGCCAGCACGTGAACGCTCTTCTCAAGCGGCTGAAGAAGGCGAAATCATCGGCTCTCTTACCGATTCCGTCGAGCAAGCTCTCTTCGACGATCAATTCTGCCTCTGAAGTTTCGGTAAATTCTGATTTCGTTCCGCGACGCGATACCCGAAGAGCCTGAACAGAAAAGAGAACGCAATTTTTTTGCGAACTGTCGGGCTTATGACAGTTCGATACGAGACAACTATTTAGTTGTAGTTATGTTGTTGGGAATGTTAGCTGACTGTGCGTCACGTCAAGCTCCTACCTCGCAGCAATTGTAAAACTACGTCCACTTGGTTCACGCCCAGCATGGACCCGTTTCAGAGCTGAGTCTATTCGGCGCTCGTATACCGAGTTCGCCCGAATGGAGGAGGCGTTGGTTTCTGTGCGGTGGTGAAACTCTAGGGGGAAGCAAGCGCACGCCGCGACGGCACAACAGCGAACAAATCTCAGCACGACGATGGAGTATCTAATGGCTGCAAATCATAAATTGTTCTCTTCTCCTCAAATGAGGAGTCGCTGCCCGGCTCGCGAACAGGTCGGCTCCACAGGGCCGAGAATTCAAGAAATTGTGCAGAAAGCGAATTCACCTTTGACTGCGAACTCCACCAAAAGACAACCGCCTGGGTTTGCTTCTGTACTGGAAATAGCACCCAGCAATCGCCCCGCGGCTTTGCTCACGATCTTAGTTGCCGATGACCATCCTATGGTGCGAGAAGGTCTGGTCTCTCTCATCAACCGCGAGCCCGATATGCGGGTGGTGGCTGAAGCCGGCAATGGTCGCGAGGCAATTGAACAATTTGTCAAACATTTCCCGGATGTCACATTGCTGGATCTTCGAATGTCTGTGGTTGACGGAATGAGTGCCCTCGTTTCCATTTGTGACAAAGAGCCAAGCGCGCGCATTGCTATCGTCACCAGCTATGAACTTGAAGAAGATATTTATCGGGCGCTCCGGGCCGGAGCACTCGGATACATCTTGAAAGATGTGACTCCAGAGCAACTGAGAGAATGCATTCATACCGTTGCCGAAGGTAGGACGTGGGTTCCGCCTCAGATTGGAGCGAAGTTGGCGAGGCGGGTATCAGATCACGAGCTTACCCACCGAGAGACCCAAGTCTTAAATGCGGTCGCTGCAGGAAAAAGCAACAAGGAGATTGGGGCAGCATTCAATATCAGTGAGGCGACAATCAAAGTACATATGACCCACATTTTGGAAAAATTGCGGGTTACGGGACGCACAGAGGCCATCAACGTAGCAGTAAAGCGAGGTCTCGTGCATTTGGATTTGGCTTCGGCCGCATGATGATGACTTTGGTAAATCAACGCTGGCGACGTGCTCCAGACGCTTTGGAAACTGCTCGATCCATTTTTAGGGGTGGTGAGGTACAAAGAAATGAAATCAGGTCCAGCCACGAATGCGAGCAGTCTCAGTCCCCGTCGCGGACCGCATGCTATGCCGTCCGATCACCCGCCTGAGGTCACTGGACACGCGGGAATTCCAGGTTTCGATCCCAACCTATTGCTCCACATGTTCCTCAAGCATTTGCGGACGGGAATAGTGTTATGTAACGCATTTGGAAAAATCACCCTGGTTAATTCGGCGGCAAGACAACTGGCACAAACAGATCCTGTAGGCCAACTGCTCAACACTGCTTCAAGCGTCTGGGGTGAAATGTACGGCGTCGATGGCCGAAACATTCCGGCCCGCGAGTGGCCCTGGATGAGAGCGCTCCGCGGCGAGATCACTTTGGGCTCGGAATACCGGCTAGTTCGTCGGAACGGAGATTACCGCGATGTGCTTTTCGGGGCATTTCCAATCCAATGGCGGCGGTCCCAAATTTCAGGCGTTCTCGGCTCCCTCACCAACGTTACCGAACACAATAACAAACATGTCGTGCTCCGAAATGAAGCAATACTGAACGAGCGCGCGCGGGTGGCAGGCGAAATCCATGACACTCTGGCTCAGGGCCTGAACGCTGTAGTGTTGCAGTTGGAAGCGGCGGATAAGGAATTCAGTTCGAGCGTCGAACAAGGTCGACTCAGGCTCCGCCGTTTGCGCGAACTTGCGAGGGCCAATCTTGCGGAAGCACGGCGATCAATATGGCTCCTGTCGAGTGAGTCGTTCGGCAACGAAGACCCGGCCGGCGCTCTGGCGTTCTTAGCCAAGAGGCTTTTTGAAGATCTTCCAATCGAGTTGGGGTTGCATATGCAGAAGGCAATCCCAGGGCTGGCGCCGGAAGTACGTCATGAACTCTTGCGCATTGGGCAGGAAGCGCTGACGAATATATTGAGGCACGCGCATGCCTCGAGAGTGAGAATTGAATTGGTGTCGAGTGAGCGGCAAGTCCGCTTATCAGTAGCGGACAACGGCCGAGGCTTCACCCTCGCTGCGATTCCTAATGCTGGACAAGGTTTTGGTCTGCTTAACTTGCGGATGCGGGCTGAAAGGGTTGGCGGCAAGCTTTCCATCCAAAGCCGGCTAGGACAAGGTACGCGCATCGTCGCGACAGTGCCCGCTTCGCCCTGGCAGCATTAAGTGTGCTGGGGGCGCTTCGATCAGCATTCTTAGCCTATGGTGCTACAAGCGAATTCGACCGGTGTACGAACTCGCGATATTCATCCGAGCCGAGGTTTCACTCACTCCTTTAAGCGATTGCCCGCAGCCAACTCTGTCACTAAGATCGGAATTTCTTTCTAAGGTGAATTCCATGCCTTTCGGGCGGAGAACTTTGTGATCAATACAACAGTGGTTAAGCTGGCAGGAACCATTTCCGAGATCTCGCGTGCAGGACTTTATGAGGACCACCGGGAACGAGTAACCATTTTCGTGGAAGGCGCGGAACCGCTTTATGCGGAGTTGAGGCTGCCAAACCAGGAAGGATGGAATTTAGGTCAGAGAATGTTGATAGTTATCGTTCCAGCCGATCCGGACGATTCGGAGCGGCCGACATAATCGGCAGGCGCCGAAATCACACGCCGCAGGCGGCTCTCTCAAGCTGCCCGCCGAATCTCCACCGGCACTGCTGCCGACAAATTGTGGATCGCAAGCGAAAATATTACGTATGACCAGCCTCGCAAAATCAACGAGACGCCAACCGCCAACCCCAAAAACCACAGAGCGGCAACGGGCCACTCTATCCAAAGCAGAATGCCGACACCAAGCGTAATCGCGCCATCAAACACGGCCCAGCCCCAGCTGGGAAATTTCAGCCAAATTGCTGTGATCAGTCGGAAAAGACCAATCACGGTGAAAAATGAGGCGAACAGGAGTGTCCACGCCATCGCGCCGACTAAGGGGTGAGTGATAACCAGCAACCCGATCAGCACTCCGAGAATGCCGCCGATTAAATGAAGAAACAGCCCTCCCCATCGTCGTACTCGAAAAGCGTGGACCATCTCCACGATGCCGCTAATTACAAGCAGCCAACCCAGGACTAACACGGTTCCTACCGTAGCCGCGGGCATTATAAAAAGCGCGATGGTGCCAAGCACTACCATCACTATTCCAAGTGCCAGGAGCCATCCCCATTCGCGGCGCAGCTGTTCGGTTCCAAAAAACATTAAGCTCGTGCTCATAACACTCCTTATAGTCGAGATCCAGAGCAGCAGGATCGCTATGTGAGAACAGCACTTGCCGCTGCTTCACGTCACAGTGATGCTAGTCAATCGAGCAAGGACACGACAATTATTCGGAAGACTGAAGGATTGTTCGCCTGCAATGTATAACCGGGAGTCCATCCAGGACGGTAATTGCCCTTAGTACTTTCGGATTAGTACAGGGCTCTTCTGGGTCGCAAGAAGTTTGTGTTCAATCGACCTCGTGGCCTAGACGAAATAGGGATGTGGCACTAATGGCATAGTACCAAGCATCTATGGACCTCACGACGAATTGTCCCGCTGATTTCTCATCAGTAGATTGGTCTTAAAGGAAGCACGCTTTGGAGCGTGCGCTGGATGCTTCTAAAAGAAGAGAAGCCGAAAGGCGCAAGAACAATGAATCCCGCGCAACGCACCAAGAGCGCTGCGCCTCATTCGGGCCGGATCGACCCCTTGTACTTGTTCACACGAAGTGTGCAGTGGCGCCGCGGGTGCCGAGATGACGCATTTTTCGAACTATCTGGTGCTCAAGCGTCACCCGATCCGATTACTAGATGCATCGCGAAGGCCTTGCTGAAAAATTGCTAGGTTCAAGCAAAACAAACCATCACGAACTAAGGAGGTTGAAATGTGCACTCCGGCAGCTCACAATCTCACATCAATTGAAAATGCAATCAGAGTATTTCCGGAAGAGTTAAAAGTTCTAATGCAACAACGCACCGATGCCGTCCGCAGTCTCTCTGCGCGACTTCTTCGAGTACAGGACGAAGAGCGCCGACATCTGGCGCGGGAGTTGCACGACAGCACCGGTCAAACTTTGACTGCGCTAAAACTGCAATTGGCAAGCATGCAACAGCGTTCGCGAAGCGGTCCAATCGGTCCCGAATATTTTTCGCAGGTGAACGATTTGGCAGATCAGGCGCTTCGTGATATCCGGACCACCTCGTATTTGCTGTTTCCGCCCCTGCTGGACGAAGCCGGCTTTTGTTCCGCCGCGAAGTGGTACGTTGAGGGGTTTTCCAACAGAAGCAACGTCCGTGTCAGGCTAGATCTAGCCTCGATCGGCCGATTGCCTTGCTTGATAGAAACGGCTTTCTTCCGCGTTTTGCAAGAGAGCCTGGCAAATATTTACCGGCATTCCGCCAGTTCGGTTGCCGATGTTCGCACCCGTCGAGACTCCGGCGAAGTAATCCTCGAAGTTCAGGACTACGGCAGTGGGATACCTTCTCATCTCCTGGAGCAATTTAAACGCGCTGGCACAGGAAGTGGGGTTGGATTAGGTGGCATGCGCGAGCGAATGGAGGATTTCGGGGGGCGGCTCGAAATCGTCTCCAGCGCTTCCGGCACTCTGGTCCGAGCTGGAGTCTTGTTAGAGAGCGGGTCAGGCGCGTAGGACGCGAGTTGCCTTAATGCAAAGGTCGTAACCGTTGTTCATTCTCCTGAGGAATTGTTTTGAGTAAAAGATGCCAGTAGGCTTCAGATAGTAGGTTCGCAGTGCAATAACTAAGGAGCGGGAATATGAAGATCGTTCTCTCAATTTTATTGGCAGCCGCGTTCTCTCTGTCTGTATTGGCCCAATCCCAGGACCAGAGCCCCAGCCAAGGTCAGAGCGGCAGCCAAGGCACTCAAAACCCGAGTGGGCAGATGCAGAACGGGAATACCAGTACCGGTAGCCAGAATATGTCTGGAACCGTCAGCCACAACGGCAAGGATTTCACCAACGACAGAAATAGTCAGAAATACAGGGTCGATAACCCGGGGACGCTTAGCGGTAAAGAGGACCAGCATGTAGCGCTACTCGTGCAGGTTGACCCTGACAACAATGTGATTCACGTAATCCAAATTGAACCGCCGCCGCAATAATAGATCCCATGCCGCAGCAGATTGCTTTCCGAGCGCAGTTCTGATGATGGCAGCGCATTGGCCAACTACTACCCTCCTGTTGAGCGCTTCTATTTGTACTAGGAGCGCTCTTTTTTCTCACGGGGAACCGCTGAGAGTGCCGATCATTACCGACATCGCAGCTTCGCGTCATATGGGCCACGCGTGGTCTCATTGGCCCGCGTTGCGAATACCATTTCGACTCTCCGCGGAGTCACCTAGCCTCAAGTACCCGCGATGATATGCGGGTATTACGCGAAAAGCTCGCTACTTCAGTCTTAGAAGGTATCTGATTAAAAGGCGTATGCCCAGTTAGACCTGAATGGGGAAACGTCTCTAGGAAAAATTGCGAAATTCTCGTTCAGCCCAACGAGGAATTGTTACTGGGAGCGGGTGCCCATAGCATTCCAGTTAGGCCGAGACTTATGCCTCCCCTCATCACCTCCGCGCAAGTCAGCTCAGACGCGATCACAGGGAACATGGCCTGTCGCAAACAGAAAATACAAGGGGAAATGCGGAAAGGAAGCTGCGATGAAGGATCTTATGGGTTCGAGTTTTCCAATGTTATTACTTTTAGGCTTCTCGTTATTGTCAGCTTCATGCGGTGATATGAAGAAAAACAGCAACACGGCACTTGCGGCCAGGGAGGAAAATCAGTCGCAATCTCCACCCGGATTTGAATCAGAACGAAAGCAAGCCGAACAACAGGCGCGTCCGGAGGTGGAGAAGCAACGTAAGCAGTCGGAAGAGGATGCGAAAAAAGAACTCGACCAGGACGCACAGGCGGCAATCAGCCAAACTCGGAAAGCTGTCAATGCAATCGCGCAAAACAAAGCTGACGAGGCGATTTCAGCCATTGAGCAGGCTACCGGGAAGATCAATGTTTTACTCGCTCGCAATCCCAGTACTGCTCTCATCCCAGTCGACTTGGCCGTCGAAGTAATCGACACAGCACCCCAGGATACACGAGCCATCCTCGAAATTGGACAGGACGCTTCGCGGGCTCTCGACGACAAGAATTATCCCACGGCTCGGGCACTGCTCTATAGGTTGATGAGTGAAATCCGGGTCCGCACATTTAATTTGCCGCTGGCGACTTACCCTGACGCACTCAAGGAAGCTGCCCGTCTACTCGATCAAAAGCAGCCCGATCAGGCCAAGGATGTCCTTCTGACTGGCCTCAATACCCTCGTGGTGGTGGATCGCGTTACTCCGCTTCCACTGCTGCTCGCCAGAGACGCGATCAATCAAGCACAAGCAAAGAGCCAGCAAGACAAGAATGCATCCCAGGCGCTGCTGGAAATCGCGAAATCTCAGGCCGAGAGGGCCCGTGAACTAGGATACGCCGGTAATGACCAAGAGTACGCGGCGCTGAACAACCAGATTTCAACTCTCGAGAAACAGTTGAAAGGATCCGGAGATGTTACGGCGGCTTTTTCCAAACTGAAGGATAAGCTGAGTGCGTTCCTAAAACGTCAATCTGAACAAAAGCGTGGATGAGAAGTGGCGCATTGAGCCAGACAAATCGAGGCAACGAATGGCAATTTTAGAACCAGGAACTGAGGCTCCAGATTTTCGCCTAAACGTGACGCCGGACCAGGCGCTCTCTCTTCATGAGCTACGAGGCAAACCGGTAGTTCTATTTTTCTATCCGGCGGATTGGAGTCCGGTCTGTGGAGAGCAGACGACCCTATACAACGAGATTCTCCCTGAGTTCGAGCGATATCGCGCCCAGTTGGTCGGCGTTTCGGTGGACAGCGCCTGGTGCCATGCCGCCTTCGCAAAACAAAATCATTTGCGTTACCCATTGGCCTCTGACTTCGAGCCCAAAGGGTCGATTGCGAAGAAGTACGGGGCGTATAGAAAAAAGGATGGGTTTGCCGAGCGCGCTGTTTTTGTTCTTGACTCAAACGGCAAAATTTTTTGGAGTTACTGTTCGCCAGTTGCGGTCAATCCCGGAGCTGACGGCATACTTGATGCATTGGAGAATTTATCCAAAGAACAAAGGAGAAGTGATGATAAAGCTGAACGTTCCACTTTCGCCGCATGACCACATTCAGGGCGAAGAGGATGCGGCGGTCACGCTTCTAGAGTATGGAGATTATCAGTGCCCACACTGCGGCCTTGCTTACTACATCGTAAAGGCAGTGCAGGACCACTATAGTGACCAGCTCAGATTTGCGTTCCGTAATTTCCCTCTGGCGCAAATCCATCCCCTCGCGGAGCCTGCCGCAGAAACTGCCGAATTCGCAGGCGCTCATCACCGATTTTGGGAGATGCACGATAGCTTATACGAAAACCAGGAGCGATTGAGCCTGCCACTTCTGTTCGAACTGGCGGACTTACACGGCTTGTCCGTCTCCGCTTTACGACGCGCACTCGATACGCACGAGTTTCTGCCTCGGATTCGCAATGATTTCCTTGGCGGAGTACGAAGTGGGGTGAATGGCACACCAACATTTTTCATAAACGGCGAGCGGCACGACGGCTCCTATGAGTTTGAAGACCTGATCGCGGACATCGATGCGCACCTCGGCTCAGCCAGTCAAGCTGCATGACGAACAGCTACCATGTCTATTCCAGAAGATATTGAATCACGGAAAGTGTGCCTCGCTTGTGGAAGCACAAATGCAACCAGCGCGAAAGCATGCGTAAATTGTGGCCGAGACTTAAACCAGAGCGAAGCACATCGGGAAGTCTCTTCGCTTGACGATGATCCCGCTCTATTTCACGTCGATGCCGGAAATCGCATTGAATTGGATCGGTTCGAGCGCTTCGATCAGGCGGAACTTGCCTGTGGATTACTTCGCTCGAACGGAATCCCATGTGAGCTAAGCAGCATGCCACTTCCAGGTCTGCCCGCCGATATCATTCTCTGGGTGTACACCAAAGATGCCAAGCTAGCCTGGGCGCTATTAACCGATGCTGAACGTCGACTGCCCACGGATGACGCCGCCGCTTAGTATCTGCAACTTTCTTTCCCAGCCTCTCCCTCATCTCAAACTGGCAACTCAACCGGCTTCTGTAAAGATTCGGCGGGTCAACACTTCCAGGGGCCGCCAACGTCCTTCCGATATTGTGCCGTCCATCGTTCCATTGTCTTTCGGTCGTGCGACAGCCTGAGGGTCGAGTTCATCAGGAAGTTGAGTTGGAGCGCAACCGTCGTAAACGAGAGAGTTACACCCAAAGCTTTGGAAGGCGCAACCTTCTGATTCCGCGGGCTCGATGCAGCTTGAATGACGCCAGTAACTACCCTCTAGACGCTAGTTTTGGGACACTTTGATCACAAGTTCGTTTTTCTCTCCTCCAGACCTGCGACCCGTAGCAGCGGCACCTAATATCTCGAGCCATCGTTATGCTCGACGGCACTTTCAATGCGACGATACTTAACTCGATGGCTGTGCCGGTGTCAAGATCGAGAGCCGATCGAGGACGCACTCTTGTCGACGGGAATTTCCCCGCATGGCGCAATAGGCGACAGCGAGAAACTTGTGGAAGAAAGCCGGGACAACTGGCGCGAGGCAGCCCGCGCCCGCGCTATCTGTGAAGCCGAAGACGCCGGACTCCGCGGTACCGAACGCCAAGTATTCATCACCCATCGCACAGAAATTCATTATGTGGAATTGGAAACATTGTTGGGTGATGCTTAAAACAAGTACGCTGAAACGGCCCGATAGTGCCCAGTAGCTATCCTCATTCACTCCTGGAGGATCAATGCTTAGGACTTTGCTCGCAGCTTTGTTTGGCCCCGGGCATTTGGTACCCGCTTGTGAAGCGGGGTACGTATGTTCCAGAGAGGATGAAGATCGGCTTTGTCCCTGACTACTTTGGCAAACTTACACTCAAAGCCCGCGCTCCCGGCTGTGCTGTCATCTTGCACATCAATGCGGATAAATCATGTAAGTCAATTGGCTTAAAATCGCGATTACACTCATCATCGACTTGTGAGTGAATCGGTTGATCGATCGTGCACACAGGACATGAGAGGGCACGAGGGGAAAATTTGATTAAATCTGCAGGCGTTTTCTGAAATTAAAAAATTAAAGATGGTGCTCCGAAATCGGTCGCCTCGCCTAGCTCCCCGAGTTGCCCCTCCGGACCCCTGCTCGGGTACTACAACAAACCACAAACGGATGATGTGATCGCAGCCATGGGGAAATTTGAGGCAGAAATGGCTGCTCACAAGTTTGGGGACACTAACAGGACACTAAATCCACCCTTGGGCGCAATACCCAAAACTGTAAACTAGCCATTTGTAAGGGGTTAGGATGGAGCCGACGAGCGGACTTGAACCGCTGACCTGCCGATTACGAATCGGCTGCTCTACCAACTGAGCTACGTCGGCTTTCGTCAGCCTTGGTCAGTTTAACATGCGCTGTTTGGCGGCTTCCATCGGGCCTCTCATCTGGGGCGGCAATGAAGCGCCGCTCTCATGGCTAAGTCGGCCAATCAAGAAATCGGCGCTGGCTCAACTCAGTTAATCTCTGAGCTGCCTTTTCGGAGTGTGACGAAGGCTACGACCTTCGATGAGCCGGAATAGCTCCTCGGCGAGGTTGGTGGCATGATCACCGGCACGCTCCAACGCCTGCGCCATTAGAAGCGCATCCGCGCCGTGCTCCATATTCTTGCCGGCCTCGCTGTGCACATGTCTGCGGAAAAGAGATTTGTAGGCCTGGTCGATTTCGCGGTCAGCACGCAGCACATAACTTGCAGGCTCCAGGTCACGTTCAACAAAACCTTCGCGAACCCGCTGCAGCATATTCGTGAGCACGTCCAACATTTCGATCAGCTGATCGAGGTCTGATTTTGGCAGGCGGCTTTCCAGATTGTGGGCGCGCTGCGCTATTCCCCACAGCAGGTCACCAATGCGTTCGAGGTCAGTGCTGAACCTGAGGCACGCCAGCAACTCGCGGGCTTCCAGTTCGCCCACATCGCTTATGGCGGAGGGAAGCTGCTCATCGATCTGCTGTTCAATGCGATCCAGTTCCTTCTCGCAATCCCGCACCGCAAGAAAGGCGAGGCGCGAAGCATTGCTCAGGAACTCTTTGGTGTTAAGCGCGGCGTCGCTGGCGATTAAGCAAGCTCGCACCGCCATCTCGGTCAGCTCGTTATCGCTGCGAGGAACTGGTTGAGGTTGTTTTTTCCGGGTGCTGGCTTTGCGCGATGCAGGCTTTGCCATATGTCCGTCTGTAAGCAGTTTATTGCGAAAGCTCGGAACGCGAAAGCAGGCTTGGACTGAGCCCATTTCAGGCGGCTTGCGCTCGAACTTTTCCAGGTTCTTCCGTCGCCGGTTGTTCGGCGGCCGAAACAAAGACTGGCCGGCGATAGGTGAGCTCGAGCAGGTGCCGCGCGGCTGCAATGTGCTCGGCGAGGGGAGTCGACTCGATGTAGCCCTGCGCGCGGACCGTGATAACCGGATCGAGGCTCTCGACCTGCAGGCTTCGTATTCGGCCGTCATATTCCGAGTCGCAGGCGCATGCAAGCCTAAGAATGCCGGCGAAAAGTTGAACCAGGCGCTGCCTCGACGGAGAAAGAGCTGCGAACCCGTTCTGCGTAATCCGGGGCAGAGCCCCGCGATGATAACGGGTAACCAGGGCCGCCAGGCGCAGATCGCCCACTGTCCAGCCCAATGGAGCGGGTAATTTTCTCACTAGCCGCGCGGATACTTTGTGATAGCCGGAATTTGTTTTTGAATGTCCTACGTCGTGCATCCATGCGGCGGCGGCCAGTATCCAGCGATACGAATCTCGCCTCGATCCTCGGAATATCCCGGCCATCGGCAGGCCGTCATACAGTTGTAACGCGAGGTGCGCGACCCGCCTTGCATGGCCAATTTTTGGATCGAGAAAGCCGGCCCAGATGTTGAGTCGTTCAAAGCCGAGAGACCGGCATTCCTGCTCATTGGGAAGTGCTTTCCGCCACACTGCCCACAACGATTCTTTGCCTGTCATTCTGGCGCGGTAGAGAGCCAGCCGTTGATTGCGTTCCTGCTGTATGCGAGTTCGCCACGTAGCCCGAGCCGCCGGATCGGGGTATGCATGAACCCGAATCGCGGTTTCCCATAGCACGTCAAGGTCGTGGATATCTCCGAGAACATCCTGGATTTCTTTGAGCTCCGCACTCCATAAGTCATGCAGGGCAGGCAAGAAATTTTCCAGGGTGTATCGAAAGCGCTTGACCGCGATGCGAAGGTCGTGAAAACAGACATTGGTCCGGTTGCGCAACGCCCGCACATGTAGATCGTGGGCCTGTTGCCAGCGTTCCAATGCGAGGTGAGCGAATACCGGGCTGTCTGGCGGAATTCGTTGCGCGCGAGCCGGTAACTTGGCAGACCAATTTTTCCATTGCCGACGGTCGAAATTTTGCAGAGCAGTTGACGCGTTTTTTTGTGATGCTTGTTCCCGAATCTTTAAGAACTTGGCCAAATTTATGCCTGAAACATCGCCCGGCGGCGAAAGCTTCTCCACCCACTCCATCATGACGTGTGCATCGCGAAGCTCGCCCAGGCTCCCGAATAATTCCTTCGCTGAGCGCCTCATCTTCTTCCATGCAGGGTCCCGATCGAAAACTCTGATGCCATCAGCTAAAGAGCGGCAGCGGCGCAAGGCAGTGCGCAGATCGTGAACTGGATTCGAGCTTAGGTCCTGTTCTGCCTTTGCACACTGGCCAAAGACCTCTTCCATCCAGCATGTAAGACCGACCCGCTTTTCTTTTCCCAGGATTACCGATGTGGACATATCTATCTCTACAGATTAATCGATCTCGAAACCAAGATTGTGGTGGCTGGGCAAGAGCGACTGCTAAACATCAAAATTCGAGGTATCCTCCGACCGCACGAGCGGTGCCGCCCACGGCCCCATTTGCCGGAAGATAACCATCGATGGCGCGCAAAGATTCCCACGCCGCAGCGGTCAAACCCGGATCAGAGCTGACGATCTCTTTAATCATCGCCCAGGCAGCCAAGTTGAGGGCGCCTTCAGGAGCGGGCCCCATCGCCAGCGAAACCGAGCACTGCGGGCAAAAACAGATTCGCCGTGCGGCTGACTTTTGCCGCGGTCTGACCCCAACGGTTTGCGCGAAGACGTAGACGGTGACCGATTTGCTTCCTGATTCAAGCTCCCGATTGCAGCGCAGGCAAGATAGGTTTTCCAAAAATGCTCCTCGCGATGGTGTGACCGTAGAAGAAAATATTGCGCTCCCAAGTAAATGACGGCAAGTATGAAGAAGGATGCTGCGAAGGCTTCGCATGAAGCGGCTCGGCCTAAGAATCAAGCTGTGCTCTAGCCAGAACCAGTTCAGTGGTGCACTCTAACCTCGTGAGTACTACGAAGTTGCAGTTGATTCAAAAACGTCCGCCATCGGCGATCCCATTGACCCACGTCCTGGGACCTTCGCGGGACCGTGAGCAGGTGGCCGCGGTTTGCTACAGAATTCGCAAGCTTAAAATCGAGTTTCTGCTGGTGCGCACACGCAAAGGACGCTGGACATTTCCGAAAGGCGGAGTGGTGGGAGGACTGACTCGCGCACAATCGGCTGCGTTGGAAGCATTCGAAGAAGGTGGCGTTCATGGGCGGATCGAGCAAGCCTCATTCACGCGGTATGTTCTCCGCAAACGCCGCTCGTCGCAACCGGCCGAGGTTGCGATTGAGGCGTACCTTTGCGAAGTTTCGCGACTCGGCGCCCCACAGGAGGCTAATCGTACTCCGACATGGTTTGCGGCGGAGAAAGCGCCATCGCGTTTGCAGGAGGGACGGACGGCGGAAGATGCCAGCGAACTTGCTCGGGTTATTAAACGGGCTGTGAGTCGAATCAACAGACTAAGCGAGCAAAACGGAAACGCGGACCGCGCCCGGATAGATCCAATGCAGAAAGTGCATTTCGAAGGTCCGCAGAACCCGAGCGGGCGAGTGGTTACGCACGTTGCCCTATTGCCCCCGTATCTACACGCCAAAAGTTCGATTTCGCGGCCGCCATCAGTGATCGAATTCGAAGCAGACACACGGAAGGTCTTACGTCTTGGTACCGGGCGCGTATCCGCGCGGGTGCCACCACGGTAGTTCTTCTCTTCTAACGTACCTGCTCAGGCGAAGTCGACCGGGGCTTCCGGCGTTGCTCATCCCGTGTCTTCAAATGTAAAAATTGAAATTAGACCGCGTCTTCCACAGCAGTTCACATTCTTTGCACCATGCACGTTGCAATGTTGACATAAAAGGTTCCCGCTGGCCGCATTTTCCTATTGCAGAGAGAAGCTCGAGCTTTCGATAATACGCGTAGCTTTACAACAGCGTGTATCTATACAGCCGAGAAGATCTCATCCGAATTCTGCAGGTCAGCGCGCGACAGCTGCTGGCGTGGGAAAAGGCCGGGCTGCTGGCCAGCGCCGAGAGCTATACCTTCTTTGATCTTCTGCAGGTAAAAAAAGTGCGCGATCTTTGTGCTCGCCGCGTTCGCCCCATGGAGATCCGTCAATCATTGGTGGCCATGCAGGCGCAGGCAGAGGGCATGGACAACTTGCTGCTTGAGGCGAATGCCTCCAGTAGTGGACGCCACCGGGTGGCATTCAGGCACGAAGGCCGGCTGCTGGAGCCGATTGCCGGGCAATTCATGTTCGATTTTTCGCCGGGAGAAAAGGTGATCGCCAGCGTCCCGGTTACTAAAAGTTCTGCCGTGCCGCGAGAACTGGCAGGATCTGATGTCGCCGAATTGTTCGCGCGCGGAGTCGCGCTGGAAGACGATCCGCGAAACCAGCTCCAGGCGATTGCCGCTTACGAACGGGTTTTGCAATTGGACCCGGAGCATGCGGCGGCGCACATAAATCTCGGCACGCTTTATTACAACCGCCAGGACTATCGCGGGGCGGAAGACCATTATCGCGAAGCCTTGCGGATTGATCCGCGGTACGCGTTGGCGCATTTCGATCTCGGAAATGTCTTGGACGAAACCGGTCGAATTAATGATGCCGTCGAAAGCTATTTGACTGCGCTGCGTCTGGCTCCTACCTATGCCGACGCTCATTACAACCTTGCGCTTGCTTACGAAAAGATGCGTGAGCCGCGCAAAGCTCTCAAACACTGGCAGTCTTATCTGAAGCTCGATGCGACCGGCCCGTGGGCGACCCACGCGCGCACTCAGATCAAGCGGATACTGAAAACTGATCCCTTGAAGCTGATCGTCGGCGGAAATTCCGCTCTTCAGGCGGAAGGTTAGCGCTTCCTACTCTCCCTCTTCTACCCGGTGTAAAATTTCTATCGCTGCCACGAAAGGAAGTCTTATGCCGGAAACTGCTCTGCGGGAGTTAACCGCGACCCCTCTGACCTCGCTCTCCGAGGATGAAATTTTGTTTCGGGAGAACGTGCGCCAATTTGCGGAGGAGAAGGTCCGACCGTTGGTCAAAGGGATGGATGAGAAGGGCGTTTTCGACAAGTCGCTGATCCAACAGTTTTTTCAGCTCGGGCTGATGGGCATTGAGGTACCGGAGCAGTACGGAGGCGCGGGCGGGAAATTCTTCGAAGCGATTCTCGCCGTAGAGGAACTTTCGCGGGCCGATGCCTCGGCCGGCGTTGTCGTCGATGTCCAGAATACGCTGGTCAACAATGCGCTGGTGCGTTGGGCGAACCCCGAGCAGAAGAAAAAATATCTGTCCCGCATGGCCGCAGACACGGTGGGAGCGTATGCGTTGAGCGAGGCCGGTTCCGGATCAGACGCTTTTGCGCTGCAGGCGAGAGCGGAATTGAAGGGCAGCGATTACGTCCTGAATGGCCGAAAACTTTGGATCACCAATGCAAAAGAAGCGGGAATATTTGTGCTGTTCGCGACGGTTGATCCTTCGGCGGGATATAAGGGCATTACCGCGTTCATTATTGAAAAGGATTTTCCCGGTTTCACCGTTGGCAAGAAAGAAGACAAGCTGGGAATCCGCGCTTCGTCGACTTGCGAATTGATTCTGGAGGACTGCCGGGTTCCTAAGAGCAATGTGCTGGGCGAGGCTGGCAAAGGTTACAAGATTGCCATTGAAACTTTGAATGAAGGCCGTATCGGCATTGGCGCGCAGATGTTGGGTGTTGCACGCGGGGCGTGGGAATACGCGGCCAAATATGCCCAGGAGCGCAAGCAATTCGGCAAGAGCATTTCTGAATTCCAGGGAATTCAATTTCAGCTGGCACAAATGGCAACCGAGATCGAAGCCGCGCGTTTGATGGTCTACAACGCTGCCCGAATGAAAGATGCCGGGACGCCGTTTGTCAAAGAGGCTGCGATGACCAAACTCTTCTGTTCGCAGGTGGCCGAACGGGTGACCTCGCTGGCGATTGAGATTTATGGCGGGGCTGGCTTTACCAAAGACTATCCGGTCGAAAAATATTGGCGCGACGCCAAGATCGGCAAGATTTACGAAGGCACCTCGAACATGCAGCTTTCGACGATTGCGAAGCTGGTGATAGGAAAGTGAAATATAAGGTGCGGACACTTGTGCCCGCACTGAGAAACTCGCGGGCGAGGGCGCCCGCGCCACACGGTTACGTAATCTTCTCGCCGACCGACTTTGCCTGCGAGAACAGCAGTAAATAATCCGGGCCGCCGGCTTTTGAATCTGTTCCTGACATATTGAAGCCGCCGAAGGGATGCGCGCCGACAATTGCGCCGGTGCATTTGCGGTTGATGTAAAGATTGCCGACGTGGAATTCGCGCATTGCCATTTCAATCTTCTCGCGGGAGCCGGTATAGACGGCGCCGGTTAGACCGAACTCGGTGTCGTTGGCGATATCGAGCGCCTGTTCGAAATTGCGCGATTTAATTACCGCCAGCACCGGCCCGAAAATTTCTTCTTGCTCGAGTTTAGATTTCGGCTGAATATCGGCGATGACTGTAGGCTGAATGAAATAACCTTCGCCCGCGTCAGTCGCGCGGTTTCCGCCAGTGATGAGGCGGCCTTCGCGCTTGCCGATATCGATGTAGTTCATGATCGACTTCATCGAGCCCTCATTGATGACCGCGCCCATATTGGCGTTGGTTGCGGGATCGCCGATGGTGATCCGCTCCACGCTATCTTTTAGGCGCTCGAGGAATTTGCCGTAAATGCGCTCATCGACGATCACGCGGGAACAAGCCGAACATTTTTGCCCCTGGAATCCGAATGCTGCGGCGGCAACGCCATTAGCGACGGTCTCTAGATCTGAGTCGGCATCGACGATGATCGCGTCCTTGCCGCCCATTTCAAGGATGGTGCGCTTGATCCAAATCTGGCCGGGAGCTACATCGGCGGCAACTTTGTTGATGCGCAGCCCGACTTCGCGTGATCCGGTAAACGCGATGTAGCGGGTCTTCGGGTGCGCGACCACGGCGTCGCCAAAACTGGCGCCCGCGCCAGGGCAGAAGTTCACCACGCCTTCGGGCATCCCAGCTGCTTCAAGAATCTCGACGAACTTTGCCGCGATGGTCGGAGAATCGCTCGACGGCTTAAGGATGACGGTATTCCCACACACGACCGATGCCAGCGTCATTCCTGCCATGATCGCAGCCGGGAAGTTCCACGGCGGAATCACTGCTCCCACACCGAGCGGTACATAAAAGAAATGATCGATTTCGCCCGGTAATTGCACCGGAGCTTTTGCGTGGCCAAGCCGTTGTGCCTCGCGCGCATAGAATTCGCAAAAGTCGATGGTCTCGGCGATGTCGGCGTCGGCCTCGCCCCAGTTTTTGCTCACCTCATAGACCAGCCACGCCATCAGCTCGAATTTTCTCTCGCGCAATATGTCGGCGGCGCGGAACAGCAAGGACACGCGCTCTTCCAACGGAGTTCGACTCCAGTGCTCGTAGGCTTTCAAAGCTGCTTGCATGGCGGGCTCTACGTGTTCCTTGCCGGCTTTCTGATGTATGCCAACTATTTCTGAAGGCCGAGCTGGGTTCAGCGAACGGATCTTCTCCGCAGTTTTCACCCTGTGACCTCCAATGATCAGGTCATACTCTCGGGCTAATTGTCCGTGGACCTTGTCAAGCGCAGCGCGCATCTGCCGCGCAACATCCCACTTAGTAAAATCCAACATGGGTTCATTGCGAAATGGGCTTTGCTGTGCGCGCGTCCGCGGACGAATTGGAGCTTCAACAGTTGCCATGGATTGCACCTCGGGAATGATTTTGCGGTAACGTTTATTTTATACCGTCGTGGGCCCGTTATCTCGTGGGACCTCCCGGCATGTTGAGCTATATTCGTTTTTGGCCAGCTTATGCGAGTGACTGTTTTCGGAGCGACCGGGATGTTGGGTAAGGCACTGATGCGCCAATGGACGGGCGATGATGTCACCGGCCGGGGCAGTGCGCAGGCCGACATTCGATCTCCCGACCAAGTGGATAAATTGGTGGCCGACAGCAATCCTGAGTGGATTATCCTTTCTGCCGCCTACACCGATGTGGATGGGTGCGAAATTAATCCCACGCTGGCGGCGGCTGTGAATACGCACGGTGCGGCGAATGTGGCCAAGGCGGCTGCCAACTCGCGAGCGAAGCTTTTGTTCGTCAGCACCGATTACGTTTTCAATGGCACGAAAAGTGCGCCGTACGAGGCCAGTGACCCGCGTCATCCCATAAATGCTTACGGCAAGAGCAAGGCAGATGCGGAAGAAAAGATTCTCGGTTTGCTGCCGGAAGCATGCGTCGTGCGCACATCGTGGCTATTCGGTCCGGCAGGGAAATGTTTTCCAGATACGATTTTGAAGTTGGCGGCAACTCGCGCCGAGATTGAAGTGGTTAACGATCAGCGTGGAAGCCCGACGTACACCTTCGATCTCGCGGACGCAATCATCAAACTTTGCCACGCAGACGCGAAGGGCATTATTCACGCGACAAATCGCGGAGTATGTTCCTGGTACGACTTCGCAGTCGAAACTTTACGTCAGGCGGGATCGAAGACTGTGGTTCGGCAGACCAGCAGCGATAAATTTGTCCGTCCCGCTCCCAGACCGAGCTATTCGGTGCTTTCAGAGGCGAGCCTTTCCGCCTATGAAATCCAAATGCGCGCGTGGCAGGATACGCTGACGGACTATCTACGCGAGCGCTCAGCATCGTAGGTCAGATTCGCGCAGCTGGCACGTCAGGAGAAAATCGGTTTGACCGCAAGATGCGGATATTTTGGATTTTGCTGCCGCAGTAATCTGCAGCCATGAACACTACAATTCTCAGCGTCGAACAACCGAGACAGTTGGATATGAAAAGCGTTATCGAAGACTCCCACTGGCAGGCGGTACTGGGCCGAGACGGCGCGAGCGATGGGAAATTTGTGTTTGCGGTCTCTTCGACTGGCGTTTACTGCCGGCCATCGTGTCCGTCCAAACGACCGCGACGTGAAAACGTTACTTTCTTTCGGCATCCGGGTGAAGCCGAGAGCGCTGGCTTTCGCGAATGCCTGCGCTGCCGGCCTAAGGCTGTCGCAGGAAATCCGCGACAGGATTTGATCAAAACGGTATGCCGTTTTATCGAACTGCATTTGGATGAGCCGGTCACGCTTGCGCGCCTGGGAGCACAATTTCAACAGAGCCCGTTTCATTTACAGAGAACTTTCAAGGCAGTGCTTGGAATCACGCCCAGAGAATATGCCGATTCGTGCCGCATGCGGGGTTTCCGGCAGAAGCTGAAGGCCGGCCATTCGGTCACGCGAGCTATGCATGATGCTGGATATAGCTCGACCAGCCGCCTTTACTCGCGTACATCGGCTGAGTTGGGAATGGAGCCTGCGAAATACCGGCGGGGCGCTATTGCTGCGCCGATTCGCTATTCATTTACTGACTCGCCGATCGGACGCATGCTGATCGCAGCGACCGACAAAGGAATTTGCACCATTCAATTCGCCGATTCAGAAGAAGAACTGGAACAGGGACTGAAGCAAGAGTTTCCTTTTGCCATAAGGCGTCGCGACGATCAGGGCATGGCGAAATTGGCGGAACAGGTGGTGCGACGGATTGGCAACTCCGAAGCACTGCAATCGCTTCCGCTTGATATTCAAGCTACGGCGTTTCAGCGCCGGGTATGGTCTTATCTGCAATCCATCGGCTTCGGAAAAACCAAATCGTATTCCGAGGTCGCGAAAGCCATCCGGCGCCCCTCGGCGGTTCGCGCGGTTGCACGAGCATGCGCCACCAACCCGGTGGCTATCGCCATACCGTGCCATCGCGTGCTTCGTGCAAATGGCGACCTGGGAGGATATCGCTGGGGTCTGCAGCGCAAGAAAGCGCTACTTGAGATTGAATCGCCTGCTAGTCCGGCGCTCAAGTAGCAGCTAGCGGCAAGCCCGCTGGGTTCGGCTTTGCTTACGGCAGTTTGACAATTCTTTACCCACCTTGATCTCCTTGCATGATTGAATAATGATCAGGGAATCGGTGAAAACTTCGAATCTAAACTTGCGTTTTGTGCCGCCTGCATTTGCGGTGAAGTGTGCATTATTGGCGCTGTTCGGGGTGACTCTGCTGGCGCAGACGGTTTTTGCCAAAGCGGTGGGCACGGTCAAGTCGGTAAGCGGCAATTCAATTGTGTTGACCACCGATAGCGGGGACGTCACCGTAATAGTTGCGGACTCTACTCGCATACTTCGCGCATCCCCCGGCCAGACAGACCTGAAGAGCGCTACTCCGATTCAAGCTTCTGACATCCATGTGGGAGACCGGCTGCTTGCGATTGGTCCCACTGGGGAAGGTAGTTCGGTTACGGCGTCGACTGTGATTGTGATGACGCAAGGCGACATTGCCGCGCGTCAACAGCAAGAGCGCGAGGATTGGCGCAAAGGCGTCGGCGGAATTGTGAAGGAGGTCAATCCGGGCGGCGGCACTATCACCCTGGCGAATGCGCTGGTGTCATCGGGCAAGCCGATCGTCATTCAAGTCTCGCCAACCACTATTTTTAGGCGCTATTCACCAGACTCGGTAAATTTTGACGAGGCCAAGCCGGGTACATTGGGCCAGATCAAACCTGGAGATCAGTTGCGCGCGCGGGGCACGATGAGCGGCGACGGCAATGAATTCACCGCCTTGGCAATTGTCTCAGGCACATTCAGAAATATAGCCGGAACGGTGATCTCAACTGACGCTACGAACAACAGCATCACGGTGATGGATTTGCTCACCAAACATCCCGTGACCCTCAAAGTCACCGCGGATTCGCAAATGCACAAATTGTCGCCGTTTGTAGCTCAAAGGCTGGCGGCACGGTTCAAGGGCGGCGCAGCGGCTGCGAACGGAAATACTGAGAGCCGGGCCGGAGAATCTTCAGCTGTGGGCGCCGGCGCGGGTGCTGGGAATGGTCAAGGGCGTGGTTCAGGAAATTGGCGCGGGCAGAATGGCGCGGGCGCCTCGCCCGACGCCCCACAGGGTCGTGAAGGCTATCGCCGCGCAGGCGGGTCGCCAGACTTTCAGCAGATGCTGAGCCGCATGCCGGGCGTAACAATCTCCGATCTGCAGAAGGGAGACGCTGTGATGCTAGTGGCCACCGAAGGGAGCGCGGCCTCTGCCCCGACGGCAATTACGCTCATTGCTGGTGTTGAGCCGATCTTGACGGCTGCTCCCGGCGGGGCGGCGGCAACCATTCTTTCGCCTTGGAATCTTGGCGCATCTCCTGGTGGAGCCGAAGGCGAGTGAAAATTTCCCGAGGAAAAATTTGAGAAACTCCCTGCTCATTATTTTAATTGCGGCGGCAACTATGCCGGCATTAGCTCAAGCGCCGACTGCGACCCTGAGTGGCAAGGTGCTCGACCAAACCGGCGCCGTAATTCCTCAAGCGACCGTGACCGTGACCGCAGCGGGCGGCAAGCAAAGCTCCGCAACTACTGATCAGGGCGGAGGCTTCGAAATTCATGCGCTTCAACCCGGTACTTACAGCGTTGCCGCCACAGCGAAGGGCTTCGCGCCGCTTCAGAAGCCGGGCGTGGAACTGGCTGCGGGCCAGAAACAGACACTCAATCTCGCGCTGCAAGTCCAGGTGCAGGAGGAAAAGGTCAACGTCGAATCTGAAGGAACACAACTCGACGTGGGCGCGGCTTCAAATGCCAGTTCCCTGATTATCAAAGGTAAGGACCTGGAAGCTTTGTCCGACGACCCCGACGAACTGCAGAATGAACTGCAGGCATTGGCTGGCCCCGCGGCTGGCCCGAATGGCGGGCAAATCTATATCGACGGATTTACCGGCGGCCAGCTTCCACCAAAGTCGGCGATCCGCGAAATTCGCATTAACCAGAACCCCTTCTCCGCGCAGTATGACAAGTTGGGTTACGGCCGCATCGAAATTTTCACCAAACCCGGCAGCGATCATTATCACGGGCAGTTTTTTTTCAATGACACCAATGCGGTGCTGAACTCAAAAAATCCATACGTGCCTACCAGGCCGGACTATAACTCGGACATGTTCGATGGCAACCTGGGTGGGCCCATCAACAAGAAGGCATCGTTTTTTCTGGATGCGTCGCGGCGTAACATGGACGACTACTCAGCAATTCACCCTGTTAACCCTGACGACGTCTTTGGGCCGCCGCTGCTCGAATCGATTGCTAATCCTCGGACTCGAACCAGCATAAGCCCACGAGTGGATTACCAGCTGAGCGCAAACAATACCTTGACCATGCGTTACCAGTTGACCCATGACGGAGAGCAAAACTCCGGCCTGACCTCGTTCTCTCTGCCTGCTCAGGCCTATAACGTGAATGAGACAGAGCACACCCTGCAGATCAGCGACACCCAGATTCTGGGGCCGAAAGTTGTCAATGAAACCCGTTTTCAATTCCAGCGCGAAACCAACCATCAGTTGCCACTCGGTGTCGGGCCTACGATCGAGGTGCAGGGATTTTTCACTAACGGCGAGAACTCCGAGGGTCTGGTGCGCACGACCCAAGATAATTACGAACTGCAGAATTACACTTCCATCACCCATGGGAACCACCTGATCAAATTTGGAGCCAGGCTGCGCGGTATTACGTCTTCTGAAACGACAGACGCGAATTTCAACGGTACGTTCATTTTTTCCCCGATTGGCGGAAATTTTTTCGCTGCGCTGCAAGCCTATGAGAATGCTGCGGGCGGGAGGTGTGTTTCAGGAGCCAATTACAGCGCCCAGAACTGCCCATCGCAGTTTTCGATTACGACCGGAACTCCGAATGTGAGCGTTGGCTGGTTTGACGCCGGACTTTATGCGGAAGACGAGTGGCGGGTCAAGCCGAACCTGTCTCTCACTTATGGCCTGCGCTTTGAATCGCAGAACGACATTCACGACCACGCGGATTTTGCTCCACGGTTGGGCATCGCGTGGGGTTTGGGGAGCAATGGGAAATCGGCGCCGAAAACCGTGCTGCGAGCGGGGTTCGGCATGTTCTACGACCGATTCGGTTATAACCTGGTGGAGGAAGCGAATCTGCTGAACGGAGTTACACAACCCAAAGTCACGATTAGAAACCCTGACTTTTTCACGACCAACGCCTCGCAACTTCCACCCTACAGCCAACTGGTGAACCTGGCCGGTGCTTCGCCCACGATGTATCAGATTTCGCCCAACTTGCGTGCTCCGTATACGATGCAGACAGCTGCCAGCATCGAACGCCAGGTTACAAAGAATGCAACCGTCTCGGTAACGTATTTGAACTCCCGCGGCGAGCATGCTTTCTACATCGACAACGTGAACTCGCCATACGTTCTGGGCGGGATCACTCCCAATGGGACCAGCCAGAATGTCTACCAATACGACTCGGGTGGAATTTTTCGCCAGAACCAACTGATCGCCAATGTGCGGGTTAACACCGGCCGCCACGTCTCGCTGTTCGGCTTTTACGTTTTAAATTATGCGAACAGCGACGCCAGTTCTGGAGGCAGCGCGGGCGGCTTCTTCTCTAGCGGCACTACGTCGGAAGCGAGCTTTCTTTCTAACCAGTATGACCCGCTTGGAGATTACGGGCGCGCCGCTTTTGACGTGCGTCACCGGGTTTTCGTGGGCGGCAATTTCTCGCTGCCCTATTCATTCTCATTGAGCCCGTTTGTGATCATCAATTCTGGGCAGCCTTACAATCTCACGACCGGCCAGGACAACAATGGGGACTCGATTTTTAACGACCGCCCATGGTTCGCCAGCAGCGCGACCAACGCAAGTTGCACCTCGCGAGCGTCTTTTTCGACGGTTAGCAACGGCGCGATATCGGTGCCGGTGAACTACTGCACCGGCCCATCCGACGCGACTGTGAACCTGCGCCTGAGCAAGACGATCGGATTTGGTCCCGAATCCAAGGGTGCATCCTCCGGCGGAGATCACGGTTACGGTGGTCCCCATGGCCATGGAGGCGGTCTCGGCCCCGGCGGCCTGAGCGGAGCAGGAGGGAGTAATCCCTTCGGAGGTCGCGGCGGTGGTGTCAGCCGGCGTTACAGTCTCACATTCAGCATTGCGGCGCGTAATTTGCTGAATACTTTCAATCCAGGGCCGCCGGTTGGGAATTTAAGTTCCCCATACTTCGGTCAATCGATCAATATTGCCGGCGGACCCTTTGCCTCGGCATCCGCGAACCGGCGCATCGATTTGCAGGTGAGATTTTCTTTTTAAGCCGTCAGCCATCAGCAATCAGGTTCGGCAATTCCTCTCTGACTATCAACTCTCTCTTGTGAGCTGCGGTATCAGCGCTATCGACTTACCTGATAGCTGACGGCTGAAGGCTGAGAGCTACTTGCAGTTCACGCCCACGCTTGGTGAAAGCGACGTCAGCACACTCTGGTTGGGATAGCTATATGCGCCGCCCAGCGCGGTGGAAGGCGTCTGGAACTCGAACCACTGTAAGAGCGCTTCGTTCTGCGGATGATAAATTCGCCCGCTGGTCTTGATGGGCACGGTGGATTCCGGCAATCCTTCGATCGCGTCGCCTACTTCGAGATCATTCTGGCAATTTCCATTTTGCGAAAGCCACCACGGTGTGATGCCGTGTATTCCATCGCTGCCAACGAATGGGTCATTCAAACTTTCAGTGACCTCATGGCTCAACGCTGTTACGTCTTCGAATCCCGGGCTAAACAGGCCAGGACTAATCCAGCTCGAATAATTCAGCACGTAACGCTTCTCGAGAAATCCGTTACTGGCATCACCCGGTTCGTAATCATAAGTATGAAAACCAAGAACGCAACAGTGATTGGGATTGCGATTCAGATAGAGAAACGTATTAGGAAATAAAAAAGTGGCGATGCTTTTAGTGCTGATATCGCCCGCATGTTCGGCTGCACCGATCGGAGCGGAGTGATCGTTCATGGTCGCCGGAAACAGCCGGTTCGAGAATACGTCAATATCAGCCAGCACAAAGGCGCAGCACGAGCCGTCGCGATTTAAAGCGAAGTAATACGCGCCGCGCGGAATTGAAAGCGTTCGAGCCGGCTTTAATGCAGGTTTCAACAGGGTGTGCCAGTCGTATCTCATTGCGTTGTTGAACTCCGCGCGCTGTACCGCGTCCGA
Organism: Terriglobales bacterium; assembly: GCA_036268595.1. GTDB lineage: Bacteria > Acidobacteriota > Terriglobia > Terriglobales > Acidobacteriaceae > Gp1-AA145. Next base: position 84,617 of record DATATW010000145.1, read on the forward strand.
AAACTGCGTAGGCACTTCGCTGCTGCTGTAGTCTGCGCGCTGAAAAATCGGAGAATTCAGAACTGCATTCACAAACGGCTCGACCGAGTAATGCAGCCTGTGCCCATTCACAACCCGAACGCTCCCGTCGTAATCCAGCAGGTCCAGGGATACAGGAACGATGGGGGCGTCAAACGATGTAGTTCCGCCGAGTTCGGGGCGGCCGCCAGCCATCGTATAAAGCCACCTGCGTTGCGGAATTCCTGAAGTCCCAACTCCGGTCGCGCGAAATTCGCCGTTAAAGTTCTTGATGGAATCAATGCCAGCGGACTGGGCTGGCGATGACTGGGGATTCGGCACGGCATTGCGATGACCGCGCGGCGCGAACACGGTAAATCCGTGGTGGGCGCTGGAAAGTGTAGGCGCAAGCTGGTCGCGGTTCTGCGCAAACGCCGACCCCGCGCCCATAACCGAAAAAGCGAGGAACACTACCAGCTGGAAAGATGCTTTACTGCTGCGCAAAACCGTCACCGCCTCACACCAAGTTACTTGGATGCGGAGAGACTTGCAAACAATGATTAGGTCAATTTTCGGTTAAATCGTAGAGACATCTCGCAGCGACGGGCGCCTCGCCCGTCAATTCCCGAGTCACCCCCATACGCACCGGTTCCAAGCTGGCCATCAGAGAAATGAATTATTTAGGCCTGGTGATTGCGCCTTCCGACGCGGAGTGAACCAATGCGGCGTATTTTCCGAACACCCCGGTGGCAAACCGCGGCTTGGGCGCCTTCCATTGCGACATCCGGCGTTGGATCTCGGCGTCGCTGATTTCCATTTCCAACACGCGCTGATTTACATCGATCCGAATCATGTCGCCTTCATGAACGGCTGCGATAGGTCCGCCCAAAGCCGCCTCGGGAGAGACGTGGCCCATCATCAGGCCACGCGTTGCTCCGCTGAAACGGCCGTCGGTCAGGAGCGCAACCGACTCGCCAAGTCCCTCACCCACAATGGCTGCGGTCACGCCCAGCATTTCGCGCATGCCCGGTCCGCCACGCGGGCCTTCGTTGCGAATCACGACGACGTCACCAGCTTTCAGGCGCTTTCCAGTGACCGCGCTCATTGCTTCTTCTTCGGATTCAAAAACCCGGGCTGGACCGCGCTGGCTCAACCGTTCGTGTCCACTGATTTTTGCCACGCAGCCTTGCGGCGCCAGATTGCCGCGCAGAATGACCAGCCCTCCGCTTGCTTTGAGAGGCCGATCGAGGGGAGCGATCACCTCCTGATCGGGAGTTTCGACCGCTGCCGCTGCTTCTTCACCGATGGTTTTACCAGTCACGGTCATTGCACCGGCATGAAGTTTTTTGCCTTGCAGTAAACGATTCGCGAGCAGGCGTATCCCTCCGGCTCGATGCATATCGGTTGCGACGAACCTGCCGAAGGGCTTCAGATCGCACAACAGCGGCGTGCGTTCACTGACCTTCTGAAAATCATCGATTTCAAGCGGAACTCCCGCTTCGCGCGCGATGGCCAACAAGTGCAGCACTGAATTCGTGGATCCACCGCTCGCGGCAACCGACGCAATCGCATTCTCGATGGCATCGCGAGTGAGAATATCTTTTACTTTGGCCCCACGTTTCAACAACTCGAGCGCCAACTCGCCGCAACGGAAGGCAACTTCATCTTTGTGTGGATCGGTTGCGGGCACACTGTTGTAGCCCATAGGAGAAAGGCCGATCATTTCCATTACCGTTGACATCGTGTTGGCCGTGTACTGGCCGCCACAGGCGCCGGCCCCAGGGCACGCCACATTTTCCAGTTCCTGCAGGTCAGAGTCGCTTAATTTGCCCGCAGCGTTCGCGCCGATGGCCTCGTAAACGTCCTGGATGGTGACATTTTTGCCGCGAAAATTTCCCGGCGCGATCGTGCCGCCGTAAAGCACGAGACCGGGCAGATCGAGACGAGCCAGCGCCATAGCGGCGGCGGGAATTGTCTTGTCGCAGCCAACAATACAAACTACGGCGTCGAACAATTGACCGCGGCAAACCAATTCGATGGAATCGGCGATGACTTCGCGGCTCACCAGAGAAGCCCGCATCCCTTCCGTACCCATGGTTTCGCCATCACTGATGGCAATCGTGTTGAATTCCATGGGCGTGCCACCCGCCGCGCGAATGCCTTCCTTTACTTTTGCTCCTAACCGGCGCAGATGAAAGTTGCATGGCATGGTTTCAATCCAGGTGTTAGCGACGCCGATCAGCGGCTTTGCCAAATCTTCGCTGGTGAAACCAATGGCTTTGAACATGGAGCGAGCGCCGGCGCGGTCGCGCCCTTCAGTGATGAGACGGCTGCGATGTTTCGGATCCATAGATTTAGAAGATTACGACAGAGCCACGGAAAGCGAAAGCAGCGCTGCTGCAGAAGAGATATTTGTATTGCCGGTAATCTTGCGGTTGATGCGGGGGCAAGCGACTGCACTTTTTGGGCATTGTTTGCTTGCCAGGAGAAAGTTCACTGCACCGCAAATTGAGCAACTTACACGTGAGCATGGGCATCGAAGTGTGACGCTTTATTAAAGAAGCGCGAACCTATAATGAAATTTTTGTTAAAACTGGCGGGACTGGTTGTGCTCTGCTTAGCGGCCGCGAGTTGTGGCGGCGGGTCGGCTAGTACACAGACGCAAGCCGACCCAGCTCCGGCTGATCCGTCATCATCCGTGCCGCGCTCTGGAATTAAGAACCTGATGATCGTGGTGATGCAGAACGCTTCGTTCGACCACCTGTTTGGCACTTATCCGGGAGTGAACGGGCTGAATTCTGCGCTGCCCAGTTACCAGCAAGTGGATCAGGCCGGCAGCACGATAACCCCGCAGTTGCTGACCAATCTCAGTCCCGCGGACCTGCAACACACAGCCACCAGCTATCAAACCGCTTTCGACTCCGGCAAGATGGATAAATATGCCTTCGAGAATGGCGATGAATCGATGGCCTATTACGACAGCACGAGTATTGGGACAGCTAACGACGGCCGGCAGTTCGGAGTGAATACGCTCTGGAATTATGCGAAACAGTATGCGCTGGCAGATAATTTTTATGCCTCCGCTATGGCCAGTGAGCCGAGCAACATGCTTTATATGACATCGGCTGATGTTGGGCCGGGCAGCGACCCCTACGGCTATCCGCAATTAGACGCTTGCAGCGCGGCCCTGTACCAAACGAACCAGGGGATCGGCGCGACCATGACGCCGCCGCTGACGTACCAAAACGTGGGCGACCAACTTTCGGCTGCGAAGATTTCATGGGCTTGGACGCATGAGTATTTCTCCAACGAGCAAAACGGGACCTGCACGCACTATGTCCCTCAAGAGAATCCCTTCCAGTATTTTCAGACGACCGCCAATTCCGCCAATGTCCAGAATTTTGCGCTCGCGGATTTTGAATCGCAATTGTCGGCCGGGACTGTGCCATCTGTAATGTGGGTGAATGCCTCACCGGGGCACAGCATGCATCCCGGGCAAGGCAATATCGCGAACGGCATCGAGTGGCTGGACAACTTCGTACAAGCGGTCAAGGGCTCAAGTGCCTGGGCGAACACTGCAATTATTGTGATTTGGGATGAGAGCGGCGGCTGGTACGATCACGTCGGACCGCCCCAGTTGAATGGGACTATCGGGCTGGGCGCGCGGGTTCCGGTGCTGGTGATCTCGCCTCTTGCGAAGTCCAATTATGTGTCATCGCAGCAAATGGATTTTGTTTCGGTGTTGCGCTTCATCCAGTGGAACTGGGGGCTGGGAACATTCGCTGACTCAGGTCAATCGGCTCGGGAAGCCTTGAGCGGAAACATCTGTGACTTGCTGACCACGCCATGCTCGAATCCGTAGGCTGACTTTCGGCATGGTTGCGATGGGCCTAAGCCATCGCGGCACTGGCATTTTTGCCGATGACGCCCGCGGAGGCAGGCGGGTGCGCGCCGAGTACTCCCGCTGCAGAATCGAGCATTTCGGCGGTTGGCGTCCCCACTTTCACCTCGATTACGTCAACGATTGCGTACCAGTCACGGCAGAGCTGGCCAATCTGCTTGGTGTTTACATCCAGCAAAAGACTGGCGCGTTGGCCGCGCTCGTCGGCGCATGCCTGCACATACGGCATATCAAGCCCGCGTCGGGAAACGGCCGTCAGAATCCGCATCAGCGTGCCTTGCGTGTTGCGATAGTGAATGTGAAATGCGTGCATGTTTTTCTCCTCGTCGCCAATGTGGAAACGGGCGTCCACGCCCGTCCTGGCGGGTCTGGAGACCCGCCCCTACATGACTATTCTTCTTCGAACAACATCTCTGACAGCGCCGCGCCTGCCGGTACCATCGGATAAACATTAGCCTCGGGCGCGCAGTCGAACACCAGCAACTCCGGCTCCGGGGACCGCAGAAAACGCTCTAACGCGTCTGCGGTGTCTTCAGTGACCGGATATTCGCGCATGACATCTTCCTGAACGCGCACAGCATTGATGCGATAGGCCTTGGCGATTTCGACAAAATCTGGGTTATCGCTCAAATCGGTCTCGGCATAATTCCGTTGGTAGAAGAGCTGCTGCCACTGGCGAACCATGCCCAGATATTTGTTGTCCACGATGACCATTTTTATTGGCAGATTCAGGCGACGCACCGTAGCCAGTTCCTGAATGTTCATCTGAAACCCGCCGTCGCCGGAAACACACAGAACGGTCGCGTCTGGTTTTGAGAGTTGAACGCCGACTGCAGCCGGCAAAGCAAATCCCATCGAACCGAGGCCACCGGAGGTAATAAAACCTCGCGGTGAGGCCGAGCGATAGCGTTGCGCCGCCCACATCTGGTGCTGGCCGACATCGGCAATGACCACGCTGTTTTGCGTCAGGCGACCAAAGAGTTCATCGAGGAAACGAATAGTGGGTTGCGATAATCCGCGTGGATCGAGTTCCGCCCGATCATCGCCACAGGCCACCGCCCTCCATTCATTCCAGTTCGGCAACTTCGCGTCGCGCACCTTTTTGTGAAAGGCCGGAATGGTTTTTGCCAGATCGCCGACGATTGGGAGTTCGCACGCACGAACCCGGTCCAGTTGAGCAGGATCGATTTCAAAGTGCACGATCTTGGAATGCGGCGCAAAGCGAGTTGGATCGCCCGTGACTCTATCATCCAACCGTGCGCCGAAAACCAGCAGCAGATCGTTCTCATGCAGCGCCATGTTGGCGGCGCGAGTGCCGTGCATGCCGACCATACCCAAGTAGTAGGGAGCTTCCGGCTCAACTGCGCCCAGTCCGTGGACGGTGGCAAATGTAGGAATGTTGAGCTCGTCCAGTAAACTTCGCAGTTCCGATATGGCGCCCGATAGTTTCGCGCCTGCGCCAATTAGGGCCACCGGACGCTCCGCTTTTTGCAACAGAGAGATCAGCTTGTCGCCAAATGCGGCTTCTACTGCTGGGTCGGACGGGCGTGGCTTCGGAGTGAACTTCACGGGTCCGGCAAAATCCATCTTTGCTTTCAAAAAATCTGTAGGAATATCGATGACCACGGGACCGGGACGGCCTTCGCGCGCCCAATAAAAAGCTTCAGCGATCACCGCAGGGATCTCGTCAATCGTCTTAACCAGACGGCTCCACTTGGTAAGCGAAAGCGTCAGTCCAAATACGTCGGTCTCCTGAAAAGCGTCGGTCCCAATCAACGAGCTGCGGACCTGCCCGGTGATGCACACCAGCGGTACTGAATCCATTTTTGCATCGGCAATGCCGGTTACGAGGTTGGTAGCGCCAGGACCGCTGGTCGCGATCGCCACGCCAACTTTTCCGGTGGCGCGAGCATGACCTTCGGCGGCAAAAACCGCGCCCTGCTCATGACGTGTGAGCACGTGCCGGATGCCACTGCCCTCTAGCGCGTCATAAAGCGGCATAATCGCGCCGCCTGGATATCCGAAAACCAGGTCGACGTCTTCCGCCCGCAGGCACTGCAAAAATATTTCCGCGCCTCTAAGCATTCACAACCTTCTTCTTTTCGGTTGTTTCAGCCTTATGTGCCTGTTTGCCGGAATCCTTTTGCAGCCACGACATCATGCCGCGCAGGTTGGCACCGACTTCTTCAACGTTGTGCTTCTTTTCGGCGGCTCGCAGGGCGGCAAAGTTTTTTCCGCCGGACTTGTTTTCCGCAATCCATTCACGGGCAAAGTTGCCAGCCTGAATGTCGGCAAGAATTTTCTTCATGGCCACCCGGGTCTCGTCACCCACGACTTTCGGCCCGCGGGTGAGATCTCCGAACTCGGCTGTGTTTGAAATCGAATAACGCATGCGGTCCAGGCCGCCTTCGTAGATGAGATCTACGATTAACTTCATTTCGTGAATGCATTCGAAGTACGCAATTTCTGGCTGATACCCGGCTTCGATTAAAGTCTCGAAGCCTTTCTTCATCAGCGAAGTCAGGCCGCCGCAAAGCACCGCCTGCTCGCCGAACAAGTCGCTTTCCGTTTCTTCTTTAAATGTGGTTTGCAAAACGCCGGCACGGGTGGATCCGATGCCATAGCCATAGGCAAGGGCCAGTTCGTGAGCGCGACCGCTGGCATCCTGCTGGATGGCAATCAAAGCGGGCACGCCACGGCCTTCGGCATAAACCCGGCGCAATAAATGGCCGGGGCTCTTGGGTGCGATCATCACCACGTCGACATCCGGCGGCGGAACAATAGTTTTGAAATGGATGCTGAAGCCGTGCGAGAAGCCTAGAACTTTGCCCTTGGTCAAACCCGGTTTAATGGCTGACTCATAGAACTCGGCCTGGGTCTCGTCCGGAGTCAGGATCTGAATCCAGTCGGCCTTTTTCGCAGCTTCTGCGGGAGGCAGAACTGTGAAGCCATCCGCCTTCGCCTGTTTGGCACTGGCGCGGGTCGGGTCGAGGCCGACGATGACGTTATAGCCGCTGTCGCGCAGGTTTTGCGCCTGGGCATGGCCCTGGCTTCCATAGCCAAAAATTGCGATTGTCTTGTCCTTCAGGGCAGAAGGATTAGCATCATGCTCGTAAAAAACCGTGGCCATTAATTCGTCTCCTCAGCAGACAGAATATTCGCTGGCCGACCGACCGGTCGGTATCCGAATATGCTAATTGCCGGCTTAGCTGCTGTCAAGATGTTCGTTTAAGCCCCCATTGCTCCAATTTTCATGCGCGCAATCCCGACCCGCTGCGGGATTAAAATATGACCTGATTCAAATAGGAGGGTAGGGAACGCAATGCCCACGATCCGCATAGTACTTCCATTCCACCTGCGAAATCTGGCGCATGTCGGTAGCGAAGTGCCGCTTCAAGTCGAAGGGCCGGTTACCCAGCGTTCGGTGCTTGACGCCCTGGAGGCACATTACCCGATGTTGCGTGGCGCGATCCGCGACCATGGCACCTTGCAACGCCGCGCCTTCCTGCGTTTTTTCGCCTGCGAAGAAGATATTACCCACGAATCGCCGGACGCATCCTTACCGGAGGCTGTCGTATCCGGCAAAGAACCCTTTATCGTGATCGGCGCCATTGCTGGCGGAAAAAAATAAAAATCCTGTACTTGTGTCGATTTCCCCCAACCTCGTTCGACGTGATAATAGAGCGAGGATTCAGAAGCGATTCCAAGCTGAGAGCCACGCTCCAATATCAATAAGGAGAAACTACGATGCGAGTCATGGTCATAGTAAAAGGCGACAAGAATTCTGAAGCCGGCATCCTGCCCGACAAAAAGCTCTTCGAGGACATGGGTAAGTTCAATGAGCAACTGGCAAAAGCGGGCGTAATGCTCGCGGGGGAGGGTCTTAAACCTACTTCGAACGGCAAACGAGTGAAGTTTTCGGGCGCCACGCGAACTGTGATTGACGGACCGTTCACCGAGTCGAAAGAAATCATCGCCGGCTTTTGGTTGTGGCAGGTGCGGTCGATGGAAGAAGCGGTCGAGTGGCTCAAACGCGCTCCTTTTGATGGCGGCACTGAGATCGAACTTCGGCCGGTTTTCGAGTTCGAGGATTTTGGCGATGCCGTTACCCCGGAAATAAAAGAGCAGGAAGAGCGCATCCGCCGGCAGGTGGAGAAACAGAAGGCATCATAAAAATTGTTTTTTCGCTGTCGATTTAGCGATTGCCCATCCGACGTACCCATAGAGCGAGGATTTCTGAGAGCTTCAGGAATCCAGCTCGCGAACTGAACTCGATAATTTCAAAGGAGAATAAGAAATGCGATTCCTCAGTATTTACAAGCACGAAGAACGGACGACCCCGCCAACAGCGGCGGAAATGGAAACCATGGGCAAGCTGATCGAAGAAGGAATGAAGGCTGGCTGGTTGCTCGCGACTGAAGGTTGCTTGCCCTCAGCCCTGGGTTCACGGGTCCGGCGCTCGAATGGCAAGTTGGCCGTCACCGATGGGCCCTTCACCGAGGCGAAAGAGGTTGTAGGCGGGTTCGCAATATTGAAGGCAAGCTCGAAAGAAGATGCAATCGAGCTGGCACGAAAATTCCTTAAAGTTGCAGGAGACGGGGAGTGCGAACTGCGTCAGTTGTACGAAATGAATGGCGAACAGGTTGACCAGGCAAGTTGTCATCAGCCGGAGGCGGTTGCAGCAACCCGTTAAAACGTGATGTGATCCGTGGCAGTGACTGCCACCGATATACATCGCACCATTGACGCGGTCTGGCGGATCGAGTCGCCTAAGCTCATCGCGGGACTTATGCGTATCGTCCGCGATCTCGGATCGGCTGAAGACTTGGCGCAGGACGCGCTGGTTGCTGCGCTCGAGCAATGGCCTGAGGCGGGCGTCCCGAATAATCCCGGCGCATGGCTGATGGCCACTGCAAAACATCGCGCCGTCGATTCGTTCCGGCGCAATCAACTCCTCGTTCGCAAGCACGAGGAACTTGGCCGCGATATCGAAACCCGGCAAATGGCCATGCCAGATTTCAATGCCAATCTGGACGACAACATCGGCGATGACCTGCTCGGGCTGATGTTTATCTCCTGTCATCCTGTGCTCTCGACCGAAGCGCGGACTGCACTGACACTTCGATTGATCGGAGGTCTCACGACGGATGAGATCGCGCGTGCGTTTTTGCTGTCGGAACCGACCATCGCTCAGCGTATTGTGCGGGCGAAGCGCACCCTCTCCGACTCGCAAGTTCCATTCGAAGTACCGCGTGGCGCGGAACTGGTGGCTCGACTGTCGTCGGTGCTCGAAGTGATTTACCTCATCTTCAATGAAGGCTACTCGGCAACGGCTGGCGGGGATTGGATGCGTCCTGCGCTTTGTGAAGAAGCGATTCGGCTCGGTCGGGTGCTGGCGGAACTTGCTCTCCGGGAAGCTGAGGTGCACGGCCTGGTTGCGCTTATGGAAATCCAGGCTTCGCGTGCAAAGTCGCGTGTCAGCCACACTGGCGAACCGATCTTGCTCTTTGATCAGGATCGCGGTAAGTGGGACCAGTTACTCATTCATCGAGGACTGCTTGCGCTTGATAAGGCGGAAAAACTGAACTCTAAACGTGGCCCATACACCATCCAAGCCGCAATCGCCGCTTGTCACGCCAGGGCGCATTCTCCCGCAGAAACTGATTGGATGAGAATAGTCTCGCTTTATGATGAACTGGCAGAAGTCTCACCGTCGCCGGTGGTGCAGCTGAATCGGGCGGTCGCCGTTGCCATGGCTTCAGGTCCGGCGGCGGGTTTTGAATTGACCGAGAAACTCACGGCAGAATCGTCGCTCAAGAATTACCATCTGTTGCCCAGCGTACGGGGCGATCTGCTGACCAAGCTCGGACGCTTGGCTGAGGCCCGCGCCGAGTTCGAACGTGCAGCGTCGCTGACGCAGAATGCGCGTGAACGGGATTTGCTGCTTGCGCGCGCCGAAAAGCTGGCGAACCCGGTGGAGTGACGGATGCGAACGACTCGATCTTCAAGAAATAAATTGGCGGAAGCATCCAAAGTTGACGTAGTAGGCGTGGGGCTGAATGCGACTGACACGATTATTTCCGTACCTCATCATCCGGAACGCGGTTCTAAGGTTGAAGCAGCTTCAGTCAAGGTGTTCCCGGGGGGACAGGTGGCGAGCGCCATCATTGCGTGCCAGAAGTGGGGATTGAAGACGAGATATGTGGGGAAGCTGGGAGACGATCCTGCTGCTGCGGAGCATCGACAGGAATTTGCGCGTTCTGGCGTGGAGGCGCAAATCATCACTGCCGAGGGATGCGCCAGCCATCAGTCTTTCATCCTGGTTGATTCCAGTGGTGAACGCACGGTTGTCCGTCGACAGGATGAAAAGCTTGAGCTTCAGCCACACGAACTCAAACGCGAATGGATCTCGAACGCGCGTGCTCTCCTGGTGGACGGATATGACACTGCCGTAGCTACGATTGCAGCGAAATGGGCTCGTGAGGGAGGCATTCCTGTGATCGCCGATTTTGATGACACGTATCCGGAGATCAAAGAGCTGATGAGGAGCGTTGACTATCTTATTGTGAGCCGAGATTTTCCGGAGATGATTTGCGGCGATCGTGATCTCAAGAATTCTCTTCCTTTACTACACAGCCGTTTCAGATACCAAATGACGGCAGCTACATTAGGTTCCGATGGGGTGCTCGCGTGGGACGGTCAGCAGTTTCACCATGCCTGCGCATACCAAGTCCCGGTCGTTGATACCACCGGCGCCGGCGATATTTTTCACGCAGCATTTATTTATGCGCTTCTGCGAGGATGGCCGCTGCAGCGTCAACTCGAGTTTGCCTGTGCCGCTGCCGCGCTGAACTGCACTGCAACGGGTGCGCGCGGCGGCATTCGAACGATAGATGAGATCGAGAACTTGATGGCGAGTGGCGCTCGTCATCCCGTTTACGTCTGAGAGAATGGCCCCTCTAAAACGGCAGTCGTATGGTAAAAATTCCGTTATGGTTTGTGGTGTGGAACTGCGTGGTCGCAATCTGGAATCCACCTCCAAGGGTAAGACCCAATCGATGTGTGAGGTGCAACCGTCCAATCACCAGCCCTGGAGTTACAAAATTTTGCTTCATGCCGTCATGAGGCCCATCTTGAAAAAACGTAGTATTCAACTCCACCTCGGGCCAGAATTTCTTGAAGCAGTGATACTGAAATGCGTTGTTCCATAGATAGGTGCGCCCGATCAGATCTTTGTCCGCGACCGGCAATCCAATTCCGAAAGTTCCCTGCGCGTCGATATGGTGAAACCCTTTTCCGTAAGCGATCGTGGGCGTAATAATGGCATGCAAGGCGCCGTTTTTGTATTGTCCACTTGGCAAACTCCATCCTAAAAATGCGGTCAGGATGTAGTTCCCGTGCTCCTCGTTCGAGGACAGCAGCCGGTACTTCACCAGGAAGGCTACATCCCCGAATCCGTCATGGGTTGTGGGGCTGTTGTGTTCGAGATAAGGGGGTACGTTAAAGATTACCTCCACTTTTTCGAAAGGGATGAGTTCCAGCCCTTTGCCGCCGTCGAAGTTATTCGTGGTTACACCTTCGTTATTCACTTGCCACAATTGATCGTACCGAAACTCTTCCTCCAATCGAGGCGTTGTGGTGGCCAGAGGTGTGATCCAGTGCGGCTGCTCAGCTTGAGTTTTGTCTACCCGCGCAAACCAATCAGCAAGGTATCCATCTTGCGCTTGTGCGGATGTGAGGCAGAAAATTAATGCAGCCAATAGGGCTGCGGATTTATACATGGCTCGGCGAGCTCCTTAGAAAAAAACAATATGTATTGTCTGTGCGAATTACCTGATGATAGATGGGTGATTATATACTGTTGGGGAATTTCAGAATCCGACTTTTCGGGTGATCTGAGCACGCAGGCAAGATAGGATTTAAAGCATGCGGACTGAAAATATAAAGCAGAACCCCGGATCGCTCCTGACGCCACGTGATGCCGCCCTGCAACTCGGCATCAGTTTTCCGACCATTAAGCAATGGATTTACAAGAAAAAGATCGGCAGTGTTCGTACCCTTGGCGGGCACCATCGCGTACCGCTGTCGGAAATTGACCGGTTGCTTTTCCGGGTTCGCGGCAAGACTGCTTCGGAGCGCAAAGACGTTATTCGCCGGGTGAGCGGGCGCAATCAGTTAGTTGGACGGGTCGAGGAAGTTCGTATCAGTGGGTTAATGGCGGAAGTCACGCTATCGATCGGTGGCCAGCAGATCACCTCGATCATTACCTCCCGCTCGGCACGCGAGATGAACTTGAAGGCAGGCCAGACTGCTGCAGCGCTGATCAAGGCGACCGAAGTCATGATTCTGCGAGTCTAGGCAGATCGCAACCTTCGAATGTCGATTGTTGAAACTCAGTCGTGCAAAGAATCGCGCCACTCGCGCGGGTACGTTATAAACGAAGAATTGAGTCCGCTGACCGCGTCACATCCGAGCAGGCGCATGGTTCGCTCGAAGTCTTTCTTTAAAATCTGAATAGCACGCTCAACTCCGGGATGGCCGGCGGCGGCAAGTCCGTAGGCATAAGCGCGGCCAACCAAAACCGCACGCGCTCCGAGGCAGAGCGCCTTCACAATATCGCTGCCACGTCGGACGCCGCCATCCATGAGAACCTCGACCTGATTGCCAACCGCCGCTACCACTTCCGGGAGCGCGCGGATGGTCGGCGAAACCGAATCCAGTTGCCGGCCGCCGTGATTTGACACCACGACTGCCGAAGCTCCCTCATCCACCGCCCGCCGCGCATCATCGGCGATGAGCAGACCCTTAATCACAATCGGACCTGACCAGCACTCCCGAATCCAGCTCAGATCTTTCCAACTCACGGCGCCGCGTGACAACGATTCGCTGACGTTCACCATGTCCAGCGGGCCCTTGCCGGGCACTACGACATTTTCAAGTTTGGGCACGCCGCCATCCAGCAGGAACGACATCAACCATCCGGGATGAAGCAGCAGGTTCGGAAGAAATGGAAGTTTGGCAAAAGCCCCATTGCCAAGGAGTTGAGGAACTCCATTCCGCGGATCGCGCTCTCTCATTCCGGCGACCGCAGTGTCAATGGTGACCACCAGCGCACTGAATCCTGCTTTCTGTGCGCGAGCAATTGCGCCTTCAGCCGCCGGTCTGCCCCCAGCCAAATAAAGCTGGTACCAGGCGAAACCTTTAGTTCCCGCTTTCACATCTTCGAGCTTGTGACCCGAAATGGTCGAAAGAATGTATCCCGTGCCGGCTTCTCCCGCGGCCCGCGCAGCGGCAACTTCGCCTTCCGGATGCATCAGCCGGCTGTAACCGACGGGCGCCAGCATCGCCGGAAAAGAAATCTCGCTTCCCAAAACTGTGGTGCGGAGATCGCAATTTTCCATTGCAATCGCCTGATGTGGCCTGAAGATAATGTCATCGAAGGCCCGGCAGTTTTCACGCAAGGTAATTTCGGCGTCGGCGCCGCCGTCGAGATAATCAAAGACCGCCCGTGGTACACGCCGTTTCGCTATGCGCCGGAGATCAGCGATATTGAGCACGCGCGGAGAAGATAGTTTACGCATTTTGGTCGGCGTGAAAAGAATGAAACTAGCAGCATCGGCGAGGTGGACGCAACTTCAAATATTTTGACGCTTAAGAGAATCGGCTTTTGAGAAAAATCAGGTTCACTATACTTTTGTTCGCACATTAAAGTGAAAGAGGGAGGACCATGAAATATCGAGCACTGGGTCGGACGGGCTGGAAAGTTTCGGAGATCAGCTTCGGAGCGTGGGCGATCGGTGGATTTTGGGGACATGTCTCTGATGAAGACGCGATGAAGACGCTGCACCAAGCCATTGACAGCGGAGTGAATTTTATCGATACCGCGGACGTTTACGGTGACGGCCGCAGCGAACGCCTGATCGCAAAATTAAGGAAGGAACGAAAAGAAGAGCTCATTGTGGCCACAAAGGCGGGGCGGCGGTTGCCCAAGCAATTGGTCGAGGGCTATAACCGGCAGAATCTGACCACCTGGATCGACGATAGCTTGCGGAATCTCGAAACAGAGGCTCTCGATCTGCTGCAACTGCATTGCCCTCCGACCGATGCTTACTATCATTCTGAGATTTTCGGAGTGCTCGATGACCTGGTGAAAGCGGGGAAGATTCGGTATTACGGAGTCAGCGTGGAACGGGTGGAAGAGGCACTGAAGGCGGTCGAATTTCCCAACGTGCAAAGTGTGCAGATTATCTTTAACTGCTTTCGCCAACGGCCCGCGGAATTGTTTTTTCCGCAGGCGAAGCAGAAGCAGGTGGGTATTCTGGCGCGAGTGCCGCTGGCCAGCGGAATGCTCACCGGCAAGCTGCGGCGTGATTCCGCGTTTCCGAAGGACGATCATCGCAACTTCAATCGTCACGGCGAAATGTTCGACATGGGTGAGACCTTTTCTGGAGTGGATTATGAACTAGGACTCGAAGCCGTCGACGAGATTCGCGTGCTGGTGCCGGGCGGCGTTTCCATGAGTCAGTTCGCGCTGCGCTGGATCTTGATGTTTGACGCGGTTTCGTGCGCAATCCCGGGCGGGAAACGGCCGGAGCAGGTTGCAGACAATTGTCGAGCCTCAGACTCAGCGCCGCTTTCTGGTGAGACCATGGCGGCAATCAAGCGCATCTATGACGAAAAACTTCGACCGCAAGTCCACCAGCGCTGGTGAGTTTAGGGCAGAGCAGGCGAAGAGTTATTCCGGCCAAATGCTAAGCGCCGTGTCCGAAAGAATCTGTTTCTGAATCGGTTCGCTGATCGGTAGCGCGCGAAATGCATCGAGATTGTCGTTCACTTCCGGCACGCCGGGTCCGGGCCAGTCGGTTCCGAACATTGTTTTATTCGCGACTTCATCCAGACGCGGGAAATATTTCAACAAAGACTTTGGTGGAATTCCGCTAATGTCGAGAAACACATTAGGGTGGCGGCGCAATAAGAAGAAAGCGGTTTGCATCCAAAGCGGACGTCCACCGTGGGCCAGAATAATCTTCAGCTTGGGAAAATCGACCGCCACGTCATCGATGAAAATCGGGTCACCGTAACGATTGCGCGCGCCGGGAAAAATCGAGGTCCCGGTGTGAAACATAACTGGAATGCCGTTCGCTTCGGCGGCGTGATAAATATTTTCCAGCTCCTTCACCCCGTTCAGATAATCATTTGGAAAAAGCAGCTGATGCGGGGGATGTATCTTGATCATCCGGAGCTTCAGCCGCAGCACCTGTTCAATATCCGCCGCTATGTCGCGCGATTGTCGAGGATGCAGTCCGCCGCAAGGGATCAGGCGTTTCGGGTCAGCCTTCACGTAGCCGGCAATGAACTGATTCACTTCTTCGGTGAATCCGATTACGTCGGGTGCAACGTAATTAATCAGCACTGCGCGGTCAACACCGGCCACGTCCAGATATTTGAGGAATGATTTTGGGGAACGGCTGAACTCGGCGATCTGCTCAAAATTTGACCGGCGCTTCTTCATCAATTCCAAGGCCTGCGGCCGGAACATATGAAGCGGCTGGATGTGAATGTGGCAGTCGGTAATCACACTGTTAACTCTTCTGGCTGCAGGCGTGTAATGGGGCAGTTTCCGCTTGGCCCGTCAATCAGCAACTGACGGCCAGTGCATCACGCCCAAGAACAAGAAAAAATCTCAGTAAGCTGGCGGCAAGCCAATCTTCTTCACGAGAGCCCGATAGCGTTCGTCCGAACGAAGAAAATCGAATACCGGTTCGTGCTGCAGGAAAATGATCCATGGCGAACGCTGCTTGCAGGCATCATCAAGCGCTGCAAGGGTTTCTTTCTTGCGTTTAAGGAGCGCATAATCCCAAGCCAGGTCCCACGGCGACACATACTTCTTGCCAACTTGTTGTAGTTCGCCGTTAAGCATCCACTCTGAAACTCCGCGAAATCCCTTTTCCTTAAATGCCAGCCTGATTGTCGCAGCCGACTTCTCGTCGTTCACGTTCGCGAACGCTTGCGCCATGTGCTCTGCGGCTTCGCGGTCCATGCCTTTGAATTCGTATGCTTCCGATAGATCGAATTCCGTCGAGAAGTCGCGGCGAAACTGCGTACTCGCCTGCAAATCCTTGATCGCCATATCAAACTGCCGGCCGTATATGTACGCCTCCCCTAATGCCCATGGACGAGTGAGGGAATCAAGACCAGTTGATAGTTTTTGCTCCTGCAACGCCTCTGCATCCCGGTTCTGTACCCAAAGGGTGTAGGAGTGCAAATGGTGACCCTCGGCGAAATTCGGCTCCAAATCAATGGATCGCAACGACTCCGCCTCGGCCTTCTTCCAATCCCATTTATTAAAAAGATATATTGCGGCGAGAGCATTGTGCGCTTCAGGAAGCGAGTCATCGAGGGCGAGGGCCTTGCGGACGTCGGTTTCTGCCTCG
>DATATW010000146.1:0-13617 GCA_036268595.1 Terriglobales bacterium
ATCATAACTGCGTCGCATCCGGTGGCGGCGACCATGGCGCAGGCATCTTCGGGGCTGCGGATATCGCCATTGCCAATCACCGGAATTCTCACGGCATCTTTCACCGCGGCGATCCACTCCCAGCGAGCGTTTCCGCTGTAGCCTTGTTCGCGGGTCCGGGCGTGCAGCGCGACCGCACACAAACCGCAGTCCTCCGCGATCTTCGCCAATTCGACGCAGACAATTTCTTCGTCGTTCCATCCCGCGCGGAACTTCACGGTGAATGGGATCTTGACTGCCGCACGCACCGCTTCGAAAATTCCCTGAATGCGTGGCAAGTCGCGCAGCAAGCCCGAGCCGCCGTTGCACTTCACAACTTTTTTTGCGGGACACCCCAGGTTTAAGTCCACCAGGTCGAAGCCGAGGTCTTCCACGATGCGCGCCGCGTCAGCCATGACCTGGGGATCGCTGCCGAAAAGCTGCGCAGAAATCGGATGCTCGTCTTCGTAAAAATGCAGGTAGCGTTTGGCCTTCTGGTCCTTCGCGCGCAGCACACCATCCGCCGAAGTGAACTCGGTCATGATCAGGCCACAGCCACCAAGATTGCGGATGAAGCGGCGAAAGACGGTATCGGTCACGCCTGCCATGGGCGCCAGAACTGTGGCGGGTAAAATTCGTACTGAGCCGATCTGTAATGAATGAGGAACGGGGGCTTGCTTCGAGACAGCCGCGGCATCAGAGGCAGCCGGATTTTCCCAGAACTTCTTCACAAGGGTATTGTACTGGCTCGAATCATCGCGAAACTGCTTGAGTTGGGACGGGCGAGGGTGCCCGTCCCCCCACAACCTCGCGTTCAAGACGGGCGAGACGCCGGTCCTCCACGATCATGGCTTGCTGGCTTTGAGTTGCGCGTCCAACTCGGCCAAAGCTGCTTCGAGCATGGATCGATGCTGGGGGTTGGAAGCGACTTCGAGCTGCTGCAATATCCTTTGGCGCGAAAGCTCCAGGCCGCTTAGTTTTTGCTGTTCTACGATCTGTTCGGGTGTAAGCAGTTTGCCGTGCCGCTGGGAAGATGTCGCTTCTTCCTGCTGCTGCTCGACTGATTTGCTTTCCCATCCGCGGGCCATAATTAATTGTAAGCGCCGAGCAATGGCCATGTGGGGACAGCCGCCCTCGGCTGCCGCTGGATCTGCACAGGCTCCATCGTCTTCGATGAGGTAAGAAATGTCGAGCGTTGCTCGACCGGACAGCCGATGGCGGCTGTCCCCACATAGCCATCGCTGGTGCACTGCGCAGCTCTGATTGTGGTCGCCGCCCAATGCGTTATATGCTTGCGCCGTGCGACGAGCGCCGGGGCGGTCTCCGACAACTCCACTTTATATAGGCTTAGTGATCACGCTGGCGGCGGTGGTTGCCTACTCAGCGTATATAACCAGGCAGATAGCCGGCCTGCGCGCGTTGCAAAACAATCTGATCGATCGCAACCGCAAGGATTCTCTGCAGCTGCTTCGGATCCAAAATGAATTGAACTCAATTGGCATTTCGCTACGCGACATGCTCGATGCCGGCGTTGTTGACCGGTCGCAGGCCCACGCGCTGACCGCGTGGCAGCCGCAGTTCGAAAGAATGCGGATCGATCTGGAAGACGCATTCCGGCGCGAGCAGTTGGTTTCGCCAGAGGGCCGAACCGCGGACCAGGAACGCTTTCTTGTAACTTCACTCGCACAATTCTGGAATGGAGTCGAACGAACCTTTAATCTTGCCCGCCAGGGAAATGAGAAGCAGGCTCGTGAGCAAATTCGTCTGGGGTTACAGTCGCAGCTCGCGGCGCTGACGACCGCTGTTGCGCGCCAGCTGGTGCAGAATAATGAGAGTGAGGAGCGGGCCACTGTCCAGGTCACCGAAATCTACAACCGCGTGGCGCGCCAGGCTTACGTATTTCTCACCGCGACGCTGGTTGCAATTATTCTTACCAGCCTCTATTTGATCCGTTCGAATCGTCTCATCTTCAACCAACTAGCGGTACTTTCTGGGCAACGCAGTGAACTGGCGCAAAAACTCATTTCGTCGCAGGAATCGACGCTGCGCCACATCTCGCTCGAACTGCACGACGACTTCGGACAGATTCTGACGGCCATGGGAATGATGCTGGGCCGGGCGCGCAATCAATTGCCTGAAGGATCTCAGCTGCGCGCCGATCTGCTGGAGGTGCGTGAAATCGCTCAGACCACTCTCGACAAAGTTCGCAGCCTGTCGCAGGCGCTGCATCCAGTGATGCTCGACGAAGCCGGACTCGAGCCAACCATCGAATGGTATTTGCCGGTAGTGGAAAGGCAAGCAGGAATTGGCATATCCTACGAGAAATCGGGAACTCCGTTTCCAATTCACGGCAACGCCGCGGTGCATATCTATCGTATTCTGCAGGAAGCATTGAACAATGTGACGCGCCATTCCGGAGCCAAGAAGGTGTGGGTGCGCCTGCGCTTCACGTCAGACGAATTGCAGCTTCAAGTGGAAGACCGCGGATCAGGATTCTCTCCAGCGGCGCCGCGGCAAGGCATTGGCCTGGTTGCCATGCGGGAACGCGCGGAACTGCTGGGCGGAACGATTTCCATCACGCGCCCGGCTGACGGCGGAACTCTGGTGAGCATGCGGGTGCCGCGAGAGCGGCTGGAGCCTAATGGCTGAGCATCAAATTTCGGTGTTGCTGGTGGATGACCACAGTCTGGTGCGGCGCGGATTCCGGCGCATGCTTGAGGATGAGGAAGACATTCGCGTTGTCGGCGAAGCCAGCGACGGCGAAGAGGCGATTAAACTTGCGCGCTCGCTGAAGCCGCAAGTGATAGTGATGGATTGCGCGTTGCCGGGGATGAACGGTCTCCAGGCCACGCGCAAAATTCTGCAAATGCTGCCAGAGACGCTGGTGCTGATGTTGAGCATGCATACCGAGGAGACCTGGGTGCGGCAAGCGATCGATGCAGGCGCGCGCGGGTATGTGCTAAAGAACGCGATGGACCTGGAATTGAGTTCAGCGATCCGGCGACTGGTGGCAGGGGAGGCGGTTCTCGATGGACAGCTTTCGAAGCAGCAGGCGTTACGCGGAGAGCGCAATTCAGGCCTCACCCCGCGCGAGGTGGAAATACTGCAGCTCATCTGCGATGGCAAGTCGAACAAGGAGATTGCGAACCAGCTCGAACTGAGCGCCAATACCATCGCCGTACATCGCGCCAATATTATGGACGCGTTGGGAATTCATAAGACCGCGGAGCTGGTGGTTTACGCGATTCGCAACGGCCTGGTCAATGTTCCGTGAGACGATCTTTCCGGGTTTGGCGGCCCGCCCTGGGCACACTGGCCGTAGTATTTTTACGTTATTGCGCGAGGTCGGCATCGGCGAGAACATATCTCTAACGTCCTCATACCTAATGGCCACCTCCGGCCTGACAACTTGAGGAGTTCAACCCACGAAGCTGAGGCCGCCCGAAAGGGCGGCTTTAGTTTTTGCGTCCATCTTTTTGTTCCGGGCTTGAATCCCTCTCTCTATGCGTATAATCTTTCGGTTCTTGCACTCCACGTCGAGGAACTAATGTCGAACTTCTCCAATCCCTTCTCTCCCACTCGAAGAAACTTTCTGGCAACCACTGGGGGCGTGATCGCGGGTGCGGTCGCGGCCCCGCGCGGCATGTGTGCGTCTGCGCCGCAGTCAACGGACTCTCAAGATTCCAATTCGCAAGACTCGAAGCCACAGAGCCGCCGCAAAATTTTGATCGGCGTTTTCGATCCCGCATTCCCTGATTTGACTCTGGATCAACTGGTGGAGAAGTACCAGCAAATGGGAGTGGAGGCGGCGGAGATCGGCACCGGCGGCTATCCCAACAATAAACACTGCCCGATCGACGACTTGCTGAGAGACCCGGCGCAGCTTCGGGCGTGGCAAAAGAAATTTGACGATCACAACATCAAGGTCGCGACTCTGAGCTGCCACGGAAACCCCGTGCATCCTGATAAGGCGATAGCCGAGCGCGATGATCAGACTTTCCGCAAGACCGTGCTGCTGGCTGAAAAGATCGGCGTGAAAGTAATCGTCGGATTCTCCGGCTGCCCCGGGGCGAATCCCACCGATAAAAATCCCAACTGGATCGCCTACCGCTGGCCTCCGGAATATGCTGAGGCGCAGGATTGGCAGTGGAAAGAACGCGTGATTCCGTACTGGCAGGGCGCAGTGAAGTACGCGCGGGCCCACGGCATCCGGCGAATCGCCCTCGAAATGCACCCTAATTTTGTGGTCTACAACCCGCTGACCTTACTCAAATTGCGCGATGCGGTCGGCGAAGAGATCGGCGCCAACAACGATCTCAGCCACCTGTTCTGGCAGGGCTGCAATCCCGTGGAAGTCATCCACATGCTTGGCAAGCAGGGCGCTATTTATCACGCGCACATGAAGGACACGGTGTTGTATCCCGACAAAGTTGCGAAGTATGGCGTGCTAAATTTCATTTTCGAGAAGAAGGACTTGAAGACCGCATCGGACGCATTTCGGGCGGTGGGCTACGGACACGGGGCCAGCGCCTGGAAGGACATCATGCGGGCCTATATGGAAGTTGGCTACGACGGGATTTTCAGCGTGGAGAATGAAGATCCGATCCTGTCAGGCGAAGTTGGCGTTGAACGCGCGCTGTATGTATTGAAAAACGTTCGCGAAGAACTGCTGACAGAGCCGCAGTTGGCGTAGATGATTGTATCTTCTCTGCGAACTCCGGTTTTTCTCTGCGGCCTCTGCGATTAAAAGCTTTTGAGCGCGGAGATCGCGGAGTAGAGATCGAGTTCGCTGAAAAGCCAGGGAGGCATATGGATCGCAGAACATTTATCGTCAGCACCACTGCCGCGGCGATTGGGTCAATGAGCCGCTTTTCATGGGCAGCCGCCGAGCATCGAATTCAGAAAATTGGCCTGGAACTGTACAGCGTGCGTGCCGCGCTGGACAAAGATTTTCCCGGCACGATCGCACGCGTCGCCAAGGTTGGATACAAAGAGGTTGAGCTGGCGCAGTTCTTCGCGCACTTGCCAACCTTCAGTCCGTCCCCCAAAGAGGCGCGAAGAATTTTGGACGACAACGGCCTGGCCGCTCCCTCATCGCACGTCCCTTATTCCGCGCTCTCGCCCGAAAACCTTCCCAAGGTGATTGAGGCCGGCAAAATTCTCGGTCACAGTTACATCGTGAATCCCTCCATCGACCGCGACGTACTTAAACAGCCCGATGGATGGAAGCGCGCCGCGGAGAATTTCAACCGTGCCGGCGAAACCTGCCTGAAGTCCGGACTCCATCTCGGTTATCACAATCACGTCGAGGAATTTAAGCCGCTGCCTGACGGCAAATTGCCTTACGACGTTCTGCTCGCAGAAACCGATCCCAAGCTGGTCAAGATGGAAATGGATTTAGGTTGGGCGCATGAAGCGGGCGTCGATCCCATCAAGTATTTCGAAAAATATCCCGGACGTTTCCCGCTGGTGCACATAAAGGATTTCGACAAAAATCGCACCATGGTGGATGTGGGTAAGGGAGAGATCGACTGGAAGGCGATTTTGGCGAAATCCAATGTCGCCGGGATTAAACACTACTTCGTCGAGTTCGACAATCCTGCCGATCCGTTTGAGAGTATTCAGGCCAGTTACGAGTACTTGGAAAAATTGCGGTTCTGATATTTCTCCGGAGAATTAATGGCCCAGGTAATTCGCTCCCCCAAGACGTACGACGTTTGCATAATCGGCTCGGGCGCCGCGGGCGGCACGGCGGCCAAGATTCTCACCGAAGGCGGCCTGAATGTTGTAATGCTCGAAGCCGGCCCGCCGCTCAATCCAGAAAAAGACTTTAAAGAACATGTCTGGCCTTACCAGCTTCCCCACCGCGGCGCCGGAGTAGGCGGGCGGGCCAGCGCTGATTTCGGCGAGTTTCTCGCTCCGAACGGGGCGTGGGAGATCGATGGCGAACCCTATACGGTTGCTCCGGGCTCCCGCTTTCGCTGGTTCCGCTCGCGCATTGTCGGCGGACGCACCAACCACTGGGGCCGAATTGCGCTGCGTTTTGCTCCGGTAGATTTCCGAGCCCGATCGAGCGATGGCATGGGCGACGACTGGCCGATCAGCTACGACGATGTGGCGCCGTATTACGACAAAGTTGAATCCTTCATCGGTGTTTTCGGCACGAAAGAAAATATCTCCAGCGCGCCGGACGGCGTTTTCATGAAGCCGCCGGTGCCGCGTTGCACTGAGACCATCATAAAGAAATCCTGTGACCAGCTGAATATCACTTGTATTCCGTCGCGGCTGGCAGTTATTACTGAGGCCCACAATGGGCGCCCCGCATGCCATTACTGCGCTCAGTGCGGTCGCGGCTGCATCAGCGCTTCAAACTTCAGCTCCAGCCAGGTGATGATTCCTCCGGCACAGAAAACCGGCCGGCTCACGCTTATCACAGGGGCGATGGCGCGAGAAATCGTTATCGGCAAAGACGGTCGCGCCGAAGCGGTTTCTTATATCGACAAAGCAACGCGTGAAGAACGACGAATCAACGCCAGAGCCTTCGTGGTTGGAGCGAGCGCATGCGAATCGGCGCGCCTGCTGCTGAATTCCAAGTCTGCGATGTTTCCCGATGGCCTCGCCAACTCGTCAGGCGCGGTCGGACGCTACTTGACTGATAGCGTCGGCAGCTCCGGCTACGGATATTTTCCGCAACTCGCGAAGATGCCTGCGCACAATCACGACGGCGTAGGCGGAATGCACATGTACATGCCGTGGTGGAAGTTCGACCGCAAGAATGATTTTCTGCGTGGCTATCACATCGAATTCGGCGGCGGACGCGAGATGCCGGGCGTGGGCGGATTCGACGGCGTCTGCGAGGACTATGAAGGCTACGGCGCCGGACTGAAACAAAAATGCCGTGACATGTACGGAACATTTATCGGCTTCGCCGGACGCGGCGAGATGATCCCGAACGAGCAGAGCTACTGCGAAATCGATCCCGGAACGGTCGACCAGTGGGGCATTCCGGTGCTGCGCTTCCACTGGCAGTGGAGCGACAACGAAATAAAAATGGCGCGCGATATGCAGGAAACGTTTCGCGACATCGTGGAAAACGCCGGCGGAACCTACTACTGGCAAGTTCGTCCCGATGGCGACCATCCATATGGAATCGAAGATGGCGGCGTAATCATTCACGAATTAGGTACGGTTCGCATGGGGAGCAGCCCGAAAACTTCCGTTCTGAACGGCTACTGCCAGGCTCACGACGTGAAGAATCTGTTCGTGACCGACGCCGCTTCCTTCGTTAGTAATGCGGACAAGAACCCGACGCTGACCATCATGGCATTGTCATGGCGGGCGTCAGACTATTTGCTCGATCAAGCGAAGAAAGGAAATCTGTAATCAGATTTGCTGAGCGCAAGTAACAACATGACGAGATCAAAACGCGTGTCTTTCGGCATTTGTTTTGCAGTATTGATTTTGTCGCTGCCGGCTTTCGCACAACAGAAACCCCTGACTGCTCGTCAAGTGATCGAGCGCATTCAGGCGCATGTGGGCGTTCCATGGCAGAGCGACACTGTTGATACTTTCAAGGCGGGAAATCCAGACACGCCGGTCACTGGAATTGCTGTGACTATGATGGCGACGCTCGATGTTTTAAAACGTGCGGCAGAGTCGAGATGTAATTTGATCATCACGCACGAGCCGACCTTCTTCAATCATCTCGACAAACCTGATCTTGCCGAAGGAGACCGCGACCCGGTACTGGCGGAGAAACGCGCATTCATCGAAAAGCACGGCTTGGTCATCTGGCGATTCCACGATCACTGGCACGCGCGAAAACCGGATGGCATTGAAGCGGGCATGGTGCATGCACTTGGCTGGGAGAAATTCCAAGATCCTGCCAACCAGTATCTATTCACATTGCCGCAAATGCCGGTTGAGGCGCTGGCAGCCGAACTGAAGGCGCGCCTGCGAATTCGAGTGATGCGAGTGGTCGGAAACCCTGAGATGCAGATCACGCGTGTGGCCTTCAGTCCGGGCGCAGCAGGCTTTGAGAAAGAAACCCAGGCGCTCGAAATGCCCGGCGTGGAAGTCTTGGTCGTCGGCGAAACTCGCGAATGGGAAACCGTGGAGTATGTGGCGGACGCGGTGACCGAGGGCAAACACAAGGCGCTCATTATTCTTGGGCACATTCCCTCTGAACAGGCCGGAATGAAAGAGTGTACGCAGTGGTTGAGGGAATTTATTGACGAGGTCCCAGTCAGTTTTTTCCCGTCGGCCGAACCGTTTTGGGCCCTCGAGAGCGGGGCAATTGGGATGAATTGAGGCGAAAATAAATGTCGATTTCACGGCGTGACGTTTTGAAATCACTGGCGATGGGCGCGGCCGCAACTTCGGTGCTGCGCACGATTCCAGCGCAGGCGGCTGAATACGCGCACCGCATGGTGGCGGCGGAAAAAGCTGCGGCCACAGTTTATGCGCCGAAATTTTTCCCCGCGCACCAATACAAAACCCTGCAGACGCTGTGCCAGACCATCATTCCCGCGGATTCCGATTCAGGAGGAGCTATCGAAGCCGGCGCGCCGGAGTTCATCGACCTGTTAACCAGTGAAAACACCGAGTACCAAGTGAAGCTGGGCGGCGGGCTGATGTGGCTCGACGGCACGTGCTCGGACCGTTACGGAAAGCTCTATCTTGATTGCACGCCGCAGCAGCAGAAAGAAATTCTCGATCAGATTGCTTATCGCAATAACGCGGTGACAGACCCGAGCATAAGCCAGGGAGTCGAGTTCTTTTCATTTCTGCGCAACATGACCGCCGACGGATTTTTTACCAGCGAGATAGGAATCAAGTATCTCGGCTACATCGGCAGCACATTCCTGAAAGAATTTCCCGGGTGCCCGCCGGTTCCAGGACTGTAGTTCTGCGGCAGTCCCTTCCGCATTCTTTCAGCCGCCGAGCGGGGATGCTAGCGGCCCGCCACCTTCACCGGCCGGTGAAACATCTCAAGTTCCGCGGCCTGCTTCTTGGCTTCGCGCTCGCGGCCATATTCATGCGCTGCTCCCACGAATGATTTAAACAGCGGGTGCGGCTCGAGCGGCTTCGATTTGAATTCGGGATGGAACTGGCAGCCGATGAAATGCGGATGGTCGGGCAATTCAATCATCTCGACGTAAGTGCCGTCGGGAGTTGATCCGGAAATGCGCAGACCCGCCGCAGTCAGCGGTCCTTCATATTCGCGGTTGACTTCGTAACGATGACGGTGGCGCTCGCTGATTTCGGTCTGCCCGTAAATCTTATGCGCCAGCGTGTCGGGTTCAATCTTGCACGGCCACGCGCCCAACCGCATCGTTCCACCAAGTTCCTCGACTCCGCGCAGCTCGCGCAGTTTGTAGATCACACGATGCGGTGTGGCCTGGTCGAATTCGCTGGAATTCGCTTCCGCCAATCCGCCAACGTTGCGGGCGAATTCGATGCACGCAGTCTGCATTCCCAGGCAAATTCCGAAGTACGGCACTTTTTTTTCACGCGCGTAACGGATGGCCTGCAGCATACCCTCAATGCCGCGCTTGCCAAATCCGCCAGGCACCAGGATTCCGTCGAAATCCTGGAGCTGCTCGGCGCAGGCGCGCTGTCCGGCTTCCAGCCCTTCGGCTTCGATCCAGCTGACTTGCAGTTTCAGGTTATGCGCCAGCGCTCCGTGCACCAGCGCTTCTTTCAGCGACTTGTACGAGTCCTCGTACTCGACATACTTACCGACGATGGCAATGCTGACATCGGCCTTGGGGTTGTAAACCCGATGCACCAGTTCTTCCCACCGCTTGACATCTCGATCTTTCGATTCGAGGTGCAAATATTTCAGCACCAGGGTGTCAACGCCTTCGTGGGAGAAAACCAGCGGCACTTCATAAATCGACGCAACATCTTTTGCGGTGATGACCGCGCCTTCTTCCACATTGCAGAAGAGCGCAATCTTGGACTTGATGTCTTTTGACAGGAATCGGTCCGTGCGGCAAAGCAGAATGTCAGGCTGAATTCCAATGCTGAGCAGTTCTTTCACCGAGTGCTGCGTCGGTTTGGTTTTCAACTCCTGCGCGGCAGCGATGAACGGCACCAGCGTGACGTGCATGAACAGCGTGTTTTCGCGGCCCAATTCCTGCCGCATCTGGCGAATGGCTTCCATGAACGGCAAGGATTCAATATCGCCGACGGTCCCGCCGATTTCGACAATCGCGACATCGACTTCTTGGGCGACTTTCTTCATCGCGGCTTTAATTTCGTTAGTGACGTGAGGAATCACCTGCACGGTTTTTCCGAGGTAATCTCCGCGTCGCTCTTTGGCGATAATCTGCTCATAAATGCGGCCGGTGGTCCAATTGTTGTCGCGCGACAGCTTGGCGTGGGTGAAACGCTCGTAATGCCCGAGGTCGAGGTCGGTTTCGGCACCATCGTCAGTGACGAAAACTTCGCCATGCTGAAACGGCGACATGGTCCCAGGATCGACGTTCAAATACGGGTCAAACTTCATCAGGTTGACTTTGAGCCCGCGACTTTCCAGCAGGCAGCCGATGGAGGCCGCTGCCAACCCTTTGCCCAATGAAGACACCACACCGCCGGTTACAAAGATGTACTTTGCCGACATCGTTGCCTCGCTCTAAATTGTGTTGGAAAGTTGTGCAGGCTGGGGTGCACGATCAATTATGACAGAAAGGGTACCTTTCAGGAAATGTCATTTTTTTACACGCTCTCCTGCACCGGCTCCGACGCACTTAAACTACGGAAACCACTATGATTCGCCCGTGCAATGCCCGCGATTTTCAATTGATTGGGCAATTGTCAATGATGGCGCGAAGGCTTAAAGAAGTGCCATCCATGAAATTCCGGGTAAGTCGCCGTACCCTAAGGATTTCGCTCCACTGACCGCGGCGGAATCGTGAGTTCAGATACCTCGGTACTGGTTACCACCCTGCATTCCAAAGCGTAGACTTGCTCGGTCGTCTAAGAAATGTTGACACAGAGCAAAAGCAATCTGGCGCGCGTTACCCAACAGCTCTCAAAGCTGGAAAAACGAGATTGGGAGCTATGGGCAATAGTCTCGGTCACCGGAATCCTGGTGAGCGCCACGCTGCTGGCGATTCTGTTTCACGCTGCATTTTTAACAAATGGCGGAATTCACTTCGAACTGACTGTTTCACGGCCATTGGCGATCGGCCTTTTCATTCTGCTGGGGCTGCTGAATACATATCTAGTAAGCAAACGGTTCGAGGTTCGTCGCTTACGCGAGCAGTTGATCTCAACCAGTTTGCAGAATCAGCTGATCGAGCAACAGTCGTTCATTGATCCGCTGACAGAAATATACAATCGCCAATCCTTGGACCAAATCGCCGGAAGATTTATTAGCCAAGCCATGAGAAGGAACATGCCGATGGCATTTCTGATGGTGGACGCTGATAAATTCAAGCAGATCAATACACGTTTCGGTCACCTTACGGGTGATTTCGTTCTGGCCGAGATAGCAGGGCTTTTAAAATCATCTATTCGCGCCTCTGATGCGATAGTGCGTTATGGAGGAGATGAATTTTTAATCATTCTCGCGGACACAACAGCGGTTGGTGCAGAAAAAGTAATTGAGCGAATCCACAGGAAATTTGACGAATGGAATGAAGCAGGACATCTTGAAGACTTCCAGGTGAATGTCAGTATTGGCGCCGCCGAATGGCACGATGGAGATACATTGGACGAAATACTCGATCAGGCTGACAAAAAAATGTACGCGCACAAGGGTTGACAGTCACTGCCCGTGGCAAATTCCATCCAATTTATCGCACTGAAGCAGTTTGTCGCCCCGACTAACGCTGGCGAAATCCTCTCAGTTCATATACTTCCCAAGCAAAATCGGCAGTAAACTTATATCGGTCATGGTCGCCCCTCGATTGCCGCTGGTCGCTTGCCTCTGGTTATTCGGGATGCTGATAGCCGCCTCGCCCTCAGCAGCCCAGACTGCAACCAAGCGGCTCATCTTGAAAGACGGCTCCTATCAGGTCACCACCAAGTGGGAAGTTCAAGGCGATCGGGTGCACTATTTCAGCTCTGAGCGCAACGAGTGGGAGGACGTTCCCAATTCGCTGGTCGACTGGAAAGCCACCAATCAATATGAGAAAGATCGGGCCGCGGGCAAGCTTTCTCCGGAGGCGATTCAACTCGAAAAAGAACTCGAAGCTCAGCGTGCGGAAGATGAATCGAAATCTCCGCATGTGGCTCCGGGTTTGCGCCTGCCGGAAGATGGCGGGGTTTTTGCGCTGGACACTTACCTCACCGAGCCGCAGTTGCTTCCTCTCGACCAGACTGATGGAGAAATCAATCGTCACACTGGCCATAATGTTTTGCACGGAGTAATGAATCCTGTAGGCGGCTCGAAGCACACTATTGAACTTCCTGGGGCTCGATCGAATCTGCAGGTTCACGCTACTTTGCCGACGATCTACATCAATCTCGACGCCGGTACGGATGACGATCAAGCTGATGAAAAAAAGGGTAAGAAGCCGAACGCGGAACTTCCATGGGACCGCTTTCGCATTGTGCGCGCACGAGTGAAAGGCGATAAGCGGATTGTGGGCGCAATTAAAGTTACGATTTCGGGCAAGGCCAGCTCGGAGGAGGACGTAATTCCCACCGACGCTGAGCAGCTTGCCCAGGGATGGATCAAGCTGACGCCCAAAGCTCCGCTCGCGCCCGGCGAATACGCGATTGCCGAGCTGCTCGGGAAAGAAGGCATGAACAGCTTTGTATGGGATTTCGGCGTGCACCCCGATGCTCCGGCGAATCTGTCGGTGATCAAGCCGGAGAACTCCACCCAGCAGAAATCGCCGCCAACCCAGGATGAAACAGAGCAGTTGAAGAACCGCGACTAGCGCGCATTGACCATCGTTCTGCCGGCAATTAGACTACGAGGTCTTTGCCATCGAATAAATTGTGAAACCCTACCGTCCAACCCGAGATATCCTAGCCGATATTGTGCGGACTTTGGCCGAAAATCGTCCATCCTTGAACCACTCACCGCTGGAGAAGGTTGCCGGCTTGCTCGCTGACGGGCGTCACTACGGGTGGGTTGGAATTTATTTGACGCTGGAAAAACACGCGGCCGCGCCGTTGGTTCCGAATGCCGTGCACCCGGCGGCATTCGAGGCGGCTGGAACCCGCAAGAAGGTCATCGTCAGCATAAAAATTGCTGGGCGCGAAATTGGATTTCTAAATGTCGAGAGTAATCGGGAGAATGCGTTCGGCGCAGAGGAACGCGTGCTGCTGGAGCGCGTCGCGGGATTGTTGGCAAAATTTCTGACTGGAACGGGAAAATATCTGGTGCGCAAGGCGGCAGCGACGGAACAGAAACCCAAAGCTGCAGCTGCGTAGTGCTGTTTGGTCGAGACGGGCGCGCCACCCGTCGCCCCACAATCCCCATTTGCGAACAGACTCCAACGATCAAACTTCACCATCTCGTCTTATACTGCCCGTGGTGAATTCAATTCCTTCATCCCGCCTGGGTTACATCGATTGGCTGCGCGGCGTGGCCTGTGTACTGATGTTCCAGACTCACTGTTATGACGCATGGCTCGG
>DATATW010000147.1:0-17154 GCA_036268595.1 Terriglobales bacterium
GGCGATTGCCGAGCTGCAGCAGTTGGCCGCCTCTCAGCCGGAGACCAAAGGTTTGGCGCACGAGTTAGGGACCGCTTACTACCGCAAAGGCGATTATGTCCACGCCGTCGATTCGCTGAAGCAGGCGTTGCAGGCTGATCCTGCAGACAACGAAGCTACGCAATTGCTCGGGCTTTCTTATTACCTGAGCGGCAAACCGTCCGATGCGATTCCCTACCTCGAGAAAGTTCAAACCTGGTATTCGCGGGCGAATGTGGATGCGTCATATATTCTCGGCCAGTGTTACATCCAGACCAAAGATTATCCCCATGCGCGGCAAGCGTTCGCCAGGATGTTCGACCTGGCGCCGGATTCGGCGGGGAGTTATCTGCTGACGGCGCGCATGTTATTCCGGCAGGAGTTTGAGCCGGTGGCGCTGGAGTATGCGCAGAAGGCGATCGCGCTCGATCCCAAGCTGCCGCTGGCGCATCAGTTGTTGGGTGAAATTCATTTGTTCGAATCGCAGATCCCGGACGCGGTGTCGGATTTTCGAGCCGAGCTTGCGCTGAACCCTGCACATCCCGAAACTTATTACAAACTCGCCGATGCTTATTCGCGCATTCAGAAATTCGACGAGGCGGAAAAGCTCTTGCAGCGCTCGATCTGGCTGGACCCGACCGCGACCGGGCCCTACGTTTTGATGGGCAAAGTGCTGGAGAAGAAAGGCGAGCCTGAACTGGCGGTACGTGCTTTGCGACATGCTGCGACCATGGATCCTAATAATTCCATCACACACCACCTGCTCGGGCAGGCATATCGCGATCTCGGCGACACTGAAGAAGCTGAGCGCGAGTTGAAGCTTGCAGGGCAACTCGAAGGCGCCGCCGATTCGAAGTAGTAGCTCCTTTTATATTTGCGGGCGATCCAACGCCACTCTTGCGCGAGAATATCGAAATTCTGGCCTGCTTTCGTGATAGAACTGTTAGGAATTTCCAAATCAACTGCGAGGTCCGAGTCGGCCTATGGCAATTCCGAGCGCCAAGAGCAGCGCGGTAGTCCAAACTTCTAATCCCGGCAGCGCTAACTATGGCCCGGCCTTAGCCGTCCTCACCACTTTGTTTTTCATTTGGGGATCGCTCACCTCGCTCAATGACGTGCTGATTCCGTTCGCTCAGCATGTGTTCACCCTGAACCTGGCGCAGAGCATGTTGATCCAGACCGCGTTTTTCCTGGCATACTTCATCGTTTCTCTGCCTGCTGCGAAGATCATCGACTGGATTGGATATAAGCGGGCAATCATCGTCGGACTAAGCACCATGGTCGCTGCATGCCTGCTGGTCTATCCCGCGGCAAAAATTCCATCGTTTCCCTTCTTCCTGACCGCGCTCATGGTTTTGGCCGCGGGGATCACGGTACTTCAGGTGGCGGCGAATCCCTACGTGGCCGTACTGGGCAGGCCGGAGACTGCGTCGAGTCGGCTGAATTTGACGCAGGCGTTCAATTCTCTGGGTACCGCTGTCTTTCCCTTTGTCGGAGCCCGATTGATTTTGGGCGAATCCGTCAGCGCGGCCGCGCAGTCGGCGTCGCAGGATGCGGTCATCAAGCTGTATGTGTATTTCTTCGCGATCGTACTGGTTTTGCTGGCCATATTGTTCGCCGTGTTCAAACTGCCCAAAATTGAGTCAGCCGAACGCCACAGCGGAGAGAAGGTTGATGATTCCATCTGGAAGCATCCGAATCTGGTATTTGGCGCGATCGCCATTTTTGTCTACGTGGGAGCGGAAGTCGCCATCGGAAGCTCGATCGCTAACTATCTCGCGCTGCCCAATATCGGGCACTTCGCGTCGAACGTGGCCGATCCGGCGGCAAGGTATCACTCAGCCCTGGCGGTTGCGGCGCGCTACATTTCGATCTATTGGCTGGGTGCAATGGTCGGGCGCTTTATTGGTTCTGCGGTCCTGCAGAAGGTCAGGACTTCGCGGGTGCTGGCATTTTGCTCCACCATGGCTACGCTGCTGGTCGTGATCACGGTTCTGAGCAATGGGCATTTTGCGATGTGGTCCGTCCTGGCAATCGGATTATTCAACTCCATTATGTTCCCCAGCATCTTCACCAGTGGCATCGCGGAACTGGGGCCGCTCACCGGTGATGGTTCGGGCTTGCTCAACATGGCCATCGTGGGAGGCGCGATCATTCCCTGGGTCGTCGGAAGAGTTGGAGACGCGATCAATCACTCCTGGTATCCCTCAATGGTTCAGGGCGAAACCAGCTGGGGACAGGGAATTCATTTCGCGATCATTATCGCGGCGTTCTGCTATCTCTATATTCTGTTTTACGCAGTGAGCGGCTCGAAGCCGAACAGCGAGCGCTACGGTCAACGTGCTCACTAGCCGGGCGTCAGTGCCAGTCGAACCTCGGCGAAATACGGTTAGCTTCGGAAAAGGTCGGGATTGAGAAACAACTGGTTCGTGGGAGTGGACATTGGCGGCACGAAAGTTGCTGCTGGACTGGTGGACACTAACGGGGAGATTTCCGCCCGGGTACGCGAACCGATGGTTTCAAATTCCTCCGCGCAAGAAGGTTTGAATGCGGTACTTTCGGCTATCGCGAAGGTCATGCCTGAGGGCGAATTCGGCGTTGGCGGAATTGGAATTTGCGCTCCCGGTCCGCTTGATCCGAAAACTGGTGTGATCTGGAATCCCCCCAACCTGCCCTGCTGGCGGAATTTTCCGCTGGGAGAGTCAGTGCAAAAGCGCTACGCTGCGCCGGTAAAGATCGATAACGACGCGAATGCCGCGGCCCTGGCTGAAACCCGATGGGGCGCTGCGCGCGGATGCCGAAACGTCTTCTACGCTACCATCGGTACGGGAATCGGCACCGGCATTGTGTTCGACGGCAAAATTTACCACGGGCGGACCGGATCGGCAGGTGAAGGCGGCCACGTCAGCATCGACTATCGGGGTCCAATCTGCCGCTGTGGGAAGCCCGGATGCATCGAAATTCTTGCCTCGGGGACCGCTATTGCCCAGCGGGCGCGAGAGGAGATGGCTGTCGGTACAAACTCTGTAATGCTGGAACTGGCGGGCGGAGACGTTGACGCGCTCACAGGAGAGATCGTGGGCAAAGCAGCAGACGGCGGCGACGATTTAGCGAAGGCAATTTTAACCCAGGCCACCGAGATGCTGGCGCTCTGGTTAAGCAACATGGTCGACCTGTTTGATCCTGATGTGATTGTCATCGGAGGCGGAGCCGCGGCCCTGTATCAACCCTTCTTCGGCAAGCTGCGCGAGAGAATTTCGCACCTGACAGTGAATCCACGGGCTGATGAAGTCCCGATCCTGTCAGCCCGTTATGGTGCAGACGCCGGCATTGCCGGCGGCGCCGCGTTGTGCGCGTGAGGCGCA
Source organism: Terriglobales bacterium (assembly GCA_036268595.1). Taxonomy (GTDB): domain Bacteria; phylum Acidobacteriota; class Terriglobia; order Terriglobales; family Acidobacteriaceae; genus Gp1-AA145. Next base: position 3,384 of record DATATW010000147.1, read on the forward strand.
GACATTTATTCTCTCGCCGAGGCTGGTAAATGATCCTCAAATGTTTTCGCCTGGCTGTGCTCGTCATTTCTGTATTCTCGAGTGTCGTGGTGTTTTCGGCCGACAACGCCATCGTCGTGTTTCATGAAAGCGGCTTTCTGTCGGCTGATTCCGCTTCTGCACCAGATTCTTTGCTGCGAGCCTTGCCGGGAGCGAGTTTCGTATCGGCGGATGAGCTTAAGAATCGCCTGCACTCCGCCCATCTTCTGGTCCTTCCCTACGGCTCTGCCTTTCCCGAACCAGCATGGGCTGAAATTCAGAGCTTTCTGCAGCGGGGCGGAAGTCTGCTGGTGCTTGGGGGGCGACCGTTCAGCCGGGCTGCGTATCGCGATGGCGGAAGCTGGAAGTTGCACGACTACAGCGTGCGTTACATGCGACCGCTGAGGATTGATCAATATCAGCAAACGCCAGGATCGGATGGATTGAAGTTTGAATCGAATCCTGACATCCCGGTTGAACTCTCGCAGTTTGCATGGAAGCAGGGATTCAGCCCGATCATTCACCTGAGTGCAGTCGATCTCTATAACCGCGGCGGCTCGGCGGGATCGATTGATTCGAATCTCGATGCGCTTGCCTGGGGAAGCAAAGACGGTCGCCGTATGTCGGCGCCGGTGATTCAAATTGATCATTTTAGAAACGGCTTCGATGGCGGGCGGTGGATTTTTGTGGACGCGGATCTTCCGGCCGATTTTTACAGCAGCTCGGTCTCCGTGGATTTAGTTCGCAAACTGGCCGATCAGGCATTACGTGGAGCACATGAGTTCACGGTACGTCCGGTGCTTCCGCTGTATTTACCGGGTGAGCCGGTTGAACTTGAGGTACGATGGAAGCCCGCGAACTCAGCCGGCGCTACAGTCGCAATCAGCATTTCGCCTGGCGATTTCTCTTCCGAGTCCAATTCAGTCGCAAACCCGCTTCCTATAACTGAGCCGCTCATGTATCCGGCGCCGAAAGAAAAGGGGCTGCACACCATTACTGCCAGGCTCATAGTCGAAGGCAAAGTTCGCGCAATCTACCATTCCGCCTTCTGGATTCGCGACCTGGATTATCTTCGCTCCGGCCCTAAACTCAGCGTCAACGAAAATTACTTCGAGGTGGATGGCAAGCCGCTGGCCGTCATCGGCACCACGTACATGTCGAGCGATGTGCAGCGGCTGTTTTTCGATCATCCCAATGTCTATGTTTGGGACCGTGATCTAAGCCAGATTCACGATGCCGGGCTGAATATGATCCGCACCGGCTGGTGGACGGGATGGGACAAATTTTGCGACGAGAATGGTGTGCCTTACGAGCGAACTCTGCGCACGCTCGAAGCGTATCTGATGACAGCGCGCAAATACGGTCTGCCGGTGCAGTTTAATTTTTTCGCATTTCTGCCCGACGTGCTCGGCGGAGTCAATCCGTACCTTGATCCAGAAGCCGTCCGCAAACAGAAAAATCTCGTCGCATCGGTGGCTGAGCGCTTTCATGCTGTTCCATTTCTGGCGTATGACCTCATCAACGAGCCGAGTTTCTCCAAACATCTGTGGACCATGCGTCCGAACGGTGACTGGATTGAAACGCAAAAGTGGAATGACTGGCTCAACAAACATTACTCGAACCGGGAAACGCTGGCCGCCGCCTGGAACGTGCCGATCACAGCGGTGCAGGGCACGATTGCGTTGCTTGAAGACGCCGACTTCCAGCCTCGGGGAATGTACAACGGCCACAACTCACTCAAAATTTACGACTATGAAATGTTCGCGCAGGAAAGTTTTGCGCTATGGGTGCGCGCCATAGGCGACGGCATTCACGATTCCGGATCGCGCCAACTGATCACAGTCGGTCAGGACGAAGGTGGTTTTGTTGATCGGCTGTCTCCAGCATTTTTTTCGCCTTACGTTGACTTCACCACGAATCATTCGTGGTGGCAGAACGATTCCATTCTGTGGGATTCGCTAGTCGCCAAGCAGCCGGGAAAGGCCATGCTGATCCAAGAGACTGGATTGCAGCGTGAGCTGAATTTAGACGAGACATCCCGGCGCACTCCCGAAAACGAGGCCGCTCTGTTTGAGCGCAAAGTCGCGACGTCATTCGTGTACGGCTCGGGCGCGATCGAGTGGTTGTGGAACACCAACTCCTACATGAGCGAAGGCAACGAGACTCCGATCGGCGCATTGCGCGCGGATGGCACTGAGAAGCCCGAAGCCACGGTCATGCGAAACTTCGCTAAATTTGCGGCAGAATTGAGCCCGCATCTGCGCAATCCGCAGCCCGCGCAGGTTGCGGTGCTCGCTTCGCAAGCGGCGCAATATTCCGCGATTGGTGATATGCAGATCGAGGCGCAGCGGAAGTCCATTCGCGCTCTCGCCTACTACGACCGCCTCACGCCATATCTGATCTACGAGAACCAGATCGACAAAATGGGATCACCCAAGCTGGCGATTTTGCCGTCAGCGCAGGCGCTTGGCGAAGATGCCTGGCAGCAGTTGATGAAATACGTGGATGACGGCGGAAATCTATTGATTACCGGGCCGGTCGATCGCAATGAGCATTGGCAAAAAGTTGATCGGGCGGCCCAGTTGCTGCCGGGTGCGCACAGCATTCCGCTTACCTACCACAACGCTGTCGTAGCACCGTTTGACGCGTCTCCTGCGGCGAACTTGCAACGCCTGCGAAATTTGCCGGTGTCATTCGACCTTCAGGCGCAAGGTTCGCTCGAGGCACTGCGCTTTCGCGAGGCGAGCTTCACCGAAATAAGTCACGGCAAAGGCCGCATATTCTGGGCAGCCGAGCCGGTTGAGCTAGCTGAGGGCGACCAGGCGGCTGCAGAGATCTATTCCTACGTAGCCGGGCGCATAGAAATGCAGCCGCGGTTCGAGCTTGCAACGCCGCTCTCGCCGGGAGTGATGGTCTACCCGATTTCGCTGGATGATTCTGTGCTCTATATTTTTGTTTCCGACAATGCGGAAAATGCGAGTATCGACCTTCGAGACAAACCCACCGGAGTGAGCATTACTCTGAATTTACCTGCAGAACACGCCGCGCTGGCTGTGATCGGGGAAAAAAAGAAGTCCGTCATTGCAAAGTACGGATTTTGAATTGGGCCTAAAATTTTTTGTGTTATAACTCGGCCCGGCGATTTGGGCAGTATTGGGCCAAGCTGCGAGTTCCTGGGATGGGTCTTGGCAAACCGCCGCGCCTAACGCAAAAACCAAAAAAACATTCCGCCAAGCAAAGCCGTGCCGAATGCCAGCCATGCCACATAATCGCCTGGATGCCCGCTGTGCACTTTTCTTACGAGAGAGTTTCCGAGTTCGAGGCTGCGAGTGAACTTGAGCGCCGTGCCCAGGCGATTGCGGAAAACTGTCGCCAACGCCAACAGTAATGCCAAAAGTCCCGTCGCCAGGCATCGAATGATCGATGGAGTCAGCGACTCGGGCTTTTTTTCTTCCGGGGCAGCAAGCTGCACATTATTAAGCACGGAACTGGCATACCTGGGCTGATCCATAAAAAGTTCGGCATTAGCCCGCCCGGCGCTTCGAAGTTGCGGCACGCCGGTAATGCAAATGCCCAGCAGAATCAGAGCGGCTGCAGGCACAAACATCAGTACGGGCGTGACGCCCTCTGGTTTGGTTTCCGGGCCCTCGTCGATTCGCGATGACTTATCCGTGGGCGCGGGCTTACCCCAGCCAAAGAAGATCCTGAACGTGGCGCGCAGGACGGCCGCGGCGGTGAGGGTTTCAACGAACATGAAAATGTATGCGAACCAGCCCTGGTGAACTTGCTTCGCCCCGTCGGAGATCATGCTTTCGCCCAACAAGGTGCCGAACGGGCCACAGGTCGCCAAACCTAGCGCGCCGATAATGAATAAAGCCGCCGTGAACCACATGCCCCTTCCGCGGCCGTGCAAATGATGTTCGCCAATCTTATGCAGGCGATGAAGTACGATTCCGGCGCAAAGAAAAAGCCCACCCTTGATCAGTCCATGCGAGAAAACGTAGATAACAAATCCCGCGAGCGCCTTTGAGGTCAAGATGCCCACGCCGGCCAGCATGAGTCCGGCATGAGAGATGGTCGAAAAAGCCAGCAGACGCTTGAGATGGTGTTCGGCGTAACACATGAATCCGCCAAGCACCGCGGTAATTGTCGCCATGACGAGCAGAATATTTCGCATTTCGGACGCGTGGGCGGCAAGCGGCCCCTGAAAGATTGTCCAGTAAATTCGAGCGACCGCATAAATGCCAAGTTCGATCATGATTCCAGAAAAGAGCACGCAGACGGGAGTGGGGGCGACGGCATGGGCATCCGCCAGCCAGAAATGAAACGGCACAATGGCAGATTTAGCCAGGTAGCCGACACAGATCAGGAGAAAGGCGACCAACACTAGAGCATCGGATTGCGAGCCAAGCGAATGTCCAACTTGCGCGAAGTTCAAGGCTCCGGTTCGAGCATAAAGCAGGCTGATCCCCATCAGAATCATGAAGGCGCCGATCGTATTGACTACCGCAAAGTTGAATGCGCCCTGGAGCGGAGCAGGTTCCAGCGTTTTAAGGCCGCAGAGAGCGAAGGCCGACACGCTCATAAGTTCGAAAAAAACAAATAGATTGAAAAGATCGCCTGTGAAACTGAAGCCACACATGGCCGCCATGAAAATCAGCATCAGCGGCTGGAAGTGGTTCTCGGTGTCTTCGAAGATTCTCCAGGAAAAGATGAGCGCAGCTGTAGTTAGTAGCGAAACAAGGACCGCTAACGCAGCGCCAATTGCATCGACGCTGAAGCAGATGCCAAGCACGACGTTATTGCTACGCGGCCACCAATTTCCAAACCAATAAACGTAAGTGTGAGACCATGTGCCCCGCAGGATGAGGAGCGTCAATACCAGGTTCGTGCCTGCGCTTGCAATAGCTACCGAGTCCGAGACGCGACGGCCAAGCCAGCTGCCGGTGAGCGCGATGAAAGCAGCCGCGATCAGAGGAATGGCAACTGGCAACGGAATCAATGCGGTGATGGTCATCTTCTCCCATAAAGTCGCTTGCGCAGACGAATCGCGCGTCCTGGATTATCCCTGCATGATTTTCAGTTCTTCAGGATCGATTGTTCCCGCCAGTTCGTTTGCCTTCACGACCATAGAGAGCAATAGCGCCATCACCGTCGCTTCAACCACGACATCGGTGAGCATGAGCGCCTGCACTAGTGGATCGACTACAACCGTTCCCACCGGAATATCCGCGAACACGGGAGCCGTGCCCCCGGTCTTGAAACCAATCGCCAGCAGCAAAATATAGGTGGATGTCTGCACCACCGTCAGACAAATGACCTGGTGCACTAAATTTTTGCTGGTGACGATGCCGTAGAGTCCCCACAGAAAAATCCAGCCAGCAACGAAATATGGCACATGGGCGAAGATCATGATTCGTTTTCTAACCTCTCATCAATCACCTCTCGCAGATAGACCTCCATTAAGAGGACGAACCCGCCGGTTACTTCTAATCCGACAGCAACGCTGATAACGGCAATGGTCCCAGAGGAAAACGGATCACCCGTGGTGCCGAGCGGAACGATGTTAGTAAGGAAATGAGCGCCAAAAAACAGGGCTGAGGTACCGATGATTGCGTAACCCGCGGCACCGCAAAATTCAGCCAACTTGATCAGAGGAGTGGAGACGATTTTGTCGAAGGCTTTTACGTTACCAGAGAGATAAACGACTAAAGGAACAGAAGCGAGAATGACTCCGCCCTGAAAACCTCCGCCCGGAGTAAGCTGTCCGTGAACCGCGATGTATACGCCGAATACGATCATGAGGCCGGCCATGGCCATCATGCCCACGCGAATCGTATCGGATATGGGCAACTCGTCTTCCACCTGCGGCGGCCGCTTCTCACCCTTCTTCTTGCCTTTGGCTTCATCTTTGGCGGGCGACGGTCGGAAAATCAGAAGCACTCCCAGTACTGAGGCAAAGAGGATGAATTCCTCGCCAAGGGTATCGCAGGCGCGATAATCATAGTTAATGGCGTTAACTACATCAGTGGCGTGACGTTCGTACACGGCAACCTGGGAGACCACGTTTCCGTAAGGCCCGCGGTAATCGCCGACCGGCGGCAAGTTGCGAAATCCCAATCCGAATATTGCTGCCAGGCCCAGAGCCGAAATCAGAAATAAAGCTGTGCGCATGCGCGAGCTCATTTCCTGGCCTCCCGCTCGCGACGAATGTTTTGCCGACGCATTTTGGTGAGTGCCAGCATGATCATCAGAGGCAACATCACCGCGCCGACAGCAATTTGCGAGAGAGCTACGTCCGGCGCCTGGAAAATGAAAAACAGCAGTGCGAACAGCAGCCCGTAGAAACTCAGGGTGACGACTTGTTCTTTCGGCTGCCGACTTAACACGATGCCAGGCGCGACTGCGGCGATTAGCAGCAGTATTGTCCATTGCAGCACGGTCATCGTTCAGCCTCGGAGCGAACTAGTTCATCGCTGGACTTAAGCGGGACTTCTTCGTCTTTTGCCGGTTGCCAATCTTTTACTTCAGCGATGCGAAAGGTGCGCACGGCGGCATGAGTGACGAGGGTGTTCATTGCGATCAGCACCAGCGTAGTGAAAGCCGCCTTAAAAGATTCCGCTTTAAACCCTTGTTGCAGAAAAATCGCAACGGTAATGAAGATCGCACTGAGCGAGGCGGGTGGCGCAATGTAATGCATGCGCTGATAGGGATCGCGCATCCGCAGCATTCCCAATACTGACACTGCAACAATTAACACTGCGGCTGCCACGAGCACTTCAATGACGATGGTCTTCATTGCAAATGACGTGCAAAAAAACGCACAAACACAATTCCGCCCCCGAAAGACATCAGCGCCAGCGTGATCGCCAGGTCCATCATGGGCATGCGATTGAAATCCATGGTCAATAACATCAGTAGGAGCGTTGAGACCACACCCCCCATACAAAAGGCGACAAGCCGGTTGCGCGCATCTCCTCGCATCGCCATCCATGCCAATGGGAGCAATGTGAACAAAGTGACCCGGCTAGCCAGTTCCCAGATATTCACGCGCGCGCTCCTAGTTTCCGCAGCATCTTTGGCGGAGAGCTGCGCCCCATCTCATGAAACAACAACGCTTGGTCATTAGTATTTGCGCCTAGCACAATCGTGTTCGGAGTCACAGTCATTGCAACCACAGCAAGCACGCGGCGCGCATCGTCATGAGGATTGTCTTTTTTGCCGGTGTTGAATTTTAAAATCCGGAACACTGACTTGGCTTTTTCGATGCCGAACAGATCTTTTGCCGCTACGGCTGTTATTTGCCAAGTTCCCAACACGAAATACCATGGCACCGGCCACAACGAGACAATTTCTCTCAATTTCGGCGAGAATCGCGCGGGGTAATAGAAGTCGATAACAGAGAATCCGACTCCAGCCAAGACAGCACCCATGATGCCAAGCAACAGTTCATGAAAAGCAAATGTTCCCACAAAAACCAGCCAGAATAAGTAAAAAAGGGGAAGGCTGAAGCCCAAAACTGTGCTGATTCGGCGAAGCCGGTTCACGGTATTCACATCTCCCATCACTGCTTACCCTCGACAAGACATGCTTAGAGTTTGGAATTCATGGTGGGGTTGTCGCTTAAACCTCCGTGTTTATGCCGCTTTATTGTTGTGAACCGTCAAATCCATGGTTTCAGAAGCGATCTGGATATCGTCGCGCTGGCGGATGCGCTTTAAAGTTCCCAGGTAGATGAAATTGCTGGCGTTGCGCCTTTTTTTGGGGTCAACCACATAGCGCATGCTTAGCTCCAGCCAGTTGGAGGTAACTTTCATGAATACATTCGGCTTCAACTCAAACGCAGGCACCAGGAAAGCCTCCCGCATTGCGTCGAGCTGCGCCTGTGCTCCCTGGAGAAACTCGCGCGTGTACTCGCCGCCGACATCGAGCAAAATCTGAGACGCAGCTTCAAGGTTGCTGTTATAGGTAATGGGCAGCTTAACTTCATCCCAGATGTAGGAGAAGTTTTGCGTGTAGTTGAAAACAGGAGTACCGAAGATCTGCGAGTTTGAGATTTGCACAATGCGTCCAGTCACTTGATCGGCATGGATCCAATTACCGATTTCCATCATTCGGGTATAGAAGACGCCTACGTTAATTACATCTCCGGTCATTTTGTTGAGTTCGATGCGATCGCCGACCCTATACATGTGGCCGGCGAGAATGGCCACTCTGCCGGCGATGCTGAGAAGCGGCTCGCGAAGCGCAATGGCCAGGCCGGCTCCTAGAATCCCGAGGAAGGTTCCGGTGTGCTCCAGAAGTCTGGCCCAAAGAATAACCAGTAGGATACCGGCAAAAATAAATAATACAGTCTGGAACGCGCCCTGGCGCCGGAAGCGTTCGCTGACGTCTTTCACGTTCCATTTGAGATAACTCAGGTAAATGTAATTGGCAACCGTTGAGAGTGCCACAACTGAAACTGTGCCGAAGACGGCGATTCGATGATCCACTAGCCAATGCACCCCCCTTGGTTGCGGGGCTCATCCTACTAGTTGTCTCGAGAGTAGTTCGCGGGCGAAACTCCGCTCGCGCCGGGGCTTACTCGATTACTCTTGGATCATCCAGCTCTATTGAACAGCACCGCGGTTTTCTTGGATTGAGGCTCGCGATACTAAGTCACCCGCGATGGTCAGCGTGAGCCATCAGTAAGAACGGCTTTGTATCAACCGTCGGTAAACCGACGGAAATGTTTAAATATCAGCAGGTTATCAGGATAAATCTGTATTACGCGGGTGCCCTTGTCAGTTCCAGTTTGGGCTGTCACTCTCACCATGGCCCGGCGTTCTGTCCGGAGCTGACTAAGAATTCGTGAGAGGTGACATGAAAGTAACGATTTGTCTGTGCGTGATTCTTGCCGTGTCCGCTCCAGCGATGTCTGTCTCGGGAAGGCAGCCGACCTCTGCAGGTAACAAACCGGTCCACCGGACCATCTACGACGCTAGCCGCGAACTCACGATTTCGGGAACAGTTCGCAGCCTCGTAGCTGGCGGTCATCCAGGACTGCCGTCTGGTGCTTACTTAACCATCTCAACTCCGCGCGGCCTTGTCGAAGCCCACTTAGGGAGGTTTGCATTGCTGGGCAGCCAGCCCGTTTCTGTGCGTCCCGGCCGGCAGGTGGAAGTAGTCGGGGTTATGACTGCGGCTAAGAACTCGTCGATTCTGCTCGTCCGAACTATTCACAGTGATACCACGACTTTCGTAGTCCGAAACGAACATGGCGCTCTGCTGTTCCCCCGCCCCGCAGATCGCGGCCAAGTGCGTTTCAAGTTGGTGACCCACGGAGATGAGAATCAATGAAAAGCCACAAGCTTTCTCTGATCGTCATGATTGCAGCCACTATCGGTTTGGCCGGTTGCGGTTTCAGTACCGGGGAGCACACCACTGCCCCGATTACCGCGATCAACGTGGCAATCGCCGCAGCCCCGGCAACAATGTTCGTGAACGACTACAAACCAGTTAGCGCCACCACCAATGATGCTGCCGGCGTGACCTGGAGCTGCGTTCCTGCCACTACTTGCGGTAAGTTCGCGAGTTCACGTACCGCGAATGGGATCGCCGACACCTACACTGCACCCGGGCAGGTTCCCTCCGGCAATTCTGTGACCTTGACCGCAACCTCCGTCACCGATCCAACTAAAACCGCCAGTGCCCTTGTTGCAATTAATGCATCGCCGAATATTGTCGTCAGCTGGAACACCTTTGCCTCTTCGCCTCTGATGGTCAACGGCACCGAGTCACTCGAGATCCAGGTACAGAACGATTCCTCTAATGCCGGACTTAGCCTTACCTGTACTCCGGCAAATACTTGTGGCTCGTTCAGCCAGACCACGGTCAGCGCTCCGCAAAACGGCGCCTATCTTGTGGACACGGTTTACACCGCTCCAGCCAATGTGCCGCGCGGAATGGTCGCTACCCTCATGGCAACCTCTAATGCTGATGATGCGCAAAGCATCAATACTCCGATCACGATAACCAGCTCCGTATCTACTGTCGCTACTTTGTCCGGGACTTTTGCCTTTATGAACCGCGGCATCGACGCTAACGGCTACAACGGCATCGCCGGCAGTGTAACGCTCGACGGTCAAGGTAACGTCACTGGAGGAGAGCTCGATTCCGCCGACCCCAGCACTGTGATCTCCGCCGCGATTCTGCCCACTGGCACCCCGGACGCAAGTGGAAATCCGAGCATCAGCGGATACACGTTGGATCAATTCGGCCACGGGATTCTAACTCTCGAGTTCAACTACAACGGCAGCCCCTACGAAACCATTTACTCGATAACGGCTACTTCGAGTTCGCATGCCATGCTGGCCGAAGTCGATGAAATGGGCGATCTAACCGGCACGCTTGATCTACAAACCGCCAATTTTTCGTCTGCGCAATTCTCTGGGAATTACTCCTTCGTTTCCGCCGGTGAAAATATCGCCCAATCCGTTCCCATGAACTTCGGCGGAATTTTTACCGCTGATGGTTCGAGCACCATTAACTCCGGCACTCTCGATTTAAATGCGGGAGGAACTTACCGGACGGGAGCTTTCGCCGGTACCTTCACTGCGCCCGACGCCTACGGTCGCGGCACAATCACGCTTGCATCTTCGTACCCAGTAACCTTCGCCTATTACATCGTTGGCCCGGAGGTGATCCGGTTGATAGAGATTGACGCTATCACCGGAGTCAGCGCCGGGACCGCGTACGGCCAAGGCTCCAGGTCATCCGTCAACGATGCGCAGGTGGCGGGCAATTACGTCTTCGCCATGCATGGCTATGGAGTTGATGGAGCCAATGCAACGGCTGGACAGTTCCGTGCGGACGGCGCCGGCAACTTCAGCGGCGTTCTCGACACCAACGACGCCGGTACCGCTACTACCGCCAGCCCCATAACCGGTGCGACTTACACTTTCTCGGGCAATGCGCGAGGAAGCGTTTCGACACCCGATGGCTTCACCGCCAATGTATACATGACCGATCCCAACATCAACCTGCTCGATCCCAGCAATCCTACCCATGGTGGAGGCGCCCTGATGTTGGAAACGGACGCCAGTTCCTTCGACAACGGGATGCTGGAGCCTCAAACTGCTGCGACTATTTCGGGCAACTATGCCATGGGCTGGCGTTTTCGCCCCGGAACAGTAGATGGGTTCAGCAATAATTTCGACGTCGCGGTTACTGCGGCACTCGCAACCGGTTCACCTGGAACCTTCAGTGGCGAGGGTGAGTGGGACGTTGTTATGGCAGGTCTACCCCCAGACCAACCGATGAATGGGACGTTTACGGCGGACTCGCACAATACCGGACGATTCACTGGGACGTTCTCGCCCGAGCCCGGCTCCGGATTGTTGACCACCTACTATCAGATCAACGATTCGCAACTGGTAATGATTGAGACCGACTCCGCGGTAGCCGACGGATTCCTGGTCAAACAGAATCTGCCCTAAGCCTGGATAGCGATTTTGTGGCATGAGTCGAAACTGGCTCGTGCCATTTTTCAATCCGCGGGCGGACTTTTACCCGCGTTGTTTGCGGAACGCCTGCTTAGCCGCGTCGATAGTTTTTGCGATGTCTTCTTCAGAATGTGCGGTGCCTAGGAACGCAGCTTCAAACTGCGATGGCGGCAGGTAAATGCCCGCGTCGAGCATATTGCGGAAGAAACGGCCGAACGCGGCCACATCCGAGTTATTCGCCTCAGTCCAGTCGGTGATCGGACCGGGATTGAAGAACCAGGTAAACATCGATCCCACACGTTGGGATGACAGCTTGACGCCCGCTTCCTTGGCGGCCGCCACTACTCCATCCACCAGCTTTGCGCTCAGAGTTTCAAGCTGGGGGTAAATCTCATTTTTCTTCTCGCGCAGAATTTTTAATTGCGCAATTCCCGCCGCCATGGCCAGCGGGTTTCCGGAGAGCGTTCCCGCCTGATACATCGGTCCCAGCGGCGCGACCATATCCATGATCTCCGATCGTCCGCCGTAAGCTCCTACCGGCAATCCGCCGCCGATGATTTTTCCGAAGGTCGTGAGATCAGGCTTTATGCCGTACAGCTCTTGCGCTCCGCCAAAGGCGACGCGGAACCCGGTCATTACTTCATCAAAGATGAGAACGGTGTTTTCGCGCTGGGTGATGTTGCGGAGGTTGGCCAGGTAATCTCCCGCCGCAGGCACCACACCCATGTTTCCGACCACCGGCTCGACTATGACGCAGGCAATCATGTGGCGATATTTGCTGAACGCCTGTTCTAAAACCTCGGTGTCATTGAAAGGAAGCGCAATCGTGAATTGGCTCACTTCCTCGAGCACGCCCGCCGAACCCGGAATACCGAGGGTGGCGATGCCCGATCCCGCCTTCACCAGCAGGGAATCGGCATGGCCGTGATAACAGCCTTCGAACTTGATCACATATTTGCGCTTGGTAAAGGCCCGGGCCAGACGGATGGCAGACATCGTGGCCTCGGTGCCGGAACTGACAAAACGCAACTTCTGCACCGTCGGATAAGCTTCTATAACCAGCTCGGCGAGGTCCGCCTCGGCGGGAGTCGACGCGCCAAAACTCGTGCCGTTGACTGCCGCGGTAAGTATGGCTTCGATCACGCTGGGCTCGGCATGACCCAGGATCAGTGGCCCCCATGAGCCGACATAATCGATGTACTCGTTTCCGTCCGCGTCCCAGATATGCGAACCCTGCCCGCGCATGATGAATGGCGCCTCGCACTCCACCGATTTGAAGGCACGCACGGGAGAATTTACTCCGCCGGGGATTAGTCCTTCGGCGCGCTTCTGCAGCCGCCGGCATTCGTCAAGCTTACGTGCCATTCATCTCCTCGTCGTTTTACGTGGGGACAGCCGCCTCGGCTCTCCAATCGTCAAATATACCGAATTCACCAACATTTCATTACCCTTACATATTCCTGCAATCTGCAACCGCTATGCTGTCTTCAGTAAGGCCCCTCCTAACCGGGAGGAAAGGGATGATCAGGGCCGGACCCCCGATCATCCTCCGCTTTTTTTGTGACCGCAATGGGCATCAGGCCGGCAGAAGCGTAGACGTGTAAGCATATCCGGGGCGAGAGATCGGGAATAATATGGGTCCATGCAACGGAATCTAACGTTCTTTGCTTGTCCTTATTATTATGTTCTTCGCTTCGTAATACTTGCCCTCGTACTGAATTGCGGAGAAGCAGTCGCTGGAACTAATTTTTTGGGACACACCGCCCCGAACGTCGCTTCTGTGAGCGCTCAGTCTCCGGCGAAGGCTGTCAGTCAGAACCAATCCGAGAAGCCAAACCCAGAAAAGGGAATAACACAAGATGCGAAGGTAGGCCTGATCGGGGCTTTAGGTGGCGCCGTGATTGGGGGGCTGATTGCGTGGTTCGCGGGAATTAGAGCTGCGAACCGAACCGCCGTCCTCGAGGCGGCGCGGGACCAGAAGAAAGAAGCGGAAGAAGACGCCACCGTCAGAGCGATGCTCGACGTCGAAATTGACTTGAACTTGAACATGCTTCGCCAGGAACAAGCGCGCCTGAAGGACCAGCCCGAAGACGCAACTAGCTTCGAGTGGGTCGCTATGCATCCTTGCCCCCAATGGAGCACCGTGGTGTGGGAGCATAGCGTGCTGCTGGTGCATCGAGCGCTGAACCCAGAGCAGGTTATCGCAGTTCAAAGAGTTTATACATTGCTGCACTCATTGACGGTGGCGCGCACCGCCGTCGTAAGGGTCA
>DATATW010000148.1:0-3372 GCA_036268595.1 Terriglobales bacterium
AAGCATCTAACCCGCTAACTGGTTCAAAATCTCTTTCCCCAGCTTCTGTGCCTGGCCAAAAAGCTTCTGATATTCCACAAACTGACGATTCAGGTCGAGCGCCTGATCGGTGGAGGGATGCTTACGCAGAATCATGTCGCGCACATGCACGGGATTCGGCAGCGTCGCGTCTTCAGTCAATTCTTCCAGAGCTGTGTTCGGATCGTAGTGATACATGTGGCCTCGATTGGGAAATTGAGCAATTGCGCAATTGCGCGAATTGAAAGAGTACAGAGCGTCTCCGAATTACGAACCTTCAATTGCTCAATGGGCGCAATCTCTCAATTATCCAATTTTAAAATTACTCAATTTTCCGCCGCCGCGCCAGTGGACTATCCTCCAGCCGCGGCCGCAAGGCCGTCTTTCCCGACTACTCCTCGATACTCAATTTCGAAACAAATCCAGTGCAAAATGTTGGGAAAGTTGTTTTCTGTTGCGCTGAGGTCTGTGCAGAGACCGCAATGACGAGAGAGCAGGAACAGGTCGTTGAAGATTTTCAGGAGTTTTCCAAGACCGCGAACGCCACCTTGTTGATGGAGCACGTGGCGAAGCGCCTGCACGAAAAAATGGCGCGTTACAACTGGGTCGGATTTTATCTGGTGGATCCTGCCAACGAACGCGTCTTGCTGGTCGGGCCATTCGTCGGCAGCTTCACACCGAATGCCCGCATACCGCTCGACACGGGGTTGTGCGGCGCGGCGGCAAGCAGCGGACGGACTGTCGTAGTCAACGACGTCAGAAAAGATCCGCGCTATCTGGCTGGATCGTCTCTGGTGATCAGCGAGATCGTTGTCCCCATCTCGGTTCGCGGCAAGTTAGTGGGCGAATTGGACATCGAGAGCTACTTCCCCGATACGTTCAGCAAGGCCGAACAGGATTTCGTCGAGGCCTGCGCGAAGGTCGTAGAAAAGCGAATGGCGAAGGGCTAGAAATCAGCCCGCAAGAACTATCCGCCTACCACTGGCGTCGGCCGAATCGATACTGAATGCTGCCCATCAAACGGATATTGTTCTGGCCCTGCAGGGACAGTGTCGAGTCGACGAAAGTCGTGCGCTGGTAGTCGGCCGTGGCGCGAATCGCAAAGGGGCCGAACAGCGGGCGCTCCACGCCTCCGCCGAGAGCATAAGAGAAACGCGTCTCGTATCCCTTGAAAATCGCATCCGTGCCGACGGGAACCGCGCTATCCACCCAGGCAATGCCGATCAGACCGTGCACGAAGACTTCGGTTTCCTCGCCTACTTTCATGTAGTAAACCGGGCCGATAAGTCCGCTGAAAACGCTGTCGCTATGGCCGGTGCCGGGAAGATTTCCCGCGCGCGCATAGGTGAAATCAATGGTTCCTGCCCAGCGCGCCGTGAATCGGACCAGACCGTTTGCGTCGAGGCCGTTGAGGCTGATGCGCGGCTGCGAGGCTGAGGTCTGGTTCATGAAGACATAGCCAACGCCGCCCTCAAACGTAGAGGCTGAGGCGACCGGATTGACCGTGGATTGCGCCGAAAGCTGTGCGCCAAACAAAAACTGCGCGACGAAGAAGGCTAGAAAGACAAAAAATGTTCGTGCCTTTAGGGTTCCCATTACACTTCCACTCTTTACTGGACAGCAGCCGTGCCGGGCACAAACAACGTCCAGGGATCTACCTCACAACCGGGTTGCTTTAAAGGACCTGTTGCCGAACCGCCTTTCGACGAAATGGCCAGCCAGGGGCAAGGCTACTTCCTGAACATAAACCCTTGTTGGAAGGATATTATGCGATGGCGCATCGCGAAAGTTATCTCGACGCCTCGACGCCATCCAAGGAAGAAATAAGACTAGAGACTATCTTCTCATGCGGCCCCTTACTGCAGCGGCACGCCGGGCAATCCTGAAACCAGTGTATTTGAGATCCCGCTCGCTTTGCGGGATGAGGCCACGCGAGACGGCGCAGGCTTTTCAGCCGGGTCATCGGGATTGGCAGGAAGATCATCGGAGGAAGATGCGCGGCGCAGGACGGGGCCTTTGCTGTCATCCGCACCTGCCGGATGATGGTGCAGCGTTGGAACCTGCTCGGCTAGCAGTCGGGCCTTCACTTCCTGGAACTCATCGGTATCCAGGATGTAGTCGCTCCGATCGGGCAAATAGGTTGTGATTTCGGATTCGAGGCGCTGAATTCGCTCTTCCGTAAGCGGATAGTTCGCAAAGCTTCGGGCGATCTTGCTGTGGAACGGAATCTTCATTGCCGTGTGATAGCCCGGAATTTTTGCAATTTCTTCACTCTTGCGAACTTCAATGGCGTGCAACTTTTCCAGTGCATCCATCATGGCCTGCGGATCGTATCCGGCGGCGTAGGCGTACTCGATGCCGAGCAGGTCGGCTTCGTATTCGGAGTCGCGGCTAAATTTTTTTGCCGAGAGCGGCCCGGCGATGCCGCCTGCGTCAGCCACGCCTGCGCCGATGGGGCCGGTCATGAACGCCACAGAATTCACGACACGGCTTACTTCCTTGCGCGAGAGGGCCCGCGTTGCGTGTCGGGCGGCAACGTGCGCGATCTCGTGCGCCATCACCGTCGCAAGCTCGGCTTCGTCATCGGCGGAAACTATAAGAGCGCTGTCCACGTAAAGAAATCCGCCGGGCAGGCCATAGGCGCGTGGGATGTCGCCGGAATCGATCACTCTAATCGTGAAAGGTACGACAGCGTCAGAGTTCCCGATGAGCTTCTGCGCCAAACGGTTGATGTATTCGTTCACTACCGTGTCTTCGACCGGCTTCATCATGCGGTCGAAGGAGGCGGCGAGATTCTGGCCGAGTTCGTGCTCCCGCTTCAGGGAATAAAGGTTAAAGCCGTGCCCAATATCTCGCTGGCCGATGCGCTCGACGTCATACTTGTCGAGCTTTTTCGCTCTGGCCGTGAGCGTGTACGCTTTCACCGATTCAACGGCTGGTTCCTCATGGGCATTCGAAGAATTCTTCGCCGCCAGCGGAGAGGCAAGAATCACCTGGAGTAGGCAGGCAATCGCCAGCAAGGTGAAAACGTGCTCTGATGGCGGAGTTTGGCGGGAAACCCAGGAGCGTCGCATAGCTCACCTGCCCAATTGGGCACGAATTGTACAACGGAATGCTGTGAACGAACTGGGAAATATAGCAGTGCAGAAAATTGCAGGTATTCTTCCGCCGGTCTCTTGGGCCGCGGCCCCGGGTGATCGAGATTACTTCGTGCGATAGACCGTTTTTCCGGCAACCATCGTCCAGACGACTTTCGTATCGCGCATTTCTTCCGGCGAAATCGTCAGGACGTCGCGATCGAGCAGCACCAGATCGGCTCGTTTGCCAGGAGCGATCCTGCCGATCGAGTCGAGA
>DATATW010000149.1:0-10016 GCA_036268595.1 Terriglobales bacterium
GGCGACGAAGATCGCGCTGCAGAAGGCCGGACTGAATCTGGACTACATCGATCTGATCGAAGTGAACGAGGCCTTCGCGGCGCAGTATCTGGCAGTCGAGAAAGAGTTGGGACTAAATCGCGAAAAGGTAAATGTGAACGGAGGAGCGATCGCGCTGGGGCATCCGCTGGGCGCGACCGGGACGCGCCTGGTGATTACGCTGCTCTATGAGTTGCGGCGTAGACATAAGAAGTATGGGCTGGCGACGGCATGTATCGGCGGCGGTCAGGGGATCGCGATGGTGGTGGAGAGCATGAATTAGCGATGTCAGGGGCGTCTAATTTCGAGGAAGATGTGGAAGGAGGGGCTATGAGAGGCGGAAATTACGTTCGCTGTTGGATAGTCAAATGCAAAACCGAAAGATGCGGTTGGCCTCTTTTTCTGGATGTGATTGGTCCCCAAAACAGGGCGGTCCACGCGGTGGTGCCGGCTTGCAGGCCGTTCAAGGTAACTTGCCCGGAATGTAACACTGAAAATCTATACGGGCAGTCCGACCTCGAAGAACACAACTTAGAAGATCCGCCAAAGGGATGCTGTAAGGAGTTTGTCGACGCAATCGTCGGTGCCACAGATCCGGATTCAAGAAAGGAGGCCGTGTGAACAGTCTCACTGCGGCCCTCAGTTGCGTCATCTTGGTAGCATGCGCCTCGAATCTTCAGGCGCAGCAGCCACCGAAGACTCCCCTTGTTATTGTCTGCAGTTGCGATGACATGAATTCCCGCATGTTCGAATCAGCTGTTCGCGATGCCGTGGCGGCCAGTCCGCGCTACATTGAGGTTCGTCCCGACCAAGCTAAGAGCGGAGACTATCGACTTGTCCTCGTAACGATAGATGACACTTCGTCATCGATTGCACTATCCATAGTCGTTCTCCACGGCGAAACGTTCATGACTTCCGGGGTCCGGGTTTGCGGCGCGAATAAGCTCGCTTGGTGTGCCAGCAATGTTCTCGCCTCCGCGGACCATGCTATTCAAAATGGTCAGGGAAGCCGATCCTAGCGGCAAACAACGAGCATGTCAGAGGAGACTGTCGATACAAATATATGGAGATAAGAAAAGTTGGCGTTCTCGGTTGCGGTCTGATGGGTTCTGGCATTGCGCAGGTTGCTGCAATGGCTGGATTCGACGTCACCGTGCTCGAAGTTGAACAGAAATATCTCGACAAAGGCTTCGCCGGGATTGAGAAATCGCTGGCCAAGTTCGCCGAGCGTCCGGTCGAGAAAGGCGGAATCACAGCAGAGCAGAAGGATGCGATCCGGGTGCGGCTAAAGGGCACGACCAACAAGTCCGACCTGGCTGATTGCGACATTGTGATCGAGGCCATCATCGAGAATGTGGAAGAAAAGAAGAAGATGTACGCATCGCTTGATAGCATCGTGAAGAAGGACGCGATCTTTGCTTCGAATACGTCGTCGATTTCGGTGACGGAGCTGTTGACTTCGGTGAAGAGGCCTGAACGATTTATCAGGCTGCACTTTTTTAACCCCGTGCCGCTGATGAAACTGGTCGAAGTCGTCCGCACGATCGCCACTGCCGACGATGTTTACCAGACCGCTTACGAGTTCGGAAAGAAGCTGGGCAAGGTCCCGGTACGCACGTCCGACAAGACGGGATTCATCGTGAACCGGCTGCTGGTGCCGTATCTGCTGGACGCCATCCGCGCGTATGAAGAGGGCGTCGGCTCAATCGAAGACATCGACAACGCAATGAAGCTGGGCTGCGGATATCCGATGGGGCCATTCACGCTGCTCGATTTCGTCGGGCTCGACACGACCTATTACATCACGCACGTGATGTATGACGAATTCAAAGAGCGGCGCTTCGCCTCGCCTCCACTGCTGAAACGGCTGGTGATGGCCGGCTGGTACGGGAGAAAGTCGGGGAAGGGATTTTATGATTATGCGGACCCGGAGCGGCCAAAGGCGCAGAAGCTGTGATGACGCGCCTACCAGGCGATGCCGAATAGTGAATCAAGACACGTGTTGAAAGCAAGATCAGACAAAAGGCAAAACGGCGCATAGAAACTGGCTGCGTACTATTTGAGTACTATCTCGTCTTCTTTAAATCCATCTATTGGCCAAAGCTCGCGGTCCAGAAAAGAAAATCTTCAGATGCGCAATAAACAACCCCAGGACCCGAAAATAGTTTGACTCGAGTCGCGCCTGACGAAACGAGCAGTATGATTTCGAGACGAACGATCCCAACACGTCGTGGGCTGTGGCGGACGGAACAAGCATCGAAATCCGACTGTAAAGCTACCTTTGACAAGCGTTTGTCTGGCTGAGTCTAAGGCGTTGACGCCGATCTACTTTTTCCCCGGCTTGATCCCGAAAATTCGCAACTGGTTGTGGGTGGCCACGAAAACCTCTCCATTCGCGACCAGCGGCACAAGATTGGAGTTGCCTGTCGTGTTGGGCCAGGTTCCCGCCTGCCCATGGAAAAGCATTTTCATGGTCGTCTTGGTAACGGATTCCGGATTAAACGCGTAGAGAGATAGCGGATGTCCGGAGGCGCTAGTGGGCCGTGAGACCGCCCATATGATTGGATTGGAGGTCCCATTGGACGAGATCGAGGTGAAAAAGCCGGGATCCTGCACGGTAGCGTTAAGAGCCGCTGATTGCGCAGTCGGAACCAAGGCGACCTTGGGCGAAGTCTGCACTTTATAAACCAAAACCTTGCTGCCGCCGCTGGCCACCACGCGTCCCAGTCCGTCGGATGGATCTACGAAATACGATTGACCGCACCAGCATGCACCGATGTTGTACGCGCCCAGAACATTGTTTGTCTGGGTGGAAAATCCGCCGAGAGCATCTTCGTTCATCAGGAACATGCTTCCAGCCTTGCCGGCGGCCACAGCCAGATGGGGAGTAGTCCCCGGTTGATCGGGAAGGACAAGCACGCCGCCGGAGCCGAAGTCAGCATCGGTTTGGTCAAGGCTTGCCTGGTTCTTTGGCGTGAACAAATCGAGCACTGTCGTCAGGTCGGGCGACACTTTGACAACGCTTTCCTGGATGTTGCTGACGCCGTCGTAGGTTGTGCCTGAAAAGTCGGAGTTGCCCGTCACAAACAGAACGTTGCCCGAATCATCTGCGGCGAGACCGTAACCAGACATCCAGATCGCGGACAGGAAGAAACTGTCAGGAGAAGTCGCCTGGGTATCCAGTAATTGATTAGCGGCGAATGGAGTTAACGAACCTGTAGACCACCCGAGCAACCAGCCGCGCGAGACATTGGCTGAGAAATCGCAGAAACTGCCGAATCCTGCATAGATGTTGCCGTTGGCGAGCAACAATGCCGGACGCTGCCGTTGATATGTCGCATTGAAGTTGAAAGTTGTGCCGTCCAGCAAGGTGTGGGATGCAGCGACCAATTGTGCAGTCACTTTGTCGGTCAAACTGCCCAGATCGAGAGCGTGAATTCGGTATGCGGGACCAGTGCTGTCCTGTGTGTAGATGAGAACGTACATCGTGTTGCTGCTCGGGTCGATGACGGGAGTCGAATTGATGCCGACGTTTGGTCCATTGTTATTGCAGCCAAGCGGCATATGCACCGGAGTTCCAAAACTCGGGCTGAGGAGCACCTTGCCGCTTTCGGCGTCAATGGCATAAATCGTGTCGCTCTCTGCGGCCACGTAAACCACATCATGGGTTCCCTTGCTGCTTCCGGCGGTGATATTCACGGCCGGAACGAACAGCGGTTGACCATCCACCTGATCGTTTAGCGCGACAGCGTGCAACAACCCGAACGATGTGCTGCCGACGTTGGCGGGAGTGAGCACAGTTTCGTGAGAATTCCATCCTGTGCGATTGTTGTCTACGTGATAAGTAGTGACGGCCTGGCCGGCTGCCAGCGACACTACGCAGAGCACGAGGCTGAAAAGGGCGGTCGGCGGACGGAGAGAGAGACGCATTCCACGAGAGCGCATGGCGAATTCCTTTTGGAAAATCCGAAGAGACGTACGCGTCTAGGAAAAATTTTGGGGGGAGGACGCGAAGCCCGATGAGGTTACCCTCTTTATGCTCCAGGTGTAAATGAGAAGAAGGTCTCTATCAGAGTTGGCGGTCAAACAAGCCTGACAAGTTGTTACAATCGTGCAATTTCTTGCACAGCTGCTGGTTTCGATGAGGAGATGAGGATGGACGGAGTGGTCCGGACCGAGAAACGCGCTCCCTCGCTCGATCGAGGTCTCAACGTTTGGCACGCCATGTCCATCGTGGCGGGGACCATCATCGGCAGCGGAATCTTTCTGGTGCCCGCCGAAATGATGCAGGCAGTCGGATCGGCGGGGCTCGTTTATCTGGCCTGGATTGTCGGCGGAGTGCTTTCATTTTTCGGCGCGCTTACCTACGCGGAGTTGGGTGCGGTGCGGCCGTATGCAGGAGGTGAATATGTCTACGTGCGCGATGCGTACGGGCCGCTGGCGGGATTTCTATATGGGTGGACCTGGTTTCTCATCGCTAAGCCGGGATCGATTGCGACCGTTACCTCTGGATTGGTGCGCGTGCTTGGCACCTTGTCTGCGTTCAGTTTCCTTCCGCACGCGATCTTTATTTGGCACGTAACTTCAAGCCGAACGCTTGTCGTCAATTACGGGCATCTTGTCGCAATCGCCGCGGCGGTGCTGATTACAGCGTTGAACTACATCGGCGTGCGCAAGGCAGGCAATTTTCAATTTGCGTTTACCGTGCTGAAGGTCCTCATGATCGTGGGCATTGCCGTGGTAGCTCTGACGGCGTCTTCGGGATCGTGGAGCCACTTCGGCACTACATTTTCCGGCGCGAAGGGCGGAATCGCCGGATTTATGGCAGCTTTGGTCGCGGCACTCTGGGCCTACGACGGCTGGAACGATCTGAACATGGTCGGCGAAGAAATCGAGCGGCCGGAGAAGACCATCCCGATCGCGCTAATCGCCGGGGTAGGTCTCGTGGCCGTCCTTTATATGGGGTTGAATGCCGGTGTTCAGCGGGCGCTGCCGGCGGAAGTGATTGCACACTCCGCCGTGCCGGCGGCTGCCGCAAGCCAAGCCGCCCTTGGGCGTTGGGGAGTGTCACTGGTCTCGATCGGAATGATCGTCTCGATGCTGGCGACGTTGAACGGGACGATCATGAGCGGAGGGCGCATTCCGTTCGCCGTGGCCCGCGATGGATATTTGTTTAAGGCTTTGGGCGAAGTACATCCGAAATTTCACACGCCGGGTTTGGCGCTGGTGATTCAATGCCTGGTAGCGATTGTGCTCATTGTTGTGGGGGGCGCATTCCGCGAATTGTTTTCGCTGACGATTTTCGCGGAGTGGCTTTTCTACGTGATTGCAGCGAGCACCATCTTTGTGTTTCGCCGGCGGGAAGCTGGAGCAAACCTGCCGTATCGCACAGCCGGATATCCGTTTGTTCCGGCATTGTTTATCGTGACAGCGGCGGTACTGCTCTGCTACACCTTTCTCGACAACTTGCAGGATTCCATCGTCGGAGTCGTTGTGATCCTTTTGGGAATTCCGGTTTATCTGTGGTTTGCGAAAAAGCGCGAAAGATTGAAATGAGGTGAAATAGATCAAAACCACTGGAAATGGGACGTGCGCGCAGCTCTGCGTTTTAATTGCGTCGTTGTCGGCGCCGCCTGAGTCTGGAATTAAAAGTCCACATTGACAAGGAATTGTAATGAACGGGCCGGAAGCTGATTCGTGATCCCGGTTAATGGCGTTCCTAGAGTCGCGGGTGGAGTTGCCCCGTTCCCCCAAGTGGCCACATAACCAACAAAATTTGGATGATTGAAAACGTTGAATGCCTCCGCGCGCAGATTCAAACCTATCCGATCGCCCAGCGGGAATTTGCGCTCGATAAACGGAGAGACGTCATAGATTGCCCTTCCCCGACCTGCATTTCTTGAAATGACAGCTCCATTCACGACTGGCCTGTCTGTAGTTGCACCCGTGTCGCCGCTGTTGGTGGTTCCAGTGACGATGTTGTACGGCAGGCCAGAAGCAAGGGTCGCTACGCCGCCAAGATTGATCTTCAGCGGAGCCACCAATGTCCCGCTCAGGACGAAGCGATGCCTCTGGTCATAAATCGCGGGGCCGAGTTCCTGTCTGCGGGGAAAGTTAGGATCGTTCGGATTCTGCTGTGGAATATCAGGATCCACTGTATCCAGAGCATGCGACCACGTGTAGCTGGCGAGCATCTGGAGGCGGTGGGTGAAATGATGATTCAAATTTACGTTGAGTGCATTGTAGTAAGCGACCCCGTCATTGACATCCGCCTGAATGACTGAGTATGCGGGAATCAGAACTGAAGCCGATGTGCCTTGCGCACTCGATGTGTCACACGTGAGGCCATTCTGAGCGTAGAAGTCGATCCATAACGGCCTGGTGCAGTTCGCGGCCTGTGAAGTGCGCGTCTGCCCTGGGACGGTTCGCACGAAAGGTGATGGCAGATCCACATCCAATGGCCGGTTGATCTTTACCGTGTGCGATCCAACGTAGTCGAGACTGAAGATCCAGTTCGGCGCGATGGCCTGTTCGACGCCTACCGTCCACTGCTGGGTATATGGACTGAGCAGCGCATTCTGGTATCCGATCAAGCTTGAGGTCGGGAAGAATTGGTTGTAGTAGGAAGCGAGTCCAGGGCGAAGGTAGAGGCTGCGTAGGGGAACTTGCGCGCCGGAAGGAAATGCCGGCAACGGAGCATCCGCAACGCTTGCTGGAAACCCGATTTGGCCGGGCGTTGCGGTGTAATTGAAAACTCCCGTGGGACCAGTGAGCGCGTAGTTGGCTTCAGAATTGTCCACGATCTGCGAATAGTAAATTCCAAACCCTGCCCGCACGATAGTCGTGCGGTTGGAGCGTGGACTCCACACCAAGCCGATGCGTGGCGCGAAATCTTTTGTCGAATCTGTGAAGGTCTGGCGCTGGTAGCGCAGGCCGAGATTTACGGTGAAGTTCGGACGAACACGGATGTCGTCCTGCGCAAAAAGCGACCAGAGGGTATCGTCGACGGAATATTCCGCGTTTCCGTAACTCTGCGTATAGCTTTTTACATTGGTGATGTCATCAAGATAGGCCTGACTTTCGCAGGTGGCGACAGGTTCCGTGCAGGTGTTGTAGGCGAAAGATCCGAGATAGATCGGGCCGCCGAATTCCTTGCTATTGCCGCCCGTGTGTGCGTGAATCACCTGTGCTCCAAAGCGCAGGCTGCTGCCGCCTCGGATGGTGGAGACAGTATCGTTCACTTCAAATTGATGGTTCAGCAGTAACGCAGATTGAGATGTACCAGTCGTGAAAGTTGCTGCACCCTGGATCGGCACCGAAAATTGAGTGCCGAAGATAACGGGACTGAATTGCGTGATCGGAGATGCGAGTTGGAACTCGGCGCGAACGTTGTTCAACCAGTTCTGACCGATCGCGGCCGTCTCGCCTAGTTCTGCGGTATAGGTCCGGCGAGTGAAGACGCGGTCCACACTGGGAAGGCTATTGCCGCCGACGGTCCCATTGGGATTGGTGTCAACAAAATGGTCGGCGTTCAGGCGGAGAAATAAGCTGTTGTTCTCGTTGAGTTGCTGATCAAGACGCGCCAGGGCCATCCAGTCGCGATACTTCCCTTCGAAGCCGCCCGGATCCAGCGTGTTGGTGATGGGAGAGGTCTTGTTTTCCCAGGTGTACTCACCGGCGATAAAGAAATGCGTCTGTTGGTGGCCGCCAAGCGGTCCGCCGAACGCAAGAGCAGGCTGATATAACTCATCGCTCGTCAACTGGTTTCCGCTGGTCGCTGTTCCCGGAGTAAATCCCGAAAGATTCGCGGCGGAGGCCGAAGGACGAAAAGTTCCGACCAGGCTTCCGTGATATTGATCGGAGCCGCTTTTCGTAACGATGTTAATCGCGCTGCCCGCGCTGCCTCCGTACTCCGCAGAAAAGGGGTTGGTGAGAACGCTTATTTCTGCAAGCGTTTCAACCGGTAGATTGGTGAAGATCGTCTGACGGCCCCACATGTCTATTGAGTTTGCTCCGTCTACCTCAAACCACGCCTGACGTCGGCCCGTCCCGTTCGTCGTAAATAGATTCTGGTTCATGAATACGTCGCCCTGGTTAATCGCAGGGCGATTTGCGGCATTCAGCAAAGGCAGATAAGTGATGCGATTGTTGAGAAGAGGTGTCTCGGCGATTTGAAGAGTGCCGAGCCGGTCGCCGAGTTGTGGCATATCCGTGCGCACGGCGCCGACAGTTCCCGTGACCGTGATCTCGGTTTTCGCCTCAGAAGGAGAAAGCTGAAAGTTCAAGGTAGCCGCGGAGCCACCGATCAGGGAGACTCTCTTCGCCACCGCCAGCGCGAATCCTTCTTTCTGAATAGTCACATCGTAGTTTCCATCGATGGGAAGTCCTGCGACGAAGAAATTACCCGAGCCATCAGTTTGGACACTGCGGATAACGGAGCTTTGATTGTTTGTCACCGTAACTTGCGCTCCGGCAACGGCCGCACGGCTTTGATCGGACACCGTGCCTCGGATAACAGCCTGGTCGGGAGTTTGGGCTTGGAGATGCAACGCGAAGAAGAAAAGTGCTGCTGTGAGGTTCGGTACGAAGACGAATAGGCGCTTTTGCATGCAGTTCAGACTAGCCAACATCCGTAGCCACTACTATCGCTAGTACTGCTTGTGCGGGAATTCCTTGCGTGCATTCGTCCCAAAGCCTTGAGAGGGGGAGAGAGACAACGCGTCAATTTCGCCCGCGTGCTCGCCCAGATCTGGGAGCCACGGCCGGATCGCAACGCTATTTGTTTCTGGATGAGCCGCTGACATTTCTCGACATCCGATTTCATGAAGAAGGTACGAGACTTTGCGTCACGGCCTGATGTGGTCGTCATCGGCGTCGTTCATGACTTAAATCTCGCACTCAGGTTTGCGGACCGCCTGGTGTTGCTTTATCACGGAAGGATACTGGCCGATGGCGCGCCGGTCGACGTGCTCACCGCCGACTCCCTGCGTGCGGCATTCCAAGTGGTACCCATTCTCGTAGAGGACGCGTCCTCAGGGAAGTTCCACCTCGCGTATGAATAAGATTTCTTTCGCGTCACGAATTCCAGTGGTACAGGAATCCCCACGTCTAAGTTGTTGAAGGATTTGGTGGACCTGGTCGGGATCGAACCGACGACCTCTTCCATGCATTTTTCCGTCTTAACGTAAACGCAAGATTTACAAGGCCCTGGTCGCTCCTGAAAGCCCTGTAAACGCCCATGGAATGGGTTTTTGTTCCCATTCTGTTCCCAGAAGGTGGCGCGTGTTCCCAGGTTTTCGACGACTCTCCTTGGGGCACTTTCGGCAAAGGTGCTGAAATGTTGACAGAGATTGTCTGCCTTGGAATGCCTCGGCGTCATTCGCTGCGCGTCATTCGCGAAAGCAAGAGCGGTGGTCTGACGTACACATCCTCCTCTTGGCGAGCGCGGGCGTAATGAGGTGGGCACGTGGAATGTCAAAGAACCCACATTTTGGCGTTAGTCCCCGCCATTTCTTTCAAGTAAATGACCGGTCGTGACACCGGAAACATCTACCCACAATTCGTGTAGTCGTGGGCGGGGTTTTTCTTGATTCCAGACCGGATCAAATCTATTATGCCGTGAGTACAGCGAGGCCGATCATAAATGCAAGTGCACATTTTTAGGGGCAGCGGCCGCGTCTTCGGCTTTACTCTGAACGGGGCTGGCGGGAACCTGCCTGCGGGGTTCGGACCATGGATCGCGTTCAAGGCTCTCGATCTGAACAGAGGCGATGCCCAGACCAACTTTGACGTGAATGAGTGCCTGGACGATATTGAAAATTTCGGGTTCCATCTGACGAATGCGCATGTTCGGATAACCGACGACATGAAGAGCTGATCTTCCTGCGTGCTTGGGAAGACAGATTCCAACCCCCCGACCCGGCCCACAATTCCTATGGTCACCTTGGCGCGACAGTAACTATCATAACCATTCTGATCGCAGCAACCGCAACTGCGCT
>DATATW010000150.1:0-8676 GCA_036268595.1 Terriglobales bacterium
CTTAGCTTTTCGTGGGCCAATCCTTCCCATGTAGAATTATCCGGTCTACCCGCCCGGGTGGCGAAACTGGCAGACGCACGGGACTTAAAATCCCGGGTCCTTAACAGGACGTACCGGTTCAATTCCGGTCCCGGGCACCACTTAACCTGCTGAGGCTGTTACTAGTTAGGTAGGGGTGCGATAGAAGAAGATGCTTTGAAGATTTTGCTGCTTTGCTGCAGTTTTGGTGCAACTATGCCCAAACTCCGACGCGCGCCTAACTTGTGCTTATCTCAAGGTCAGAATAGCTTGATCTTCGAGACCTTTGATTTCCCTCGATGTCATGTGCGGTTTGGTCATCCCTCAATTGCGCACTGGCAACACTAACAATAGAAAGACGGAATGCCACGCTCTATGCCATGAGTACACACCCGCGCGTCTCTAGGTAAAAAGTTAGGTCCTTCGCCAACAAGCATGAATTCAGAGGATAGAGCTGTAATGAGACAGAGGATTTCTTCGGCAACCAATTCGATGAGCCCCTCGGCGAACCACGTGAGGAAATCAGCGGCGTGAGTGCCCGGCACTTGGACTCAAGATCAGTGCATTTGCGCGGGGGATGATTTCAGAAACCGGTTGTCGAAGAATTGCGGGTTTTGCAGAAAGTCATCCAGTTCCGTGGAAGAAGAGAAGTTTGCAATTTTGTACGCGCCGCCCTCGTGCACCACATAGGAATAGGTCACACTGGCGGGGGTCCATTCGCCTCCTCGAACTGGAGACTGGAATACCAGGAAGACTGGGTTGGCATTCATGACAAATTTCACATTCCCCAAGATCATAGGGGCTTGTGGTGGCTGATGGACCAGCTTCTTGCGGCTTTCCATCGAGGCGAGCCATTGCTTCACCCGGGCCGCACTTAGGGGAGTAAAGCTGCTGGCGTACAAATCATCGTTGCCGTTCTGGTGTGCAAGGGCTGCGCTGCGGAAAAAAGCCAGCAGGGAATTCGGAGGCTTGACCTTCTGATCTCCGAGCGGGAAGTCCATGGCCGTACCATCGAATTGGAAAAAAATGGGGTGCGCGGTGTGGGCCGAGCCGTCGAGAGGAATCGGATACTCATAACGCAGATGGATGTTCGGCGAAGGCCGATATGCCGAATCGGCTTGAGCTGCCTCGAAAGAATTCAGCACCAGGACTTCCACCGGAGTGGAACTGCTCACCGCACTCAGGCGCAATTGGTTGTGTTTGTCTAGTCCAACATAAAGCGCGTTGCGTTGTATTCCATTTTTTGTCGCGGAATCCCACACGAACATGGTGTCCGTCCCCATCCGGAGCTGAGCGATTAGCTTCAAGTGGTCGAAATCGAAATTGTTTCTGGCCTGACTCATCCAATTTTGGGGGCTGTCGTTTTCCAAAGTTATGATTGTCGTTCCGAGACCCTTCATTTGATCCGGAGAGGTCCAGACGCTGGCGAACTTGGCCGCGTCTGTCCTACGAATTGCCTGCACCGCGGTCACGAACATGGCTTGCTCTTTATCCAAAGAACCCGCGGCAAACTGGTCAAAGGGAATGTTGTAACTCTTCATTTCGAACTTTAAGTAAAGGCCAGACCGCATAGGCCTGCCATCGATGTTGACTGCAAGGGGAACACTGACGAGGCTGAATTCCTGCCCGAATGCCGGCGTGGCGATAGCCGCTAGTGCAAGAGATAATCCCAGTGCCTGGATAATTCTTCGGAGTGGCATTGTTTCCCTCACATGGTTTTGATTCCAGCCAAGGATGACCGAGAAGTTGGCAAATGGCCCATCTTTTCCGGAAGAGTATAGCTCAGGAAAGGGAATTAGCCCTCAGTTTTAAGGCACCCTGTAACATCGTTGAGAAATATGAACACCTAGGGTGAAGAAGCCGGCGGAGTATTAAATAAAAATGGCTCCGAAACCTCGGAGCCATTCTTTTGCTTTAATCTTGCCGACGATTCAAGGCAGCAATCGATCTCAGGTTGCGGCCGCCACCTCGAACCGATCAGCGTTCATGATCTTGCTCCACGCGGCTGCGAAGTCTTTCACGAACTTCGCCTTCGAGTCGGAGCACGCATAGACCTCAGCCAGCGCGCGCAATTGCGAGTGCGAGCCGAAGGTCAGGTCAACGCGAGTAGCGGTCCACTTGATCTGGTTAGTCTTGCGGTCGCGTCCTTCGTACACCGCACCAGAGCCATTCGATTGCGCCGAAGGCTGCCATTGCGTGCTCATGTCGAGCAGGTTGACAAAAAAGTCGTTCGTCAACGTGCCCGGTTTTTTGGTGAAGACGCCGTGTTTGGAGTTGCCGGCGTTCGCGCTTAACACGCGCAGTCCGCCAACGAGTACAGTCATTTCGGGCGCCGTCAGCCTGAGCAATTGCGCTTTATCGACCAACATCTCCTCGGGCGACAGGCGCTGTTTGCCCCGCAGATAATTGCGGAATCCATCTGCTCTTGGTTCGAGCGGCTCGAAGGATTCAACATCAGTTTGTTCTTGCGACGCATCCATGCGGCCCGGAGTGAAGGGAATTGTCACGTCGGTTCCAGCGTCTTTCGCAGCTTTCTCGATCGCTGCATCGCCGCCGAGAACAATCAAGTCGGCGATCGAGACTTTTTTCGCGCCAGTGGCTGAAGCGTTGAAGTCTTTCTGAATCGCCTCCAGCTTCTGCAGCACCTTCTCCAATTCCGTTGGTTGGTTGACCTCCCAGAATTTTTGCGGAGAAAGCCGAACCCGCGCGCCATTGGCTCCGCCGCGCTTATCCGAGCCGCGGAAGGTTGACGCCGATGCCCACGCGGTCGAGACCAGCTGAGAAACGGTAAGGCCCGAGGACAGGATTTTCGCCTTCAACGCAGCAACGTCCTGGTCGCCAATGAGCGCATGATTCACTGTGGGGATGGGATCCTGCCACGGCAGTTGCTCTTTTGGAACCAGCGGGCCGAGATAGCGCACGATAGGACCCATGTCGCGATGGGTAAGTTTGAACCACGCACGAGCAAATGCATCGGCGAATTGATCCGGATGCTCGTGGAAGCGCCGCGAAATCTTCTCGTAAGCCGGATCGAAGCGCAACGCCAGGTCCGTAGTCAGCATGGTGGGCGCGTGGCGCTTCGAAGGATCGTGCGCATCCGGCACCGTGCCATTGCCTGCGCCGTTTTTCGGTGTCCACTGATGCGCACCGGCCGGGCTCTTGGTTAGCTCCCACTCGAAGCCGAACAGATTGTTGAAGAAGTTGTTGCTCCACTTAGTCGGAGTCTGGGTCCATGTGACTTCCAGGCCGCTGCCGATTGTGTCAGCGCCAAATCCCTTGCCAAATTTGTTTTTCCAACCCAAACCTTGGTCCTGAATGTCGGCGCCCTCAGGTTCGGGGCCTACATAGTCAGCGGGAACGGCAGCACCGTGGGTTTTGCCGAAGGTGTGGCCGCCGGCAATCAGCGCGACGGTTTCTTCGTCATTCATGGCCATGCGATGGAAGGTTTCGCGAATGTCCCTGCCCGCCGCAATTGGATCGGGCTTACCATTCGGTCCTTCTGGGTTCACGTAGATCAAACCCATCTGCACCGCAGCCAGAGGGTTCGCCAGGTCGCGATCGCCGCTGTAGCGCTCGTCCGCCAGCCAGGTTCCTTCAGGTCCCCAATAAATATCGTCTTCGGGCTCCCAGGTGTCTGCGCGGCCGCCGCCGAAACCGAAGGTCTTGAATCCCATGTCTTCCAGGGCGACATTGCCGGCGAGAATCATCAGATCGGCCCACGAAATTTTGCGGCCGTATTTTTGCTTGATCGGCCACAGCAGCCGGCGCGCCTTGTCGAGGTTCACATTATCGGGCCAGCTGTTGAGCGGGGCAAAACGCTGCTGCCCAGCTCCGGCGCCGCCGCGTCCGTCTGCGATGCGATACGTGCCCGCACTATGCCACGCCATGCGAATGAACAGGCCGCCATAGTGGCCGAAGTCGGCCGGCCACCAATCCTGCGAGTCGGTCATCAGAGCTTTGAGATCTTTGACCACCGCGTTTAGATCAAGACTCTTGAATTCTTTCGCGTAGTCAAACTCTTTCCCCATTGGGTCGGGAAGCGAAGAGTGCTGGTGAAGAACCTTCAAGCTCACCTGGGATGGCCACCAGTCGCGGTTTGTGGGCGCAGACGCTCCGTGATTGAACGGGCACTTGGATTCGGTTGTTTTTTCCTGAACCTCGGGGGAGACGGTCCCCGAGGAGGAGGCAAGTGTGTTTTCCATATGCTTTGGATTTTCCATATGATTTTTTCCTTCGAATTAGTCGAAACTGTGATGGCCTACGAACCCATCAGACCGCGGTTCGCACAATTAGTCGTTGATGTTTTGTCGGCTGTTCAAAAATATCCACACACCTTCAGGCTCGACGGGAAGCACGCTGAACGCACTTCGCGCAAAGTCCGCGAAAAATAAGCTGGCATTCTCGAACCACTCGCTTGCCCAGAGAACGCGCGCCCGGCTTGGGTACGTCGTACCAGTCGACATCCTCAACATTGCCGCACCGATCGCAAACGAAATGGTGATGACGCATGCCCTCAAGGTCGAATCGTCCGGCGCGGCCCTCGACCGCCACCTCCCGCACCAAGCCCGCCTTCACCAGGTCGCGCAGATTGTTGTAGGTCGTAGCCCGCGAAGAGCGCGGATCCGCACGATTCACGGCCTTAAAAATTTCCGCAGCCGTCGGATGGCCCTTATGATCCGAAAGGAAAGCCATCACCGCATAGCGCTGCGCAGTGCAACGCAAGCCGCTGCTCTCCAAGGACTGCTTGATCGAGACCGCATCCATATTAAATTAGATTATATCTAAGATTGGTGTTTGTCTGAAGTAAAATTCCAGGTTGCATTCTGGCGCCTGCGGTGGCTGCACCCTCAGAAATGGGTGAATGAATGCGAGACGCTTTAACTTTTCTCGAAGATGGACGATTGAAATCCTCTCCGAAAATTAAGGAAGGTCGGGGATTCCACCACATCCAGGACATTTTCCACGGGAAACCCTGCTATTCAAATCTCTGCGTTTTCGTAAAAATAATATCAGGCGGACACAAGGTGCCAAGCGCGGAAGATGAGATGAGAGAATGCTGATAGGTTCGTTTAAGGTGACTAAACGCGTCGGCATGGCCCCTGTCTGCGGCGTTTGCATCCACTGCGGACACGAATATACCGTTCCCACCACTCGTCTTCACTCTGCCAGAGAAGCAACAGCCAGCTTGCAGGAGCACTTCGATCGCCACCGTTGTGCCGTTGCAACCAGCTCTCCTAAACCGGGTCAGAACGCCCAGCCCAATAACAAAACGAAGTCTTCGTGAGCGAGTTCGGCGAGCCACTCACGCGCTGCACTCATCTCGCGAGAACTAGCTCGCCTTATCGCTGCAAGTTTCCCGCCTTCTCCTCGAGTTCCGCCCACACCTTATAAAGCGCATCCAGGTTCTTCTGTGCTTTTTCCATTTCAGCGTGGGCCGCCACCAGCCTGGGCCCGTCGCTGGAAATTGCGGGGTTCTCCAATTCCGCGCGCTTATCTTGCAAGAGCCGTTCTGCGTCGATAATGCGTTGCTCGATGCTCGCGTATTCACGCGCATCCTTGTACGACAATTTTTTGTTGGCCTGTATCACTGGCGCAGCCACGCTTGAGCGTCCTGGCGTTTTTGCCGGGGGACTGCCTTCAGCCTGCCATGATTCCCATTGCGCGTAGTCGGCAAAACTTTCGGCATTACCTTCGCCATCCAGTCCGAGAACGATGTTCGAAACGCGGTCAAGCATATAGCGATCATGGGTCACCAGCACCAGAGAGCCGCGAAATTCCAGCAGGCTTTCTTCCAGGATCTCAAGCGTTGGGATGTCCAGATCGTTAGTCGGCTCATCGAGCAGCAGAATGTCGGCCGGCTGCAACATCAGTTGAGCAATCAGCACCCGTGCACGCTCGCCGCCCGAAAGCCGTTCGACGGGCTGGTTCAGCTGTTCGCCTGTGAAAAGAAATTTTGCCGCCCATGACGCTACGTGGATTACGCGGTCCTGATAAACCACCGAGTCTCCATCAGGGGCGAGTGCGCGCCGCAATGTCTGATCCAAATCCAACTCGCGGCTCTGGTCGAAATACACAATCCGCAGCCAATCCGCGCGGCGGATTTCTCCTCCGGTAGGTGTCCACTCTCCTCGCAACAAACGCAGCAAGCTGGTTTTGCCGCTGCCGTTTGGACCGACCAACCCCACTCGCATTCCGGCCGTGATGACGAAGTTCAGCCGCTCGAACAATCTTCGTCCGCCGATTTCGAGGCTCACGTTTTCCAGTTCGATCAGGCGTTTAGTCTTACGGTCGGTGGCGGAGAAATCAATCTGCGCACTCGCGCTGTGTGTCCTCTCATTCAAATCGGCTAGCTCGCCCATGAGTTCGCCGGCTTTATCAATCCGAGCCTTTGACTTCCGGGTGCGCGCTTTCGCTCCCCGGCGCAACCACTCGATTTCCGAATGCACCAGATTTTCCAGCGCTTCCTGCCGCTTCGATTGCGCATGCAGGAATTCTTCTTTCTTTTCCAGAAATGCGCTGTAATTTCCGCGCACCCGCAAAACGGCATCCGGATAAACCCGGCTGAGTTCCGCCATC
The DNA here is from genome assembly GCA_036268595.1 of Terriglobales bacterium. Classification (GTDB taxonomy): domain Bacteria; phylum Acidobacteriota; class Terriglobia; order Terriglobales; family Acidobacteriaceae; genus Gp1-AA145. Next base: position 6,595 of record DATATW010000150.1, read on the forward strand.
TCAGAGGCCACATTTTCCAGAAAGTAACGGTCATGGCTGACCACCACACATGCAAAAGCTGATTCTTCGAGCAGACCCTCCAGCCACTCAATCCCGGCGAGATCCAGATGGTTTGTTGGCTCATCGAGCAGCAGCACGTCAGGCGCTTGCACCAACGCCTCTACAATCGCCAATCGCTTCTGCCAGCCACCGGACAGCGCTGCAGCTTCGGCCTCAAGATTTTCAAAGCCCGCCCTTCCCAGAGTCTCCGCAAAGTGGGCGCCATGTTCCGAGTTGCTGTTGTCAGAACTCTTAAGCGCTCGCTCGATCACGGACCGTACACTTTCGCCGGCTTCGAAACGCGAATCTTGTTCCACGTAGCTCAACCGCAGGCGCTTGCGGATCGCGACGATCCCGCTGTCCGGCTCTTCAGTTCCCGCCAGAATCCGCATCAGAGTGGATTTTCCAGACCCATTGGGCCCGATCAATCCAATCCGGCTGACTTCGGAGACCGTGAAAGACACGTTCTGGAACAGCGGTTTCGCTCCGAAGGCTTTCGAGATTTTTTGTGCGTTGATGATCGGTGGCAAAAGTTGCGAACTCCTGGTCCTGATTTCTAAAGTGAAGGTAAGCGATGGTTCAGTGCGTCGAGCGGATTTAACACATAGATTGAGTCAAAGTTGAGCCGATATTACGCAAGTTCGACCTCGATCTTCTTCGTGCCCGCATCAAGCTTCGCAATGCGAAATCTTCGAACTTGCCCTGCCTGAATTTCCTGCGGCTTTGACGACTCCGCGACTGGCCCACTCTTCCATCGTGCAGCCAGCATGGAGCTCAGCGATGCCACATCGGTCCCGCTGCCGGCGGAATCCGCATCTTCTTTCTTCGGCAGCAAAAGTTTGCAGGCTGCCCGAATTCCTTCTCCCAGCTCCACCTGTAGCACGCTGCCCGTAACCTCAACCACTCGCCCGCTCACCACGTCGCCAGCCTTGTGCTCCGCCAGATATTCATCAATGCTGGTCGGAACCAATTGCTTCATACCCAGTTTCAATCTTCGCTTCGCCGTGTCCAGCTCTAGCACCAGCGCCTTCATAGTTTGCCCGACTTTCAATACGTCTTGCGGATGATTGATGCGCTTCTCCGCGCTGATATCGCTGACGTGTACCATTCCCTCGATGCCCTCAGCCAATTGCACGAATGCGCCAAACTTCGTAAGACTTACTACCGGGCCCTCGACCTCCGAGCCCACTGCAAATTTCTGCTCAATGTCGGCCCACGGGTCGCCCAGCGCCTGCTTTAATCCCAGCGCCATGCGCTGTTCCTTCGAATTAATTCCCAGGACGACGGCGTCAACAGTTTCGCCCGGCTTGAGCAGATCGCTCGGCTTACGCACTTTCTTCACCCATGACATTTCGGAAACGTGAATCAGCCCCTCGATTCCTGGCTCCAGTTCGACGAAAGCGCCAAAGTCCATCACCCGCGTCACCGTGCCCGCGCACTCGCTCACCCACGCTGAATTTGCCGGGCACCGAATCCCAGGGTTGCGGCTGCAGTTGTTTCATGCCCACCGAGATGCGCCGCTTTTCAGCATCGATTTTCAGAACTTTTACTTCAACCTGTTGTCCCGCGGAGAGCACATCAGCCGGTTTGTTGATCCTGCCCCACGAAATGTCGCTGACGTGCAGCAGCGCGTCGGTACCGCCCACATCCACGAACGCTCCGTAATCGGTCAGGCTCCGCACCGTGCCGATCACGGTCTCGCCCTCTTTCAATTCGGAGTAGCGGCGGTCCTTGGCTGACCGCTCTTCTTCTTCAGCTACCACGCGGCGATCGACCACGATGTCTTCATCTGCCGCGTCGAGTTTGATAATCCGGCAGCGAATTTCCTGGTCGACCAGCTTTTCCAGGTCAGCCGCATCCCGAACTCCACTTCGCGAGGCCGGCATAAACGCGCGCACCCCGACGTCCACGCTCAGGCCGCCCTTTATCACGCCGGTGACTGTGCCAACGATTGTGGCTTTAGCCGCAAACGCTCTTTCCAGAGCCGACCAGTCCGCTGGACGCGCAACTTTACTTCGGGTCAGAAGGTAGTATCCTTCCGGA
>DATATW010000151.1:0-37344 GCA_036268595.1 Terriglobales bacterium
CGCTTTCGGGCTTCAATTCAAATTCCGGAATCGGAAATCGCGAAATACTATCGCGAACAATTGGTTCCTAAACTGCCGGCCCCAAACTCGCTCAGCGTGGCCGCTGCGACCCCGAAAATTCGGGAAATATTAATTCAGGAAAAAATTAACCAGCTGCTCAACTCGTGGCTGGAGACTTTGCGCTCCCAGGCCCACATTCGAATTTTAAGCTCGAACCTGGCAGCTGATCCAAATGCGATGCGAGCCCAAGCGCCATGAAATGGCCGGTCAAAATCGGTAAGGTGCTGCTCTTCGGCTTTCTGCTGCTGCTGCTCGGATTTTCCACGCTCTTGTGGTATGTAACTACGGATTCCTTCCAGCAACTGGCGCGTCATAAGTTGATTGCCGGCCTGGAGCGGGCCACCGGCGGCACGGTTTCACTCAAGAGCTTTCACGCTGTGCCGTTGCGTCGCCAGGTGGAAGTGCGCGACTTGACGATACACGGCAAGGAAGCGCCCGGCCAGCAACCCTTCGCCCACGTGGACAGCATGACGGCGGTCATCAACTTGCCGTCGGCGCTGGGAGCGAAGTTAGCTTTTCACTCGCTGATTTTGCAACACCCCGTGGTGCACGTCATCTTCTATCCCGACGGAACCACGAACCAGCCCACTCCTGCACAGCAGGGTAGTGCGGGTCTCGAAAAGCTGTTTTCACTTTCCGCACGTGAGCTCGCGGTGAAGGACGGCGAAGTCCTGTGGCAGGACCAGCGCATACCTTTAAATTTCAGTTCGAGTGACGTCTCGGCGAATCTAAATTATTCATTTCTTCATCGCCGCTACTCCGGCAATCTTGCCATCGGCAGGGCAGAAACTCAGTTCGATGGATTCCGCCCCGTGGCTTGGACGGGAGCGTCTCATTTCACATTCGATAGAAACGGCCTGCAAATCCAATCGCTCAACGCAACCGCCGGACGTTCTCAAGTTAATGCCAGCGGGGTGCAAGTAGATTTCCGCAAGCTTCGCGCGAACGGAAATTACGATCTCAAGATCGATTTGGCCGAGGTCTCAGCCATCGCGCGCCAACCGCAGATCAAAAGCGGATTGCTGCGGTTGACCGGAAAAGGTTCATGGTCGCCAGAGGATTTTACTTCGACCGGGGACTTCGATGTGGGGGATCTGGCGTGGCAGAATAAAACATTCAACGGCCGCGACTTTTCAGCTCGAGGCATGTTCTCGATCGATCCACGGCAATTATCAATATCAAAGGCCCAAGGACAATTCCTGCGCGGAAGCTTTGTGGCCGATGCAGACGTGGTGAACTGGCAAGCGTCCGCGAAAGCGGCGAAGAATCAGCAGCAACGCGGGATCATGGTTATAAAGGCCAGGAATCTTGCTCTAACGGAACTGCTGGGTGGATTGGGCCGCGGTTTTCGTCCGCTGAACCAATTGCAGTTCTCGGGAAACGTCAGCGGCGCGACCGACGTGCAATGGAGACGGTCGATCGACGATGCGGAGGCTCGTGTTGTGGCTGACATCGTGCCTCCAACTACTACGCCGGGCCGTCGAATTCCGTTGACTGCAAAAGTTCATGGCAATTATGACTTTCGCTCTGGTGACGTGCAATTAAGTGAGTTTTCCGCCAGCACCGCAAGCACTCAGTTGCAGGCTTCAGGCGCACTAGCCTCCGCGGTAAAGATTTCGCTTTCCACCAATGATCTACGCGAATGGCAACCCGTCATTTCGCAATTATTCCCCTCTGGTCTTCCGCTGGTGGTGTATGGCCGCGCAGCTTTCAATGGAACTGCTGCCGGTAGTTCTTCAAACCTGCGGCTTGCAGGGAATTTGCAATTACGGAATTTCGATGCCATCGTTCGCACCAAAGCCAACGAGCCTGAGAGGCAGGTGCACTGGGACTCGTTGAATGCCGACGTGCAAGCCTCACCTAGCGCTCTGTCACTTCATAACGCAGTGCTGCGACGCGAGGACTCGACCGTAAAGATAAGTGGCACGGCTGGGCTGGACGATTGGACGCTTTTGCCCGACAGTCCTTTGCACCTGCGGCTTGATGTGCAGAACGCCAACGCCGATGAGCTTTCAAATTTCATCGGTTTCGATCATCAAATTTCAGGGAGGCTTTCCGCGGGTTTGCAACTATCGGGTACTCGTCACAACCCGGAAGGCCAGGGGCATTTCAGGCTGGTTGCTGGAACCATTCACGGCGAGCCATTTGATTCCGCCGATGCCGCGCTGGCGCTGAACGGGAATCAGCTTACCATCAAGAGCCTGGATATAGTTCGCGGAGACGCCCGGATTTCTGGAAACGGCGATTACAGTCTCGCGACGCGATCTTTTCAATCGCAGATCCGGGGCACGGGTTTCGACCTTACGAATTTCCCACTATCTGGGCGGTCCAAAATCCACCTCGGCGGGAAGTTGGATTTCGTTGCCCAGGCCCACGGTACAACTATGGCCCCGGAAGTTACCGCCGATCTTCATCTGCGAAATCTTAATTTTAACGGTCAAGCGGAAGGCGATTTCCTGCTGAACGCGGTCTCGCACGGGGCCGACGTGCATGTGACCGGACACTCTGATTTCAAAGATGCATCGCTGGAAATCGACGGGAACGTGCGAATGCGCGAGCGCTGGCCTGCGCACATCGATCTTCACTTTTCTCACCTCGACGCCGATCCGTTCCTGGGCAATCTTTTTCGCGGCCAGATCATCCGCCACTCCGCAGTCGCGGGCAACCTGCAATTGCAAGGGCCTTTACGCGACCCCGAGCAACTGAATTTGGTCGGGCAACTTAGTGATTTGTATGCGCAAGTTGGCAAGACCCAATTTCGCAATGACGGACCGATCCGGTTCGAGCTATCGGAACGTTCCGTCAGGCTCGACGCTTTTCGGCTGGTGGGCGAGAACACGGATCTCACGGGCAGCGGTTCGGTGCAGCTTGCCGGTGATCGAGCGCTGGATATCGACGCCCGAGGCAAGGTCGACTTGAATATTTTGCAGAGCTACGATCCTGATATCACGAGTTCCGGCTCGGTTCTCGCGGATGGCCACGTGAACGGAACCCTTGATGCTCCCTTGTTCAAGGGCAAATTGCAGGTCCAACACGGCGCAATTTCAGACATTAATCTGCCCAGCGCGCTCAGCGATATAAACGGAACTCTGCAGTTCAATCAGAACCAGGTCACGATTGAAAATCTGAATGCTCGCGTAGGGGGCGGGACTATTGGTTTCACCGGCCGCGCGGACATCACAGGAAAGCTTTCTAGTTTCCAGTTGCGTGCGACCGCAAACTCGGTGCGGCTCCGCTACCCACCGGGCGTGAGTTCCACGGCAAATGCAGAGCTGAACTGGAGCGGCAGCGCTTCCGGATCACTGCTGTCGGGCGACATCACTGTGACCAAGCTGGGATTCACCCCGGGATTCGATTTTGCCGCTTACCTGCAGCGAACGGCGCAGGTTTCAAGCCTTCCGCAAACTGATCCAGTGCTGAATAAAATTCGCCTCGACATTCATTTGGCGACCACTCCTGAACTCCAGATGCAGACCAGCGTAATCCGCCTGCAAGGCTCCGCAGATTTGCGGTTGCGGGGCAACGCCGCCAAGCCCATATTGCTTGGCCGGGCGGACGTCTTTGAGGGCGAGGCCTATTTTAACGGCACCAAATATCGCCTGGAGCGTGGCGGAATCTCGTTTACCAATCCCGCAGTTACCACGCCCTTCCTTGATCTTCAGGCGGTCACTCGCATCCGGGATTATGATGTGACTCTTTCGCTGACAGGAGACATCAGCAAGCCCAACGGACTGAAATTGAATTACCGTTCCGATCCGCCGCTGCCCACAGCGGACATCATTGCGCTACTTGCCTTCGGCCAGACCACCGAGGAATCGGCACAATTGCAGCAGACAAATCAATCTGCATTTAACCAGCAGGCGTCCAGCGCCATGCTGGCCGCGGCCCTGAACGCTACTCTGAATAACCGGGCGCAACGGCTGTTCGGTAATAGCAGGATAAAAATCGATCCGCAGGGTCTCGCATCTGAGACCTCGACCATTACTCAAACCGGTCCTGCTGTGACCATCGAACAGCAAGTGAAAGACGATCTGACTCTCTCCTACACTACTGATGTGTCGCAGACTTCACAGCAGGTCATTCGCGCGGAGTACAACCTGACGAAAAACGTCTCCATCGTTGCTATCCGCGACCAGAACGGGGTGGTAAGCTTCGACGTTAAGATCCGGCGACGAAAGCGGTAACCGGCTGCACTCTTAGAGCAGCGGGTGCATCCAAGCGCTGATGTCAGTCTTGAGCACAACCAATCCCGACGCGTACTTCGATGATCGTTACCGCATGGTGCAAGCGCAGCTACGCGGCCGCGGCATACGCGATGAACGTGTTCTCAAGGCCATGTTGCAAATCCCGCGGCACCAGTTTGTTGCTGACGAATTCAAGGCGCAGGCTTATGAAGACCATCCCATTCCAATTGGCGAAGGGCAGACGATCTCCCAGCCATTTATTGTTGCCGACGGTTTGCAGGCGCTAGCTTTGCAGGGAACCGAATCCGTGCTGGAGGTCGGGACCGGTTCGGGGTATCAAACTGCGTTGCTGGCAATGTTGTCGCGAATGGTTTACTCAATCGAGCGACATGCAGCGCTGGCAAAAGCCGCGGAAACAATTTTGCGCGGGCTCGAAATCAATAACGTGAAAATCGTTGTGGGAGATGGGAGCAACGGTATCGCGGAGTTTTCGCCATACGACGTGATCCTGGTCTCGGCGGCGGCCCCGGCAATTCCGCAGGCGCTTCTCGACCAGCTTGGCGAAAACGGACGCATGGTAATTCCCATAGGGCCGCAACACTCGCAGGAGTTGCTGCTGGTGCGAAAGCGTGCGGGAGATGCTACCGTCGAAGTCATGGAAGGCTGCCGCTTCGTGCCGCTGGTCGGAGCCGGAGGCTACTGATTTCTTTTACAATGCAATGTGCCCCTACTGAAAAATCTTCGCGTCACGTTGGAGATGATCAAGTGGGAGCACTCCGTATTCGCGCTTCCGTTTGCGCTGTGCGGGGCGATGCTCGCGGCGCGAGGCGTGCCAACTGTGCACCAGATCATATGGATCATCATTGCAATGGTCTCGGCGCGTTCGGCCGCCATGTCTTTCAACCGGCTGGCAGATGTTTCGATTGACGCAGCCAATCCCCGCACCCGAACCCGGGCCTTGCCTGCGGGAGCGCTCACACGAAATTTTGTTATCAGCTTTGTAATCGTGTCGTCTGCGATTTTTGGCTTGGCGGCATGGGAGCTAAACCGGGTCGCATTTGTTCTCTCGCCGGTCGCGCTGGCCGTCCTACTGTTGTATTCCTATACCAAACGCTGGACCCGGTGGTCCCACCTGGTCCTGGGCTTTGCCCTGGGCATTGCTCCGGCTGCGGCATGGATTGCGGTGCGTGGCTCGCTCGATCCTCGGATTCTTCTTCTCACGGTGGCGGTCACTTTCTGGGTAGCTGGGTTCGATGTGCTCTACGCCTGCCAGGATTATGAGTTCGACCAGCAAGCCGGATTGCATTCTTTGCCGCGCTACTGCGGCATCGGGAACGCGCTTTGGATTGCGCGCTTCTTTCATCTCTCTATGCTGGTTCTGCTCGCCGCCATGGTTTGGTCATTCCATTTGGGTGTGCTGACCATGATCGGAGTTCTGGCCGTCCTGTTGTTGCTGGCTTACGAGCACTCGCTGGTTTCTAAAAACGATCTGAGCCGGTTGAATGCCGCGTTTTTCACCATGAATGGCATTATCTCGCTCATATTCTTTATTTTTCTCGCGCTCGATTTGATGGTCCGGCGCTCCAGTGGAATCTAATGTCATTTTGCGAGGGAGCATATGAATAGATTTTTTCTGACGGCATTGTGCAGCGTGATTTCTCTTTCAATCTCAGCTCTGGCGCAAGCCCCGCCAGCGATCGTGTCGCCTGAGGTGCAACCAGATGGTCGCGTCACATTCCGGTTTGCCGATCCCAACGCGTTAAAGATCGAAGTCGAACTGGAAGGTGAAAAGGCGCCTACGCCTATGCAGAAGGACGACCACGGGATATGGAGCCTCACGGTCGGCCCTTTGCAGCCGGATATTTATGGATATTCATTTATCGCCGATGGCGTGGCCCTGATCGATCCATCGAATCCGCTAATGAAGCCAAATTTGCTCAGGACGGAAAGCGCGGTACACGTGCCGGGGCCATCGTCGTTGCCCTGGGAAATAAACGATGTGCCCCATGGTGTGATACATCATCATTTTTATTTTTCCAAAATCGGCGGCGATCATCGCGATATGTACGTTTACACCCCGCCGGATTATTTCGCGGATACCAAGACAGAATATCCCGTTCTCTATTTGTTGCACGGCTTCAGCGACGACGCCAGCGGCTGGACTGCAGTCGGCCGCGCCAATGTGATTCTCGATAACCTGATCGCGCAAGGCAAAGTTAAACCCATGATCGTAGTGATGCCGCTGGGCTACGGCGACTACGATATGATCCTGCGTGGCTGGAGTTCATGGTCAGATAAAGATCTGGCCCGGCGAAACCTGTCGAAATTTACCGACACGTTGCTTTCCGAAGTGATGCCGCAGGTGGAACAGAGGTATCGCATAAAAAAGGATCGTGAGTCGCACGCCATCGCCGGGCTTTCCATGGGCGGTGCGGAATCATTACTGACGGGGTTGAATCATCTCGACCAGTTTGCCTGGGTGGGCGCATTCAGTTCGGGCGGAATTGATCTGGCAGAATTCAATTCCGAATTTCCGGATGTGAACGCGAGCGTGAACAAAAAGCTGAAACTCCTATGGATCTCCTGCGGCACCGACGATCAATTGATCACCGTGAACCGCCAGTTCAAATCCTGGCTCAAGGACAAAGGGGTGCAGTTCACCGACATCGAAACCCCAGGTGTGCACGACTGGATGGTATGGCGACGCAATCTAGCGGCATTTGCACCATTGCTATTCCAGTGAGCAATTGTCCTTTTAGATTTTCCTTCGTGAACCTTCGTATCCTTGGTGGTTATTGCTTTTTGAAACTCGCTAACCACAAAGGGCACGAAGGTCCTCGAAGGTTACCCCCTATCCCGCGTGATCAGCGCAGCATGCGCACCGGCGGCCAACTTTGCGACGCGCCGGTGTACAGACTCGCTGCATTCTCGAGCCGTCTGGTTCCGTCATGCACAGCTACCTGATGCGGTTGGTTAACTTCGTAGCCCGTCCAAAGCGAAACTGCTGCATACGCGCCATCTTTCCGGAGAATGTAGTAAACCATGTCGATATACTGCAGCCTCTCTTTGTCTCCGTTGTAATTGCGCACAATGCGCTTGAGTGCGTCCATTCCCGCGTCTAACGGCGACATGCCGTGACGCATGTTTTCGACGATGGTGTGCGCCCCCGCGACTTTGATGTTTTCCTCGCCATTGCCGGTGGCTCCCGCAGACCCTACATCCTGATCGGTGTAGCATCCGGCGCCGATGATCGGGGAATCGCCCACGCGTCCCGGAATTTTCCACGCCAGGCCGCTGGTGGTGGTGCAGCCGGAAATTTCATTTTTCTCATTCAACGCCGAACAATGAATGGTTCCCGTCGGCGGGAAAATAACGTAACGGATCGCTTCCATGCGAAGCTCGGAAGGAATGCCGATGTCGGCTGCCGCCTCTTCCATTCGTTTCAGGCGTAGGTCCCATTCATCGGCGTGAGCGGGAGTCGAAAACCTCTGGCGCCAATCGGGGCTGTCGATACCAGGTCCCCACCAATCGGAATGCGTCTCTTTCCACAGCAGCCATTCTTTGCGTGATTTATCGGTGAGAAGATTTTCGCGCTGAAACCCCTGATCGACGGCGAACCGCTCAGCTCCTTCTCCCACCAGCATGACGTGTCCGGTATGAAGGCGCACGGTGTTCGACAACAGTGAAACATTCTTGATGTTGCGAACAGCGCCGACCGACCCCGCAGTGCGCGTGGGTCCGTGCATGCAGCACGCGTCCAGTTCAACCACTCCATCTTCATTGGGATGTCCGCCCAGGCCGACGCTTTCATCGTTGGGATCGTTTTCCGGTCCTTGAATAACTTTCAGCGCCGCATCAAGTGTGTCGCCGCCGCCTGCCAGGAATGCATATGCCTGTTCAAGGTGGTTGTAGCCGTTAGCCGCGCAAATGATGACTGGGAGTTTGGCTGCGCGCTTTGTAGTGCTCTTATTTTCGGAATCTTGGGCACGTGAATTAGCTGGAAGACTTAAGGCAACAGACCCAGCCAAGGTGGAAGTGAGGAAGTCACGGCGGGAAAAAGGCATGGCAATCCTTATGTAAAGCGAAATTCACAAAACAATCGGAACGAGATTTATATCATTCCTTCAGAGCTTAATGGACAAGAGAATGCGCAAGCACACGAGTGGGGCCCGCAGTGAAGGTCTGGGTTATACGATCAGTGCAGCGGCGGGCGTCCACGCCCGCCCATGCACGGCCTTGTTTCCGGCAGTTTAGGACGCAGCCAGCAGTTGGTTGGTATTGCGGTCCGCACGGAAGCGCAGCAACGCCGCAATGTTGCCGACGCGATCAAGCGTCTCATCCCGAGGAACCAGCACCAGTCCGATGCTATTTTTGATCGCTGCCGGAACCAGGGCTTCGCAGATATCATCCAGCTGACGCGTGGCTCGCCCACAAAGCGGACAATAGGGAACCAGGTGAGAGTCCAGGTGGCCGCAGGAAGTGCACTCGACAGCGCGAGCCGCGTAGTCTGTCGTCATCAGCAAAGTTTCGACCTCGCCCATCTCGGTAGCACGCAAAACCCGCCGCAGGCCGGTGACTCCGAGGCCGTTGCTCTTCGCTCCCTCTACAGCTTCGCGGATCAGACCTTCGTGATGGCGCTGGAGAGACTCGCGTACGATGCGCTCAGCGTCCTGTTTCGCTTGAATGTCGGTGATGCTGCCCGGGTCGGCAGAAAAGTGTCCTAAAAGTTTCTTCAGAACGTATGGATGAAGATGGCTTTGCAGCTCCTGCCAGTTCACCTCGTGGCAACCAATGACGAGCGCCTCGAAATGCTTTTTCTCCTCGGCATTCTGCAATGCGTCCGCGACTGTTTGGTAGTGCCGGTGAGAATCATTATCTTCGTGACGCTCAGAGTGACCCGCGTCATATCCCGCATACCCGTCGCTGCGGCCATGCCGCGGCAGCGGGTTCATGATCTCAGTGTGTTCACGAAATTGTTCAAACTGAACTTCGAGAAAGCGCGCGTGTTGACGGTCCACCAGCGCGACCCACAAGCGCGGATATTCGGAGAAAACCGGCACCAGAGGCCGGAGATGAAATCGTCGATTGACGAACAGGTTGGTGGAAGCAACTCCAGCGGGCACATCGAATTCATGCCAGATGTCGCGCGCGCTGCAGGCAAAAACCACTTTGCCGCGTGCCTGATTGCCGTGTAAACGCTCCGCAAGCTCGAGGATCCGCTCGAGATCCTCGACCGCGCCGCGGAAATGGCCTTGCATTTGCAATTCCTGCATGGTCTTGCGAACCAGGTCCTTTGCCAGAATTCCTTCCTGGCGGTGCGACTTGTCCTGCGGTGTAGACGGCTTGAAATAAAAACTGATGGCAAATTCGTCGGGATGACGGCATTCAAATGTGGCAAGTTGTCGCAGCTCTTCACGAGAAATCATTAGGCACCCTAATCTGTTCCTGTGGATTGAAGCAGCTTGTCTTTCAATGAGTTTTCCGTAGGAAGGCCATGCCGCAATGCTTCCCTGGCTTTTTGAATCGAGAGCCGTACCTTTTCAGGTGGGCGATCGACGATGCTGGCTATCTCTTTTAAGGAAAATCCTTCGATCGCAAAAAGGATGAAGGCTTCGCGGTCGAGCCGGGTGGCGCGGCGCAATGCAAATTGCACTAGCGTGACCATCTCATCGGAGTAGGCGATCTGTTCTGGGGTTGAAGCGTGATCGTCAGCAATTCCGTTTTCGGCACTGACCACATCATGCGGCTGATAGAACTGGAGCCGCGCCTCATCTCCGTCCGTGTCGCTACCTCTTCCCTGGCGCCGGCTTTCCAGATTGACATCAATGTCAGATTTAGCGGAATGACCGAAATCATCCAGCGCGCGAATTGCAAGGCGGTACAGCCATGGCTCAAGAGTGATCCGGTCGGGCTTTTCGATCTTGTCATCCAGAGCGCGCGCCACCGCTTCATCCACCACTTCTTCCCAGCTCAACCTGCCGGGTTCGAGGTCACCTGAATTCTCGCGGAATGAGATCTCCCGCTCCACAAAAAGCCGCAGCCGCCGCAAATTCGCATTCAGGTACGAACGAATATCGTCGCCGGTTGCCGTCTGGGGATGAACGGCGGCAAATGTTTCTTCGAACGGAACTTCCGGCGCGGGAATGCCCTCTAAGGTGCGGTGTCGCCTCCAGGAATGTGAGCTGCGAAGAATTTCTTTGTGCTTGCCGATCTGTTCCATCAAGTCAGCGAAGGCCGCCTTAATCGCTGTGGTGGCCGTGGGCGAGGCTTGGTGTACTGCCATTTGACCAGAGGGGAGCCGCAAGTTAAGCGATACCACCGTGCCTTCGCGAGGCGAACTCTGCTCCAAAGCGCCCTTTAAATGGACCAACTCTGGACGGAACACTTGCAATCTTGTCTGAATTTTTGCTATCCAGTGCTGAATTTCTTTATCTATTTCAGCAGTTTTATGGAGCTTGTACGTGATGTGCACATTCATGCTTTTGCCTCGGATGCCGGGGGAAGAGCCCGTGAAGCCTTCGCAACTCGAATTTTACACCCGTGAGTTGCGAGCAACTCACGAAATCTGAAAGCTCGGTCAAATACAGTTCTATTGTGGAGCACGGCCTGAGATGGGCACCTTTGTGTCGGTACTACGGCTTGAAAACAACCGGATTAAGCAACTCAGCTGATCGAACCGCTCTCTAATTGGCAATGTCGAAAGGTTGCTCATTTAACAGAATATTATTCTCGATTTCATCGCTGCTTTTTATTGCGGCCCTACAGCTGGGTTGCGGCGGCGGAAGCGGCACGTCAGATCCGCCACCTACACACAAAGTGCCCGTGGTGGCCCACGTTTTTGTCTTAGTGGAAGAAAACCACCCCTATAGCAGCGTGATTGGCAATTCGGCAATGCCGTATAGCAATTCACTGGCGCAGCAGTACTCGCTCGCGACCCAATACTACGCGGATCGCCACAACTCTCTGCCTAACTACTTCATGCTTACAGTGGGCGATTTGGTGACCACCGACGATACTTACAGCGGTACCGTAACCACGGACAATGTCGTCCGCGCCATCACCGCTGCCGGGAAAACCTGGAAGATCTATGCAGATGACCTTCCTAGCGTGGGATATCTGGGCCCAAGCGTCGTTCCTTACGGGAAGGACCACAATCCTTTCACCTACTTCTCCGATGTTCTGAACAGCTCGACTCAGGCCGCGAATGTGGTCCCGTTTACGCAACTTGCGACCGACATGCAGAATGGAACGCTGCCGGATTATGCGATGATTGTTCCCGATTTTGCGAACGATGGTCACGATTGCCCCAATGAGGCGTCAACCTGCACCGATACTGACAAGTTGTCCAACATCGATTCCTGGATCCAATCGAACGTCGGGCCGCTGATCAGCAGCTCAGCTTTCAACAACTCCGTGCTGATTTATACCTGGGATGAATCCGAAGTGAGTGATACCGCAAATGGCGGAGGGCACATCGCAACCATTCTGATTGGCTCCTCGGTGCGTCACGGATATCAATCGACGACGCTTTATCAACACCAAAGCACCTTGCGGCTTACGATGGAGCTTTTAGGAATTACCGATCGCCCCGGCGCATCTGCCTCCGCTCCGGATATGAACGAGTTTTTCTGAGCGGCGGGATGCTTAAACCGCAACCGTGACTGAAGTCTCAGTCCGGACTACCGGCCGATATAACGTGTCGCGCTCGATGGGCTCGCGGCCGGCTTCACGAATCAACCGGATCAACTCCTGCCGGCGCATGCCCTGAGGCGTGGTCGCGCCGGCGTCGTGATAGATCTTCTCTTCGATTACCGTCCCATCCAGGTCATCCGCGCCAAAGCGCAGCGCGATTTGTGCGATCTTCGGCGTGAGCATCTGCCAATAAGCTTTGATGTGCGGAAAATTGTCGAGCAACAGTCGCCCCACCGCGATCTGTTTGATGTCGAGCATCCCCGTAGTTTTAGGCAGGTGCTCGAGTGCAGTGTTGTCGGGATGAAAAGCCAGTGGAATGAAAGTCTGAAAGCCGCCGGTTTCATCCTGTAACTTCCGCAGCCTGATTAGATGGTCAACGCGATCTTCTTCATTCTCCACATGACCGTAGAGCATGGTTGCATTGGATCGGAGGCCCATGTTGTGGGCCAGCCGCGCGGTTTCAAGCCACTGATCGCCATCAATCTTGTGATCGCAGATGATATGCCGGATGCGGTCGGCAAAAATCTCGGCGCCGCCGCCGGGCAGGGAATCGACGCCTGCAGCTTTCAACTGCTGAAGAGTTTCCGCGATTGAAAGCTTGGCGCGCTTCGCAAGATACGCGACTTCCACCATGGTGAAAGCCTTTAGGTGCACCTGCGGAAAACGCTGCTTCAACCCAGAGACCAGATCGAGAAAATACTGAAACGGCAGATCGGGATGCAGACCGCCGACGATGTGAAACTCCGTGACTGCTTCGCTATAACCCGAAGCCGCGGTTTCGAATGCTTCTTCCAGTGCCATGGTATAGGCGCCGGGAGAGTCTTTCTTGCGGCCGAAGGCACACAGCCGGCAGGCGGCAACGCATACATTCGTAGGATTGATATGGCGGTTAACATTGAAATAAGTTTTGTCGCCGTGCAAACGTTCGCGGACGTGATTGGCCAGCCAGCCTACAGCGAGAATATCGCCAGTGCGATACAGCGCAAGCCCGTCATCAAAGTCGAGGCGCTCGCGGGCGACGACCTTTTCATGGATCGGTTCGAGCCGGCGATCGTCGGTCTGGAATGAATGCGGAGACATTATCTTGATGATACAAGTGGCCGGCGGTCAGTGGCTAGTGGGACAGCAGCCGTCAGTTGTCTAATGTAGATTCTCTATCCATGGAAACATCACTTTTTCGATGTCGTGAAAAATTTCTTCTAAGCTGGTATCCGGCCGTGCGGGCACCACCAAAGCGGCCAAGTTGCCCCGACGCGTGATTCCAATACGCTCCCCTTCGGATGCGCGTCTACGATCTCCGACAACTTCTGTTTAGCTTCGAACAACCCGAGTGTCTGCATAACATGGACAAAATATCTAGATTGATTTCTAGATGGATAACCAAACGCGGCTGCTAAATCGTCCTCGAAAAACGAACGACGCCACTCACAGGAACCTGACCTTCACATCCGGCTTCTTTGCCAGATGGGTGCTGTCGATAAAGCGAACTTTGCCGGTCATCAGGGTAAGCACAATCGAGGACGTACGAGTGCCTTCACCAAAGAACCGCACCCCGCGCAGAAGCGCACCGTCAGTTACGCCGGTTGCGGCGAACATGATTTGTTGTCCTGGCGCGAGGTCTTCTGCCCGGTAAATTCTGTCCTTGTCGCGGATTCCCATGCGCGCGATGCGTACTTCGAGCTCAGGTTTATTGATCACTAGACGACCAACCATGTATCCATTCAGGCAACGAATTGCTGCCGCGGTGATCACGCCCTCAGGCGCCCCGCCTGAGCCCATCACCGCATGAACCCCGGTGCCGATCACCGCCGCCGCAATACCCGCAGACAGGTCGCCGTCGCTGATCAGCCGAATGCGCGCTCCTGCCGCACGAATTTCGGAAATCAATTTTTCGTGACGCGGCCGCTCCAGCACCACAATGGTCAAATCCTGGACCTCGCGATCCAGACGTTTGGCGATGTTCTTCAGATTATCGGCAACCGGCGCATCGAGTTCGACTGCTCCTTTGCAGGAAGGCCCGACTACAATTTTTTCCATGTAACAATCGGGAGCATTTAGAAGACCTCCGGCCTCGGACGCTGCCAGCACGGTGATCGCGCCGGCCGCGCCAGTAGCGCACAGATTAGTGCCTTCGAGCGGATCAACCGCGATGTCCACTTCGGGCACTCCGGAACCGTCAGAAAATTCCGCGCCCAATTTTTCCCCGATGTAAAGCATCGGGGCTTCATCGCGCTCGCCTTCGCCGATCACGATCCGCCCGCGCATCGGTATGGAGTCCATGGTCTTCCGCATGGATTCCACCGCCACTTTGTCCGACAGCTCGCGCTCGCCCTGGCCCATGGTGCGTGCGCAGGCAATGGCCGCGTTCTCGACCACGCGAAGAAACTTGGGTGCAAGATCGCTCTCAATATTTTCGCCAAAGCTTCTAGCCTTGACTTCCTGCTTGACCGCGTCCGAAGTGACCTCACTTGCCATGACACGCTCCAGTTTTAGTGAACGCCTGTGAATATAGCTCGAATAGATGCAGACTGGAAAGCTGGGATGTCCGACCGAGTAGTCGGTGCACTTATCGAGGAATGAGCGTAGGGAACCTCGCAGCCTGGGAGGTTGTCATCATTACGATAGAACAACCGCTATAGGCATAGCAGCCAACCATCGCGCGCAGCACCAGTCGAGCTGGCTTTTCATCCGGCAGAGTGATATTGAACTTTGCTGAAGCAATCGTCTTGCTCGCCGCCTTGAGCGATTCGGCGCCGCTGATAAATTTCGCTTCGGTCTTGCCTGCGGCACCGAAAACAACAAAGAACTCAGCCTGCGCCTGGCCGCTAACGATTCGGGGCAGATGGACGGTGCGCATCTGGCTGAGATCTGAGCTTCCCGCATACGTATCAGGAGTTCCCCCCAGTCGCTTGATATCGCTCTTTATAAATGCGTTGTCGCCGCCGAACGAAACCGCTCCTAAAGCGAGTTGATAAGTGTGAATCGCCAACTGCTTCCGGTGATGCTGCTCATAAACCCTTCCCAGGTGTTCCCCGATAATCGGATCTTGGGAGATGGCCCAGGCAGTTTTCAAATATTTTTCCGCATGCTCGAAATCGTTCATCCGAAAATATATCCAGCCTAACGTATCCCAGAACATGGCCAGCTTTACCGTGCGTTCCACGTCGGCTGGTTTTATTCCGTCTACTTGAAGTTGGGCGGAAGATTGTTCTTCTTCCAAAATTGCCTTTTCGGAATATCCTTTGGCTATATCCAGATCAACGTTCTTCTCGGCCAACTCATAGGCAATATCGTTCAAAATTGTCGAGCTGGAATCAAGCTTGATCGCTTCTTGAAATGCGGCTCTCGCCTTGTCTGCGTCTCCCGCGTGAAGGTAAGCGTCACCTAACATTAAACGCAAACTTACTTTCGACGGTGAAAGTTTTACTGCCGATTCGAATGTACTTGCCGCTTCGGAGTAATGCTTCAACGCATTTTGCGAACTTCCCAGATTGGCTAAAGCGTCGGGATCCTGGGGCGCTATCTTCACCAACCTCTGCCATACCGAATTAGCTTCCTCGAAATTACGGTTGGCCATCAGCGCAAGGCCCAGGAACTTGTATGAGACTGCCTGACTGCCATCGGCGGATAATGCGTTACGAAATGCGTCAATGGCACCATCTGTATTTCGTTTTGCCGCGAGTATTGTGCCTATCAGCAGCCATGCGCGCGCGAATTTAGGATCTTTCTCGACCGCCGACCGCAAAGAAGCAAGTCCATCGTCGAGATCGTTCTGGCTGAAAGCGTTGCGGGCATCATTTTCGTATTGCTCAGCGACTGGATCGTTGCTGTCAGGAAGGGCCCAGATTGCTTGTCTCATGTCATTCATCGCGGCGCTCACCCCCTTGGGTGGAGAGGAATCCGAGACGACCGGGCCGCCTTTCCGAGTGAGTGCGACTAACACCCCATAATCGTCGTTTACCTGCTTTCGAAAAGCTTTATATTTTTCATATTCTTCGATCGGTACTTCGGATACCGACATGATTAACCGACGGTCCGCAATGAGCGTGCCGTCTTTCAATGTGTAAGACGCGTGGTACTCCGCAAAATCCTCTTTTATGTCGACACTCTTGGGAACCTCCAGTTCGTAACCCTTGGGAAGTTCCATTGAAGAATGAAACCTGACCTCGCCAGGCACGCCCAGCCAGATCGGGGTGGTAGGCGCCGTCTTGCCTTCTTTAATATCAGGAAGGTAAAGAACAGGAAGTGGGGGGCCGGTTCGATGGTTCTCCCAGTCGCTATAGTCCTTTCGCGCGTATTTGTAAGAAATGTGGAACGGCTGCTCGATGTTCTCAACCGAACTTGCGCTTACATCGCTGACATCGCCTCCAAATCCCGATCCGTAGGAAAGCCGTTGCACCAGGTCCTTCCACTGAGGCATCGGCAAAGCACGGAATGCGGTCCGCAGCAACACTTCAAAGTCACTGTCAGCAACCACACGCTCAGCCTCGCCGGTAAGATGTCCGGTATCGTCGAGCTTGGCTTTCATCTCAAACGTCTGCGAAGATTTGAAGGACGGATTCGCCGGAGTGAGCGCCAATTCAGAGGAACCCGACCGAACGACAAGCGCGTGCTTGCCTCGAAGCGGCCCAAGCAGGAAGCCCAAGGGCGAAACTTCCGGGGTCGTATCTAACCAGAGCGGGCCACTTGGCAGTTCAACCACACTGATTACATGGTCGAACTGTCCCGGCGATGGCACATCAGCGTCGAGGTCCCGTTCGGTATTTATAAGCGCTGGGTAAACCTTGAAGCCGGCGGCGGTGAGCAGTGATGCCAGCAAGGTGTGTTTATCTTTGCAATCGCCGTAACCATTTTCCATCACCTCAGCAGCCGCATGCGGTTGGTAGCGACCAATGCCGAGTGCGATACCTATATACCGAAACTTTGTGCTCACATAATCATAGATCGAGCTTAGCTTCGCTTGATCATCCGCCGCGCCCTTCGTGAGTTCGGCGGCTTTAGCCTGGATTTCCGGTGTGGGCTTGATGCGGTCGCGCTGCAAATCCTCATACCATTTCCCGACTTCGTCCCACGAGGCAAAGCTGCTAAGAAGAATGTCCGGCTGGTCTTTTAAACCGCGGGCCTGCTTCCATTCCGTACCTTCATCTTTCTCACTCTCAGGTTTGCGCGTGGGGTTGGATGATGTCCAGGAATATATGCGGTGGTTGCCTTCGGTGCTGATTTCAAACTTGGGGCCGCGATTTTTAAGCTTTACCGTTCGGCTGGCGGGCACACTGATTTTCAGCGTTTCCTTGTTCACAATTTGATCATTTTCGAACTTATAATTCACCCAGAATTGGCCCGGTATCAGCGGCTTGGTCACGTGAACTTGCACCGAGTATTCGATCACATCCCCGGGCGCGAGACCCTTGACGGCCACATGCTTTTCGCGCTGGTCTGTATAGAAAGGAGCGACTCGGCTGATTTCTGATGTAAGGTCCTGGGTATTTTCCGGAGGGGTGGTAACGACAGTTCCGTCTGGCTTTCCCACCCGTACATACGCGATGTCGAGAACTTCGTTAAGCTTCTGGTAGGAGAATGAGATGACTCCCCAGTGCTGGACTCCTGCTTCTGAAAGGACCTTAATGCGCGCTTCCGTCTGGCGTGTCTGTGTCCCGTCATCTTCCAGATCAATGGTGCTGTCCAATTCCTCGATGATCGCAGCCTCTTGGATTTTATTGTCGGCGTGGACGGCCTCCTGTGAAGCCGGTTTGCCGGTCTTCTCGACACCTGCGGCTGTAAATTGAGGTGCGGCTGATTGCGAAAAGAGAACCTGAGTTTGCAAAACCGAGAAACCAAGGACAACAAAAAGGGCAATAAACCGAGGGCGCGGTAACATCGTTGCATCTATTTACATTGCAATCGTAGAAAAGGCAAGAAATTATTAGTCGTAGGCAAGTAAACAGTCACGCACCTAGCTTAGCCGGTTACCCACGAGTAAGCGAGCTTTCTACGGAAGTTATCTGGCATAATTTTGTGAATGGGTCTCCGAAAGTCGGGCGCGCTTCCTCTATTGATCGTTCTGTCGCTATGCCTCGCTGTCTCTGGACAACAGTCCACGGCAACCGTAAGTTTCACTCTTGATTTTCCGGGCTCTGACCCGAGCCATTATGAAATCGTGATTGGCGGCGATGGCCAGGGTTCCTACGTCTCGAATGGGAAGTTCGATGAGAAATCTGATCCTGCGGATCCCGCGTCGCTTAAGTTCGCGGTTCCCGCCGCGATCCGCACCCGGGTTTTTGATCTCAGTAAGCGAGCCCACTATTTCACCGGCAAAGTGGATTCCGATCGCAAGAATGTCGCGAATACGGGAACAAAAGCGCTGATCTACAAAGATGGGGCGCGCACGTCGCGGGCAGTATTCAACTACTCGCCGTTACTGCCGGTCCAACAGCTTACCGCTCTCTTTCAGAATTTGTCGGCCACAATGGAGTTCGGCCGGCGGCTGGCGTATTTGCATAAATATGAAAAGCTCGCTCTAGACGATGAACTGAAGCGCATGGAAGAGATGCAGAGGGACAACAGTCTGAGCGATGTGCAAGTGATTGCACCGGTTTTGCAGAACATCGCCGATGACTCATCCGTGATGAATGTCAGCCGCGCGCGCGCCCTGCGGCTGCTCGCGACGGCAGGGAAGTAGCTACTGAATAATCACTCCGGCGTAACCCACAACCAGATTGCGATCACCCGAAACATCTCCTGAAGTTGCATACTGCACTAATTCTGCTTTTTGCGCACCCAGACGGCGGGCGGCAGTGAGCATGGCTACCGCCGGGCCGAATCCGCACATGCTGATGCTTTCATTGATCACAGTTTCGTATAGCCCAGGAGCGTCGAGCGCCAGAATCTTCTCGATTGCTTTGCGATCTTTGACGCGGGTGGTGGCGTCGTCTTCGTAATGATTCATGTCGCTCGAGGCGACGATGAGTACCGGATTTCTGCGTCTCTTTATGACCGCCGCAAGCGCTTCGCCCAATTGCTCCAATAGCGCCAGTTGCGCAGTGCCGATCGCGATGGGCACAAATTTCGCATCCGGACGGCAGACCTGCAAAAAAGGAAGCTCGACTTCGATGGCGTGCTCGGAACGATGGGCAGCGGAATCGGCTGACAATGCGGGAAATTCCTCGATCAGGTCCGCGGCAAGATCCACATCAATCGGCACTTCACCCAGCGGAGTTCGCCATGCGCCTTCGTTCATAATCGCCAGTGGATGCCCGCGGCCAGTGTGATTCGGAGCGAGCACCACGCAACTGGCCGTAATTTCCAGCCGCGAGAACACCGCACCAGCCACTGGTCCGGAATACATGTATCCGGCATGAGGGACCATGCAGGCGATTACTCGCAAATTGGGCGACGCAGGCGAAAGATAAGACTCAATATCCGTGCGCAGGCGCCCGGGATTCGCCGGATAGAAGCGGCCGGCAACCGCGGGTTGGCGGACAACGCTCATAACATAATCTCACTTGGACGCGATGCCATTGGGCGCGGGAAGTTCACGGAAGATGTTGGCGCTGGTCTCGATAGAAAGTGTTTCCGCACGCACCGAGGGTTTGACTTTGGCCTTAGCCAATGCGCGCTCGAGATCGTCAGACGAGTAGCTGCCCTTCAAGTTGTTCCACAATGTCTTGCGTTTCTGCCCAAATGAAAGTTTCAGGAAATTTATAAATCCGGTCTCGTCTATCTCCAACTTTTCAAAACGCGCAGAAGGAGTCAGCCGAACCACCGCCGAGTGTACCTTCGGGGGTGGCGAAAACGCCTCTGGTGGGAGGGTCAGGATTTTTTCCACCTTCGAATACAACTGTGCCGTCGCCGAAAGAAGGCCGTACTCGCTGGTTCCCGGCTTAGCCGAGAGCCGGTCAGCGACTTCCTTTTGCACCATCAAAACCAGACTCTCAAAATATTTTCGATACTCAAAGAGTCGCAGAAGAATATCTGAAGTGATGAAGTAAGGCAGATTTCCCAGCACGCGCACCTGCTCTGGTGCCACGTCCATTCCCGGTCGCGAGCTGCCGGGCTTCGGCCCAAACAGAGAATCGAGATCGATGGCCAGAATGTCGCCTTCAATAATTTCCACATTCGGCGCGAGCGAGAAGTGCATTCTGAGTTGGGCGGCGAGCACGCGGTCTTTTTCCACCGCAATCACCCTGCGTGCACGCCTCGCCAGCAGGTTGGTGAGGGCCCCGCGACCTGGTCCAATCTCAAGCACCGTGCTCTGCAAGAGGTCGCCAAGTGACTCAACGATACGCACCGCGGCGGCGGAATCATTTAAAAAATGCTGCCCGAGTTTGGGTTTTTTACCTGGAAGTGGCGCGCGCGAAACCTTCATTGACCCTCGTTCATCTTGCCGATTAGACTGGGACGCATAGCCGAGCTTGCGTCCCGCAATATGATAGCGCGGAGTGGGAAGCAGGTACGGCTGGAGCTCCTTTCTAAATGCACATCGCGTTCGTCGCTTCCGAATGTGTTCCCTTTTCCAAAACTGGCGGCCTCGCAGATGTAGTCGGAGCATTGCCCCGCGCATTGGCGGCTGCCGGACACGAAGTCAGCGTTTATATTCCCCATTATCGGCATACCCGCATCAGCGAAGAGCGCACCGTGGTTCAGAGCATAACCATCCCTTTTGATGACCGCTATCGCTTCTGCTCGATACTGACCGGCGCAGGATATCCGGGAGTGCGGTTTTTCTTTGTCGACTATCCGCCTTTTTTTGATCGCGAAGGACTCTACGGCACCGCCTCCGGGGATTTTCCCGACAACGCCGAGCGCTTTGCATTGTTCTGCCGCGCCGTGCTTGAGGCGTCCAAGATTCTCGGCGTGCCGGATGTTTTTCATTGTCACGACTGGCAGGCGGCGCTGGTGCCGGTGCTGCTGCGGACCCAGTATTCGGAGGACCCTGCCTTCCGTGATGCCGGAACCGTTTTCACCATCCACAATATGGGTTATCAGGGATTGTTTCCGCCGGAAATATTGCCACTGCTGATGCTTCCCTGGGATCTGTTCACCATTGCGAAGATGGAATATTTCGGCAATGTCAACTTCCTGAAGGGCGCACTGGTGTATTCGGACATGATCACCACCGTCAGCAGAAGATACAGCCAGGAAATTCAGACTACGGAATTCGGTTTCGGCCTGGAAGGCGTGCTGAAAGACCGCGCGCAAAATGTTGCGGGCATTCTGAACGGCGTCGACTACGAGGAATGGAACCCGCAGACCGATAAGTTCATCGCGGCACATTATTCCGCCGAAGATTTGAGCGGCAAGCGAGAGTGCAAGCAAGACCTGCTCGCCAGCTTTGGATTGCAGGAGGCCAACCTTGATGTGCCGGTGATTGGAATCGTTTCCAGGTTTGCGGCGCAAAAAGGTTTCGACCTGATCGGACAGATTATTGATCGATTGGCGCTGGAGGACGTCCTGATTACGGTCCTGGGCAGCGGCGACAAACTGTATGAAGAGATGTTTTTGCGGCTGGCGCGGAGGGTGCCCGAGAAAGTCGGGGTGCGCGTGGCCTACGATAACGCGCTGGCGCACAAGATCGAGGCGGGTGCAGACATGTTCCTGATGCCTTCGCGTTACGAACCCAGCGGCCTGAGCCAACTTTACAGCCTGAAATACGGAACGGTGCCGGTTGTACGCGCCACCGGCGGGCTCGACGATACTATCGATCCCTGGGAGCCGCGAACCAAAAAAGGCACAGGCTTTAAATTTCACGAATACAGCGGCGAGGCGTTGTTGCGCGTGATTCATCAGGCTATGCAGGTGTATCGCGATCAGGATTCATGGCAGCGGCTCATGCGCAACGGCATGAGCAAAGATTTTTCCTGGCGGGTTTCCGCGCGCGAGTATCTGCGTGTGTATGAGCGGGTCCGCCAGCAACACGCGCAGGCCGTTTTGGTGTAGCCATGTCTGCCTTTCCTCGCACCGTCTTCCACGTAGACATGGACGCCTTCTTCGTCTCGGTGGAAGAGCTCTTCGATCCTTCGCTCAAAGGGAAGCCGGTCGTAGTGGGTGGCCAACGCCACGAGCGCGGGGTGGTTTCAGCGGCCTCGTACGCGGCGCGCAAGTTCGGCGTGCACTCGGCCATGCCGCTTCGCACTGCTGCCAAGCTTTGCCCGCAGGCCATCTTCGTGGATGGCCATCCTGACCGCTACCGCGAATGCTCGGAAAAAGCCCACAAGGTCCTGACCAGCTTTTCGCCGCAGGTCGAAATGGTATCGATTGACGAAGCCTATCTGGACATGACGGGAACCGAACGTTTGCACGGACCGCCGCTGCTTGCAGCCCACAAGCTTCACAAACAAATGAAAGCGGAAACAGAACTCAATTGCTCAATCGGGATAGGCACATCTCGTTTGATCGCGAAGGTTTGCTCCGGTAAGGCCAAGCCGAATGGAGTGCTGTTTATTCTGGCTGGCCGCGAATCCAAGTTTCTTGCGCCGCTGGATGTCCGCGAGATCCCCGGCGTGGGAGAAGTCACTGAGAAAAAGCTGCACTCACTGGGCATTCGCAAAGTCGGGGACCTGGCCAAGTTTGACCACAACGATCTTGAGCAGCAATTTGGAAAATGGGGAGTGGCGCTGGCAGGTAAGGCCCGAGGAGAAGATGCCGGCGCATGGTTCGAAGGCGAGATCGGAGCAGACGAAGGAGCGAAATCCATCAGCCATGAGCACACCTATGATGTGGACACCGCGAACGTTGCCCAGATGGAGTCCACGCTGATGCGGCTCTCTGAGATGGTGGGCCGCCGACTTCGCGAGAACCAATTGCGCGCGCGCACTCTGCAACTCAAATTGCGCTACAAGGATTTCACTACCATTACCCGCGCCCATTCGCTCGATTCCCCTACCCAGCTCGATAACGAAATTTTCCAGCAGATTCACCGGCTATTTCACACCAACTGGCATAAAGGGGCAGAGGTGCGGTTGCTGGGGGTGCAGGCGTCATCGTTTGGGCAGGATGCGGCTCAACTGGATTTCCTCGAAGGTCAGGGCCGTGAGAAGTGGGAGAACATTTTGTCGGCCGCCGATAAGCTCCGCGACAGATTCGGGGAGAGCACTATTACTCTGGGCACGGGGATGAAGGGCGGATTCCGCGAACGCACCCATGAAAACCCTGCCGCTCTGCCCGGAAAATCAAAACCCAAGAACTCCTGAGTGCCGCGCCTGACTACGGCGAAGTCGGCGGGGGATTCACGTAACACGCCGACTGTCCGAGCACAGTCTGTGCGGGGAGGATTGGCGGTGTCCTCCACGGGGCGGTGTTGAAATCAAGGAAGCCGGTGTTGGGGTCATCCATCCCGACTTGGGCTGCGTCGCGCTGGGTCAGCGAAGCGACGCCAAAGCGGGTCTCGATCAGCTTGATAATCGCGGTGGTATCGCGAATCTGATGCGAGACGAAGTTCTTTTTGGCATAAGGCGAGACCACCACCAGAGGAAGACGGTATCCCGTGTAGCTGAAATCGCAGACTGTGCCCGCCACCGTAGCCCCGAAACAGGGATCGTTGGAAAACAAATCCATTGGCAAAATGCCATCAGGATTCACTGTCGGCTGCGGAGGCACGTGGTCGTAAAATCCTCCCGGCTCGTCGAAGGTAAGAAGGAAAATCGAGTCGTTCCAACTTGGGCCCGGAGTGCATGTGCCGGATGGAGGGCTATTATTCTGCCCGCACATTACCGCATTGATGAGCGTCGAAACGTAATTCGCTCCAGCCTGCATAGTGCAGCAGGCAGGCTGGCCGGGAGCAGGGTCATTGTCTTCGGGGTGCTCATCCAGCCCGAGATCGGAAGCCGGTTCAATCTGCGCTACCTGCGGTAAAGTTCCATTCACCGCGTCAGTATAGAACTGCGAAATTGGCGCGATCGAATGCATCGGATTATTGGTGTACTGGCTAATATTGTTTTTTATGGTGGCGCCAAATACGAAGTCGTGAATATAACTGCGCGAGAGAAGACACTCGGTATCGGTATCCGCGCACGGACTGGCTCCGCCCCCGCCGTTTACGTAAATCGTCCAGCTGATACCGGCAGTCTGCAGCTCCTCAAAAATCGTTGTGGAAGGAATCAGAGGAGAGTCGAGCGGAGGATTAGTTCCGCGTTGGTAGACGTATCCATGGGAGGTTCCGGCTATCAGATATTCCCGATTAGGTGGCGTGCGCGTCATGACTGGAGCGAACCACCGATCCGAGGTCGAGAAGGCGCTAGCTAGTGCGTAGTAATAATTCAAGTACGTGCCGTCGTAATATCCCATGACTCGAACGCCATTCAGGTCAAAAAATGGGGCAAGCGCACCGGTGAGGTCGGTATGTTGCCGGGAGTCGTTCGCGCCGGCATCAACAAACCCGTTTAACAACGGAGTCGGCGAAGTCGGATCATGAACATTCCATGACCGGTGGGCTTCGGCCCATGAAGGGCTTGGATTCTCTACGCACGTACTCTGAGCGGGAAACGACTGAACTAACGGGCTGTTGGAGTCAATCTGGCAATATGAATTGGGCGGATAGGGAAACGCCGGATCGCAGCCTGGGTTGGTGGGAGCGGACGTCGCGCTGGCGCCGGGGTTAAATTGAGGCAGCCCGTCGAATGATTGGTCTGGGATATTGTTTTGCGCCCAGTATTCGCGCAGGGCACCGAAGTAGTTGTCGAACGACCGGTTCTCTTGGGCCAGAAAGATGATGTGATTGACACTCTTCAAACTCGCTGTGAAGGTTGCCGTCACATTCGCCGTTCCCGAAACCGTGCATGTGGTGCCGCTGGTCGAGTTGCATCCCGTCCAACCGCCGAAGGTGAAATTTTGTTGCGGTGCCGCAGTAAGCGTCACAGTCGGCGCGTTATTAAAGCTTGTTTCACAGGTGCCAGTACCGGGGCTGGAACAGTTGATCCCATTGGGCGAGCTGGTCACGACGCCAATTCCCCCGCCGGCCGTCTTCACGGTGACGTCGTCAAGTCCCTTGACGAAACCGACGCAGCCAGCCCAAGTGATGATGGCCAAAAGCGCCAGCGGCAGCAAAGCTTTTCCACAACCAGACATGGATTTTCCTTCTTTGAGCAGGAACTTGGATGAGCACAGGGCAGAACTGGTTGGTTTTCAATGCCCGGAGCGGGAAAGTTAACCTTCTCAGGCACCTGCGATTTCATTCACTTGTGGGTTTATGTTAATTTTTCGGTAGCCTGTTGTCTGAGTGACCGCACTCGCTTGAACCAACAACTCGCATCTAAGTAGCAGATTCTAAATTGTTGCGGGCTGTCTCCCGCGAATGGAACGTGTAATGAAATCTGACCACTATTTTCGCTGGATAAGTTGGGTAGCTGTGCTGGTTGTGGCGTTCCCGGCCTTAGGGCTCGCGCAAACCTGCATCACTTCGGATGAGATGGACGCAGCTACCCGGTCCGCCATCACCGGGGCCGCCACCCGTTACTTCGATATGGTGTCGCGCGGTGATACGGCATCCCTCAAGCAGAACTCGATTCCCGCGGTGGCCAATAACTTCGCCGGACTGGAAGGCACGATCAACGACAACAAGGCAAATTTGGCTGGCGCTCATGCCACTCCCCGCGCCCCGTTCGAACTGAAAGCGGAGGGCACCGCACCCCTGGCGCGTGCAGAATTTCTCTGTGGCATTTTCAATGCCGGCGGTCAAACCGCGAACAGCGCCGAATTCGTAATTCCCAACTTGCCGCCTGGAACTTATGGTGTCTCTATTCTGGATGTGAGCACCCAGAAAAGCCCCTACACGGTTTCTTTCGTGCTCCAGCAGATCGGCACCGACTGGAAGCTTGGGGGCCTGTTCCTGCGACCCACCGAGATCGGCGGCCATGACAGCAAGTGGTTTCTCGACCATGCGAATACCTACAAGGCTAAAGGCCAAACCCACACCGCGTGGCTTTATTACCTTGAAGGCCGGGAACTCGCTCTGGCCGTGCCTTTCATGGAGACGCAAGCCATAGACAAGCTCTATGAAGAAGAATCGAGCATGAAACCTGCGGATTTCCCGACCGGAGGAAATACCGCCGACCTGGTTGCGCAGGGTGGAAAAATTTACAAAATGATCGCCGTTTTCCCGCTGGCTGTCGGCCAGGACCTGGATCTGGTCGTCAGATATCAGATCGCCAGCGTCGCCGATACCGGACAAACTTTTCAGGAGAACGTGACGGTCATGAAAGCTCTACTGCAGAAGTATCCTGAGTTTCGCGAAGCTTTTGACGGAATGGTGGCGCGTGGCGTGGAACCATCTGGCAGGGACTACGGCACCATGATGCCGATGAAAGATCTTAAGTAAAGCCGGCAGCATGTTGTGGGGGCGCGGGCGTCCTCGCCCGGGCGTGAATCAGTCCATCTTGCCGGTGCGGCGCTAGACTGCCGCCATTGCCAGACCTTTAGGACCTCGCTCCTTCACTTCTATCAGCCTGCCGTGATCCAGTACCAGCACCATATCGCAACTCTTCAATGTGTCCAGGCGATGAGCGATCATGAAGGTCGTGCGCCCAGCCATAAGGCGTTCGGTCGCTTCCATGATCGCGGCTTCGGTATGGATATCGACTGAGCTGGTGGGTTCATCAAGAATCAGAATCGGGCTGTCACGCAAAAATGCCCGCGCCAGTGAGATTCGCTGGCGCTCTCCGCCTGACAGCAGTGACCCGCGCTCGCCCACCTGGGTTTCGTAGCCCTCCGGAAGCTGCGAGATAAAGGTATGGGAAGCCGCAGCGCTGGCTGCAGCAACTATTTCCTCATCTGTCGCGTCAGGTTTTCCATACGCGATATTTTCGGCGATACTGGCGGCGAACAGGACCGGCTCCTGCAGAACCACCGCAAACTGGCGGCGCAGGTCGGAGATGCGATATTGCTGAATGTTGATGCCGTCCAGCAGCACCGCCCCCTCTGACGGATCATAGAAGCGCATCAGCAAATTCAGCAGAGTGGTTTTCCCGGCGCCAGTGGCTCCGAC
This sequence comes from Terriglobales bacterium, assembly GCA_036268595.1. GTDB lineage: Bacteria > Acidobacteriota > Terriglobia > Terriglobales > Acidobacteriaceae > Gp1-AA145. The sequence goes on from DATATW010000151.1 coordinate 26,914, forward strand.
AATCCCAACCCGGGTCCCCGCCGGCACATGAAAGGAAATTTCCTGAAGTCCGTGCTGATTATTTTGGTAACGGAAGGAAATGTCGCGAAACTCGAACTCGCCCCGCCCACGCGCGACCGGCAGAGCGCCTTTCTGCTCCGAAATTTCTGGCGTCTGGTCGAGCAGCATGAAAGTCCGGTCCAAACTAGCCAGTCCAGCCTGCATCTCGGTCGCTTTGGTAGTGAGCGTCTGCATCGGCTGGTAGACCTGCGCCACGTACGCCATGATCATCAGCAGCGAGCCAATGGTGAGCGCACCGGAGCGCACGTGATGCACGCCGATATACAGCGTGGCTGCCGTACCAATCGCGATAGTGAGACCGATCAGAACGTTGAACACTGCCTGTTGTAACGCCAGCTGCACCTGATGAGACATGCGCTCGCCGGAGCGGCGAACAAACCGGGCTTGCTCGCGCGCCTCCTGCCCGAAGGCCTTTATCACGCGAATGGAGCCGAGCACCTCCTGAATTACCGACATGGCGGAGCTGTCGAGTCCTTTTATGGTTTGCGAGCGGGTACGCACAATCCGGCTGCAACCCAGTGACAACAAAAAAAGCAGGGGAGTGATGGCGAGCGCGACAACCGCAAGTTGCATGTCCATCTTTGCGGTCACAATAATCATGCCTGCCAGCGTGAACAGCGCAGTCAGCAACGGCACCATACCCTGGATAGTTACGTATTGGATCGAGGGCGCGTCGTGCTGGATTCGATAGACCGAATCGTTGGCCCCGTAATGGTCATGAAAGACTAGAGGCAGGCGCTGTACATGATCGAGGAGACGGGCGCGGAAGTCCCACACCAATTTTTCTCCGGTATAAGTTTGCAGCCACCACGACGCCAATCCCTGAATGTTAACCAGCACCCCAATGGCAAGCAGCACCGTGATCGCGAATTCCAAAGCGGCCCCATGTGGCCCCGTCCACGTATGCGGAAGAAGAGAAGCGCTTCGTGCAAGCCAAATGGGCAGAGGCTGCGACCCGAGCACGTTATCCACAACGATTTTCAACGGAAGTGGAAACAACAACGTCAGTGGCAGGGAAAGGAAGCTGAGAAAAGCTATTGCGGAAAGATGAGGCCAGCAACTACGGCACTCTCCGAGCAACCGGATCAAGGCGGAACGTCGCCTGGTTTTTTTCCCTAATTCCAACAAAATGCCACCAAGCGCGTCGAGGTGAGGGTCCGCAACACACGATCAGAGTGAGGCAATTCTACGTCAGCTACTTACCTTCGGGAACCTGTTCGCAGTTACCGCGGTGCAAAGCTTTCAGTAAATCGAAATTGTCGCCCCTACAAACTTTCCCGAGAACCCATAAGAGATCTTCTTACGTGAAATAGAGGTTAGCGGCGTGTACCTGGGTTATCTGCGGACCATCCAACTGCCGATCATTTCCGGAAGGAGTGAAATGATGAAGTCATTCAGGATCTTCGCTGTTCTAGTTGGTTTGTTCGTTCCCGTCTATTTGTTTGGTCAGCTGCCTGAAACGAACTCCACCACGCAAGCAAAAAATATAGCCGCCCTGACGGGCGGCTCTGCCGGGAACCGGAGCGTGTTGACTCAGCCCGAGACGGAAGCTCCACAACATCTCCCTGAGACACAGCGCGTTTCGCAGCTGGACAGCGGGTCTGCGGATAATGGCGATGCGGTGTCGTCTTCTCTGTGGAGTGATCTCGGGGGGAACGGCGACCCGCGATATACCGTGAGCATTAGCTCCTTAGCCGCGCCGGAAAAGGCACGAAAGGCCCTCTCCAAAGGCCAAGAGGAGGAGCGCAAAGGCAAATTGCAAGCTGCCTGTGAGTATTTTAAGAAAGCCGTTGGGATATATCCACGTTATGCCTTGGCATGGCTCGAGCTAGGACGATTTCAGGCAAAGCAGAGCAGTTTCTCTGATGCGCAAGAGTCATTCCGCCAGGCGGTAACCAGTGATTCCAACCTCGCGGCAGGTTATGTGGATTTCGCTATCGTCTCGGCACAACAAAAGAATTGGCGAGCTATGGCAGCAATGACCGACACGTTAGTTGAGCGTTTCCCAGACTCCTCTCCGGTTTACTGGTTTCTGAACTCGGCCGCTTATTACCACTTGGGGAGGATGAGAGAAGCACAAACCAGCATTACGCGTGCCCTGCGGTTGGATCCACGACGTCAGCTGCCGCAACTTGAGTATCTCTACGGACTGATCCTGGACCAGCAGAAACGATCGGCAGTGGAGTAAATCCGCACCCATTTGATTCGAAGGACGCACCATTTGCGAGCCAGGCTCCTGGCCACCGAGTACCAGCAACGGCGCAGATGATGGACGCCGGGCAGCACTGAGGGCGGGTGCTTAGCCACTATACTGCCAGTTTTCCTGTTCGCGCTCTCTGCCGCTCTGAGACCAAATACAGTCTTGCCCCGATCCAACCAGAGCAGCTTTTGCGGGACACTAATCCTTAGACAAATTGAGGAGGAATTCATGGCTGACAAAAATCTGCAGGGATTGCGTGTTGCTATTCTAGCGACGGATGGAGTTGAAGATGCGGAGCTGAAAGATCCCCGCGAAGCGCTCGATAACGCAGGTGCAAAGACAACTTTGATCGCGCCGAAAGCGGGGAAAATTCAATCACTAAACCACAGCGACAAGGCTTCGCAATATGACGTCGACGCGACACTCGGCGAGGTTCGAGCCGATCAGTTCGACGCTGTGCTGTTGCCGGGAGGCGCCTTGAACGCGGACACGCTTCGCATACATCCTCGTGCTCAGGAATTTGTTCGCGAAATGAACCAATCAGGCAAGCCGATGGCAATTATTTGCCATGCGCCCTGGTTGCTGGTTTCGGCCGGACTGGTCAAAGGCAGATCCATCACCAGCTATCACACCATTCAGGACGATCTACGGAATGCTGGGGCCAAGTGGCAGGACGAAGAAGTCGTTCAGGACAAGAATTGGGTGAGCAGTCGCCAGCCGTCAGACATCCCGGCGTTTAACCGCGCTATGATCGAGCTGTTTTCGGGTCAGAAAAAAGCGGGCGCACAACCCGAACGTCGCGTGGCTTAGTTCGATAAAAGCCTTATAGCCGCTCTGAAGCAGAGCGGCTTTTCTTTTCCGTTCAATCTCTCTGGTAACACCCCTGAGGTTACAGCCGATATCTTTCTCAAGGTTCGATTGCGAACTAAGCTGCCGGTATGGGGATCAACGCCTTAGTGATGTCCCGCAGCAATGGAGCAGTGAAGGTGTTGGTGGCAACATTTGCTGAACTGGGGATGGATTACCGGGTGTCGGCGTCAGCGGCAGAGACGTTGGAGATACTTACGTCGGAGCATCATTCGGCCCTGATTTTGGATTTTGATATGCCGGATGCCGAGTGCGTGGCTAAAATGGCGCGGAGTTTGCCCGATAAGCGCAGGCCGGTACTATTCGGAATGATCGGCGCGGCGACCTCCGTGGGGAGCGCATTCCAGGCCGGTGCGAACTTCGTTCTGTACAAGGCGCTGGAGCCGCAGCAGGTGCTGCATTCGTTCCGCGCGGCGCGCGGTTTCATGCACCGGGATCGGCGCAGCGAGCCGCGACAAAAGAGCGAGACTTTGGCTTATCTGCAATTTCCGACCGGAATCGTTCCCGCGCTGGTGGTGGACGTGACCGAACAAGGCCTATCACTGCAAGCCGCTGAAGGCTTGACTCCATTGCGGGGAGTGCCATTGCGTTTTCTGCTTCCCGCGACATCGCAGGTGATCCAGGCGACGGGAGATTTTATCTGGGCTGACGGGAGCGGCCGCGCCGGATTGTTTTTCAGCAAAATCGCTCCAGCGTGCAGGAGAGATCTGCAGGCATGGCTCAAAAAGCGGGCTGCAAAGCGCTCAGATGCTGTACGGGTTCTGCTCGAGCCGCAGTGGAATAACCGGGCAGCAGCCACGACCAACTAGACCAGCACTCCCTCCGCTAATCCCTCACTACTGCTTCTCAGACGGCTGACTTGCCGCTCCTCCCATTTGTGCAGGAGGCGGTGGAATCGATATATCGACGTCCTTCACCGGTCCCAAAGACGATAGCGGCTTGTCGAACTCGGTCGAGTTGCCGACCACCAACACGGCCAATTGGTCTTTGTGCAGATACTTGGGAATGATTCGCGCCACATCCTCCGCCGTAACCTTTTCGATTCCGCGGCGGTAGCGTTCCAGGAAATCTGCGGGATACCCATAAAACTCATAGGCCATGCGTTCGCGCAAAACTTTATCTGGCGTGTCGAAATTAAATACGAACGTATTCAGAATCGAGTCTTTGGCGCGCGCGATCTCGGTATCGTCGATCGGCTTGGTTTTTAGTTCGTCGATCTGCGCATAAAGTGCCTTAATGGATTCGACGGTAGTGCTGCTCTTTGTTCCCATGGCGAGCTGCAGAATACCAGGGTGATCAAAGCGGGTGCCGATGCCGCCTCCCACCGCATATGCCAGTCCTTGGGCGGTGCGGATGCTCTGAATCAGTCGCGAAGAGAAGCCGCCGGCCAGCACTTCGTTGAAAACTTCGATTGCATAGTAATCGGGATTGTCACGCGTGGTTCCTAAACCGACCATGCGAATGTTGCTCTGGTCGACATCCGCTTTTTTGACTAAATAATAGCCGGGCGGTGCAGGATTGAAATGAATGTCGGGCGCCTTTACCACTGCCCCTTTTTGCCAGTCGCCAAAAGCCTGACGCAGCGTGGTTTCCATCTGGGCGGAGTCGAAGTCGCCCACAATTCCAATGATGATGTTATTGGGATGGACGTGGGTCTGATACCAATCCACCAGGTCCTCACGCGTGACCGCGCTTATGGTCGCGTACTCGGGATCGCGGGCATACGGATTGTTCGCGCCATAGGCAAGCTTGGTGGCCTCACGCACCGCAATTTCGCGAACTTCATCATTGCGCCGTGAAATGCCGTCGAAAGCCTCGCGCTTAGCCAGATCCAGCTTGTCGGCCCGAAACTCCGGGGCACGTAGCAATTCACCGAAGATCTTGAATACGTCGCTGAAATCGTCCTTGAGGCAGGAAAGAGAAATAGTAGTGGAGTCGCTGTTGGCCCCGGTCTCAACTTTCGCGGCGCGAATCTCAAGATAATCGTCCAGCTGATCGCCGGTTTGGGATTTCGTACCCCCGGTGCGCCAGACCTCGCCGTAGAGCCCGGTCAGGCCAACTTTTGCCGCCGACTCCGAGCGCGCTCCGCCACGAATGCGGGCGACGCCATCGATGGTGGGAAGCTCGTGGTCTTCCTGCAGGAAAATAATCATGCCATTGGGCAGCACGATTCGTTTGGGTTCCTGGGGATGAAACGCCGGCAGCGGAGGAATCGGAATCTTGGTCCAGGGTTGTTGTGCAACCAGGGCCGGCGCGATTGCGAAAATAAGTCCGGCAAAGAGTGCAATTTTCTTTAGGGCGGAGATTTTCACTGTGCACCTCCGCTGGTGGCCGGCGCAGTTTCTATGATGCCCACGGTACGATTGGTCGGAATAAACACCTGATTAGCCACCCGCCGAATGTCTGCTTTGGTAACCGCATTAATCCGATCCACCGACTTGAAGAGTTCGCGCCAGTCGCCATAGAGGGTCTGATAAACCGCCAGGTCCTGGGCCAGGCCATCGTTGCTATCCAGGCTACGGATGAGGTTTGCCTTGGCCCGAGTCTTTACCATCTTCAGCTCTTCATCGCTGATGTCTTCTTTCTTCAATCGTTCAATCTCGGCATGTATAGCGTCGCCGACTTCCTGAGGAGTGTGGCCGGGCATGGGCGTCGCGAAGAAATAGAAAATATGCGGATACTTCACTCCCGGATAGCCGGTGCCACCCTCCGCTTCGGAGGCAATCTTTTTATCTCGCACCAGTGCTCGGTACAAACGCGAAGTTCTGCCTTCGGAGAGCAGGTCGGCGAGAGCGTCATAAACCGCATCATCCTTGTCGCGGTAGTCGGGGCGGTGATAGCCCTCGAGATAGACCGGCTGTGACGCGTCCAGCAGCACCACCCGCCGCTCAGAGTTTTGCGGTGGCTCGGTCGTGGTTCGCTCATCGGGCTTGGGTCGCGACGGAATGGCGCCGAAGTATTTTTCAATCATCGCCATGGTTTTGACGGGATCGACATCGCCCACGATGGCCACCACCATATTTGAGGGGATGTAGTAAGTATCAAAGAAGTGTTGCGCGTCGGTGGCTGAAAACGTGTTGAGATCAGAGATGTAACCAATACCTGGACGATGGTAAGGGTGAGCGGTGAATGATGCTTCGACGAACTGCTCAAGCAAGCGACCGATAGGATTGCTGTCGGTGCGCATACGGCGTTCTTCAATCACTACATTGCGCTCTTTGTAGAATTCGCGGAATACGGGATGGGTATAGCGCGCCGATTCAAGGTAGGCCCACAACTCCAGCCGATTTACCGGAAATGAATAGAAGTAAGCAGTCTGATCGTCAGCCGTGAACGCGTTCATGCCTTCGCCGCCGTTGCGCTCGACGATCTCTCCAAATTGGTTCGGGATCACGTACTGCTGAGCGTCTTTGATGGCGGCTTGCCATTCGCCTTGCAACTGCTTCAATTTCTGCTCGTCGCGGCCCACGCGCTTATCGCGTTCGTGGATATAGGCCGCATATGCCTCTTCGACCTTTTGCAGCGCCACTTTCTCGGCGGGATAGTCCTTGGTGCCGATGGTCTCCGTCCCCTTGAAAGCCATGTGCTCGAACATGTGCGCCAGACCGGTTTTGCCCATGGGGTCCTGGACGGAGCCGGCGTCAACATTCGTGAAAAACGAGAAAACAGGGGCGGTATCGGGCCGCTGGCAAATCACTGCGGTAAGCCCATTCGGCAGCGTCTTGACTGTGACCTGCTTCTCGAAGGAGGCCAGGTCCTGGGCGGAACACAGAGCGGCAAATAGTAAGACGAGCGCTGCTAGCTTGATAGCACGAAACATCGAACCTCCGTAGGAATAAGCGCGGGACAATTAGTTATGGACGTGAAACTCGATTTGAAGTGAGCAGCAGGATTTTGTCAAACCTGGCGAGAATCAACTCAGGAAATGGCGGAATTTGCGCCCTTGACAGCCCAGGATTGGTTAGCTAACCTAAGTTAGCTAATGAAGACTATCACCATACACGAAGCCAAAACTACCCTCTCCAGATTGGTGGAAGAAGCCTGCAACGGCGAAGAAATCGTCATTGCGCGGGGTTCGGAACCGAAGGTCCGGCTGGTTCCAGTCTGCAATCCGCGAGGCGAGCGGAAGCCCGGCCGCCTTCAGGGTAAATTCAAGGTTGGCCCGGAGTTCTTCGAGCCACTACCGCCCGAAGAACTCGACCTCTGGTGGAAGTGATTTTTGCGCCTGCTTTTGGACACACACACACTGCTGTGGTGGACTACCGGCGACCCATCGCTGCCGGAGCGTGCACGCAGGCGAATCGCTCAATCGAAAGATCCGGTTATCATCAGCGCGGTTTCTGCCTGGGAAATTGCGATCAAAATCAATGCTGGACGACTGCCAGCGCGGGCCACCGAGTTGATTCAGGATTTCGAAGAATCTCTGAAACAGGACGGCTTTCGGTCGATGTCGATCACTCCCGATCATGCCATCCGGGCGGGCATGCTGCCTGGTTCGCATAAGGACCCGTTTGATCGAATGCTGATCGCTCAAGCGCAGGCTGAAAACATGGCGGTGGTCAGCAACGATGTGGTATTCGACAACTACGGTGTGACCAGAATCTGGTAGGTTTTCCATTCACCCCGGTTTTTTCCCCACCCGCTGCTAATCCCAGATGCTGCTTGGGTTTACGTTGACCGGACAGGTACTTTCAGCTAACCTTTTAGCATAACTGCAATGTGAAACGTGTATCCTTACGGTACAGGAGACGACGTGTCTGAGAGCCAGAAAAACCTGCTTTTGCTGAAGCCCCGTGGGTTCTGCGCCGGGGTGGTCCGCGCTATCGATATCGTGCGCATTGCGCTCGAAGCCTTTGGTCCGCCGATCTATGTTCGCAAGGAGATCGTCCACAACCGTTTTGTGGTCGAGGAACTGCAGGGCAAAGGCGCCATTTTTGTCGATTCCGTTGACGAAGTCCCGAATGGCGAACGCGTAATCTACAGCGCTCACGGGGTCTCGCCAGAAGTCCGTAGCGCCAGCAAAGAGCGCGGTTTGCGGGTGATTGACGCGACCTGCCCGCTGGTCACCAAGGTCCACGTTGAAGCGGTGAAGTTTGCCAAGGAAGGCTATTCGCTGATCCTGATCGGCCATCGCGATCACGACGAAATTATCGGTACTCTGGGCGAAGCGCCGGGAGTGACCCAAGTGGTGGGATCGCCGGCGCAAGTGGAATCGCTCACTGTTCCTGATCCCAACCGCGTTGCATACCTGACGCAGACCACGCTCAGCCTTGACGAAGCCAAAGAAATTATTGAAGCCCTGCGCCGCAAATTCCCCAACATCAAAGGGCCACATGCGCAGGATATCTGCTACGCCACCGAGAATCGCCAGGTCGCAGTAAAGCACGTCGCCTCTGACGCGGAGTTGTTGCTGGTGGTCGGCTCAGAGAACAGCTCCAACTCCAATCGTCTGGTGGAAGTGGCGCGTAACCTGGGCACCGCTTCCCATCTGATCGACAACTGCGAAGACATTCAGCCCGAGTGGCTGGAAAATGTGAACACCATCGCGCTCACCGCGGGAGCGTCCGCGCCCGAGTGCCTGGTGGAAGAAGTGGTCGAATTTCTGCGATCCAAGGGTTACAACAATCTGCGGGAAGTTGAAGTGATGCCAGAGAATGTCCGTTTTGGTCTGCCGCCGGAAATCGTGGAAGCCATCGCTGCGGCTCCGTCGGCCGGAGTGAGTGCTGATTAGGAGTAGTTAGTCAACCTATGGACGATTCATTCTCCTCCACCCCATCAGCTCCACAACTGCGTTTCGGAAAAATCGAGAATTTCGCCAGCCGCGTGGCCGCGGCTATTGAGGCTTGCCGCAATCGCCTCTTTTCCCAGCAGCACGAAGATGGCTATTGGTCGGGCAAACTCGAAGCCGACACCACGCTCGAGTCCGACTACATCCTGATGCACACGCTGCTCGGCACCGGAGGCTCGGAGCGCTATCAGAAATGCGCAAATTACATTCTCAGCTTTCAGAATGAAGACGGTGGTTGGCCGATTTATAACGGCGGCCCGTCGAACATCAGCGCATCTGTTAAGGCTTATTTCAGTTTGAAGCTGGCGGGTTATAAGCCAGATTATCCAGCGCTAGAGCGTGCGCGTTATAAAATTTTAGAGCTGGGCGGCGTGACCAAGGTCAACACCTTCACCAAAATCTATCTCTGCTTCCTGGGACAGTACGATTATGACGCAGTTCCGGCCATTCCCCCGGAGATCGTTCTTTTCCCCAACTGGTTCTGGTTCAACATCTACGAAATTTCTTCGTGGTCGCGCGCGATCTTAGTTCCGCTCTCGATCGTCTACGCAAAAAAGCCATTCAAGAAAATTCCCGAAGAGATGCACATCGACGAGCTCTTCGTTGGCGGCCGTGATAAATCGCGCATGCGACTGGAATGGAGCCAGAAGCTGGTTTCATGGCGGAATAGCTTCCTGGTGCTGGACCGCCTGGTGCACTGGTTTGAGGCGGTGCACATTCGTCCGCTGCGCTCGATTGCTCTGAAGAAGGCCGAACAGTGGATGTTGGCCCGCTTCGAAATGTCTGACGGGCTGGGTGCGATCTATCCCGCCATGCTGAACGCGATCATCGCGCTGCGCTGCCTGGGTTACTCGCTCGATGATCCGCAGATGATTCGCGCTCTGGATGAATTCGAAAAGCTTGGCATCGAGGAAGAAGATACGTTCCGCATGCAGCCATGTAAGTCTCCGGTGTGGGACACTGCTTACGCGCTCTTTGCGCTAGGCGAAGCCGGTGTGCCGCCGAACGATCCCCGCATGGTGAAGGCGGCAGATTGGACGCTGCAGAAGCAGGTACGCCAGCCCGGCGACTGGGCAATTAAGAACAAGCAGGGCAAACCTGCCGGATGGTACTTCGAGTTCAACAATGAGTTCTATCCCGATGTGGACGACACAGCAATGGTCGCGCTCGGCTTGTCGAAGGTCGATCATCCCAACGGACGCTACCAGGTCGAATCCGTGCAGCGCGCCATCGATTGGATTTTTTCCATGCAGTGCAAGAATGGCGGCTGGGCGTCATTCGACAAAGACAATGACCGCATGGTCTTCCAGTACATCCCATTCGCCGATCACAACGCCATGCTCGATCCGCCGACGGTCGACATCACGGGACGTATTCTTGAAATGCTCGCGACCTACGGGTATGACAAAAACCATCGCGCGGTGAAGAAGGCGCTAAAGTTCATCCGTGACGAGCAGGAACCGGATGGATCCTGGTTCGGGCGCTGGGGCGTGAACTACATTTACGGCACCGCGTT
>DATATW010000152.1:0-23888 GCA_036268595.1 Terriglobales bacterium
GATCCTGACTCCACACTCGCCTTTAAAGCCAGCATCACCCGCGAGAGTTCGCCGCCGGACGCGATCTCCTCCAGCGGATGCTGCGGCTCGCCCGGATTGGTCGAGATCAGGTATTCCGCCTGATCGAAACCTGACGTGGTCCAATTATTTTCCTCGTCCGTTCCGCCAAGCTCGATTCGGAATTGCGATTTCATCGCCAGCTGATTGATTTCCATCTCAACCAGCTTGCCTAATTTCTTTGCCGCTTCATAACGCTTTTTAGATATGGAGCGGGCGGATTGCAGGTAAGCCCCAGCAGCCGCGCCACGCTCGATTTGCAACTGATTCAGGATCTCATCCTTATTTTCGATTTCGGAAAGCTTGCGCGTCACTTCCTCGCCAAGCTTCATCACGTCATCCAGCGTCGGCCCGTATTTGCGCTTCAGCCGATCGAGCAACGCGAGACGGTCTTCTATTTCAGCCAGGCGTTCGGGTGACGACTCAACCGCGCCGGCATAATCGCGCAGACTTGCGCCCACATCTTCAATGCTGATACGCGCTGATTCGAGCGAAGCCAACCCGTCCTGGAATTTCGGTTCGTAGCGGACCAGCTCTTCAATATGCTTCTGCGCCGAACGCAGCGAAGCCGCGGTCGACGCGGCGCCTTCATAAAGAAGATCGAAGGCGTGCATGGCGGCGCTGTAAATTTTTTCCGCATTGCTCAGCACCCGCTTCTGGGCTTCCAATTGGTCATCTTCGCCTGGGTGAAGTTTGGCGTCTTCAATCTCGCGTTTCTGGAAGGTCCAGAGATCCACTAGCCGCAGCCGTTCCTGTTCTCCCTGCTGCAATTCGTCGATACGAGATTTGATCTGCTTCCAATGATGAAACGCCTGCTGCACCGGATGGAGCTGTATTCCTGCAAATTGATCTAACAACTCCAGTCGTACTCCAGCGTCGAATGAAACCAGCGATTCATTCTGCGCGTGGATGCTGGCAATATGCGGCGCGAGTTGCTTCAGCAAAGCAACGGTTGCTGGCTGATTATTTACGAAGACGCGGCCTTTGCTTGAGATTTCACGACGCAAGATGAGCCCAGCGTCGTCAGCATCCATTCCGTTGTCTTCAAGGATTGTGGAGATCGCTTTTTCGGCGTCGGCTTCGAATACCGCCGCGACCACGGCGCGCTCGGCGCCGAAACGTACTACATCCGGAGAGGCTTTTCCGCCAAGGAGCAAAGCCAGTGCATCGATCAGCATGGATTTACCCGCGCCGGTTTCGCCGGTGAGCAGATTTAGCCCAGCCCCAAACTCAACCGCAACATTCTCGATGACGGCGAAGTTTTCAAGGCGCAGTTCGACCAGCACGGCTGTCCCGGAAAGAAGAAGTTGAGCGCAGGATAGCACGAAAAAGCTGTGCCGAGTGGTTAGTTGTCAGTGAACAGTTCTGAACGACGATGATTATGGAGGTACGGGCGCCCCGCTCGTATGCGGTTCGATCTCCTTCGTGAACCTTAGTGTCCTTAGTGGTTAATGCCCTTCAGAATCCTTAACCACGAAGGACACGAAGTACCACGAGGAAAGAATCAATTGAGGTTATGGGGGCACGGGCGACTCGCCGGTATAAGCATCTCAGGCCGACTTCTCCGCCGGCGTCTTGGCGAACAAAATCTCAAACACCAGCAATCCCGCGCCCACCACAATCGCGCTGTCGGCGACATTGAACGCGGGCCACTGATAAGAGCCGATATATACCAGAAGAAAATCTACCACCCGCCCACTGAGCAGGCGGTCCCACAAATTCCCCAGCGCGCCGCCCAGGATCAGCGACAATCCCACGCCAGTCACCGTCATGGTGTGGCTGCTTTTCCAAAGCAGAGCGGAAACAATTACCAAAGCGACTATTGAAAACAGCACCAGCAGCCCAATCTTCCATTCCGACGGCGAATCGGCAAACAATCCAAACGCAGCCCCGCGGTTCTCCACGTGAGTAATATAGAAAACGCGCTTTATGACCGTGATGCTGTCGTGAAGGGAAATATCACGCGCTACCAGCCATTTCGTATAGCGGTCGAGCAGCAGCACACCTAGAGCTATTAATAAATGGAATCTACGCATTACTCGTCGGCCACTCATTTCACCGCTTAAGAATTTGATGTCGCGGTTGCAGCTGAGGCTTCGATCTCCTTCACCACGGGAGTGCAGCGCTCGCACAACGTGGGATATTTCGGGTCTTCACCCACTCGAGTCGAATAGTTCCAGCAGCGCTCGCATTCCTTGCCCGCGGCTTTGGCAACCTCAACCTTCAGATGTCCCGTTCCGTTGCGCGAAGGCCCACGCTCCAGATCAACCTGCGAAACAATGAATGCATAACGAAGGTCAGGTTTGTAGCGCTCGAGCACAGAATATGCCGGATCGGAAGCCGTCACTTTCACTTGCGCTTCTAAACTCTTGCCGATTTGTTTTTGGTTGCGGGCTTCCTCCAGCGACTTTAAAACCTGGTTCCGAACCGTGAGCAACTGCGCCCAGTCTTCCTGTTGCCGCGGATCTTCCGCTGGCACGCCCTCGCCCAGAACATCTTTTGCTTCCGGAAACTTTGCCAGGTGCACGCTCGCTGGACGGCTCTCCATCTTCGGCAAATATTGCCAAACCTCGTCACAGGTGAAACTTAAAATCGGTGCCAGTAATCGCGTCATTGCCTCACCAATCCGCCATAACGCGGTCTGGGCTGAGCGCCGGCCGCGTGATTTAGGTGCATAGGTATAGAGCCGATCTTTGACTACGTCCAGATAAAACGCGCTGAGCTCAGAAATCACAAACGCATTCACGCTTTGGTAAATCTTATGAAAATCAAACTGCTGGTAGTAGCGGATCACCTCAGCCGACAAAGCCCATGTCCGTCTCAGGATGAATTGATCAACCGCTTCCATTTCCTGGAAAGGAACGCCATCGACCTCGGGATCAAAATAAGTCTCGGGTGTCCCCGGATAGTAAAGATTGCTGATAACAAATCGAAAAAGCTTATTGCGGATGTCCCGGTACGATTCCGCAATACGCTGCATGAGTTTTTCCGACCCGACTACGTCTTCACGAAAATCGACTGAGGCAACCCACAGTCGCACAATCTCCGCACCCATGCGATTAGCAATATCTACCGGATCAACATCAGTGCCGCGAGATTTCGACATGGCCCGGCCCTGCTCATCCAGTGTCCATCCCGGCGTAGCAACCATTTTGTATGGCGCACTGCCGTGCGCGCCCAATGAACAGAGCAGGGAAGACATGAACCATCCGCGGTATTGGTCGCCGCCTTCGAGATAAAGATCAGACGGCCACGGCTGGTTTGATTCGCTGGCAGTCTCGACCAGGTAGCTGCAGCCCGACTCAAACCACACGTCCAGGATGTCGGCTTCTTTCTGAAAAGTCGTCCCGCCGCACGGGCAGTTCGCTCCGTCGGCCAAGTGGTCGGCTTCGGGTGTGTACCAGGCATCGGCGCCGGATTTGGCGAACAGCGCGACGACTTTTTTATTTACTTGCGGATCCTTGAGGGCCTGGTTGCATCCGGTACAAACAAATATCGCAATCGGCACACCCCAGACTCGCTGACGGGAAATCGTCCAGTCCGGCCGGGTCGCGACCATGTTCGAAATTCGATCTTCACCCCAAGCCGGGTCCCATTTGACCTTTTTGATTTCATCCAGCGCTCGCGAACGAAACGTGCCTCCGCCGGGCATCGGGGTTTCCATCGAGATGAACCACTGTTCGGTGGCGCGGAAGATCACCGGATTGTGGCACCGCCAGCAATGCGGATAAGAATGCTCAACTTTTTCCTCATGCAGTAAGGCGCCGCGCGACTTCAACAACTCGATAATCGGCTGATTGGCTTTAAAAACCTGCAAGCCATCGTATTCCGGCAGACCGTTCTGGATTTTTCCTGCGGCATCAACATCGCATGTCGGATCGAGCTTATAACGGGCACCGGTCGCGAAGTCCTCCGCGCCATGCGAAGGCGCCGTATGCACCACGCCGGTTCCAGTGTCCATGGTGACGTAATCGGCCAGCACGCCCAGAATCTTCCTTCGCTCCCAAGGAAGAAACGGATGATAGAACCAGGTGTTCTCCATCACGCCGCCCGGGAAGCGGGCAATCGCCTTTGCATCTGGAAAGCCGCACTTCTCCGCGACGTCTTTCGCCAGCTTCTCGGCGACGATATAAATCCCGTCCTCAGCCTCCAACGCCACGTACTCCTCGCTGGGATGAAACGCGACCGCCAGCGATGCGGGTAGCGTCCAGGGAGTAGTGGTCCAGATAATGGTGAAAACTGGCTTGTCGCCGTGAATCCTTGCATCCGCGAGCGCGGGATCGATGGTGCGCGGATCCGATTGCAGCCGGTATCGCACCCAAACTGTCGGGCTGGTATGAGTTTCGTACTCGACTTCGGCCTCGGCAAGCGCGGTGCGGTCGTGCATGCACCAGTAAACCGGACGCAGGCCTTTGTAGACGAAGTCCGTTTCAAAAAACTTGTAGAAAGTTGCCAGTACCACCGACTCGTACTCGGGAGTCATGGTCGAATAGGGCTTGTCAAACCGTCCCAGAACTCCGATCCGCTTGAATTGTTCACGCTGCAGATCCAGATATTTTTGCGCGTATTTGCGGCATTCCAGCCGGACATCGATCGGCTTCATCTGCAGCTTCTTGCCGCCTAGTTGCTGGTCTACTTTGATTTCGATGGGCAGCCCGTGGCAGTCCCAGCCGGGAATGTAGGGTGCGTCAAAGCCTGCCATGTTCTTCGACTTGACTACGAAATCCTTCAAGCACTTGTTGAGCGCGTGTCCCAGGTGGATAGGCCCGTTGGCGTAGGGAGGCCCATCGTGCAAAACGTACCCAGCCGCGCCCTTCCGCGCCTCCCGAACCCGGTCATAAAGGCCCATTTCAGCCCACCGCTCCAACATTTTGGGCTCGTTCTGCGGCAGATTGGCCTTCATGGGAAAGCCCGTTTTAGGAAGGTTGATAGTAGATTTCAGGTCCACGCGGTGGGAGCTCCAAACACTTGATCTATTTAATTATAGGGAGCAACGCGAGGAACGTCTATTAACTCAACGTAAGTACCTGGATACAGAGGTCTCTCCTCACTCCATACAGGAATTCCAGCATTCACCATGGATGATCTTCCGGTCATCATTGTGTAAAACTTTGGTGCTTGGGGGCGCATTCAGCCACGGCCATCCTCTTTGCAAGTGTACAATTTCCGCAAGTTACATTTCCTAAGCACCGGCATCTAATCTGGGGTGAATGGGAGCGCCATTCGGGTGAGTAGATCAAATCCGGCGGTTCCGTTCCTCAAGTTATGAGTGAGATTACCGTGGGTGGCAACTTGATTGAGGTACTCGTCACCTAAGATATTAGCGACAGCGCCGGAGTTGGGGATAAAAAGGCACCAGCGACTGGCCTCTTGACTTACGACTCGGTTAACATACATGGCAACCTTGGAATTCAAACCACCGCAAACGACGCCGGAACCGGAACCCGAACTTAATCTGCTGATGCCGCAAGGCTCTGAGCCGGGGCTGTGGAAATCGCTCGTCCAGAACTTCGAGGACACTTTCTTCCCCAAGAAGCAGCCGCCTCTGGTGCTGACTTCGAAGCCGGTCCCTGTAAAGGACATCTGGGGTTTTTACGACAACAAGAAGAGCGGCGCCGCGCTCTCGACGGTCGCGCACATCATCGTGATCAGCCTGATCCTGGTAGCTACGTACTACCTGGGCAAGACAGTGGTGCAAAAGCCGAACGAGCAGGTCATGCTGATGGCGCCCACACTGGATACGCCTATCATGAAGCCTTCGCCCAAAGAAGTAGCTGGCGGCGGCGGCGGCGGCGATCGTGACAAGTTCCAGGCCCCCAAGGGTCGCATTCCCAAGCAATCTCTCGAGCAGATCACTCCTCCTGCCATTGTTGTCCGAAATGATCATCCCAAGCTTGCGGTCGAGCCCACGGTGGTGGTGCCACCGCAGGTTAAGCTGCAGGCGAGCAATACTCTAAACCTCGGGAATCCAACCGCTCCAATGCCTTCCGGACCCCCGTCTAATGGCGTGGGCTCGGGCGGCGGCATCGGCTCGGGTAGTGGCGGCGGCATTGGTGTAGGTTCTGGCCCCGGCGTAGGCGAAGGCCGCGGCGGAGGCATTGGCGGCGGAGTATTCCGCATCGGTGGAGGCGTCAGCGCGCCGAAAGCAATTTATGCTCCCGATCCGGAATATTCGGAAGAAGCCCGCAAAGCCAAATACCAGGGAACGGTGGTTTTGAGCCTGATCGTGGGCGCCGATGGCGTTCCGCGTGACATCAAGATCGCCCGCAGCGTAGGGCTTGGTCTCGATCAGAAGGCAATTGAAACCGTGAAGACCTGGAAGTTCGATCCGGGGACCAAAGACGGTAAGCCGGTTGCGACTTACGCCACTATAGAAGTTGCGTTCCACCTGTACTGATTTTTATGCGCGCAAAGAGTGCGGGGCTTGGCTTCGGCCAGGCCCTTAACTTTTGTTGGGCTTCATTCCTTCAATTCGACGTGGGTGATTTCCGTCATCGGACGTCCCAGGAACAACTTTCCCAGCCGCTCAAATTTCTGCACGGAATCAGTCACGAAGAATTTGATCTTGCCGGTATCGTGCGAGGGGTCGGAAGGGAAGGTTTGACTAGCTGATCCACCAGTTCGCTTGCTAACCAGTTTCGCCACCGCTTGCGCCGTCGATTCCGCTGAATCGACCAGGGTCACGCCTTTCGGAACCACTCGTTGCAGAACCCTCTTCAGCAGCGGATAGTGAGTGCAACCGAGCACCAGTACGTCAGCAGAACTGAAGCCATCAGCAAAAGCTTCGGTGAGATAAATCTTCGCAATCTCCTCCGTCACCGCGTGCTCGGTCCATCCTTCCTCGACCAGGGGAACTAATAATGGACAGGCTTTTTCATGCGAGTCGATCTGAAACTTCGCCAGCGCGTTTCGATATGCGTGGCTTGAAATCGTCGCATCGGTACCAATGACAACTGCTTTTTTTGTCCGGCTCACCGCCGCAGCTTTTTCCGCTCCTGGCTCAATAACTCCCACGACCTGCACCGTGGCGGCTGCACGAATCTGCTCCAAAGCCAGCGCCGTGGCCGTGTTGCAGGCGATCACCAGAAGTCCGGCGCCTTGCTGCTCCAAAAACCGCGCCGCCTCGCAAGCGTATCTGGCCACGGTATCCGCCGATTTTGATCCGTAGGGAAGCCGTGCCGTATCGCCAAAGTAGAGATAGTCAGCGTGCGGAACCGTCTCAAGTAGGGCCTTGAGCACGGTGAGGCCGCCGAAGCCGGAGTCGAAGACTCCGATCGTAGAATTACGGATCATTCCGTCCCGGTACCCTTATCGTCTGCGGGATGCCGTTCATTCATTTCGTCGCGGGTGTATGGTCCATTGGAAACTACCTTACCTCTGGTTCGCGCCATTACCTCGTCAAAATCTCGCAGTTCACAGCACCGTCCCGGCGGAATCGGCGCTCCATGCGGGCAAGTCTTGGGATGTCCGAGGAATGTGCAAATCTTATCGGTCGCTTCCGGCGAAAGAATATGCTCGAACTTGCACGCCTGCTGTTCGATCTCGGTTTCGCTGTCCATCGCCAGGCTGTCGGTGAACAGCCGCTCCGCCAGCCGGTGACGCCGAATGATGTCCGCCGCCCGCTGCCGTCCCTTGCCTGTCATTTCAAGGATCATGCTGCCGTCGCCGATCGAAACTCCTGCCGGCTTCAAAGCATCATGGCAAGGATTCACGAAGGTTTTGTGATCGTGAACGATCGGCGGATGCGGCCTTGTCTCAACCAGTCCGATGTCGCGCATCTTGTCGACCGCAATGCTCACCGGTAATGCCCCGTGCACTTCCATGTGTTCCAGTTCGGCAATCTGGTTGTGCTCATCAAGCACCCACATTTCTTCGAGCACTTCGTCGATCTGCTCCTCGTCCGCCATGGCAAAAACTTCCTGCGCCGCAATTTTTCCGTGGTGCAGTTCGATCCGGCGATCGCCCAGACGTGCCACCACGGGATCATGCGTCACCATCACGATCGTCCGGCCCTGACGATGCAGGTCGCGCAACAATTCCAGCACGATCTCTTCATTCTTCGCGTCAAGATTTCCCGTAGGCTCGTCTGCCAGAATGATCTTGGGATCATTAATCAGCGCTCGCGCAATGCACACCCGTTGCTGCTCGCCGCCTGAAAGCTGCGCCGGCAAATGATGCGGACGATCGCGCAGGCCCACTCGAGCCAGCGC
This sequence comes from Terriglobales bacterium, assembly GCA_036268595.1. Lineage (GTDB taxonomy): Bacteria > Acidobacteriota > Terriglobia > Terriglobales > Acidobacteriaceae > Gp1-AA145. The sequence continues at coordinate 8,268 of DATATW010000152.1, forward strand.
TTCCAGAGCTTCCTGTTCGTCGGTCATGCTGTGGAAGTATTGCGCCAGCATTACGTTCTCGACCGCGGTGAGATAAGGGATGAGATGGAACTGCTGAAATATGAATCCGATTTTTTCTGCGCGCACCCGCGTCAAATCTTTCGTGCCCAGGTGGGCGACATTTTCGCCATCCAGCCAGATTTCGCCCGTGCTCGGGCTGTCCAGGCATCCGATTAGATTCACCAGCGTGGATTTCCCCGACCCCGACGGCCCCATCACGGCAATCCATTCGCCGGGTGTAACCTGCAGGGTGAAATCATCCAGCGCGCGAATAGTGCCTCCGGCCGCGCCACTTCGTGCCGGATAAAATCTGCTGACGCCATTCAGCCGGATCATCTATTCTCCCCTCAAGATCATAGCGGGCTGAATATGGCGCAGCAATCGCAATGGAAGCAATGTAGCAATCAGCGTCACCAGCAGGCATCCAATCAGCACTGGCGGGAAAACATCCAATCGCGGCGAGACTGGAGCATGGAAGTTTGCTCGACCGATCCAGGCGGCTATCCCTACTCCTGCCATGAATCCCAGCAATGCTCCGACGGATGCCAGCACTGCCGCCTCCCCGGCGACAAATGCCGCGATCAACCAGTCAGAGGCGCCGATGGCCTTCATAATCGCAAAGTCTCGCCGCCGGTCAAAAACCCATCCCGTGAGCGTGGCCAGCACACATAATGCCGCGGTCGAGACAATGAATATCGCAGACCACAACAGCGTTGAGCGCGTCTTCTTCAGAATGTTGGCTTCACCTTCCGTCACTTGTCGCACCGGACGCACGTCGGCTGCAGGCGCAGATTGTCGAAGCGTCGAGAGCAGGGAACTGACTTCTGCCGCGGATCCATACGCAGCTATTTCGACCACTGACGGCTGCAACCCCGTCCAGGCCTGAAACTCCTGCAACGACAGATAGACGCGGCTGTCTTCACCGGCTCCGGTTCGCACCGTCCCAGCGGGTGAGAGATGAAGCGTGCGTCCCTGATATCCCAGCGTGAACGGTTCGCCGGACGGCGCGAGAATTTTCTCAGCGCGCACCCCGACTAACGCTTGCCCTGGGCGTTGCGGCCATGCCGAAACCGCCCACCACGGGTTCAGCCTTTTTACCAATTCGAGGTCAGTTCCGGCGATAACTACTGCCTCGCCGTCAGAAGTATGGCCTACGGCATAAGCAAACGGGACTGCCAGCCCATGTCCCGCAGCCGCAGAGTTAATGTGCTGCAGATCATCTCGCGTAAAGCTCCCGCCGGTTTTTGCTTCGACAATAATGTTCGCGCCGAACCCGCGGAATTCCTTGCGCAGCTTGCCCTGCACGTCCACAAACAGGTTGAGCATAGCCGTTGAGGCAGAGGCCGCAACAATGATCGCGATCAGCGCCGAGAGCGCGGTGCGCTTACGCAAAATGGCCGCGCGCGTCAGCATTCGCAAGAACATGGGGGTTCCAGTGCTCTGACGCGGCTTCATGCTTCTCCCCGCAGCGCATTCACCGGATCATATTTGACCGCGCGGCGAATCGCCGCCGCGCTTCCCGCAAACGTCACAATGATCGCCAGCCCCAAAATCAGCGGCAGCAGCACCGGTTCCACGGCGATCGCGGACCCGAAAATTGTTTGTCCGAGTTTTCTCGCGAGCAATGCTCCACCGGCAAACCCAACTAATCCCCCGGCGCAGGCGAGCAACACAGCTTCGGTCACGAAGATCGCGGAGAGCGCGAACTGTCCCGCACCCAGGGCTTTCATTAATCCAATTTCCTGGCGCCGTTCAAACATGGCGGTCGCCATTGCGGCCGAAACCGCGAGCCCTGATGTGAACAACGCAGCCAGGGTGATCAGCAGCATCAATCCTTCAATTCGCGAGAGAATGTTGCCTTCGTTCTGCGCCACCTGCCGAATCTGCTCAGCATGAGAATGCGGAATCACTTCCTGCAATTGGAAAGCAATCGATTGCGGATAAGGCGAGCAGTACCAGCGATCGCGGTCTGCTGGAGTCAGCGAATCTGGATTGCGGCGCGCGAAAGCGTCTTCCGGCTTGGTCACCGCGCTGACAAAAATCTTGCCCACCGCACCCGGCTCTTCGGCGATTCTCTGTGCCAGACCCAACGGCGCGACGATCTCGTCATCTTCGACGCTTCCCGTTGAGACAATTCCTACCACTGGATCATCGACGCCATTGATCTGAATCTTGCTACCACTCTTTATTCCCAGTCGCGACGCCAGCTTCTCTCCCACCAGCACCTGGTTCGAATCATCCGCCGGCCACGCGCCATTCACCTTCCACCAGGGAAAAGTTTTTCGCGCGCCGGTGGTGAACTCCTGCTTCCCAAAAGTCAGCGTCTGCGCGAAGTAAGTTCCAAGCAATGTCGCATCTGCCCCGCCAACTTTTACGTTGACCGGCAACTCCGGCGTGAAGCCGGTGATATTGTTGCGCCAGAAAATCCCCTTGATTTTCGGCAGATCGGATTCGATCAAAGCGGCGCCGCCGGCAGGCTTTAAATTCACGCTGCCGATTTGCACATCCAGATTGGCATCAGCCGGCGTGACCACCAGGTTCGCTCCATAACTGCGCAATTCGTGGCTGATCTTGTCTCCAATATCAATCGCGATAGCGATCATGGCCGTCGAAACCGCCGCGCCCAGCGTGACCGCGGTCGCCATCAGCAGCTTGCGCCGAGTCTGTCGCCGAAACGATTCGTAAACTAGTCGAACGAACATAATTTAAGCCAGCAAAAATGAACTTTACCGAATTCCGTTAAGGAACCTCAGAAGAGATCTAGCTTTTCTCTGCTACCTCTGGCTTCTCTCCGCGATTAAAAGCTTTTGCCTTCATCAGCAGACTGCCAGAAATTGCGAAAGGAACTCACCGCTGAAATAACTTGACCCGGGATGTCAGGTCAGCTTCTTGAATCACGATTGCGCCGCCATTGGTCGTCGAGTGCAGCGGAATCGGATTGCACCCGCCGGGGGTCCCCACCGACTGCGAATTAATTGGGGACGCGCAGTTCTTGCACACCAATCCGTTCGGGCCCTTGAAGAATCCGACCGGCCCGCAGATTTCGCAAGCATCGAAGACCGCAACCACTTTTCCATCCGGCTTCTGGTAGAGCAGGAAACGCACTTCGGTTCCATCTTCACGGGCCTCATAACGATGCAAATCGCCATCCGAGACCTGCGACAGTGGAATGCTGACCGCTCCATTGGTGAAGCTGACCTGGGTCGCAGGCGAAAGCGCGCTGACGCTCTTGGCATAGATAAATTCGGCAGTTACCAGCACAATGAAAACGAACGAGCTGGCGAACACCGCCATCATCCACATGCGCTCGCGCCGGGCGCTCCACGCAGCTTTGCGTTTCTCGGCCGCCGATTCAGGCAACGCCTGCGGCTGCCGTCGCCGCGCCTCAAATAAAATCATCAGCGCCGCCAGCGCAACGATGGTTACGAAGAAGAACCACTCGTTGCTCACGATGGGCCCGATCAGCGCCATCTCCCGTTTCGATGACGGCAGCACTCCATATTCCGAAAGTTCGTGAAGCCCGGAAACCAGCAACTGCGCGGCAACAAAGAACAGAATCACCGTGGTCACGCGGAAAAACTTCTGCAGATTGATCTTTACTGTGCCCTTAACGAACATCACGCCGAAGACAATTGCAGCCAGCACTCCCAGCAACGTGCCCAGAAAGCTTTGCAAAGCGCTCGATTCCAGCGTGACCGCCGACAAAATCAGGACCGTCTCCGCCCCCTCGCGCAGCACCATCAGAAATACGAAAAGAAAAACTCCCACTTGCGAACCCCGGCCGGCCAGCGATCCAATCTTGTTTTCAATCTCTCCTTTAAGTTTCTTCCCCGTCCGCATCATAAAAATAATCATGGTGACGACGAAGAACGCCGCCGCCAGCATCACCCAGCCTTCAAACAGATCTTCATTGAGCTGGAACCGCGACAGGAGAATAGCCACGCCAATGCTGGCGACGAATGCCGAAACCAGGGCCACAAAAACTGACTTGCGCAGGTCCTGGCGCTGGATCTTGTTCAGATAAGCGAGGGTGATGCCGATAATGAGCGCGGCTTCGACGCCTTCGCGCAGGGTAATAATGAATGCTTGCAGCAAAAAGGATTCTCCGTGAGGACGAAGTTGCAACTGAGTTGCAACTAAGAACCTGTATTAAGAATATCTGCCGCAGAGTGAGGGCGTCAAACTACAGAATGGCAAGAAACTTCTTTGCTGCGTCGAGTTGCGGGAACTCGCGTTCCTCTGCCTGGAACTCCGCCGAGTGTACGCAGCGCCGGCTGCCCCGCAGCCTCACGGGATGCTTCAAGTGCAGCATTTCATGGTAAACGATGTACTCGACGGCGCATTCGGGCACCCGCGGGTGGTCGAAAACCTGGCTTATCACAATCGCATTATGCGCCGGATCGTAATGGCCCAGCCGGTTGCGCGCTCGTTCCGAACTCCAGGTCATCTGCGGCCGCGCCAGCAATCCATGGAAAAACCGGCCGTTCAGCTTTTCAAAAATTTCTTCCAGATCGTAAACTCGCCCGCGCGCCGGTCCAATTCGCTTTCGCCCGCGGATCTGTCTTACCAGGTGTGCCTTCCGCGACATGTGCTGCGACGAAACGTAGCGACGATATCGCGTAGCGTGTTCGCGGTCCACCGGCTTGCGAAACATTTTTGCCAGCAGAATATGGGCAATCGCCCGGAGGACATATTCCGGAGCGCCTTCGAGCAGATCGGAAACCCTCACCAGCAGTTTTCCTTCGCGTAGCCTGATGGTGCTGTTGACATTGGCGAAGCTGAAAAATTCCGCGCGCAGGTCGGGGACCTCAGAACGAGGCCGAAGCTCACGATAAGTTTGCTGAAAGACTTCTGTAAGGCCGCCGCGCATTTTGCACCAGACTAGCACGAGCTCACTGGAAGCGCGATGACTCCTCTTTATGATCTGGCTTCTTCTTGTGCTTGAAAGTTTCTTCCTGCTCGGCCAACAGGTCGCGATGGTCCTTGGCTCCCGAATCCACTGCATCGAGCGCGCTGCCCACGAGGAACTCGTCATCGCGCGCCTCCTGTGCATTGTTAGCTAAAGAGGCCCGGAAAGCGCGAAGTTTCGCTCCAAACTCGGTGTCCGCCTCGATCACCGGCTTTAGCGCCTTACGCAGGTCGGATCCCCGATCAGCGTAGGTATCGACGTTGGTGTCCAATTCGTCGTACACATCAAGAAAATCCTGCAAGGCATCCCGGGTCTGTTGTTCGCGGTCGGCGGCCTTGGTCTCGGAATGAGTTTGCTGTACCTTTTCCAGGCGCGCGCGGGCAAACTGAATGTAAAGTTTTAGCCGCTCCTCCGGCAGCTGGGCAGCGTCGCGAAGTTTGTCGACTTCGGCATCGGTCAGCGGGTCGCGATGATTGGATTGGCCGAAAGCCGCCATAGCGACAATAAGCCCCAATGAGAGTGGCAGCAGTTTTCTAATCATTGTTCTTTGACCCGAACATACTTTTAAGTATTTCTGTGCGGAAGTCTTCCAGCTTGTCCACCGTTGCCTGCACCAGCGGCTGATTGTCCACATCCACATTGAATTGCAGATCGCGCAGCCGTTCTGCGATCTCTCGTATTTTGATTTCAGTATGCTTCAGCCGTTTTCCCGATTGGATGGCCGCCGCTCTTCCTTTGTCAGCATATTTAACAATCTGCTGCAGCGACGAACGCCCTTCGTCGGAATTATTGGCCTTGAACGCCTGGATGGTTAATTTCAGTTCGCGCTCCGCGACCTCCATGCACAAGTCAGATTGTTGCCGGGCGGGCGCGGCATCAGCTTTGGCCATCAATTGCGGCAACGAGTCTTCGTGACGGGAAAAGCACAGCATGCTCGCCGTCAATACGAAAACACATACCGTGACCGCTTTTCTCTTCATCTTGTCCCGTTTATTTCTTAGGCTCAATCGCGATCAGCCGATGCTGCGCCTGCCACTCCTGATCGGGATATTTGCCAGCCGCCACACTCAAAAATTGATGATAATACCTGGCCGCATCTTTCGCGTCTCGCAGATGATCGTACGCTGTGGCCCGCAAAAAATAACTCATCGGATTCTCCGGCAGATATTTGGCCCGTAAGTCAGCGGCTTGAATAGCGAGCGGATAATCTTTGTTCTCGTCGGCCGCAACCGCCAGCTCGCCATATGCTTCTCCGCCCGGTTTCAGCTTTACCGCTTTGATCAACTCCTGCTCCGCCTCAGCGAACTTTCTCTGCTTCAGAAGCATGCGCCCCAATCCAAAATGCAAATCAGCGTTGTCGGGATCCGAACTAAGCAGGGCCGCGTAAGTTTGCGCCGCCTCGTCATATTTGCCCGATTCGGCGTTCATATCGGCCAGGTCCCGCCGGGCCCGGCTGTCCGCCGGATCGAGTTTCAATCCGGCTTCCATTTCGACGGCTCCATCTTCATTCTTGCCTGCGATCGCCAGCATGCGTCCCAGCTGAAAATGGGTGCCTGCGTCATTCGGATGGAGTGCCGCCAGCTTTTTTAGTGAAGCTTGGGCTTCATCGAAGCGCTTCTTGCGCATGTACATGTTGCTGAGTGCGATGAGCGCGTCTGAGGAATCTGGCGCAATGGCGAGCGCGGCTTGAAATTCTTTCTCAGCGTCGGCAGTCTTCTGTTGCTTTTCAAGCAGAGCGCCTGCCTCCAGATGCGGCTCAGGATTTTTCGGATCCAGCCTTGCCGCCTCTTGGAATGCGGCGATGGCATCTTGCGGCTTCGTGGTCTGGAGCACTCTCCCTAGAGCCATCCATGCGCGTTCATGCCCTTGCTCGACATTCGCATTGGGCTTCAACTTGGTCGCGGCCCGCAGATACTCTTCCGCCTGTGCATCTCCCGTATTGGCGAGTGCCAGGCCAAGGTTCAGGTTCGACTCGAACACATCCGGCTTCGCGTTTACCGACTTCCGGTAAGCAGCGATCGAATCCTCCTTCTTGCCTAACTGATGATCTGCAAAACCGAGGTCATACCAGGCCACGTAATTGTCAGAATGCGTCTCGAGATATTTCTTCAGCAGCGGCTCGGCGCTGGCGTAATCCTGCTTCTCGATATTGCTCTCCGCCTGTGTCAACATCGCGGCTGCAGGATCTGGTTCGGCCATTTTGTGATGACGTATGGTCTGGCTCGAAGTTTGTGCACCTGCTGGGGAGGGAAAGGTAAATACGATTACAAGCGAAACAACCAAGGCACGGGTGCGGCTTGCTCTATTGGTGGCCATTCGAACGCGAAGCCTCGTTCCCGTTCAACATCTGCGCAAGAAATTGCCCCGTGTAGGAGTTCTTGAGTCCCGCAATCTCTTCGGGAGTTCCTTCGCCAATCACGCGCCCGCCTCGTTCTCCGCCTTCAGGCCCGAGATCGATTACCCAATCGGCGGTCTTAATTACTTCGAGATTATGCTCGATCAGCAGAATCGAGCCTCCTGCTTCGATCAGACGCCGGAATGCCGAAAGTAGTTTGCTGATGTCGTCAAAGTGCAGTCCCGTCGTGGGCTCGTCAAAGATATAGAGCGTGCGCCTTCGCAACTCGGGCCTGCGCTTAGCGGCGGCGGCAGGCTGCAAATGTGCAGCCAGCTTTACCCGCTGCGCTTCTCCGCCCGAAAGCGTTGTCGCCGACTGTCCCAAGCGTAGATATCCAAGCCCCACTTCATCCAGCATGCGTAACTTATCCGCCACTTTAGGCGCATTCGCGAAGTGGTGCATCGCTTCCCGCACCGTCATATTGAGCACTTCGTGAATATTTTTCCCGCGATATCGGACTTCCAGCACCTCGGGCTTGAATCGTTTGCCCTTGCACTCTTCGCAGATCAACTCCACATCGGCGAGAAACTGCATTTCGACCACTACCGTTCCATCGCCCTGGCAGGTTTCGCAACGTCCCCCTGGGACATTGAACGAAAAATGCCCGGCGGAAAATCCCCGCTTGTGCGCCTCCGGAGTTCCAGCAAATAAATCTCGAATGCCATCGAATGCTTTGATGTACGTCACCGGATTCGAACGCGGAGTTCTTCCGATCGGAGACTGATCTACCAGCACCACATCGTCGATATATTCATCTCCCGTGATCTCATCCAGGTAGGGAAAGCTGAGCGGTATTCCGTTGGTTTGGTTTTTCAATCCCTTGAGGGCCTGATACAAAACATCGTGCAGCAGAGTTGATTTGCCCGACCCCGAAACCCCCGTTATCGCCACCAGCATTCCCAAAGGCACGCTGATGTCGACGCCTTTCAAATTGTGAACCCGCGCCCCACGGATCGTGATCTTCTGCCGACCCGGTTTGCGGCGGTTCGCCGGCATCTGAATCTGCAGTTCATTCGATAAATAGCGTCCGGTAAGTGACCCCGGCGCATGCGTGATCTGATCGTAAGTGCCGGTCGCGATGATCTTTCCCCCATGCTCCCCGGCGCCCGGACCAAGGTCCATGATGCGGTCACTGGCGCGCATTACCTCCCGGTCATGCTCTACCACCAACACGGTATTTCCCAGGTCGCGCAAACCATGAAGAATGCGAATCAAGCGCTGGGTGTCACGGCTGTGCAGCCCAATTGACGGCTCATCCAATACATAAAGCGTCCCCACCAACCGGGAACCGAGCGAAGTCGCGAGTTGGATTCGCTGCGCCTCGCCGCCTGAAAGCGTGGACGTCAGACGGTCGAGCATCAGGTATTCCAAGCCAACGTCCATCAAAAATTGGAGACGCGTGCGGATTTCATCCAGCAATCGCTCTGCGATATCAGCTTGCTCACGGGTCAATTGCACTTGCGCAAAAAATTCCGCCGCGTGCTCCACCGTCATCGCACAGACTTCGCATATGTTCTTGCCCGCGATCTTTACCTGCCGCGCCTCCAGCCGCAGTCGTGCGCCACTGCACTCCGAACAAACCGTGTATCCGCGATAGCGGCTGAGGAACACGCGCACGTGTAATTTATATTTTTTGCGCTCCAGATATTCGAAGAACCCGCACACTCCAGGAAACTTCTTGTGTCCGTCAATGATCGCTTGCCGTTGCTCAGCCTCCAGCTCCGACCAGGGAACGTCCAGCGGAACACCGGCGGACCGCGCGAATTTCTTCATTTCAGTCGCATAGGGTCGATACTTCGGCTTGGTCCATGGTTCAATCGCGCCTTCATCGAGCGATTTCGATTTATCTGGAATCACCAGGTCAAGATCGAAGTCGATGGTGTTGCCGAAGCCCTGGCATCGCGGGCACGCGCCAAAAGGATTGTTAAAGGAAAATAGTCGGGGCTCCGGTTCGGCATAGCGAACTCCGCAGCTCTTGCACTCAAACCGCTGCGAAAATCGGAACTGGTGGGCTTGCTCGCTGCCCGCAGGCGTTTGAAAAACCACCTCGCCGCTTTCGCGAAAGCTGATCTCGGTCGCGTCCACCAGACGTGCCCGTCCGTCACCTGAAACCACAAGCCGATCGACCAGGACCCACACCGGCTCGGCAAAATTGATGTTCAGCAAAGACTCAGGAGTGGAGAACTCGTAGACTTCTCCATGTTGAAACAGCCGGTTGAACCCGCGTTGCCGTAGTTCAAACAGCCGCGCCTTGACTGAATCAGCCAGGGCGGTTGCGGCCGCTTTTTTCTTCCGTCCTTTGACTGGAGCAGATTCCGAAACAGCCGGCGCAGACTGCAATGGAAACAAAACATTCAGCCGCGTGCCCTCGGGTAATGCCAGCACTCGCTCGGCCACTTCGTCGACGGTGTCCTTCTTCACTTCCGCGCCGCACTTCAAGCAATATGTTCGTCCGACCCTGGCGAACAACAATCGCAGGTAGTCGTATATTTCGGTCGCAGTTCCCACCGTCGAGCGTGGGCTGCGGGTGGTGTTCTTCTGGCGGATTGCTATAGCCGGAGCGATACCTTCTATGTGGTCGGCATCCGGTTTTTCAATTCTCTCGAGGAACTGTCGGGCGTAAGCAGAAAGCGATTCGACATATCTCCGCTGACCTTCGGCATAGATCGTGTCAAAAGCGAGCGAGGATTTCCCCGATCCCGAAACTCCGGTCACAACCGTAAAAGCATTATGCGGAATCTCGAAATCAACATCTTTAAGGTTGTGAGTGCGTGCTCCACGCACCACAATGCTGTCATTTTCTGCCATTGATTTAGGGGCGCTCGCCCATCTAATTCGTGCACCAGCACACTAAGGCTTAGGCGCGGTCTGCTGAATCTTTTATTGTAATTGACAGCGGGAAAGGTCTCTTAGACCGGCTAGACCGGCGCTGGGTTGGAATCAGGCGCTCATCTGAATGGCACTGGCCGTGGCGGCTGACTTCCAACCGGTGAAGTCGCGATTTAATATGGATTCCAGTTCCTCAACTTCGGGGCGGAACAGTTCGTAGAGCATGGTAGCCCGATCCGGAGTCAAGGACTCAAAATGTGAGCCGCTACGGAGGAATAGGTTCAGCAAAGCTTGTCGTTTTGCCGTCGCCAATACCCGGTCGAGGCGTGCCGCTTTAAACCAGTTCGCCGTTTCGGTCGCCGCCCGGGTTAAAAAATAGCTCCGAGGATGGGTCAGCCCTTCCGATGCATTAATGAAGCGTGTTTGAGACGGGCTCAAAGTGATATTCGGAATCGCTAAGAATTCGGTAATACTATTGAGAAATGCCTGCGGATCGCGTTTCATATCTTCATACACGGTAACCAGCACCCGGTGCTCGCCAAATGTGTTTAGCCATTCCTTTAAATGTGTCGCGTATCGGCCTGATTCCAATAGTTCAGGGTCATTTTGAATGGCTTGCTCAAAGGACCAGCGGAACATCCCATGGGCCCTTTTGAGGCGGTACAGTGAAAATACTCGCTCTACCGGGTTCCGGAAAACGCACACCACTTTAGCGTCTGGGATCAGCCGGGAAATTCGCTCCCTCGCGTTCGCGGAAGCGAAATACGTGGGCGCGACTTCGCCTACGATCTTACGATCAGGGCGACAAGGAAAATGGGACAGGTACCAGCCTAGCCCTTTACGGAAATGCTGATCAAAAAATCTAGTCTCTTTAGTCGGGCTGGGCAAAACTGCGTTCGGCGTGAGCACCTCGTGCAGCCAGCTGGTCCCTGTGCGTGGGGGGCCCACGATAAAGAACGAGGGAAGTCTTTTAGTTTCTATGACAATGGCCCGGCGCCGACCGCCCAACCAGGAAAACACCCGAAGTTACCCCCAGTACAGTTTTTGGCCTAAAGCGGAAAGGCAGCCCGCCGACCCGGTACTCAGATGTCGGCGCGCACAACACGGTTTGCTGGAAACCAGTCTCCCAATCAACTTTAAGCGGCCATATACAACAGAAGAAAGATGTATATCCAGAGCGCACCCATGAAGTGCCAATACCAGGTGGCAACTTCCAGAACTATGCCCTGATGCTCTATGCTGCGGTGAAGCAAGGCAATGACCCCGGCATAACTTAGAACAATCAAGCCGCCGATCAGATGAACCGCATGTGCCCCCGTCAGTAAATAGAAAAATGGACTCGGTATTCCTGTGAATCCGCGGTCCCACACACCCCACCAAGCAGCCCCCTGTCCGGCGACGAAAAGCAATCCCAGAATGATGGTGATGCCCAGCCATGGCGCGCTTCGCACCCGTCCGACAGAGATACCAGGAATCGATCGGACCGGCGCCAATACCATCTCGCGCCCCAGCGAGCGCTTAGCCAATTCGATCGTGATGCTGCTTGCCAACAAAATCAGCGTATTCAGCAGAAGCAGCCGCATGGGTAATTCCAGCGGTATCCACTGGCGAATATAGTTTCCGGTGCGCACATCCAGCACGGCTGCCCCGTGCCGCATCAGCACGAACAGGACAGTCAGGGTGACGAACAGCACGCCGATCGAACCGATCGCAAGCAGCAGTGCCAGCCGCGCGCGGTGAAGGCGCCGCTCGTAGTCGAAGGAACCATCTCCGGGGCCATTGTCGCCGCCGCCGCCGTATTCGGGAGGGAGCACCCCGCCCCCACCGTGGCGGGGTGTGGCTTTCTCGATCGCAACTGGCGGGCTAATAACCGGCATACATCAACTTCGTTTGAAATTCGATTATTTCTTTGCGCGCTTACCGAAGGTGCGCACGTATTTGATGACTTGGGCGATCTCTTCGTCACTCAATTGGTCCGCAAAGGCGGGCATGTTGGTCTGCCCATCGTGAACCACCTTGTACAGCTCGGCATTACTTTTTTTCTGCACGTCCGGCGAATGCAGATTGGCTGCCTGTAATTGCTTGCCTAGCGGGGTATTGCCGGTTCCGTCTTCGCCATGGCAGAGGATGCACTTTGCTTTAAAGGTTGACTCGCCTGGGCTGCCCGCGCACCATGCCAGGCTCGAAAGACCCATCGTCATGCCTAAAACACAAATCGCCAAACTCAGGGACTGCGCCTTCCGAACTTGTTTCACCAGTTCCTCCGTGCAAATATGCAGGACTCCGCCCTGCGGGGATGTAAGTTCGAACTACCTGCCTGATCCAATGCGTCTTAGATAATACTTCAGTCCTTTAGGTTTCAGCAGTCAGATAGAATTCACGTTTCATGACTGCAAAGAGCTCAGCTGCCGGGCACGGAAGCAAGAAGCATCCGGTGAAGAAGAACTTGTGTTTTGCCTGCGGAAAGGACAATCCGCATGGCATGCACTTGAGATTCTTCTTTGATCGACAGCGAAACGGTTTCATCTCTCATTTTCGTTTGAGCAAACGTTACACCGGCCCGCCCGGTCATTGCCACGGTGGAATCATTGCGACGATCCTCGACGACGCCATGAGCAAGCTTAACAAGCTGCGAGACGTCGTTGCCGCCACCTCGCGAATGACCGTCGAATATCGCAGGCCGGTGCCGCTGCAGCGCAAGTTGCGGGTTGAGTCGCGAGAAATCAGCAAGCGCGGACGGCGTTTAACCCGCGTGGCAGAAATCATTGATGAGCAGGGGAACGTCCTCGCCCGCAGCCGTGGAGTGTTCGTGATCATCGATCCACAACGTGTCTTCAAGAAAACGCCGTAAGTCAAAAGCTTTTGACCGCAGAGAACGCGGAGAAACACCAAAGATAATCACGTCTCACATCACCGGGATTTAAGCCTCGATTAGTTCTTCTCTGCGATCTCTGGTGTCACTCCGCGATCTCTGCGGTTAAAAGCTTTTGACTTGTCCTATGCCCAGTACGCTTGCAATCAAACAACGCGAAGCGCAAAATGCCACGGGCAACGCATGACTCAGAATTCTGAATCGCGGCCATTGGTAAAGTTTGCTCCCGCGCTCTTTCTGCTCACTATCAGCTTTGTCATTAATTACGTCGATCGAGGAAACATTTCGGTCGCCGGCCCGCTGATCAAGCACGACTTCAACCTCTCCGATTCAGAGCTTGGAATTCTCTTTTCAGCTTTTTTCTTCACCTATACCGCTATGCAGTTCCTGATCGGCTGGCTGGTTGATCGTCTCGACGCCAACTGGATTCTCGCCGGCGGATTTCTGCTCTGGTCCGTAGCCACTGCGACCACCGGTATCGTGCGCGGCTTCGCGCTGCTGCTAATTGTTCGATTCATCCTCGGAATCGGCGAGTCGGTTGCTTTGCCGTGCGGGTCAAAAATCCTGGCCCAACATTTACCCGAACACTATCGCGGCTTTGCCAGTGGGTGCGCGATGTCCGGCCTGAAATGGGGAAACGTCATCGGGACCATTGGAGCAGGCTTTTTAATTGCCGATTTTGGCTGGCGCTCTATCTTCGTCGCTGTCGGGGTGATCAGCTTGTTATGGCTCCCCGCCTGGGTGAAATGGATGCCGCATTGCGAACCGCATTGCGAACCGCGTTCCCTCGCGGCGATGAAAGCTGGCCCCGGCTTCTGGGACATTCTTAGTCAGCGCTCTTTTTGGGGAACCAGCGCCGGGCACTTCGCCACCAACTATCTTTTTTATTTTTTGCTTACCTGGTTGCCGACCTATCTTGTGCTTGAGCGTCATTTGTCCATCAAGCGCATGGCCCTGATCGCAGGCCTGTGTTATGCGGTTGATGCTCTTTCTGCAATCAGCACCGGCTGGCTGCAGGACTTCGCGATTCTTCGCGGCTACACCCCAACTCTGGTGCGCAAGTCAGCCATGGTCATTGGATTTTCCATGGCCGCAGCCGGGCTTCTCGGATCCGCGCTCGCCAGCGCAAATTCTTACGTGCCATGGTTGCTGGCCGCCGGCTTCGGATGCGGAATGACCGGCCCTGGTCTTTACACCTTCCCCCAGACTCTCGCCGGATCTGAAGCAGTAGGGAAGTGGTATGGCTGGCAAAATGGCTTCGCGAACTTCGCTGGAATTACAGGGCCAGCGCTGACTGGATTCGTTCTCCAGCAAACCGGAAAGTTCTTCGCACCCTTCGCGATCACTGCCGCCATCTGCGTTTGCGGAGCACTGGCTTGGGTGCTGCTGGTCGGCCGAGTTGAACAGGTAGACTGGGCCGCGCGTCCGCGCCATGCAGTTTCGCCCGCCAGAGCCTCTGTTTAGCCGCTCACGCTTAGCACCTCTCTCATAACCCGCGTCATCCTGAATCCGTTCGCGGAACCCGGACTGAAGAGGGACCTTACGCTACGCGTCCAGAGGCATGAACGTGTGCAGGACATGCCAAAAGCCGAAAGAACCACCGCAACTTCACCGGTGGTTGTAAAATGAACGTACGCGTCCCCGCGCGACCGTACCTAAAGGATTCAACATGTCTCAACACAACGGCAACTCCACCAGCCTCCGCTTAAAGACCGGCCTCGCCGAAATGCTCAAAGGTGGCGTCATTATGGACGTCACCAATGCCGAACAGGCCGTCATTGCCGAGAATGCCGGCGCCGTCTCCGTGATGGCGCTCGAGCGCGTGCCCGCGCAGATTCGCGCCGAGGGCGGTGTTGCCCGCATGGCATCGCCCAAAAAGATTCGCGAGATCATGGCCGCAGTTTCGATCCCGGTGATGGCCAAGTGCCGCATCGGCCATTTTGCCGAGGCGCAAATCTTGCAGGAGCTCGGAGTAGATTACATCGACGAATCCGAAGTACTGACTCCCGCCGACCAAGCTCATCACGTTGACAAGCACGCGTTCAAAGTTCCGTTCGTGTGTGGCGCGCGCAATCTGGGCGAAGCGCTACGGCGAATCGCCGAAGGCGCGGCCATGATTCGCACCAAGGGTGAGGCTGGCACGGGCGATGTGGTGCACGCGGTCAAACACATTCGCCAGATCGTGCAGGAGATGAAAATCCTCACCGTGCTCAGCGAAGAAGAGCTCTACGCCAAAGCCAAAGAGCACCAGGCGCCCTACGAGCTGGTGAAGATGGTCGCAAAAACCGGCAAGCTCCCAGTGCCGAACTTTTCCGCCGGAGGCATTGCCACTCCCGCCGATGCGTCTCTCGTAATGCAGCTTGGTGCCGAAGCCGTGTTCGTAGGCTCAGGAATTTTCATGAAAGATTCGACTTCGTTCGCTGAACCAGCCGAAGCCGAAAAGCGCGCTCGCGCCATCGTGAAAGCCGCCACCCACTTCAACGACCCTAAAGTGTTACTTGAAGTCAGCGAAGACCTGATCGGGGCGATGAAAGGCCTGGCCGTGGCCGCGATGGACGAAGCCAGCATGATGCAAAC
>DATATW010000153.1:0-10150 GCA_036268595.1 Terriglobales bacterium
CGCCCGCTTAAAACGTACATCGTCAAATGGTTTTAATAGATAATCGAGCGCCCCCGCTTCAAACGCCCGCAGCGCAAATTGATCGTAAGCAGTGACGAAAATTACCGCTCGCGGCAGAGCTGCTCCCAGCATCTCGAGAACATCGAATCCGTCGCACTCTGGCATTTGCACGTCGAGAAAAAGCAGATCAGGAGTTTTTTCGCGGATTGCCACCAACGCTTCCGTCCCCGAACCGCATTCTCCGATCACGTCAACTTCAGAATCGCGCCGTAACAACACGGTTACGTTGCTGCGCGCCAAGGGTTCGTCATCGACCACCATCGCGCGGATCTTCGTGGAGCGATCGCTAAAGGCGCGGGACGGGGCCAAATTATTGCTCCCTGAACGGCACGGACACCGCGGCCTCTACGCCGTGCTGGCCGTGGTTCTGAAGACTTAGCTCGAATGACTCGCCGTATAGCCTTTGCAGGCGGGTTCGCGTGTTCGAGATACCGATACCGGGAGGTCCATTTTCACCACCAACAGCCAAGCCCGGGCCGTCGTTATACACCGTGAGCTTGAGCATGCCATTCAAACGGGTGGCGCTCACCCGAATCTCTCCGCCCTGGGCCCGCTTTGCGATTCCGTGTTTAATCGCATTTTCCACCATGGGTTGAAGAATTAAGCTGGGAACCTGCGACCGCAAAAGGTCGGTGGGAACTTGAAGTTTTACTTCAAGGCGATCTGCAAATCGAATTTTCTGCACTTCCAGATATTTCTGTAGATACTCGATCTCCTCACCCAAGCGCACCTCTTGGCGATTCGAATCTTCAAGCACGCGGCGCAGAAAATCACTCAATTTCGAAATCGCATTGACCGCTGCTTCGCTTCTGCCTTCCCGCACCAGGCCGGCAACCGCGTTGAGGCTATTAAACAGGAAGTGGGGCTCCACTTGCCGACGCAACGAGTCCAGTTGCGCACGTGACAGCAGTTCGTTCAGCCGTGCAGTTTCAGTCTGCTGGCGCGCTAACCGGTCCCGCGATTCGAGCGCATACCCGACCCCGAGTATCGCGACGTACAGTATCAAATACGAAATTAGCCCACTGAAAAATCTGAACCACAACCGATCTCCATATGTTCCTGCGCCGGATGGGTCGGCCCATGGGTTCAAAGCTCTTTCGAACCCTGCAGTCCAGGCACTTGCAATCAGGCACAGTATGCAGCAGGCGCTCACATGGACCAACCATGCTGGGAGTGCCCAGGGCCGGAATGGAGGAAATTTTTGCGCGAGATTCAAGATCACAGGGGTTGCGACAGCGAGCGGCGCCCATGCAAAAAGCAATGTAAAGAACAACCGGACCCAGGCGTGATGCATACCTTCGGCACGCATCGTAAGGACCGTCTGGGTAGCGTCGAACAATCCGACCCCAAGCCAGATTGCAGCAATCCATACCCAACGTGAGTGCGATGATCCCGTGGGGGTGCTTTCATCCATGGCGAAATCGTATTCCAGTTCAGGCTTGAAAATCCAACAAATGCAGCCAGTCACCTCAACCGTGCAGGGAATGGGGTAGCGCTTTCGGATAAGCGCTGCAATACTGCCCGCATGTTCACAAAAATTAAGTTATTGGTCGTGTCGATGATTCTTCTCAGTGGAGTAGCCGGCAGCCAGTCTGCGTCCGGTGTCGGTCCGGAATATACCGGAGACGGCCAACTCAAACTTCCCGAAAACTACCGTGAGTGGATTTATCTGACCTCGGGCTTCGACATGAGCTATAGCCCGGGCGCGCAGGGCGCCGATCATCACATGTTCGACAACGTCTTCGTGAACCCTGAATCCTACAAGGCCTTTCTCGAAACCGGCACCTGGCCCGACAAAACCATGCTTGCCCTTGAAGTTCGCGGTGCCGAAGGCAAGGGCTCAATCAACCAGAAGGGAAACTATCAGGGCACGGATCGCATGGGGCTTGAAGTACACGTGAAAGACGAAAAGCGATTCCCGGGAAAATGGGCCTTCTTTGGTTTTGACGACGCGAAGACGGCGAAGATGGTTCCTTTGGAGGCGAGTTGTTATAGCTGCCATTCGGCACATGCAGCTGTCGACACCACGTTTGTCCAGTTCTATCCAACCTTGTTACCCATTGCGAAGAGCAAGGGCACGCTGTCAGACGGTTACAAGAAGGATTCCGGCGCCGGCAAAAGCAGTGGGACGATATAGGCTGCCATTGCGCGAGGACAGCCGCGATTGTGTGGGGACAGCCGCCCGCGGCTGTCCTGATCTTTGAAGGCTATCTTTTGCCTGCAGCTAAGGTCTCTGCGGTCTTGATTTTCACCGCGATATCAATAAACGCCAGCGCGGCCCGGCTAAGCGCTTTGTCTTTGCGGAAAACGAGAGCCAGGTCACGGCGAATTTGCACATCCGCAAATTCAATCGCCACCAGCACTTTGGCCTTAACATCTTCCTGGACGTTGGATCGCGAGATAAACCCCACGCCCACATCGGCGGCCACGAAACGCTTCAGCAACTCACTGGAGTCCAATTCCATCGCGTAGCGCGGCTTCAATTTCAGTCGATGGAAAAGGTCGTCCAGCGCGTCGCGAGTATGACCCACCTTCGGCATCACCAGGGGGTATTGCGCGATATCGGCTGCGCTGGCAGATTTCAGTTTGGCCAACGGATGCTTGGGCGGCGCAATCACCACTAACTCGTCTTTATGGATCGGAACCGCCGTCAATCGTGTGTCAGTTATCGGCAACGACACCACGCCGAAATCCACAGAATTGTCGGTGACCGATTCAAGCACTTTGGAGTAATCTGCACGATTGATGCTGATGGAAACGTCAGGATATTGCTTCTTGAAGTGCGCGAAAACCTCGGGAAGAACATGCAGGCACGTGCCCTCGTTGGCTCCCACCAGGATTTCGCCGCGCGGTACCCGCTCGGTCTCAGCAATGGCCGTCACTGCCGACTTGCGTGCGTCAATCGAATCCTCAGCGAACTTCAAAAACAATTTGCCGGACGCCGTGAGTGAGACTTTTCCACCGGAGCGGTCGAGCAGCCTGGCGCCGACTTCTTCTTCCAGCGAACGGATCTGCGATGAAATGGCAGGCTGAGTGCGAAAACGCTTCTCCGCCGCCCGCGAGAAGCTGCACAGTCGCGCAACTTCGATGAAGGTTTCTAACTGATCGAAATCCATAACGGAGAGCTGTTAGCACTAGCCTCTTGGCATTTAGCCGTCCAGATCGGAATTGTGAAACCGGGAACAGCGCGGACCAAGTGCCAAGTGCTGGGTGACAAGTGCAGGATAACCTCCCGTTATCCTGCCCATAAAAACAATCAATTTCCTCAGCCGTTAAGCCGCATCTAGGCTGTGCATAACCTGCAGGTTTAAACGATTGTAGCAGGTGTACAATTCTTCCGATTCCCGGAAAGTCTGGTCATTTTCGCGTTGGCACGTCGTCGTGTGTCCGCATCGAGTCCCCGGGTCTCGTTCGATTTCTTAAAGGAGATTATCTAATGGCAGATGCAAAGAACGTTCTGGAGTTCGCCAAGAAAAACGGAGCCAAGTTGCTCGATCTCCGCTTCACCGATCTGCCGGGGTTGTGGCAGCACGTCTCTTATCCCATCAACCAGTTAAGCGCCGATTCCTTTGAAGAAGGTTTCGGCATGGATGGCTCGTCGATTCGCGGCTGGGCTGCAATCAACGAGAGCGACATGCTTTTGATTCCCGATCCCAACACCCACATGATGGACCCTTTCACGGAGGTCCCGACGCTGGTCATGATCTGCGATGTCATCGATCCCGTAACCAAGCAGCGGTACGATCGCGATCCGCGCTACATTGCAAAGAAAGCCGAGCTTTATCTCGCCTCGACCGGCATGGCCGACACTGCCTACTTCGGCGCTGAAGCCGAGTTCTTTATCTTCGACAACATTCGCTTCGATCAGCGCGAGCAGCACGGCTTTTACTTCATCGACGCCGAAGAGGGGCGCTGGAATTCAGGTCGCGAGGCCAACAATTTGGGCTATCGTCCACGCTATAAGGAAGGCTATTTCCCAGTTCCACCCATGGACCACTATCAGGACCTGCGCAGTGAAATGGTCATGACGATGGAGAAGTGCGGGCTCGAGGTCGAGTGCCATCACCATGAAGTGGCCACCGGCGGCCAGACTGAAATCGATCTGAAGTACGATTCGCTGGTCAACTCCGCCGACCACATGCTCTTTTACAAATACGTGGTCAAGAACGTAGCGAACCAGTACGGCAAGACTGTAACCTTCATGCCAAAGCCCATCTTCCAGGACAATGGCAGCGGCATGCACACTCACCAGTCGCTGTGGAAAGAAGGCAAGCCGCTGTTTGCGGGTGATGGCTATGCCGGACTCTCGCAGATGGCGTTGTGGTACATCGGTGGCCTGATCAAGCACGGCCCGGCTCTGGCCGCGATCATCGCCCCGACCACCAATTCATACAAACGCCTGGTTCCCGGATTCGAAGCCCCGGTTAACCTCGCATACTCGCGCCGCAACCGCTCCGCCGCCTGCCGTATTCCGATGTACTCCGCGTCGCCGAAAGCCAAGCGCGTCGAGTTCCGCCCGCCGGATCCAAGCTGCAATCCATACCTTGCGTTCGCCGCAATGTTGATGGCAGGACTCGACGGCGTCGAGAACAAGATCGATCCCGGCCAGCCTCTCGACAAGGACATCTATGATCTGGGTCCGGAAGAGCTGGCAAAAGTTCCGTCGATGCCGGGTTCGCTCGAAGATGCCCTCGACGCCCTCGAAAAAGACCACGCCTTTTTATTGAAGGGAGACGTTTTCACCGAGGAACTGATCAGCACCTATATCGACTACAAGCGCTCGAAGGAGGTAGACGCTATTCGCCTGCGTCCGCATCCCTATGAATTTGCCTTGTATTACGACATTTAAAGAAGCTTTTAGCTCATAGGGTCCGGCGCAAGCCGGATCTTTCTTCATGCATCATCAGCAAGCCTGAATGTCTCTCGAGAAAAGCAAAAGCCCGGGTTTAGCCGGGCTTTTTACAAATGGCAAAGTAATGGGTTTCTAGACCGAAGCCTTCATCCGCTCCGGATTTGGCGTAGGCATGGTGTGAAGTCGGGGTAGATTCTCGCTGCGAACCGGAGGATGAACTTCAAAATCCTGGAGCTCATTCAATCCGCCGGAGATGGCCGCCAAGGTGGCGGTAGATTTGGACAGGACTGATAACAGGTGCTTGCGGGCGATCGGCCGGTCTGCGGGATGGATGTGTTTCCACCACCTCTTCACAGATTCCTGCACGTCGTCGCGGTTCTTGTCGTCTTCCACCAGACTGTCAATCAGCCGGTAAACCTTGCTCTTCACTGCCTGGTACGAAACTGAAATCTCCTGGCCCATTGTTCCGGTGCTCCTTAAGTCTCTTTAAGAGCAATAGGGTCGCCAAACCGACGCTCTGATTTCGCGGCAGTTAGCGTTCACATCCCTTTCATATTCTCCAACTTGTTGGAGAACTCACAACTCGAACTATGGTTTTTCGTAGAGCCAGCCCCCAAGACTCCGAGAAAATCGCAACGATGTACAATTCGGACTCGAACTTGGGTCATCTCCTCTCCAATTTCGTTTCGTCCAATTTCACTGCATTGGAGGCTAAGTGAAATCCTTTTACCTTCTGGCGGTAATTGTCATGACCAGTATCGGATCGCTTGCACAGATCGAAACTCCGCGTAATGAACGAATGTTTTTCCCGTCCGACATGTTCTGGGGGTACGCCGAGTTCGACCTCGCCCCCCCTCACAACGAAATAGACCCGAACATTTGCGCCTCTGATGCGGGCAAGTTTGGTGGCGTAAACGCCCCCTGTAACGCGTTTGGCCGTTACATGATCTCCGGGCTGCTCGAAGTGCGGCCTTTCGGAAGGGGCCAGCTCCGCCGTTTTATGCTCTTTGGCGAACCCTCATTTTTATTCGGAAAGAATATCCCGCAGACCCTTTACACCTGGTCTTTCGACGCGATTGGGGTGGAGCATTCCTGGGGTGCGGCAATCTATTTGGGCAAAGGATTTGAAGCCCGGGTCACTCAACATTTTCTTTTCGACCGCTTCGGTGCCCGCAATGCATACCTCGGCGCCGCCGATCTCGGTCCCAATGGCCCCTGGGGACGTTACAACGCAATAGGAGTCCGCAAATATTTCGGCTCGCGCAGATGGTAGACAGTGGTTAGAGGCCGTTGGCTGGATAACACCGGAAGGATTTTCTCGGTGATCGTTGCAGCTTTCAGCGCGTTTCTCAGCGATCTCTGTGTGATCTCTGCGTACTCTGCGGTAAAAGGTTTACGATTTTCCTGATGGCTGACGGCTGATAGCTGAAGGCTATCATGCTATTCTGATCTGCCAGCCCATCGGAGTTCCTTCGGTCTTCCATTCGGCGAAATGCCATCAAGCGAACAGACCCGAGATTTCCGAGACGCTCCGGATACGAATGTCTTTCAAAATCCGGAAGCCGCCGGCAAACTCTTAGGCCCGCTTTACCAACGTTTGTCTCCCTCTCTCGCTAAGTCCCTTCCCGGACTCCTGGCAGATTGCCCTGATCCCGACTCAGCTCTTTTACTTTTTGACCGTTTTCTAAGTGACAGCCCCTCGGAAACTTTGCTGCTGATCGAGTCCCATCCATTCCTCGCCCATTATGCGATCGCAGTATTTGCCAATAGCCGCTACATCGGCGAGACCCTGGTGCGAAATCCCGATTTGCTGCAGAAGTTCCTCGGCGAATGGAGGCTCGACCGCAGTTTTTCCCACGACGACTTTTCTGAAGCCCTCGTCCGCCTTCGTTCGTCTTCCATCGAGCGAGATGCTTCACTGCTTCTAAGCCGCTTCAAGCGGCGTGAATACGTCCGCATCGTGCTTCGCGATGTGCTCCGCATCTCCCCTCTGGCTGAAACCACCAGCGAGATCTCCGCCCTCAGCGACGTATTGATCCAGGCTGCCCTTCGAGAAGCCGAAAACGCGATGCCGCATCGCTTCGGGGCGCCGCAGCATCTTGACGCGGCCGGCCATGCTGTCACCACGCCTTTCGCAGTTCTCTCGTTGGGAAAACTGGGCGGCAGCGAACTCAACTACAGCTCCGACATCGATCTTCTTTATCTATACGGTGACGGGCCGGAGTTGCCGGGAGCGCCAATTTCTAATCGCGAGTACTTTGTCCGCCTGTCGCAACAGCTCACGGAAATTCTTTCATGCCCCACCGCTGAAGGCAGTGTTTTTCGTATTGATCTTCGTTTGCGTCCGCAGGGAAACGAGGGCGAACTCGCGATCAGCTTATCGAACGCGCAGCGTTACTATTCCGACATTGCTCACGACTGGGAACGCCAGGCTTTGATAAAAGTTCGGCATTCGGCGGGTGACCTCGCCCTTGCGCGAAAATTCATCCGCGGAGTTCAGCCCCAGGTCTACAGCGAGAAGATTAATTTCGCCGCCCTCAAAACTGCTTTAGTTGCCCGCGAGAAAATTGATCGCAAGCGTCGCAAGCAAATCGCCGCTGAAGGCCGCGAATCCATTGACGTCAAAGTCGACCGCGGCGGAATTCGCGATATCGAGTTCCTGGTACAGTGCCTGCAGCGACTCTACGGAGGCGCCGAGCCCTGGCTGCGGTCCGGTGGGACGCTTTTTTCGCTGCAGAAGCTGCACGACAAGCGGCATATCAGCGGGCGCGATTTTCACGAATTGAACTCGGCTTACTCGTTTCTTCGTCATCTTGAACACCGCCTGCAGCTGCGTGAAGGCCAGCAGATACATCGGCTGCCGCGTTCCGAACCCGAGTTGCAGGTCCTGCAACGCTCCATGTCTGGATTGACGCCCGGGTATAACTTTTCGGAGCTTACAACGTTTGTCCGCCAGCGCATGGCGGCCGTGGCCCAGATTTACCAACGTGTGATCTACCAGCAACAGGCAGTGACCCCGCAGCCTGATAACACGGGTGAATTTCAGCTGCGTACCCTTTCCGGCATCGCAAGCGCCGATCAATCAAACCAGCGACTGCTCGAGCAACTTGCGGTTGATGCGCCCGAACTGTTTCAGGCCATCTCAGCGCTCAGCAGCGCGGGGCGCAAAAACCTGGTCCGTTTTCTTAGCTCAGCGTATGCCAGCTCTGAGCGCTACGCCGCGGTGCTGCGCGACCAGGACGCCATTGTGCGTGCCTCGGCTCTGTTCGAGGTCAGCGACTATTTATCCGAGTTCTTAGCGCGCTATCCTGAGGAAGTCAGCACGCTGGCCGAAATTAATTTGCCTGCGCCTCAGTTTCTGGGCGCGAATCTGTTTGATCTTGCGCCGGGAACGTTTCGCGACTCCTCGTTTGAGAACCGCGACGCGACTTTCGATTACATCGCTAATTCGACCGCAGGACACGCCGAGAAGATGGCCCTCTTGCGTCGCCATTTCCGACATCTCATTTTTACTGCTGGCGCACGCGACATCGCTGAACGCCGCTCGGTCTATTCTTCTCTGACCGAAACCACCACCGCCGCCGAGCACGCGATTGCAGCCGCATTCCAGATAACCGGCTCTCCTTCCGGCTTGGCAATTCTAGCCTTGGGACGATTGGGCACGCGAGAGTTCGATCTTCTTTCCGACGCCGACTTGCTATTCATTTGCGATGGCTCACATGATCGCGAGGCGCTGACCAAATCAGCCGAACAGATCATGCAGGCTCTCGCCGCCTACACCCAGGAAGGCATGGCTTTTGCCGTGGACACCCGCTTGCGTCCACGCGGTTCCGAGGGGGAATTGGCGGTAACGCCGGCGCATCTGGAGTCTTATTTCGCTGCCGAGGCCCAGCCCTGGGAGGCTCTGACTTATACAAAGTTACGCCTCATCGCCGGGAACGCGGAGTTGGGGCGGCAAGCCTCGCATATCTCAGAATCGCTGTTCAAAAGATTTGCAATTGATCCCGGCTTTCCGCAAGCGGTTCGCGAAATGCGTACCAAGCTGCAGGACGCTACGGCTCCAGCTCGAAGTATCCGCACCTCTGCCGGCGGACTCTACGATATTGATTTCCTATCCAGCTTCCTGCTGGTGAAAAACGAAATCCATCCGAAAACCGGAAGCTTGCGAGATCGCCTCTGGCGATGCTCTGCGAAAGGCGCCTTAGAAAAACGTGACGCCGCGCTGCTCGATCACGCCGCCGAACTGTGCCGCACCGTCGAACACGTCCTGCGGTTGGTCACCGGCAGGAATGGACGCTGGCTGCCGTCCGCCGAACATCCCCGGCAAGCGGTCGAGAAGGTCGCCTCTCAAATTCTGCGGCGTGAATTTTCTGACGGCCTGGAACAAGAGCTACTGCGCACCTTTGCAGAAGTTCGTAGCATTTATGACCGCGTAGTGAACTAACCGAAAGCATACTCACGCGAACCGTTGAGATCGTGTAGCGACCGGCGTTCATGCTGACGCTTCCGTCAGATCCTGCCATCCTGAGCGGAGTGTATTGATTCGCTTTGCGAATCAATACACGCAATCGAAGGACCCCATGTCTGCCGGCGCACGGCACCGGCTCGGGAGGGAATTTTTACGGTTTCGTTCAGCTGTCGCCATCCCAGTGGCGGAGTACCAAAACTGCGAGGGCCCGGCTTCAGCCGCGCCGTAAGCTCGTTTTAGATGATCGGCTTTAGCCGCTGAGGAGGGCCTGGACGGGCGTGGACGCCGTTCACTACACGATCGCGCAGATGACGGAATGCGCCCAGCGCAGAACTTGTCCGACCCCACTCCTCTCCGCGCCACCATTTATAATTCTCAGTTCTCATTCACCGGAGGAATTGATGGCAGATTCGTACAACGGCGTGCCCGTACCTCGTGACGGAGGTCGCATCGGCTACCAAAACGGCAAAATTTGCGTCCCCGATAATCCCATCATTCCCTTCATCGAAGGCGATGGCACCGGCCGCGACATCTGGAAAGCGTCAGTGCGCGTATTTGATGGCGCTGTGCAAAAGGCTTACAACGGGAAGCGACAGGTTGCGTGGTACGAAATCTTTGCTGGAGAAAAAGCTAAAGCCAAATTCAATGACTGGCTGCCGCAACAATCTATCGATGCCATCCGAGAATTTCGCGTCGCCATCAAAGGCCCGCTCACCACTCCGGTTGGCGGCGGTATTCGGTCATTGAACGTCACCTTGCGCCAGGTGCTT
>DATATW010000154.1:0-18142 GCA_036268595.1 Terriglobales bacterium
CGCGCCCGGACGGTTCACCCCTACGCCTTGAGTATGAGCGCAAAGATGCCGTCTTCCTGCCAGGCAATTCCGGCAGCGGCCGCAAGTTACGTGGCCCTCACCGCTAACCAGTTCGCCAGGATGAAAATCGGAGACGTTCGCACCCACGGATACGATTTCGCCAACGAATTCGTGGCCGATGACCATCGGGACCGGAATCGTGGACTTCGCCCAATCGTCCCATTCGTAAATGTGGAGATCGGTACCGCAAATTCCAGTGAGCAGCACCCGCACTTTAACGTCGTTGATGCCCGGCTCCGGCTCGGGAACATCATCGAGCCAAAGACCTCGGCTACTTTGTGCTTTAGCGAGTGCTTTCATGCCGATGATGTTCCAGAGGATGGTGGGCTGAAACAACCATTGATATTAAACGGATCATATTAAAACCGGACGTTTCGCGAACTGTGATGTTAACCGAAATTATCGGTCGGCAGAACGGCGAACGAGAAATGCCCTACGATGCACCGATGGCATCCTCAGGAAGTCGTTGGTTCAAACGATCCGGGTGAGTCGCGCTTCCGGCACTCTCCGCTTTCTAGAAGTCTATCTCTTAAAAATTCCAGATTTTGTAGAAGTGAAAAAACACGCGATTCTAAGTTATTGATTCAGCTAAGAATGCATTCGTAAATGGCTTGGTGCCTCAATTGCACCCAAACCCCAGTCTTGCTGAAAGTTGAGCAGACCAGTAGTCTGCATAGCGACGGGGTTTGCCCCAGGGTACGTGCTAGGTGCAAAGTTTAATATCCAAAACCGTCTGTGGCACCTTCCTGAGCATAATCCGTCCGCAAGTCCTTAGCTGTTTGAAAAAGCCCAAAAGGATGGCCTCCGCATGAATCGACGTTTACTGACGATTAGCGCTTTTATCGTTATCCTGGTCGCAGGATTTGGGTTTATTCAACTCTTGCCTATGGCGTTCGCACAAACGACCGTTTCGTCGGGAAGCATTCAAGGCACAGTTACTGACCCGAGCGGTGCTGTTGTCAGCGGCGCCAAAGTTACAATTACGAACAAAGACACTGGTCAAGTAATAAGAACCGCTACAAGCCCATCGGGTCTGTATACGTCAGGTGGACTGATTCCCGGTAGCTACACCATCAGGACGGAAGCGTCCGGCTTCAAATCGGTCCAACAACCAGTGACCGTCGCGGTTGGTGTGACGACCAATGGCAATATTCAGCTGACGGTCGGACAAAGTTCAGAAACGGTCGAGGTACAAGGGTCTTCGGTCGCAGTGAACACGGAACAAGCCGAAGTCCAAGGCGTTTTGACGGCCCCACAAATTGAAAATCTTCCGGTCAACGGGCGAAACTTCCTGGATTTAGCCCAGTTGGAACCAGGCGTTCAAATTCAGGATGGCCAAAACTTTGACCCAACTAAGGCAGGCTATTCGTCCATTTCCTTCGGAGGTCGCTTCGGTCGGACCGCGCGAATCTACGTCGACGGCGTGGATGTCAGCGACGAAACCGTAGGCACTACAACAGCGGACATTCCCGCAAGTGCCATTGACGAATTTCAATTGGCTCAATCCTCTCTGGATCTTTCCAACGACTTGACCTCGTCAGGCGCCGTGAACGTCACCACCAAATCCGGAACTAATACCTATCACGGTCAGGCGTTCGGGTTCATCCGCGACCACAGCTTTGGTGCCAACGCCCCAGGCGGAGTTGACCAGTATATGCAGCGTGATCAGTTCGGGGGAAGATTCGGCGGCGCGGTTATCAAAGACAAGTTATTTTTCTTTGCTGATGGAGAACGTACCAAGCAGGATGCGAATGCCGGCGTTTTGCTATCTGGAACTCCATTTGCAAATTTCACTGGAGCTTTTGGGCAGCCATTCCGCGAGAACAATTTGCTAGGTAGGGTCGATTACAACCTTCACAACGGGAAGCTGTTTTATCGCTACTCCTATTTCTCGAATTCTCTGGACGCTACGTTTGGCCTGGGTTACTCCGTGTACGACAACAAAGACTACACTCGCCAGCATGTCGTGGGTTGGGACTTCAATACCGGCGGCAGCATGACACACAGCATCCGTTTTTCGTACCTCAAGTTCCAGAATCAGATCGTTGATGCCACGCTAAATAATTCGTCGCTTCCCGACTGCTGCACGGGATTGGAACTCAGTTCAGGGTCGTTCTTTGTTGGTCCGAATTTGTTGGCGCCGCAGAGTACGCCGCAATCGAACCATCAGATCAAGTATGATGGCACGAAGATTTTCCACAACCACACCATCCGCTATGGCGTGTCGTACAACCACGTTCAGGGCGGTGGATTCGCGGACTTCTACGGAACTGCGCCACGCGTTTCCTGGACAACTAGCGCTGCCACCGAAGCATTCGCTGCCGGCGGCCCCTTTCCAGGCGGCTCAAGCAATCCCTTGAATTATCCCGTGAACCGGCTTCGTGTGGGCAATGGCCAAGGGTTCAGCACTACGGCGCCTGCGCTGGGTTTTCCGGCCGGAGGTTTGGGTCCCGACAATCGCATCGGCTTCTACGTGGGTGACAATTGGAAAGTGAAGTCTAACTTCACCCTCGCTGTTGGCGTGCGGTATGATCGCGATACCGGCCGGACTGATAGTGATCTGCCGGCAATCCCGGAGATCAACGCGGCATTCCCTGGTTGGGGAAATGCCGTCCATCAGGCAAATCTGAATTTTGCTCCGCAAATAGGAATCGCATGGGATCCTACGAAAAACGGAAAGACCGTTATTCGCGCCGGCATCGGAATGTATTACGAGGACGTGATCTGGAACAATGTTCTGTTTGATCGTCCCGAACGTGAACGAACCGGTGCGTTCAACTCCGTACCCAACGCTTGTCTGGGTGGCGTCGCCCAACCCGTTCCGGTATCTTCAGGGACCATTACCGCGCCACCAGGTATTTGCGGCAATAATGTGGCTGTTGGGACAGTTATTCCTCAGATTCTTTCTTTCTGGGACCAGGTCTTAGCGGGGAACCCATTTAATACCAGTAACCCCAATCCGAATTTTGTAGGCACCAGCCTTGCGGAAGGGCTCGGCGTACCAGGCCCGGCATTGTTCGGACCAAACTACAAGACGCCGGTCTCTATCCAGATGAACTTTGGCATACAACATCAGATTCGGAATGGCATGGTGTTCAGCGCCGACTACTTACGCAACGTGGAGACTCGGACTCTGCTGGGCATCGACGTGAACAAGGTTGGTGATGTATCTACCTTTAACCTAGGCGGTGCGCAGAGCGCTATTGCCAACACAAATGCGTCCTTCGGTTGCCCCGCCGACATTGCATCGGCGTCAATTAACTGTGCCATTCTGGCAGGAGCCAGCATGGCAGATTATGCCGGTTTTGGGCTGGCCACACCAAACGATGCCACGGGCGTTGGTTGCAACCAACCGACAGCTAATGGCGGCCTAGGGTATGCTTGCGCCTTTGGGGGCAAGAACTCAATGCAGAACCAAGCCTTCTTCCTTCAACCAATCGGACGCTCGGTTTACAACGCACTGCAACTTAAACTGGTGCAAAACATGGCCAACCCGGTTCGCGGGGTCAAAGCCTTGAACTTCCAGATTGCCTACAGTCTCTCGCGCTTTGATAATACGGGTGGCGCCCAATTAACCGGGACGCCCGCTGACAGTGATCAGGACTTCGTCTTACAAGCAGCGGATAACAACAATCCTGGTCGCTACTTCGGCCCAGCTCTCCTGGATCGCACCCACCAACTGTCCTTCGGAGGTTACGCCGATGTACCTGGCGGCTTCCGCATCGAGATGATTTCCCACTTTTATAGTCCGCTTTCCAGTGGCTTGATCTCTCCAAACTTCGGATCGGCTGGCGAAATCTTCCGGACGGACTTCACCGGTGACGGTACGGTAGGAGACCCAATCCCAGGAACGCACTTGGGACAATTCGATCGTGGTGTTGATGCCTCAAACCTCAATAAGACAATCACCGCTTACAACGCCAATACGGCAAACACGGCAACACCCGCAGGGAACGTTCTGATCAATCATGGGCTGATGACGCTTTCACAGTTGCAGGCTCTGGGCGGCGTGGCTCCGCATATTTGTCTTGCACCACCGGCCGTTGATACCGATCCCAGTTGCTCGTCTAATACTCCAGGCGCGCAACAGAATTTTGACTGGCTTCGCGCCTTCGATTTCAGGCTGGCATGGCGTCACACCTTCTTGAGGCATTCTTTCTCTGAGGGGCTGACCATTGAGCCGAGTGTTGGCATATACAATCTGTTCAACTTCAGCAACTTCAATCTTCCCCCGAACACGATGAACGGTCTCCTGACTGGTTCCGGGAGTGGAGCAATTAACGGAACAACTCGGTCCGATCTCGAAGCATTCCGCGTCGGTAATGGCACGGGAGTGTATTCACTTGGCTCACAGCGTCAGATGGAATTCGGTCTAAAGTTGGATTTCTAAGCTAAGTTGTTTCTTAAGACTAGAGCCAGCAGTTCTCACGCTGCTGGCTTTTTCTTTGCGCCGAAGCGCTCCTGTACAATTCTAGGATGCCATTGTCTGACTCTTTCTCCTCTCCACAAAAATCCAAGTCTCCTCCGCCCGAGACCAC
Source organism: Terriglobales bacterium (assembly GCA_036268595.1). Taxonomy (GTDB): domain Bacteria; phylum Acidobacteriota; class Terriglobia; order Terriglobales; family Acidobacteriaceae; genus Gp1-AA145. The sequence goes on from DATATW010000154.1 coordinate 4,599, forward strand.
CAACCAGGAAGCTTCTCACCTGAAATCTTTGGTCGAAACTAAGAAAGCGGTGTCGATCAAATTGGTGGATGGGGAAGTGGTCAACGGGTGGATAGAATATTACGATCGCAACATGCTGCGTCTTACCCGGGAAGGCATGCCGAATCTGTTTATCTTCAAGCACCAGATTGCATACGTGGCGGACGCGAATTCGTAGATGCTTCTCGCCTCCGGCGTAAACTCTGCTCGTGCACTTCGCGAGCGTATGGTCAGTCCACTTAAAAATGCGTCGCCAACTCTGCAAAGCTTCTTAATACCAGCAATCTCGCAGGCGGCTGGGCTTCGGCCAGTTCTTCGTGCTCCAGTACCCAAGTGTCATTATGAGGAACGAAGACGGCGTTCAGGCCCGCTGCCAGCGCGGGATTGATGTCAGACTTCGGACTGTTGCCAATCATCCATGTGCGTTCGCCGGACAGTTGATGGTGACCAACGATCTTTTTATAGGCGGCAGCGTTCTTTTCCGCAACGATTTCTACCGCGCTAAAAAACTGTTTCAATTCTGAGCGTTCAACTTTTCCCGTCTGCTCATCGAAGTTCCCTTTTGTCACCATAATCAGATGATGCCGTCCGCGCAGATACTCAAGTGTCTCTTTGACTCGCGGTAACGTCTGTACCGGTTGCTGGGCTATGGTGTGGGCAAATCCATGGATGGTTTCGTGCAGTGCGGGAGTGATCGGCTCGACTGAAAGCCTCTCGAACGTCTTCACCAGTGAGCGCGTAAAGCTGGGCAAGCCATAACCATGAGTGACGATGCATTCGCGTTCGACCTCGTTCAATATCTCGCGTATCTCAGCCGGCGATCTCTCGCGATGATTCAAAAACGAAATGAAGTCCGCGATCGCCCGCTCGAAATAAATATTGTTTTCCCACAGCGTGTCGTCGGCATCGATCAGAAGGGTTTGTGAAGACGGATTCATCGGGGTATCCCCAGCTCATAATACCGAACAAAAAAATCTGTGGAATATGCAAGCCTTTCCAGCTACGATTCAGGCACTTAGCCAATTGAGCTCAGGCGCTGGTGTTGGGCAACAGGCAAGCCAGTCTTTACGCGCAACGTAGAGACATCTGTGCTCACGAGCCCTCGGCTCACTGGCCGGAATCCGGATTGACGGCAGATCCGTGGTTAATCGTGATTTCGTTCCCGCTGGCCAAGGCTCCTGCGTCCGTGACCCTCGTCTCCCTGATTATTCGAGCGATATGTCCGTGGCATTTAGCTACAGCGGCGGGCAAGTTCACATCGCCGTTCCGCGGTTGATTTCCTATGTTGCGGCCGTGGCGGACTGATCGATTTCATCTTTGGCGCGTTACGCGGAGGATGGATATGATGCGGTGATGACGAAAATAAATTGGCCGGGCGCGATCCTGGTTTTCTTTGCGTTTTTGCTGGTAACCGTACCCGCCGCGTTTTCTCAGAGCGATGCGGGGACAGCGCTCGGAAACAAGTTGCGGTCGCACGTTGAGCAGGATGTGCTGCGCAAATTGAAGCCCTTCTTTCCTAAAGCGCAGACGAAATTAGATCAGAATGGAACGCTAATTATTCTTACCTGCGCGAGGAATCTTGGCCCAGTGATGCTAAGAAAGATCCAGCCGGAAATGGAAGATCAATTTTATTCTGCCGATTTACTGGGAGAAATAGGTCTGGCTCTGACCCGAACAAAAAGAGTAGGGGTCGGGTTCGAACGCGAGATACTGATATTCAATCTGAACAGTCACCAGGATGCCTGGATTGATGGAGCTAAGATTTCAGGCTACGTCAATGCTTACCCGGCAATCTGCAACTAGAGAAGTGAGTTCGCGAAAATGTCGAAGTTTCTTGGCACGGACAATCACGCGTTAGTGGATTCGGCCCGGACCGCAATTGCGACTCTAGTGTCGTTACTCGTGGCGCGGGCGTTGAAATTCCCGGAATATTATTGGGCGCCGATTTCGACCATCATCATCATGCAGTCGTCAATTCAGCCTTTCCAGGGAGCATGGCAGCGGTTTGTGGGAACGGCGCTGGGCGCAGCATTGGGAGGGGCGATCGCGTCTTATGTGGGCCGCAGCGCGGTTATTTACGCTTTGGGAATTTTTGTTTGCGGAATTCTGGCGGCATTTTCTCGCGTTTGGAGCGCCTATCGCGTTGCAGCCATCACCTTCAGCATTGTGGTGCTGATTTCGCGAGGGCCGGCCTGGGTCTTCGCCTGGCATCGTTTTCTAGAAGTATCCCTGGGAATCGGCGTTGCTCTGGTCGCACTGCTGGTTTCGCAACCGAAAAAGAAAGTCGCGAACCAGACCTGAATTTTCCTCGGAAGATGCTGCGGCTGCGTTTCCGCTTGAACTCCGATATCATCGGTAGTCCGTCATGGAACAACCCCTCATTTGCGACGCGGTTAGAACTCCATTCGGAAAATATGGCGGTGCACTTTCGTCGATTCGAACTGACGATCTGGCTGCGATTCCGCTGCGGGCGCTCATGGAGCGAAATGCGAAAGTCGATTGGGCCAATGTTGATGACGTGATTTACGGCTGCGCCAACCAGGCGGGCGAAGATAATCGCAATGTCGCGCGAATGGCATTGCTGCTGGCGGGCCTGCCGAAGGAAGTCTCCGGCGTTACCGTGAACCGGCTGTGCGGATCGAGCATGGAGGCGGTTTCTCTCGGCGCCCGCGCCATCAAGTCTGGCGAGGCTTCGCTGATCATTGCCGGGGGCGTCGAAAGCATGTCGCGCGCGCCGTTCGTGATGGGAAAATCTGAAGCCGCATTTTCACGCGCGGCCAAGATCGAAGATACAACTATCGGCTGGCGCTTCGTCAATCCGGCGATGAGGGAGAAGTATGGTACCGACTCCATGCCGGAAACCGCGGAAAACGTCGCCGAGAAATGGCGGATTTCGCGTCAGGACCAGGACGCGTTTGCGCTACGGAGCCAGCGGCGAGCTGCGGCAGCGGCGAAAGCAGGGAGGTTCGCTGACGAAATAATTACGGTGAGCGTTCCGGTCAAGAAGGGCGAGCCACTGGCCGAGAGCAAGGACGAGCAGCCACGTCCAGATACGACGCTCGAAGCGCTCGCCAAGCTCAAACCGATCGTGAGGCCGAACGGGAGCGTGACTGCAGGAAATGCTTCCGGGGTAAACGACGGAGCGTGCGCTCTGCTTATTGCTTCGGAGTCGGCGGCAGCAAAATATTCGCTCACGCCGCTGGCGCGAATTGTGACCGCAGCGTCAGCCGGGGTGTTGCCGCGGATCATGGGAATTGGACCGGTTCCGGCAACTAACAAGGTTCTCGCGAAGAGTGGGTTCAAGCTGGCCGCGATGGACGTAATTGAGCTAAATGAAGCCTTCGCCGCGCAAGCTCTGGCGGTTCTTCGCGACTTGGGTTTGCCGGACGATGCGGAACATGTAAATCCGAACGGCGGCGCGATCGCTATTGGTCATCCTCTCGGGGCAAGCGGTGCGCGGTTGATCGCGACGGCCGCTTACCAACTGCGGCGAACTGGCGGAAGATACGCACTGTGTACAATGTGCATCGGCGTCGGGCAGGGCATTGCCATGATTATCGAGCGTATCTAAATTGAAAACCAACAGCGAACCGCCGCTGCACTCCGGCAAGCAGAACTTAATCTCCCACGCCTCCCTCAAGAAAGTCGGGCTCTTCTCGCTGGTTTTCGTAATGTACTCCTACAACACGGGAGGGCCATTTGGCCTGGAGGAGCAAGTCAGCACGGCCGGCCCCGGCATGGCCCTGCTCTATCAGCTTTTCATTCCGCTCTTCTGGTGTATTCCGATTTCGCTTGTCGCCGCGGAGTTGACCACCGCCATGCCAGTTGAGGGAGGCTTCTATCGCTGGACCCGCGTGGCATTCGGCGACTTCTGGGGATTTTTGGCGGGATGGTGGAACTGGTGCGCTTCATTCCTGTTAGGCGGAGCCTATGCGGTGCTGTTCGCGGATTATGTGGCCCCGCACCTTTCTCCGTGGAAGCACTACTGCATTTCTCTTGCAGTCATTGCGGTGATCGCATACGTCAATGTGCGCGGGATTCGCCTGGTGGGACGGCTGGCTACAGCGATGGAGTTGGTTGTGCTGTTGGTGATTCTGGTGATGTGCATCATGAGCGTGCGCATGTGGCACTTCAATCCGATGGTGCCGCTGATTCCGCCGCACAAGCCGGTCTTTCAAGTTTTTGGAGTTGGCTTTGCGCTGGGCCTCTGGCTCTATGCGGGATACGAGCAGTTGTCGTCAGTAGCGGCAGAAGTCGAGAATCCGCAGAGAAATTACCCGCGAGCGCTTGCCTGGGTGGTGCCGCTTTCCATGCTCACTTATCTTCTGCCAACCGCATGCTCACTGGCGGCGACCGGCAACTGGCAAAATTGGCACGACGGTTATTTTTCTCAGGCGGCACTGCTCATTGGAGGCCGCTGGCTCTGGCTGGCCGTGACTTTGTCGGCGGCGATCATGAGTCTTTCCATCCTCAACAGCACCGTCCTCAGCACCACGCGGATGCCATTCGCCATGGCTGAAGACGGATACTTGTCTCCGGCGCTGGCGCGCACGCATTCAAAATATGGAACTCCCTGGCTTGCGATTCTTCTGTCTTCGGGCTTTTACTGCCTGGTTGCATGGCATAGTTTGTCGCAGCTGATTTCTGTTTACATCTGGCTGAGGATTGCTACGTCGGTGATGACCGTGCTTTCCGCATGGCAATTACGAAGAACACGTCCGGATCTGCAGCGGGCGTTCCGCATTCCGTGGGGAAAGAAGGGCCTGGCATACGCGGTGATTGCTCCGCTTCTGATGAGTGGCATTGCGATGATCGCCAGCGACAAGTTCGCTTTGAAGTGGGGGCCGGTTGCATTGCTGCTTGGTCCGCTGGCATATCTTCTTCTGCGACGCAAATCGGAAAGTCAGCTCACCCAATCCAATACTTTGTAGTAGGCTCCGGCGAACGGCAGGAACCAGGGCTTGCCGTTGTAAAGCCCCAACGGGGCACCGGAGAAGGGAATCGCAGCGTAAGGAATTTCATTCTTGCCGCCAGTGATTACAGCAGCCAACTTTGTTCCTAAGTATGTGGCCATAGCGACGCCGTGTCCGGCATATCCCAAGGCGTAATAAATTCCATCGGTCTGTCCGGCGTGCGGCATGGTGTCAAAGCAAAAATCAAGAGTACCGCCCCATGCGTGTTCGATCTGCGTATCGCGCAACTGCGGATAGACCTCTACCATATCCCGCCGAAGAATTTCCGCGCTGCGCTGGATGGTGTTCTTAGTCTCAGGGAAGAATGCGGCGCGGCCGCCGAACAGCATTCGATTGTCCGGCGTAAGACGGTAATAATGAAGATAGTGTTTGGAATCGAAAATCATGCGGTTGCGCGGGCTTAATTCACGCACCAGGCGATCGGGTAGCGGTTCGGTGGCGATAATGAACGAGCCGATCGGGATGATTTTTTTCCGCAGGTCTGGAGTCGCTGCCGAGGTGTATCCGCTGGTCGCGATCAGAATATTGTGAGCAAAAATATTTCCGCGGGAAGTTGCAAGCGAGAATCCCGCCGATCCATTTTGCGAATTACGCTCGATACGTTGCACTCTCGAATCTTCATATATGCGTGCTCCCGACCTGAGAGTGGCTTTCGCCAGGCCGGAGACATACTGCGCCGGATTCACGCCGGCACTGGTTTCGTCGACGATCCCGCCGAAATAAATGCCGGAGCCGATCTCTCCGCCGAGTTGGTTTCGGGGGATGATGCGAAGTTGGTGATGGAATTCTTTCGCGATCACCTCGACCGATCGCGCATAGGCGTCGAAATGCGACTGCTTGCATGCGACCTCCAGATGTCCACAACGCGAAAAGTCGCAGTCAATGTTCTCGTCGCGAACAATCTGTTCCACCAGATCGATCGATTCGAGAGAAGTCGCGTACATGCGGCGGGTGAGCTCCATGCCGTAACGTTTGGCGAGAGTTTCGGCGCTCAACTTCAAGCCGGTCAGGACCATGCCGCCATTGCGAGAGCTGGCGCCCCATCCAATGGTATTGGCCTCAAGCACGGTGACATTCACGCCTTTCTTCGCCAATGCCCGGGCCGCTGAAAGTCCGGTAAATCCAGCGCCGACAATCGCCACCTCAGCTTGAGCCGGTAGATTTCCAGGAGCGGCTGGCGGCATCGAGGTTGTGGTCAGCCAGTAATTGGACTCCATGGTCATGTGGTTGCAACCAGCGAACGGAGCTTCTCCGCTGCGATTTCCGGTGTGATGTCGCGCTGCGGCGTGCCCAGCATCTCAAATCCCACCATAAATTTTCGTACGCTCGCCGAACGCAAAAGCGGTGGATAGAAGTGCGCGTGAAAATGCCATTCCGGATGCTTTCCGGTGGTCGGCGACTGATGCAGTCCCATGGAATAAGGAAACGGAACGTCGAACACGCGATCATAGGCGGCAACGACTTGCTGCAATATCGCAGCGAATTGAACTGACTCTTGGCTTCTGAGTTCAGGCAACGATCCAAAATGTCGACGGCTGCAAACCAGCACTTCGAACGGCCATACCGCCCAGAAAGGCACCAGAACAATGAAGGCCTGATTCGAATAAACGATTCGGGTTTGCTCGGCTTGCTCGAGGTCCAGGTAATCGCACATCAGGCAACTTTTTTGTTTCTGAAAATAGCTGTGCTGGGAGGCGAGTTCGCGCATGGGCACTTGGGGTATCGAGCTGGTCGCCCATATCTGGCAATGTGGATGAGGATTGCTGGCGCCCATCAGTTCGCCGCGGTTCTCGAAGATCTGCACATGACTGATTCCCGGCAGTCCGCCGAGTTCCGCGAATTGAGAGGTCCATGTGCGCACCACTTCTTCGATCGCAGGAAGGTCCATATTCGACAGGCTTATGTCGTGACGTGGCGAAAAACACATCACCCGGCAAACTCCGGGCTCACCTTCCGCTACGATCAATCCTTTATTCAGCAGATCAGTCCTCACGGTGGGAGCGTCTTTTATTAATGCCGCGAAGTCATTTTCAAAGACGAAGGTTGAGGCGTATTGCGGATTGCGCATTCCTCCTGCGCGGGAATTGCCCGGACACAGGTAGCATGAGGGATCGTAGGCCGGACGCACGACGGGGGTAAGATTCTCGACCGCGCCCTGCCATGGACGCTGGGCACGGTGCGGCGAAACCAGGACCCATTCGTTAGTCAATGGGTTGAATCGCCGGTGTGACTGTTCAGTCAGATCCAACGCAGCTCCTTACTTGATCTCGCGTGTAAAAGAAATACACCGATCAGCACAACGCAATTGAGTCCGACATTTCACCAGGCGCTGGCTTCCTGCGGTATTGTTTACCTGATGAACCCGGCCGAACTTGCGCAACTTTTTCGACAGGAATATGACGGCCAGCCCCTGATCTGCCGCGCTCCCGGTCGCGTAAACCTTATCGGTGAGCATACCGATTATAACGACGGATTCGTTTTACCCTGCGCCATCGAGTTCTCGGTGCTGGTAGCCGCCTCGGCGCGGTCGGATCATAAGTTGTTTTTGCGCTCCACCGAATTTTCGGAACGGTTCGAGTTTGATCTTCACGATCTTCCGCCAAAAGGCTCCGGAGTTTGGGCTGACTATGTGGTGGGAGTTGCCGCCGCATTGAAAAACGCAGGTTCGGGTTTGAGTGGCGCGAATCTGTTGGTGCACGGCGAGGTACCGATCGGTGCGGGACTGAGTTCCTCCGCCGCAATTGAAGTTGCGACCGCTCTGAGTCTTCTCGGTTTGATTGGCGGCAAAACTCCGTTGCCGGAAGTCGCGAAGCTCTGCCAGTCCGCAGAAAACGAGTTTGTCGGCGCTCGCGTCGGAATCATGGACCAATTCGTTTCCTGCCTGGGAAAAACCGGGCACGCACTGTTGCTGGATTGCCGGTCTTTGCGGTTCGAGCTCGTACCGGTGCCGGAAAAAGTGAAGTTGGTGATTTGCAACACGATGGTGAAGCATGCACTGGCGGGCGGAGAATACAACCGTCGCCGCGAGCAATGTGAGGAGGGACTGAGCATTCTCGCGAAGTCGCTTCCCGGCATCAGTGCGCTCAGAGATGTCACACCCGAGCAATTAGCATCACGTGAGAGAGACCTGCCACCAATGATTTACAAGCGCTGCCTGCATGTGGTGGAAGAAAATCGCCGCGTGGGACAGGCGGCGGAGTGCCTTCGCTCCGGTGATCTTGGGCAAGCTGGCAGGCTGATGCGCGAATCTCACCGAAGTCTGCGCGATTTGTACGAAGTAAGCTGTCGCGAACTTGATGAAATGGTCGAAGCTGCGGACGGAGTGCCCGGATGCTTCGGCGGACGCATGACCGGCGGCGGTTTTGGCGGCTGCACCGTGAATCTGGTTGATGCGGGAGATGCAGAAGCATTCTGCGAAACCGTTGCGCAACGCTACAAACAGCGCACCGGAATTTCGCCTGAAATATATGTTTGCTCGCCCGCGGAGGGAGCAAGGTTGGAATTGAAGGTTTAGTCCGTTTCTTTCGAGGAAACCCTGACCAGCTTGTCCATACTTAAACGATTTTCTAAGCATTTACAAAGCAATTGCAATCAGAGATAATGCACGTTCCAACGAGCCGCCTATGACGCGGCCGTGCAGGAAAATCTAAGTTGGAGGTTGCGCGAATGAGGGTTCTTGCTCTCGTATTTGCGCTGGCAACGATGGTCGCGGACATTCAAGGCCAGGTCACGAAACAGCCATTCGGAAAAACACCCGACGGAACTCAGGTTGACATCTACACCCTGAAGAGTGGTGCGATCGAAGTCCGCATCATGACCTATGGCGGAATTATTCAGTCGATCAAAGTTCCTGACAAGAGCGGGAAAGTAAGTGACGTAGTGCTGGGCTTTGACACGCTCGACGGATACACCGGCGGTCCTAAGCCGAACCCGGCGTTCTTTGGCGCGATCATTGGGCGCTATGCTAACCGGATCGCGGGCGGCCAGTTCACCCTTGATGGCAAAACCTATCACACACCGCTGAATGATGGCCCGAATCCCGCCTCTCCGGTAAACACTTTGCACGGCGGTCCTCACGGCTTTGACAAGGCAGTTTGGAAAGCGAAGGAAATCCCGCACGGAGTCGAACTCACCCACGTGAGTCCCGACGGAGACGCAGGCTTCCCGGGAAAATTGACAGCGATTGTGCGCTATACGCTGGTGGGTAAGGATTTGAAAATCGACTACTCGGCCACCACCGACAAAGATACCGTCCTCAACCTCACCAACCACTCGTACTTCAACCTCGCGGGACAAGGTAATGGCGACATCCTGCACAACCAGGTGAAGATCAATGCCAGCCGCTACACGCCGGTGAATGAGAACCTGATTCCCACCGGTGAGTTGGCCTCGGTTGAAGGAACTCCGTTCGATTTCCGCCAGGCCACGGCGGTCGGCGCGCGAATTAATGACAACAACGACCAACTGAAAAAGGCGCACGGCTACGACCAGAACTGGGTGCTGGGCAATGGCGGCAAATTCTCTGAAGCGGCGGAAGTTTACGAGCCCACCAGCGGTCGTGTCCTCGAAGTGTTGACTGACCAGCCGGGAGTACAGTTCTACACCGGAAACTTTCTCGACGGCAGCATCAAGGGGAAAGATGGGAATGCGTATCAGCAGCGCAGCGCGTTATGTCTTGAAACCCAGCATTTTCCTGATTCTCCCAACCATCCGAAATTTCCTACAACTGAGTTGAAACCAGGGCAGAAGTTCCACGCTGATACGGTATTTCGATTTTCGACTCGATAAATTTCCCACATGACGCCATCTTTGGCTATGTTCGCAACCGAGCATCTGGTACGTCTGTCCGGGGTGGATCTGGCCATCATTGTTTTCTACTTCGGTCTGGTCCTGGTCATTGGCTTCTATCTGAAGCGCTTCGCGAACACCGGCGAAGATTTCTTTTTGGCGGGCCGCGAGATGACCGCTTGGGTTGCTGGTCTGGCTTTCGTCTCTGCAAACCTGGGATCGTTGGAATTGCTGGGTTGGGCTGGATCGGCCTACCAGTACGGCATTATGGCCGCTCACTGGTACTGGATTGGCGCCATTCCTGCCATGGTATTTCTCGGCATCGTGATGATGCCCTTCTACTACATCTCCAAAACCCACTCTGTGCCAGGATACTTGAAGCTGCGTTACGGATCAGAGGCGAGCGGGCTAAGCGCAATAACATTCGCGGTAATGACCATCATGATGTCGGGCGTGAACATGTATGCCATGGCCGTGGTGATGAAAGTCGTGCTCGGCTGGGACATCAATTTCAGCATTTTGGTTTCATCGCTGACGGTCGGAATCTATGTAGCAGCAGGCGGATTATTTTCCGCGATCTTCAACGAAGTCTTGCAGTTTTTCTTAATCTGGTTTGGTGCGCTGCTGATTCCTATCCTGGGCATGATTGAAACCCACGGCTGGAGCGGCATGGTCGCCCGCATTCACCAGAATTTTCCCGGCCAGGATTTCACCCATTTGTGGGCGCCTACGGCCTCGTTTGCCAATAATCCGATGGGCATTAACTGGATCGGCATTGTGTTTGGCCTGGGTGCGGTCCAGTCCATGGGCTACTGGACAACAGATTTTCTTGTGGTTCAGCGCGTACTTTCCGCAAAAGATATCCGCTCGGCGAAGATGGCACCGATCATCGGATCGTACTTCAAGATGGCAGTGCCGTTAATTGTCATTCTGCCGGGCCTGCTCGGCTTGGCCGTTCTTCCAATGCATTTGGTCCCCAATGCCCCGAACCTTGCCGTGGGCCAGCACAGCTATAACGAAGTATTGCCCCTGATGTTGGCGCGATATTGCGGTCCGGGACTGCTCGGACTCGGGATTACCGCTCTGGTTGCGGGATTCATGGCGGGCATGGCGGGCAACGTGAGCGCATTCGCTACGGTGTGGACTTATGACATTTATCGTCCGTATCTGTACAAGACCGCTTCCGATCGCCACTATGTTTCCATGGGGCGCTGGTGCACAATGATCGGCCTGTTCATAAGTATAGGGACGGCGTACTTCGTCATGCGCTTCGCCAGCATCATGGACTACGTGCAGGCGTTGTTTGGGTTCTTCATCGCACCGCTGTTTGGCACGGTGCTGCTCGGCATGCTCTGGAAACGGGTCACAAGGTGGGGAGGCTTCCTGGGATTGCTCGCGGGCACGCTTTCATCTGTGACGATGTTCTTGCTGATGCAGAAGGTGGATCCGCATAAATGGGTGCCGATCTTTGCGCGGTCGCCGGTGGCAAAGGGGCTTGCGCAAGATATGTACCAGTCGCTGTGGGCTTGCGTTACGTGCGTGGTAGTCACGGTGTTGGTCACGCTGGTCACGAAGCCCAAGCCTGATGCGGAACTGGTCGGACTGGTTTACAGCTTGACCCCTTTAGCGCGAGAAGAAAAAGCCCCATTACTGCAGCGGCCGCTGTTCTGGGGTATTGCGGCGCTGGTGGTGCTGTTTGTACTGCAAATTATCTTCTGGTGAAATTGCATGAGCGAAAAGCATCACATCGTTCCCGTCTGGTTTTTTGTGGGCGTTCTCCTGCTGGTGTACGGGGTCTTGATTTTTATCAGCGGACTCGTCGAATGGTCGCATCTTCCCGACACCGTGTTGGCTGAACTGCATGCCCCGGTATGGTGGGGAATGCTGCTGATAGTTCTCGGCAGCGTCTATTGCTGGTTATTCAGGCCGGGAAGGAAGACCAGCTGATTTTCAGGGACATATGGCAACGAAGAAAATGACGATGGGTGTGATTGTGGGGAACCGCGGGTTTTTCCCCGACCACCTGGCGAAAACCGGTCGCGAGGAGATGCTCCGCGCGCTGACTTCGGCGGGGATGGATGTGGTGGCGCCGACACCCGAGGAGACCAAGTACGGAGCAGTGGAGACACGGGAAGAATCACGGCGGTGCGCCGAGCTCTTCAAGAAAAACGCCGACCGCATTGACGGCATCATTGTGACTTTGCCGAACTTCGGCGAAGAGCGCGCCATTGCGGACACATTACGCCTCGCCGATCTTCGGGTTCCGGTCCTGATTCAGGCCACTCCCGACGATCCCAAGAAGATGACGATCGCATTCCGGCGCGACAGTTTTTGCGGCAAAATGTCGGCCTGCAACAACCTTCGTCAATACGGCGTTCCCTATTCGATCACCACCCTGCACACCGAAGCGCCCGATTCGCCGGAGTTCGCGAAGGACTTGCAATGGTTCGCAGCCGTATGCCGGATCGTGAACGGCTTCCGCAATCTGCGCGTGGGCGCAATTGGAGCGCGTCCTGCGGCGTTTAACACGGTTCGCTACAGCGAAAAAATTCTGGAAGCCAACGGCATTTCGATTGAGACGCTCGATCTCTCGGAAGTCCTGGGACGCATCAGTCAGATGAAAGACAATGACGATGCCGCCCAGGGCAAGCTGGCCTCGATAAAGAAATACGTGGACACCAAGGACGTGCCCGCTTCACCGCTGATGAAAATGGCGAAGCTCGGCGCCGTGATCGATGACTGGATGGCGAAGGCGGAAGTGCAAATCAGCGCGGTGCAATGCTGGACATCGTTGGAAGAACATTTCGGGGTGGTCCCCTGCACCGTCATGAGCATGATGAGCGATCAACTGCTCTCGAGTGCCTGCGAAGTGGACATTGCGGGAGTGCTGGGGATGCATGCGCTGCAACTAGCTTCCGGTACGCCTTCTGCGCTGCTTGACTGGAACAATAATTACGGGAGCGATCCTAACAAAGCAGTATGCTTCCACTGCGCCAATCTCCCCAAGCACTTCTTCCGCTCCGTGAAAATGGACTTTCAGGAAATCATTGCCGGAACCGTGGGCAAGGAAAATACTTATGGCACCGTGGTCGGGCTGATCAAGCCAGAGAAGATGAGTTTCGCGCGTTTTTCAACTAACGACACCGCCGGGAAAATGCGCGGCTACGTCGGCGAAGGCCGGTTCACGGATGATCCGCTGAATACCTTTGGCGGCGCCGGGGTGGTGGAGATCCCCCGAATGCAGAAACTTCTGCGCTACATCTGTGAGAACGGCTTCGAGCACCATGTGGCGGCAAACCTTTCTTCAGTCGCCGGCGCGGTCCACGAAGCAGCCACCCGCTATCTGGGGTGGGAAACGCTTTGGCACGAACGGCCGGACGCGACTAACTAGCCGTGATCAGTGGGCCGTTGTAAGCGTCTTCATGAACTGGTAGTAAAAATCCACCCCTTTATAAAACGCCTCAACTGGAACCCGCTCGTCGCGGCCGTGTTCGCGATGGTCGTTGCGTTCGACTTCGACTCCTGAAACGCCATAGGTGGGCATGCCGGAGGCCATTGTGTAAACGCCGTCGGAGGCGCCGGTGGCCATGGTGGGGAACACCGGAATGCCAGGCCACATCTTGGCCGCAACCGTTTTAATCGAGTCGAAAACTTCCGGGCGCGGCGGCGGAGGCGCAAACGATCGCTGATCGGGAATGTTGTCGAGGATTTCTCCCGCATTCGTTATGTATCGAATTTCGATCTTTGGATCGGCAAATATTTGGG
>DATATW010000155.1:0-3812 GCA_036268595.1 Terriglobales bacterium
GGCTCTAAATGGATCTGTTGGCCGTTGCCATCGACTGCTTCGGAGTTGTGGCAAAGGCCTTCAATGCCTTCTGAAATCTCCACGAACGCGCCAAAAGCCGCAACCCGCAGGACTTTTCCGTGAACGATATCACCGACGCGATGTTGCGCGAAGAAGGACTCCCAGACGTCCGGCTGAAGCTGCTTGACGCCAAGCGATAGCCGACGCTTCTCGGAATCGATCGCGAGCACGATCGCTTTCACGCGATCGCCTTTCTTCAAAACTTCTGACGGATGCTTCACCCGCTTGGTCCAGCTGAGATTACTCACATGCACCAAGCCATCTATACCTTCTTCGATCTCGATGAATGCGCCGAAGTCGGTCAGGTTGCGCACCCGGCCTTCAACCGTCGCGCCCACCGGATATTTTTCGATCAGCGAGTCCCAGGGGTTGGCCGCCAGTTGCCGCATGCCGAGAGAAATCCGGCGCTCGGTTGGATTGACGTTCAGCACCACGCACTCCACCTGATCGTTGACGCCGACCAGCTTCGAGGGATGCTTGGCCCGCTTCGACCAGGTCATCTCGCTGACATGCACGAGGCCTTCGATTCCTTGTTCGAGTTCAACAAACGCGCCGTAATCGGTCACGCTGATGACGCGTCCGTTCACGTGCGCGCCCACTGGATAACGGTGCTCGGCATCGAGCCAGGGATCGGGCGTGAGCTGTTTGAATCCCAGCGACACGCGCTGCTTGTCGTTGTCAAATTTCAGGACCTTTACTTGAATCTGATCGCCGACGTTCACCAGGTCGCGCGGGTGGGTGAGGCGTCCCCAGGACATGTCGGTGATGTGCAGCAAGCCGTCGATTCCGCCGAGATCAACGAATGCGCCGTACTCAGTCAGGTTTTTTACTACGCCGGTGAGGACTGTGCCTTCTTCGAGATGGCCGAGCAGCTGGGAGCGTTTTTCAGTCTGTTCCTGTTCCAGAAGTTGCTTGCGTGAAACCACAACATTGCCGCGCTTCTTGTTCAGCTTGACGATGGCAACGTCGAAAGTTTGTCCCTTCATGGCGTCAAGATTACGAACCGGGCGCAGGTCGATCTGCGATCCAGGAAGAAATGCATTCGCGCCGAGAATATCCACCGTGACGCCGCCCTTAGTCCGTTCCATGACCGTGGCCTTAATAGGTTGGTTGTCGGTGTATGCCTTCTCGATCTCGTCCCAGGCGCGCAGCTTTTGCGCTTTTTGGAACGACAGCTTGATGTATCCTTCCTCGGTCTGACCCTTCTCGCGCACCACGTAGATCTCATCGCCCGATTGGACCTTGGGCTTGCCGTCGTGGTCCATGACCTCGGCGATTGTCACCATGCCTTCAGACTTGGCGCCGATATCCACCACAACGTGCGTTGAAGTGAGTTTGATCACCGTGCCTTTCAGCACATGGTCATCATTCTCGAGCTCTTCGCTTTCGGTGGTGAAGCTTTCGAGCGCGGACGCAAAGTCGTCGGCGGCGGGCTTCTGCTCATCCGCGTCGACGGGATGTTCAGTTTGCGCGTCGGGTGATTGCTGCTCGGTTAAGGTTGTAGTGGAGGAGTCGGAATAGTTATTGTTGGTGTCGTCGAACAAAGTCATTGCCTCTCAGCGGTGTCAGAGATGCGGGCTGGTTAGCGAACTGCTGGTTGGGTCTTGGTCTGGTGCCCAGTTTATGTTGGCCCAATCCTGGCGGATGGGCTAAAGCCAGCGGTGCGGTAAAGATCGAACCCGAATCCCAAAGGGAACACTTCGACTATAACAACCGCTCGGAAAAGGTGTCAATCGAGGAAGATGAATATTAATGAGGGGGAGAATTGGGGAATTTTGTAATTGGGTAATTGGGAAATTTCCCTGTGGCTTTTCTCTGTGAACCGCAGTGCCCCTGTGGTTCAAGGTTTTAGAAGTGCACCCACAGAAGACACCGAGTTCCACAGAGGAAAAACACAGAGCATGCGGGAAAGGCCCATGCGGTGCCGGCCTTGCACTTGGTTCTCTCGGCGTTCTCAGCGTTCCCTCTGCGAACTCTCCGGTTAAAGGCTTCGAAGCGCTTAAATTACCTAATTACAAAATTACCCAATTTCCTGATAGCCTCCGTTCGATGGACTACATCTTCACTCCCTGGCGTTACGCCTACATCACCACCGCCGCAAAGACGGACGTCCAATCCGGCCAATGCATCTTCTGCGAGCTGCCCAAACTGCCGGATCCCGACGCCAAAATCGTTTACCGCGGAAAGCATTGCTTCATCATCCTGAACAGCTTTCCATACACATCCGGCCACGTAATGGTGGTGCCGTTTGCCCATCTCGATGAACTGCAAAAACTACCCGAGGACGCCGCCACTGAAATGATGGTTTTGTCGCAAAAGATGGAAGGCGTGCTGCGCAGCGTTTACTCGCCGGATGGTGTCAATCTAGGCATGAACATCGGCCGTGCCGCCGGGGCCGGGGTTGCGGGGCACGTCCATATGCATGTTCTGCCGCGCTGGGTGGGCGATACGAATTTCATGACGACGGTGGCAGAGAGTCGAGTGCTGCCGGAGGCGCTGGAGGAGACGTACAGAAAACTGAAGGCCGCGCTGAATAGCTAACTGTTGCGCCTCAATGTAATCGCAAATTTGGGTGAAGTCGTGGACAGCGGCATCAGTCCACCGGATACGCATCAGCCCGGATACCGCTCACCGATCAGCCTCCTGACTTCATCCGTGATCTGTAACTTCTCCGCGATCGGCTGCGGCAATGCCCTTTTGTACCTCCGCCAGAAACCACTCGTCATAGTTCACCATGCGTTCGATGGCTTCGGCAGCGAGGGCCTCAGTTGGGCGTCCCTGCTGCACGGCAAGTCGGCTGAGCTTGGCCTGCAAAGCGGGACTAAGAGGAATTTCCATTGTTAAATGGCTAGGCGGGCAAGGACTCCATGTCAACGAGTTCGTTCGCCCGAAGGATAAAAATACTTCCTCTACTTAAGCAGGCCTTCCATCCCACTCTCATCTACGACTGCTACGCCCAACTCCTTCGCCTTATCGAGTTTTGATCCTGCGTCAGCGCCCGCGACCACGTAGTCAGTTTTCTTGCTTACCGAGCCTGCGACTTTGCCGCCGGCGTCTTCGATCAGCTTTTTGGCTTCGTCGCGAGTGAAGTTGGCGAGGGTTCCGGTGAGAACAAACGTCTTGCCTGCCAGCTTGGTGCCGCGTTCTTTCTTTTTGCCTTTCAACGTCAGTCCTGCGGCGCGCAGTTCTTCGACGAGTTCGCGATTTCTGGGCTCGGCAAAGAATTCCACAATGCTCTTCGCGATCCGCGGGCCGACTTCTTCGACTTGCTGCAATTCTTCTTCTCCGGCATTTTCGAGTGCGGAAATCTCTCCGAAATGTTCGGCGAGGAATTGTGCGGTGCGCTCGCCGACGAAACGAATGCCTAATCCGTAGATCACGCGCTCAAGGGGCAGCTTTTTGGAATTTTCAATTTCGCGCAGAACATTGTCGGCCGACTTTTCTCCCATGCGTTCGAGACTGAGCAATTGAGTTTTCGTCAGCTTGTATATATCGGCGACATCTTTCACTGCGCCGCGTTCGGTGAGCTGGGTGACCAGCGCATCGCCCATTCCGTCGATGTTCATCACCCCGCGCGACGCAAAATGCAGAATGGTCTCGCGTAACTTCGCCGGACACTTCTGGTTCACGCAACGATGGTCTGCCTCGCCCTCGGCGCGCACCACGTGCCCGCCACAGACGGGGCATTTCTCCGGCATGTGGAATGATTTATCCCCGCGCGGGTGATCTTTGTCGTCAATCACGCGGGTGAC
>DATATW010000156.1:0-14816 GCA_036268595.1 Terriglobales bacterium
TGCTCGACGCGAAAAGAATCCCCTGCAAGCTTCGGCCAATAACCTCCAAACTGGCCGTGAAATTTTTCTGGCGCGCTGTGCGAATTGTCATGGCATCGACGGTAGCGGGACCACTCCGGTTGGCCGAAGCCTTTATCCGCGTGTGCCCAATCTTCGTTCGCAACAAACCCAACGTCTCAGCGATGGCGAAATTCATTACATCATTGAAAATGGTGTCCAGTTGACTGGCATGCCTGGCTGGGGCAATCCGCACCAGCACACGGACGACATTTGGCAGCTGGTGATTTTCATCCGTAACCTTCGTCCTCTCACAAAAGTAGAGCAAACTCAACAAGCCGCAATCGGTTCAGCGCATTACGTGGGCTCCCAGGCGTGCAGCAAGTGTCACGCGGATGTTTACGATCGCTGGAAAAAGACGCCGATGGCCAATATAGTCCGCGATCCCCGCCAACACCCTGACGCGATCATTCCAGACCTTGCGACTAACACCGTCGCAAAATTCTCCCGCGAGCAGATCGCTTTTGTTTACGGCAGCCTCTGGAAGCAGCGTTACTTCACAAAAGTCGGCGACGACTATTACCCGCTTCCTGCGCAATGGGAAATCAAAAACCACGTGTGGAGTAAATATTTTGTGAAATCGGGCGCAGACTGGTGGGCGCAGTATTATCCTCCCGACAATATGCAGCGCCCGACTGGCCCAACGTGCGACGGCTGTCATTCCGTGGGATACGACATCCACACCAAACAGGTCGCGGAGTGGAACGTGGGCTGCGAACGCTGCCATGGTCCAGGCAGCGAACATGCCGCGCATCCCAATCGCGCGAATATTTTCAATCCTTCACACATGGATTACGTGGCCGCGACTGACACCTGCATTCAATGCCACTCGCAAGGACGTCCGCTAACAATTCCTCTAGAAGGGAAGTACTACGATTGGCCGGTCGGTTATCAGGTTGGAGGCAGATTGCAGGACTATTGGAAACTCGAAGAGCGATCGCTGGGGACGACTGATTTTTATTATTTCCCCGACGGCACCGCGCACAAAAACCGCATGCAGGGGAATGATTTTGTTCAAAGCGTTATGTACCGCCGGGGCATCACATGCTTCAGTTGCCACGATGTCCATGGCACCAGCAATTATGCTCAACTCATCAAGCCAGCCGACAAACTTTGCTTAGATTGCCACGGTCCGCTTTCTCCGAATGGCCCGCGCACTGCCACTCTCGAGGAACACACGCATCACAAAAAAGGTTCTTCAGGAAGCCAGTGCATTGCCTGCCACATGCCGCAGATTGAAACCGAAGGCCCGCCGAACACATTTGTGCACGCGCACACCTTCCGCTTCATCACGCCGCAGATGACGGAGAAGTACAAGATTCCCAACCCGTGTACCCAATGCCATACAGATAAATCCACGACCTGGGCAACCGACGCGATGCGACACTGGCCGGAACGTTCACCCTGGCGCCTGCAGTAGGAACAAACTAGTCGCCGAATCTGACCGCCGCGCGGGCCTTTGCCTTGGCCGCTTCTTCTTCGCGGTTCTTAGGCGGCGCGGTGGTTTCGAGTGAACGCAAGAGTCGAGTCGAGACTTCCGCAACTTCATCTATCGCGCGCAGGAATGCATCTCCATTTGCCTTCGACGGCTTAGTGAACCCGCTGATCTTTCTCACGAACTGTAGAGATGCCGCCCGAATCTCGTCATCCGTAACCGGCGGATCGAAGTTGAAGAGCATCTTGATATTTCTGCACATGCATCTATTATGCCCTTCCTAAACAAGCGACGACGGGCCTGCCGCGCAAACAGCAGGGAGGGGAAATCCATGGGCTGTACGGCGGACGTCGACTTCGTCTGCTTCGGTTCGCCTCTGCTCTGTCATCCCGAACTCTTTCGCCGAAGGCGGAGTAGAGAGGTGCCTTACGAAGCGATTCGATCACCACGAACGTAAGTTGGATATTTCGCTGCGTCGGCGACGAGTTGGGCCACTTTCAAGCCCCTCCCCGATACCGATAAGGTCGTTCTCCTGGCGTCTTAGGCCCAGAATCAGGCGGCTTTGCCTAAGGATTTTGTCCCAGCAGCTGCAGGATGAAACCGCTTTACGGCCAGGATCGTCAGCCCCACGAAAATGACCAGCACGGCGAGCTGGGTGACGGCAAAGGGCGCTTCTTTCTGAGTTGGCGCAGCTGCCTTTAGGGCCGGGATTTTCTCAAACGACTGGACCACCAGAACGAAAACATTGAGATAAAGTGCAATCGCCGCGCACAAAACGTAGGTCGCGCGCCATCCGCCGGCCAGCCCGCGTGCGTAGCGGCCGATGATGGCGACTCCCAGCACCACCAGGGATATCACTCCCAGCTTGATCGCGGGCGTTACCCCATTAAACGGGAACCCGAATCCGGTCACGCTGGTCAAAACTGTCGTGCTAAGAAATAAGGCTGTCCAGCTATCCAATCGTTTACTGGCTAACAGTCCATACATTACGACCAGACCCGAACCGATTCCGATCAGGCTGATAGCGACGTGAATAACGGTGTAGGTGTGCAGGCTCATTCCAAAAATCATTGAACGTCCTTTCAGACGAGATGAATTTCAGGCGCACGTATCCTACTCCGCCGCGCGGGAATTCGCCATATGGAAAATCTATTACAGGGAATGGAAAGGTCGGCTTGCCGACCGGTTTTCGATTGGCTGAACGAACGGCAGGAAGAACGCTTATCCGATTGGGTTGGCTCGGCGGCGTTTCTCCCACCAGACCTTCGGATCGGTAGGCCGCTCCAGCATGGTCGATAATTCTTGCTTAATCTCCCGCAAACGATTGGTGCGGGTTTCAAGCGCCGATTGATCAAGCGGACCATGCTCGCTTTTATTGGAATACTTGGCGTTCATGTTTCGGAGATCTGTAATTTCCTGCCGGAGGTTCGAGAGGTGTTCCGCGATATATGTCATCTCCTTCATCATACGCTGAATTCATCAATATCCCTATTTTCCGCAAAACCAGAAGACATAGCCCTCGAACGAATCTGGACAGCAAAGGTCACTCGCCGCCAAGTGGCCAGCATCAATGTTATTCTCTCCGCATTATGGACGCGCACGGCGTTACTCCCATCTTGAATGTGTCCGACATTGCCGCCAGCTTTGCGTGGTTTGCCCTATGGGGATGGAAGAAAATGTGGGACTACGGAACGCCTCCGACCTTTGGCGCGGTGCGCTCCGGCAAGTGCAATATCTTCCTCTGCCAGGGCGCGCAAGGCGGCCGCGGGCGCGGCCCCAACACCACCACATTTCAGGTAGAAGGAGACGAAGCCGGCGATAAAGGCGTGTGGATGTCTGTATGGGTCGACGACGTTGACTCGGTGCACAAGCAATGTGTTGCCGCCAGCCTCGAAGTGACCTTTTCTCCTCATGATATGCCGTGGCACGTCCGCGAAATGCATGTGCGCCATCCTGACGGGCATGTGTTCCGGTTGGAGCCAGGGCCTCGACCACGAGAATTAGTCGCCCGTCACATCGCAGTAACATGGCCTACGACTACAACCTCCAACGCTTCCTCGACGCGCAACAGCCCGTGATTGCCAGGGTGACCGCAGAGCTTAAGCAGGGCCGAAAGCGCGGTCACTGGATCTGGTTCGTCTTCCCGCAGATCAAAGGCCTGGGGCACAGCGCTAACTCTGATTTCTACGGCATCTCAGGTTTGCCCGAGGCGGCCGCGTATCTCAAGCATCCTGTGCTGGGTCCCCGATTGATCGAATGCACCCAACTAGTGAACGCCGTTGACGGCCGTTCTGCTGAAGAAATTTTTGGCGAAATCGATGCCATGAAATTTCGTTCTTCCATGACGCTCTTCGCCAAGGCCACACCCGATAATCAAATTTTCACCGACGCACTTACGAAATACTTCGCCGGCGAATCTGACCCGCTGACCATCGCCCGTTTGCGCTAGCACCCTCGGATTACTGCTGTTCCTTTACCTCGCCCCCGGCCATCACCTTCGACGAGCTACCGAACTTCTTGTAATCGCGAAAGCTTTGCTCCAAATCCACGTCGAAATTTTTAATCAGCCCTAATCGCACATCGATCTTCGCCGTCACATGCGCCGGCAACCAGACTTCGTCATTCACTCGCGTCTGCTCCAGCATCAGCCGTGAGCCTTTGTGAAATCGCGCCAGAAACAATCCCCATGAAATCGTGTCCAGACACTCCACGTCCATCTTCGCCAACTGTAGATCACCCTTATCGATCCACACTCGCCCGCGGAACTTCGGTAAAAACTTCGCTTCTTTAAGGTGCGGCACGTATCCCGGACGCGGTTTGCCATCGATTACCCATGCCTGCCGCCCGCCAAGCAGTTCGCTCCCCACCAGCTTGAAGTTGTAAGCGTCGGCAACTTCGGTCACAAATTTGCGGCTGTCTTCGCGGTCTTTCGCCTCATGTTCCTCTCGCTTCTTGCGATCGCCTGCCGACTCGTTCTTGCGCTTGTCGATGATCTTCTGAATCTTGTCATCTTCTTTGGCGGCATCTTTCTTGGAAAGTGGCTTGTCGTTTTTTTCGATCAGCCGTTGCACCTGCTCTCCATAAATCTCCAATACATCATAAGTATTGACTTCACTCGATTTGACCTTTCCCTTGCTGTTCACCGAATTCTGTACCTGCCGCTCGATGTAGGTGTAGTTGCGCAGCCGCTTTTCATTCTCCATGTCCTTTTCCGCCACCACTCGAAACAATGCCTGCATCTGCGCCTGGGACAGCGACCCGCTTGCATCCGGCGTGAGGTCAGGAGCCGACGTGACCGGATTGGCAGGCGCCTGCTGCGCGAAAGCAGGGGCGCAAAGAAATAGCAGTGACAACACCGCAGCTCGAGGAACCCTCATGCCCTACGATAACCCGTTTCCGAGATTGAAGTTGTTGTCCTCGGGTGTCCCATCCTTGTCGTTCCATGCCCCATGCTTGCCGCGATTTTTGCAACAGGGCCTGCTCTGAGCTTATCGAAGGGGTGGGCACTCCAGTCCGACAAACTCTGCTGTGTCATCCCGAAGCGCGGCGTTTTCTCCAGCAGAGCGAGGCATTTTCGCGTGGAGCGCACGTTTTGCAAATCCAGCATCTCTTGTTTGAGATAAATGAAAATCGATTGACGGCTGGGGTCCACGCCAGATCCCTCGTCCCGGTGGTGAACGCGCGGGACTTCGGGATGACGCCTTCCAGTCGTGAATGCGCGGGATGACTTCCAACCCAAAAGGGCTAATTCAGGAAGTAGGTTCGGTACAGCGTATCTCTCTGCACGGGTTTGAATCCGGCATCGCGAATAATCCGGCGGAGCTCCTCTTCAGTAGTGCAGTTGGTTACACCCGCGGCGCGGACGACGTTTTCCTCGAGCATCACTGAGCCGACGTCGTTGCCGCCGAAGCGCAGGCCCATCTGGCAGACCTTAAGTCCTTGCGTGACCCAGCTCGATTGCACATTGAGAAAGTTCGTGAGGAACAGGCGCGAGATGGCGAGATTCTTCAGATATTCGACGGCGGTGGCTTCGTCCCACTTGCGGCCGCCGAGGGCGGTGTTCTGCGGCTGGAAAGTCCAGGGAATGAATGCGGTAAAGCCGCCGGTTTCTTCCTGCAAATCGTAAATCGCCTGGAGATGATTGATGCGGTGCTCGTGTTTTTCGGCGACGCCGAACATCATGGTCGCGGTGGTTCGCATGCCCAGCTGGTGAGCGGTGCGGTGCACGTTGAGCCAGTCTTCGGTGAGGCACTTCAGGCGCGCGATGCGATGGCGCACTTCATCGTCCAGAATTTCGGCCCCGCCGCCGGGAATGGAATCGAGTCCGGCGTCACGCAGGCGGGCGATCGTGTCGCGAATGGTCAGGCCGCTGTACTCGGCTATAGCGATAATCTCCGACGCGGAGTAGCAATGCAGGTGAACTTTGAAGCGCTCTTTGATTCCACGCAACATGCGCTCGTGCCAATCAATCTTTAAATCCGGATGGAGGCCTCCCTGCATCAGCACGCCCGTCCCGCCCAGCTCAACCGTCTCGCGAATTTTTTCGTAAATCGTATCGAGGTCGAGGATGTATCCCTCTTTCGCCTTCGCCCCTTTCAGCGGGCGATAAAACGCACAGAACGTGCAGTATTCTGTGCAGAAATTCGTGTAGTTGATATTGCGATCGATGATGTAGGTCGCGACGCCTTCGGGATGCAGGCGTCGGCGAACGGCGTCGGCTTCCATGCCGATGCCGATCAGGTCATCAGAGTTATAGAGCTCGAGAGCTTGGGCGTAAGTGAGGGACATGGATTGAGATCATTTTAGCTGAATGCGGAGGGCACACGCTTCAGATACTTATGCCGCCTTGGGCGAGATGGAGTGTTTGCTCTCACTTCCATCCTTGCGAGCGTGCAGGTATTCACGAATAGCGAAGAAGCTGCCGATGGCGGCGAGTCCGGCAAGGACCAGGGCGGTGGGTTTGTAGTAATGGTTGAAGAATGAGGTGATCGGCTTGGCATAGAGCGATCCCAGGCCGGCGACCAGGCAATAGCGGACGCTTCGACCCAGAGTTAGCGCAGCCAGGAATTTTTTGGTCGAGTACTGCAGCGCGCCGGCGGCGAGTAAGACCGGCACCAGAGGAAAGGGCGGGGGCAGCAAAGCTCCGACCGCAACTGACCAAAAGCCCCACTTATCGAAGCGCTTCAAGAGCTTTTCTGCTTTATCCTTTTTCAGCTTTCGCTCGATGGCTTCCTTGCCTCCTTTGCGGCCAAGAGCATAGGTAATATATCCGCCAACGACCGCACCGATGGTCGCCATCAGGGCATAGTAGGGCCAAAGGTTGCGGTGGCCGGCGGCTAGCCAGATGGTCAGAACATCCATGCTGCCGGTGAGCGGGACAACGGAGTTGTCAGCGATCCCGATCAGGACCAGCCCAGGCCCTCCCAGACGAATTAACCAAGACCACACGAGTAGTACTGAAACGAGACCAAATGGCTGCATGCGATAGGGTTAGAAGCAGTTTTGGGTGACAGAGTGGTACAACAATCGGCGAAGGGGAGATGTTAAGAACCTTCACCTTTGTGCGTCCCCGCAGGTCGTACTTGAGAGCGCGGCATCAGCACTGAAATCCCCCAGAGATATAGTTTGAGAGATTTTCGGGAATGCCCGCTTCCGTTGCCTCACGGAAGCTTGAATATCAAAGTGATTGTGGTAGCCCTCCGTATTGGCTCGCCATTCAGCTTGAATGGTTGGTAGCGCCATTGTGAGACCGCCTGCATCGCGGCGCGTGCCAGCAGCGGGTTTCCAGTGACTACCTTGAGGTCCTGCAATCTGCCGCTCTCTGTGATAACGCCGTCCAATGTCACCCGCCCTTGTTGCCTTTGCATAATAGCTTCATTAGGATAAGCGGGCTTTACCTGGTACTCCAGCGTCCCGCCAGAAAGCCCCTGGGACAATCTCGCCGCAGGTCGAGGTAAGACGCTCGAAGCCGATACCAATCCAGCAATTGCTTTGTCGGAGCTGCCCGACACCATCGCAATCGTGGGCGGAGTCGGCGTGCTCTGATCCACAGATTGCCGGGGCTGCGAATGGGGTTCAGGTACCCTTAGCGGGAGTCTATCCGAATCTGACGCAGTCTCAGGCAACGGCCGTGCGATTACAGGCGCGCTTGCTCCAACGTTCTCGATTTTGCTTGCCATCACCACCCCAACCTGAGGGCTAGGTTTCATATTGCTGTGGCCAATGGGTAAGTGCTCCGGCTTCGATACCACAGGAGAAGAGTCGACGGTTCCGGCAGAGGGATGCAAATTCAGCGGGTGCTCCGCCGCCGTCGCAATCAAGTTAGGATGTTCCGGCCTTTTGCTCAGGCCCAGCCAAACCACAAATGCGAGAATCGGTAATCCCGCTACGATGAATTTTCCTTTGGAGAAACTCAGCGCTCCGCCAGCGAGTTTCTCGCGCATGCGTACGCGGAAGGCAGCCGGTTTGCTGCCTTGCTGGGCAGCATTCACCAACTCGGCCAGTTCTTTGAGCAAGCTTAGTTCGGTCTCGCCAAAGGCGTCAGGCTGGGCTGAGAATACCTCCAAGATGCCGCAAACATTTGCTCCCTCGCCGATCGGAGCAGCAGCCAGGGACCGCAGTCTCAGGCGGCGGCAGGCCTCAGCGTCCACCCGAGAGTCGGCCCAAGCGTCACGGCAGCACAGCGCTTTACCTGACAGCAAACACTCACCGGAAATACCCGAACTCATATCCAGCCTGCTTTTCAAATCCGGCGCCATCTCCCCGGCCCGAGCCCGGCAAACGGTGCAGTTCTCCTGCTGCAAGGCTATTGCGGCGCCATTGGCATCGGTGAACAGTAGCGTGGCGTCCACAATGCGCTGAAGCATGGCGTCCAGGTTTACGCCACCAGCAGCAATGCTCGCGCGCAGCTGGGCGAGAATTTGCTTAGTCTCCCAGTTCGCAGTGAACGCCGCCAATTCATTCTTGGGGTGAAAGAGAAGGCTTGCGGGGTCTGGTATTCGAGACGCGGAGGAGAGTGATAGATCCGGCATGCGGCAACTCCTTAGTGTCTGTGTAAGGAAGAAATTCTTGCTTTAGGAAGGAATTCTAACTGCTAAAGACCTGTGATTTTCTGGGTCGAAATTAAAACTCTGCGGATCAGTGCTCGGCGGTTACGCAACTACGAAGGTGCAACCCCTTGATGAGTGCGGAAAGATACTCGCACGTGCTTGACGCCAAATCGGATCAGAACAATCGCCCAGATCGCGTAGAGCACGGCAACAATGAGTGGGATTGGACGGAAGATTTTACCGAACGCGAAAGTCCACGGAAAAGCTTGCGGCACCTGCAAAATGGAAAGCACGAACAAGATTACTCCCCAGAACAATATTGCAAGGGCCACAATTCGACTCGTCTGGTATGGGGTCGGGTGCGGCGAGGGTTCACCATTCTTGTTGGCCGCCCAAACGCCGCACAAATACCAGAGTACAGCAACGGCTGTCAGATAGAGAATCTCTGGGATGCTCAGGCCCAACGATTGAAAATGCCTTTGCCCGGCAAGATTGAACGGGAATGTAGGAGCATTCACGCCGCGCCAGACCTGCCGCAACTCTATTGCAGCCAAATGGACCTGAACGAATCGTGGAGGAATGCGGTTGCTGTCACCGAGGAGCCAATCCATCCTGTCAGCCCAAAAAGTCAAAAGTGACGTGACCGTGGTTTGAAGAATGCAGAGTGCGATAGGAAGCCGTCGCTGATGTGCCACAATGCCGCCCATTCTCTTATCAGTAGACACCGATCAGTAGACACCGAACAATGCAATCGCATCGGTATTCAACGTTTTTGCGCGTAACTTATGTAATCAAGGCGTTGTCACTCATTGGGGACGGACCTGTAATGTTTCACGTCAGATGAGCGCCGGGGCATCCGCGGCAAAATTCGGCTCAGGCGCTGGCGGCAGGGCGTTGCATTCGTGGGCATATTGGTAAAACAGCCGGAGGCCCTCAAGGCAGGACTCGTCGAGATAATAGAAGATGTTTGAGGTCAGGTATTCGCGGACGTCCCGCTCTGTCAGGTCGAGTTTCGGCACCCAGGTTTCAACAATCTGATCGAGATTCGCTGGTTCAAGCCCATGGTCACGCGAACGCTGGAAGACCGAGGCCAGGTCAAGCTTTGAGGCTTTGGCGGCCTGATTTCGCACTGCCCAGAATGCGAAGACGAAGGGTTTGCCGGTGAAATGAAGCCATTCCTCAGCTAAGTCCCAAGTGTAATAGCGGGAGCGGTCGACTTTGAGCGCCGGATCGCCGATGAGAAGCGCGGCGTCACCCGCGGACAACATGCTCTCGAGGTCGGGTGAATGAGAGGTAAAAACTCGCGCGCCGCCCCAGTATTTTTCAAACAAAACTCGTACGAGGGCCACCGAAGTCAGAGATGAGCTGTCGAGGACGACAGTGCGAATCTCGGACATAGGTTTTGAACTGACCAGCAGGATTGAACGAACCGGCCGCTTTGACGCGATTGCAACACCGGGAAGGATTGAGAGGTCGGGAATAGTAGCGTAAGCTGCCGCCGGAATGATGCCGATGTCCGCTGTCCCATTTTGCAACTCGAGCGCGCACCGCGAAGGAATGGTGTACGCGACCTCGAAGCTGGGATCAGCGAGGCCGTGCTCGAAGTCCCACATGAGCGGGGCGGTATTGAGGTATGAGATGGCGGAGATACGCATAGAGCGTTGAGCTGTGAGCGTTGAGCTGTGAGCGATGAGCTACGAGCGGCGAGCTAAGCGTGATATGACGACGATAGCGGCAAGATTCTGTGTTCGCTTACCGCTCAGAGCTCATGACTCATTGCTGATCGCTCACAGCTCACGGCTCTTAAAAATATTATCAAACATGTGACATGTGACCTTGACGGCAATTTTTGGCGCTGCGTAGAGTCGGCAGGACTGTTAAGGAGACTTCTTGCCTAACGCAGCGGTTTCAGAATCTACAGCTCCAGCCTCGAACCGTCCCAGCCAGATATTGTGGCTGGCTTTGACCCTGACTTCCGGCTTGGGACCGACTCGGGCCAAGCGCCTGGTCGAATTCTTCGGTGGAGTCGAAGGCGTATTCAGGGCGTCATTGACCGAACTTGAGGCCGCCGGACTGCCGGCGGGAGCGGC
Organism: Terriglobales bacterium; assembly: GCA_036268595.1. GTDB lineage: Bacteria > Acidobacteriota > Terriglobia > Terriglobales > Acidobacteriaceae > Gp1-AA145. Next base: position 10,632 of record DATATW010000156.1, read on the forward strand.
GCAATCACTGGCAACCGGGAGGTCAATCGAACTCGCGCAAGATGAGCTGGGCAAGGCGGCGAGCGCGGGACTTAAGATCGTCAGCCTGGACGATCCGGAGTATCCGCCGGAGCTGCGGCAGATCTACGATCCGCCGCTGCTGCTTTACGTTCGCGGCAATGTGGCGGCGATTTCTCAACCCGGAATCGCAATGGTTGGAACCCGGCACCCAACGCCATACGGCATGGGGATGGCCGAGCGATTGGCCTGCGATCTGGCTACGCGTAACCTTGTGATTTTTAGTGGTATGGCACGCGGCGTGGATACATTTGCGCATCGCGGCGCGGTGTCGGCAAAGGCCAAGACTGTCGCGGTCTTTGGGACTGGCGTGGACGTCCTTTATCCCAAGGAGAACTCGCGACTGGCTGATCAGATTCTCAGCTTTGGAGGGGCGCTGATATCCGAATTTCCGCTTGGGACTTTTGCGGCGCCACAAAATTTCCCGATTCGGAATCGGATTATCAGTGGGATCTCGCTGGGTGTGCTGGTGGTCGAAGCCGCCGAATATAGCGGCACGCGAATCACGGCCCGGTGCGCTCTGGAGCAGAATCGCGAGGTCTTCGCGGTTCCTGGCAATGTGACCAATAAGAACTCCTGGGGACCGAATACGCTTATCAAGCAAGGCGCCAAGCTAGTTGCCACGTGGGAGGACATTTGGGAGGAACTCCCGGCGAATGTGCGACTTACGCTGACTCCTGAAACGGGCGCTGAATCGCCAGCGGGTCAGACCGCATCATTATTTGAGGAACCTTCGCTCTCTCCGCATGAAAAGAAGATCTACCGGGTGTTGAAAGCCGATGAGGCGCAGCACCTCGACGAGATCATCGAGAAGCTGGAACCGGAGCTGTCTTCATCGGAAATCTTCGCGGCCTTGTTCGAATTAGAGCTGACTGGGAAGGTGAAGCAGTTGCCGGGGAAAAACTTCGTAAGAAGCTTTTAGCTGTTAGCTCTTAGCTTCTAGCTGAGGCCAACGAGCGCGGAGGGTTATGAGGAACTATGAAGATTTGCAAGTTTGGCAAAAGGCTCACGTTCTGACGCTGGCGATTTACAAGGCCACACAATGTTTCCCGAACGAAGAGAGATTTGGGTTGACAAGCCAGATTCGGAGGTCGTGCGCTTCCATCGGAGCTAATCTGGCTGAAGGATGTGGTCGCAGATCTGACGGTGAAATGGCACGATTTGTCCACATCGCTATGGGATCGGGCGCGGAACTCTCGTATCATCTGCGACTCGCAAGAGATTTGGATTTGCTCTCTAACGCAGTATCCGAGCATTTGCGATCCGATTTGAATGAAGTAATGCGCATGTTGTTTTCACTTCCGCAGAAGCTGAAACCCAGGAACGAGGTTGTCCAGCTAAGAGCTAAAGGCTAAGAGCTAACAGCTGAGTCCCGGCGGATAGCTGACAGCTTCGGCTCATTCGTGCTAGCTTCAAAACCAACAGTAGAAACAGAGGAACACATTGGCAAAGGGTTTAGTCATCGTCGAGTCGCCTACCAAGGCGAAGACCATCGAAAAATATTTGGGCAAGGGCTATACGGTTGAGGCCTCGTTCGGGCATGTGAAAGATCTGCCCAAGAGCACCCTCGGTGTCGATATCGACAACGATTTTGAGACTGAATACATCGTTATCCCCGGCAAAGAGAAGGTCATTGCCAAGCTGAAGAAGCTGGCCGTAGGGATGGATACGATCTATCTGGCGCCTGATCCGGACCGCGAAGGCGAAGCCATTGCCGCACACCTGGCGGAAGAACTGGGCGATGGCAAGAAGAAGAAAAAGAAAAAAGGCGAAAAGAACGGGCACGAACGATTTCGGCGGGTGACGTTTAACGAGATCACGCAGCGCGCGGTGCGGGAAGCCTTCGAGCATCCTCGCGATATCGACCAGCATTTGGTGGACGCGCAGCAGGCGCGGCGTGTGCTCGACCGCTTAGTGGGATATCAGGTTTCGCCGCTGCTGTGGGACAAAGTGCGGCGCGGGCTTTCCGCCGGACGCGTGCAGACGGTTGCGCTGCGGCTGATCGTCGAGCGAGAACGCGAAATAAAAGCGTTCGAGAAAAAAGAGTATTGGACGATTGATGCAAACCTTGCCGCCGCCAAACCACCGGCATTCGACGCGAGATTTCTGGGCAAGGGCGAAGAGAAGATCGAGGTCCCGAACGAAGAAGAAGCTACAAAGATCCGGACAGCGATTGAAAAGGCAGACTGGGTCGTCCGTAGCGCCGAGAAAAAAGAACGCCGCCGGAATGCGACCCCGCCATTCACTACCAGCAAATTGCAACAGGACGCTTCTCGCAAACTTCGTTTCAGTGTGAAGCGCGCGATGATGATCGCGCAACGCCTCTATGAAGGCGTGGAGCTTGGTGATGAAGGCCAAGTCGGATTGATCACGTACATGCGAACTGATTCGACCCGAGTTGCGCCCGAAGCCCTAACCGAAGTGCGTGAGTACATCGGAACGAATTACGGTCCAGAATACTTGCCGCAGACGCCAAACACTTTCAAAGAGAAAAAAGATTCGCAGGGCGCACATGAAGCGATCCGTCCCACATCAGCCATGCGTCATCCGGATCAGATTAAGCAGTACTTAAAAGAAGATGAGTTCAAGGTTTACAAGTTGATCTGGCAGCGCTTCGTTGCGTCGCAGATCATGCCCGCGGTGTTCGATCAGACTACGGTCGATATTGACGCTAAGTCTGGGGCGGAAACTTTCTGGTTCCGCGTGACCGGATCGATCCTGAAGTTCGACGGCTTCCTCAAAGTTTACGAAGAAGCTAAGGAAGGCAAAGACGAGGAAGACGAGGAACTGAAGCATAAGCTGCCGCCGCTTGAAGCGGGGCAGAAGCTGACGCTCAAGTCTCTGAATCCGGAGCAGCATTTTACGGAGCCGCCGCCACGCTACAACGAGGCTTCGCTGGTGAAGGAGCTTGAAGAACGCGGTATTGGCCGACCGTCCACGTATTCGGCGATTCTGAGTACGATTCAGGAACGGCAGTACGTAACGAAGATCGGCGGGAAATTTTCGCCGACGGAGATTGGCCTGGTCGTCACCGATCTGCTGGTCGAAAACTTCCGCGATATTTTCGACGTGCAATACACGGCGCGTCTGGAAGAAGAACTCGACGAAATCGAAGAAGGCAAAGAAGGTTGGACCGACGCGCTCGCCGAGTTTTACAAAAAATTCGAGAAGGACCTCAAGTACGCCTCCAAGCACATGGAGAACATCAAGCGTATGGAGAAGCCGACGGATGAGAAGTGCGAGCGTTGCGGCTCTCCGCTGGTGATCAAGTGGGGTAAGCACGGTTCGTTCTATGCGTGCTCTTCGTACGATAAGGAAGATCCCAACAGCTGCACTTTCACGAAAGAAAACCCGATCAACCTGCCTGATCTTGACACGGCGGACGTGCAGGAAACCACGCAGGAAGAATATTGCGAGAACTGCGGCCGCACCATGGTGCTGAAGCGCGGGCGCTTCGGCCAGTTCATGGCGTGCACGGGTTATCCGGATTGCAAGACAACGCGCCGACTGGATCAGGGCAAGCGAGTGCCGGATATTACGCTCGAAGAACTTTGCCCGAAGTGCCAGCGAAATATGGTCATTCGGCACGGGCGCTACGGGGAGTTCACTTCGTGCAGCGGATATCCTGAGTGTAAGTATGTGAAGCAGAACTTTGTGGGCGTGAAATGCCCGTTGTGCACAGATGGCGAGCTGGTTGAGAAGCGCGCGCGCAAGGGAAACACGTTTTATGGTTGCAGTAATTATCCCAAGTGCAAATTCACTTCTGCGAACAAGCCGATTGCAGAGAAGTGCCCGAGCTGCGGCAGTGAGTTTCTGGTTGAGAAATATTTGAAGTCAGGGCCGGTGATTGCGTGTCCGAATAAAGAGTGCGAGTATGAGCGGCCGAATGAGAATCCGACGCCGCAGCCGGGAGCTTCTGGTCAAGCTGAGGCCTGAACGGGCGAGACGCCCGTTCCTACACAATCAGCAAAATCACAATCAGCAAAACCACAATCGCCAAAGCCTACCATCAATAAAGAGGAGATATGCCGAAGAAAGCTACTGCCGAAGATGCCAAGATCATGATGCGGCTTTACGATCTGCGCCGCGAAGCTGAAATGCGCAAGGCACGGTCCTGGTATGCAGGAT
>DATATW010000157.1:0-27508 GCA_036268595.1 Terriglobales bacterium
AGCCGGATCATTCGCTCCGTGAATGATCTTCTTCGCTCGGAATGACGCAAAGTTTGAGGATACTCTCGGCACGGCTGGAAGCGTGCCCTTCCCGATCGGGCAAAATAAAAGCCCCGGCTTGCGCCGGGGCTCGGATCTTACTGATAGCTGAAAGCTGATGGCTGACGGCTAACTTAGTACCCCATATCACCCATGCCGCCGCCGTGGCCGCCTGGCATCGGAGCTGATTCTTTCTTTTCCGGCAGCTCAGAGATCAGGGCTTCGGTGGTCAACATCAGGGATGCGATCGATCCGGCATTTTGCAGCGCGGTGCGCACGACCTTCGTGGGATCGAGCACGCCGGCCTTGACCAGATCTTCGTACTCTCCGGTCAGGGCGTTGTAGCCGAAGTTGTTGTCCTTGGAATCGCTGACCTTGCCAAGAACGATTGCGCCTTCTTCGCCGGCGTTTTCGGCGATCTGGCGTAACGGCTCTTGCAGGGCGCGCTTCACGACGTTGATGCCGATCTGCTCGTCGCCTTCGGACCTGACCTTATCCAGGGCCGGAACGCAACGGGCGAGTGCAACTCCGCCGCCGGGGACAATTCCCTCTTCAACCGCCGCGCGCGTCGCATGCATCGCATCTTCCACGCGGGCTTTCTTCTCTTTCATTTCGGTTTCGGTGGCTGCGCCGACTTTAATGACAGCGACGCCGCCGACCAGCTTCGCCAACCGCTCTTGCAGCTTCTCGCGGTCGTAGTCGCTGGTGGTCTTATCGATCTGGCTGCGAATTTCTTTTACGCGGCCTTCGATCTCGTTGTGCTTGCCTTTGCCTTCGACGATGGTGGTGTTGTCCTTGTCGATGGTGACTTTCTTCGCCTGGCCAAGATCGGAAACCTGAACGTTTTCGAGCTTGATACCGAGGTCTTCGGTGATGGCTTTGCCGCCGGTCAGGATTGCGATGTCCTGCAACATGGCCTTGCGACGATCGCCGAAGCCCGGGGCCTTGACGGCTGCAACGTGCAGCGTGCCACGCAGCTTGTTGACGACGAGAGTCGCGAGCGCCTCGCCTTCAACGTCTTCCGCGATGATGATGAGCGGTTTGCCGCTCTTCGCGATCTGCTCTAGCAACGGGAGGAGATCTTTCATCGAGGAAATTTTCTTTTCGTTGATGAGGATGTAGGCGTTCTCGAGGACCGCTTCCATCCGCTCCGGATCAGTAACGAAATACGGAGAGAGATAGCCGCGGTCAAACTGCATGCCTTCCACAACTTCCAGCTGGGTTTCGAGCGTCTTCGACTCTTCAACCGTGATGACGCCATCCTTGCCGACTTTCTTCATCGCCTCGGCAATGATGTTCCCAATGGTGGTGTCATTATTGGCCGAAATCGTCCCAACTTGTCCAATCATGTCGCCGGAGACGGGTTTGGAGAATTTGTCTAATTCGCCTTTGCCGCGTTCGCCGGTCTTGGGATCGACGGGGCCGCAGACGACGGAAACTGCTTTCTCGATGCCGCGCTTCAGGGCCATTGGATTGGCGCCGGCTGCGACGGTCTTTACGCCTTCGCGATAGATTGCCTGGGCGAGAACGGTGGCGGTGGTGGTGCCGTCGCCGGCAACGTCAGAAGTCTTGGAAGCGACTTCCTTCACCATCTGCGCGCCCATGTTTTCAAGATTGTCTTTGAGTTCAATTTCTTTTGCGACGGTAACGCCGTCCTTGGTAATGGTGGGCGAACCGAATTTCTTGTCGATCACGACGTTGCGGCCCTTGGGACCGAGCGTGACCTTGACGGCATCAGCGAGTACGTTGACGCCGCGAAGAATCGCCTGGCGGGACTCTTCTCCGTGAACAATTTGTTTTGCCATTTTTTTCTTCTCCTAAAGTTGTTGCAGCATCGGGCTGCGGAATTTCTGTTTTGGCCATCGCAAAATAGCTTTTAGCTAGGCTGCGGCTAACGCCGACTTTCGCGGGCGAGGGCGCCCGCGCCACACGTTCAAACAATTACTTGCGGGAGCCGGCGGTTTCTTTCTTGGCTGCACCGCTTAATACGCCAAGAACTTCTTCCTCGCGCATGATGATGTAGTCTTCGCCGTCAAGCTTGATTTCGGTGCCGGAATATTTGCCGAAGAGGATGCGGTCGCCTTCCTTTACATCGAGCGGACGGACTTTGCCTTCTTCGCTGATCTTGCCTTTGCCAGCGGAAACCACCTCGCCTTCCTGCGGCTTTTCTTTTGCCGAGTCAGGGATGATGATTCCGCCACGAGTGGTCTCGCCTTCTTCGATCCGGCGAACCAGGATGCGGTCGTGCAGTGGGGTGAACTTCGTAGCCATTTCAGACTCCTTTTTAAGGTTGTTACGGGCTGCTTAAATTGATTTGGTTGATTGCCTGAATCTGAGTTGTCGATTGTTAGCACTCTCTACTTCTGAGTGCTAATTGTAAAAAGGTGAGTAGGTTGTTGTCAAGCCGCTGCCCAGTCCAGAACAATCATCACGAACACTAGCTTATAAATATATTGTACATCAGGTACTTAGCTGGTGCGAGTAGAACAAGAGAGTTAATTCTTCGTAGTGTCAGAGCGGTGCAATTCGCTTGGAGTTTGCGGTCTTTTCCCACGCTATTGTTGATCTTGTGGTTTCGGCTTCTCCAGGTTCACGTCGTGGCTGGCGTGGCATTCAGATAGCGGATCGTAGTTGACCGACCCTTCCAGTTGATCTTTGGTGGCGTCAAATTCGAGTGGCGGGTTATGAACTTTCGCAGGGATCCCGGTGAACTTTACTTTGCCGGCGGAATTGGTGCCAGCCTGGAGGTCGAGGTGATGGAAGCCGCCAAAGCCGTATGTAATGTGGACTTTCACGGTTGCGTCGTAAACAGGTTTGCCAGCCGCGTTGACGGTGAGTTCAAGGGAGCAGGGACCCACGCCGCCGTCAATGACGGGAAGTTGTGAAGCCGCAGACTGAGCTGCGGATCTTTTGTTGGCTGATTGATCCTGAGTGGGTTGCGTTTGAGCGCCTGCCAATGCGGCTGCGAGTGCGAAGCAAAAAATTCCTGCCGTTCGGTTCATGAGCAAGAATTATACGGCGCGGGATTTGCGGTTGACGTGCTCTCTGGGCGTGGACGCCCGATCTACATTCTTAGTTCTCGCAGATTTCGGGAGGCAGATTCAGGACCGAAGCTACTTCCCGGCAGAGGGCGTCGGGGCCTTCGATCTTGCTCACGAACGCGGTCGCAATCGTCGATCCGGCAGGTAGTTCATTTACGCCTGATATCAGGATGATGGGAAGCTTGGGATGCTCAGCCTTGAGTTGTTCTGCCAACTCCGTACCAGTCGTACCCGGCATTAGATAGTCCGAGAGCACGAGATCGAAATTTCGGGCGGCGGCAAGAGCAAGGGCTTCTTTGGCAGAGTTGGCAGTGATGACTTCGTAGCCCGCCTTCTGCAGCACCAGCTTTCGCAGGGCCAGGGGATTTGCTTCGTCATCCACGCATAAAATCACAGCTTTGTGCTGACCCATAATTGGTAAGGCTGCTGTTTACGCCACCATGGCCGCGATTTCCGTGGGGTGAGTTGCGGCTGAAGTTGGAATAAAAACAGAAAAGCAGGTCGCGTTGCGGCCCGCCAGACTCAGGCTGCGAAAGCGAATTGTTCCTTCATATTTCTGAATAATGCCCTTGCTGATCCAGAGGCCGAGACCGGTTCCTTTCGCTTCCTTGGTACTGAAAAATGGCTCAAACAGGCGTTTGGCATGTTCCGGGCGAATGCCCACTCCGGTGTCGCAGATGGAAACTCTGAAACCGCGGCGGCCGCTTTTCCGTCCCGATGACTCCCGTAGCGCTATGCGCAAACGGCCGCCATTCGGCATGGCTTGAACCGCGTTACCAATAATGTTCAAGAAGACTTGTTTCAACTCGACGGGATAACCCTGTATCTGTCCCTGCGTCCGAAAGCGTTTTTCAAGAGCGACGCTATGCATGTGAAGGTTTCGCGATTGCAGTTCGATTACGTTATCCAGAATCTCGGCAAGCGCGAGCGCAATAGCGCGCTGTGATTCGCGGTAGAAGCTGAGGGTTTGTTTGGTGATGTGAGCGACGCGTCCCAATTCTTCCTCCGCGAGCTTGGAATAATAGCGGGCTTCTTCGTCTAAAGATGGGTGATCGCGCAGAAGATAAAACGCGTTCGAGATTGCCTCAAGCGGATTGTTAATCTCGTGAGCGATGATACCCGCTAGCCGGCCCATCGCGGCGAGTCTCTCCGACTTGACCAGCGCCTCTTCCGCCTGCTTGCGTTCCGTGATGTCGGTATTGGTACCGAACCAGCGCACGATTCTTCCATTCACGTCGCGGATCGGCAATGCACGGGAAAGAAACCAGCGAAAATTGCCGTCTTTACCGCGCAAGGGAAAAGTATCTTCCCAAGACTCGCCCGTGGCCAGGCAGAGTTGAAATTTACGGGTGGCGGCATCCAGATAGTCGGGATGATGCACGATTTTCCAGCCCCAGCCCTTTACCTCTTCCAGGGTAGTGCCGGTGTAGTCGTACCAGCGCTGGTTGTACCAGAAGATCGATCCATCGGCATGCGTCATCCAGGCGAGCTGCGGAATGGAGTTGGCCAGCGATCTAAACTGGCTTTCGCTTTCACGCAGTTCTTCGGTACGTTCGGTCACCCGCTGTTCCAGTTCGCGGTTCAGGCGTTCCAGTTGCTGGGTCTTGCGATACAGTTCAGCAAACACGCTGACTTTGGCGCGCAGCAGCTCGGGGATCACCGGCACAGAAATATAATCTACCGCGCCGCGTTCGTAGCCTTTGATCCGGTCAAGATCACTTAAATGAACCGCTGAAATAAAGATGATGGCAGTTTTTTGAAACCGCGGATGCTCGCGGATCATGTCAGCGAGTTGAAAGCCGTCAATGTCGGGCATGCTAACGTCCATCAACACCACGGCGATGTCGACCTTGAGCAGATACTCGAGCGCCTCGCGCCCGGAGTTGGCCTTGACCAGCTTCTCGCGCAGCGGCCCAAGGATGGCCTCATAGCTCAGAAGCTTTCCTGGCTGATCGTCCACCATTAATATGTTGACCGGTTCGTGTGTGCTCATGCGTTCCTTTATTTTTTATCTGTGCAGCCACATACGAAGCGCGGACAAAAGTTGCTCAGTGTTGACCGGCTTGGCCAAATATTCTGAAGCTCCTGCTTCCAGACATTTCTCGCGATCGCCTTTCATCGCCTTCGCAGTCAAAGCAATGATGGGAAGCCGCCGGAATGACGGGTTCTGCCGGATCACCTGCATGGTTTCGTAACCGTCCATCTCGGGCATCATGATGTCCATGAGAACGATCGCGAAATCGGGAGTGGACTCAAGAGTCTCGATCGCTTCTCTTCCCGTTCCCGCGGTCAGAACGGTCATGCCACGACGTTCCAAAACACTGCTGAGCGCGAAGATATTACGCACGTCGTCATCCACGATCAAGACCTTGCGTCCAACCAGGGCTTCGTCTGAACGGTGCAACCGATCCAGCATGCGTTGTTTTTCGACCGGCAGATCAATCACTACACGATGCAGGAAGAGTGCGGTTTCATCGAGCAACCGCTCGGGAGATTCCACGCCCTTTACGACGACGCTTCTCGCCAGCGTGTGCAGGCGGGCATCTTCTTCCGGAGATAATTCTTTTCCGGTGAAGACGACGACCGGCAGATCGTTGATCTCCGGAGTGTCGCGTAAACGCTCGAGCACCTCGAAGCCGGACATGTCCGGGAGTCGAAGGTCGAGCACCACGCAATCGAATGGCTGGGTGGTGATGGCGTCGAGCGCCTCCGTACCAGTGCCTACGGTGGTGACGTCGATGTCATCGTAACCCAGTAGCTCGCGAATGCTGAGCTGCTCACCCGGATTGTCTTCGACGACCAAGAGTCGTTTGCGCCTTGGAGAAGAGTATTCCTTGATGCGGGAGATGGCTTCTTCAAGGGCATCAGGCGTGGTGGGTTTAGTGACGAATGCAAAAGCTCCGCGGGCCAGCCCATGATGACGGTCTTCATCAAGCGTAAGCATCTGCACCGGAATGTGACGGGTGCCGGGATCCTGCTTGAGGTGGTTGAGGACCGTCCATCCCAACATGTCGGGCAGGAAGACATCGAGTGACACGGCAGTGGGATGGTATTCGCGGGCTAGAGCCAGGGCTTCGGCACCGCGCATCGCGACGAGGACCTTGAGGCCTTTGTCGCGTGCGAGATCACACAGAACACGCGCGTAGTGCGGATCATCTTCAACGATGAGCAGCACGGCGTCGCCGGGCTGCAGGTTTTCGCGATCGTCAGGTATGCGCTCGACCGGATGCTCGACCACTTTCACGCTAGCCAACTGCAGCACGGGAGCACTCGTTCTGCTTTCCGCAGTTGCGGAAATTGGTCCAACATAAGTCTGTGGCAGATACAGGGTGAAGGTGCTGCCTTTGCCCGGGATGCTGCGCAGCTGAATTTCGCCGCCGAGCAAGCTGGACAATTCGCGGCTGATGGCCAAGCCCAAACCCGTGCCTCCGTATTTACGGCTGGTGCCGGCATCTGCCTGCTGGAAGGCCTCAAAGATGATGCGTTGTTTGTCGGAAGGAATCCCGATTCCGGTGTCTGTAACTTCGAAAGCCACGACCGAAGCAGCTTTCGAAAGGATCGGATGGCCTTCGCTCCAGCCAGTTTGAGCGGCATTGACTGACAACCGAACGCCCCCCTGCTCGGTGAACTTGAAGGCATTCGACAGCAAGTTCTTCAACACCTGCTGCAAACGTTTCGAGTCGGTGACCATGCTGCGGGTAAGGTGAGTGTCGGCGTGAATTTCGAACGAGAGCCGCTTGTTTTCCGCCTCGTGACGGAACGGCCTTGCCACGGCGTCGAGCAAGCTGGCGAAGAATATTTCTTCGGCTTCGACGGAAACGGTTCCCGATTCGATTTTCGATAGATCGAGAATGTCGCTGATGAGGTTGAGAAGATCGGTTCCGGCAGCGTGAATGGTGCGCGCGAATTCGACTTGCTTCAAGGTCAAATTGCCGTCGGGATTGTCGGTGAGCTGCTGGCCCAGGACCAGAATGCTGTTGAGCGGGGTGCGCAGCTCGTGTGACATATTGGCCAGGAATTCCGACTTGTACTTGGAAGTGAGCGCGAGTTCTTTTGCTTTCTCTTCCAGAGCGCGGCGGGCCTGTTCGATTTCCTGGTTCTTTCTTTCGACTTCGACGTTCTGTTCGGCCAGCTGCTGGGCTTTTTGTGCCAGCTGTTCGTTGGTCTGCTGCAATTCTTTTTGCTGAGCCTGAAGTTCGGCGGCCAATTGTTGCGATTGCTTCAGCAGGCCTTCGGTCTGCATGGTGGCTTCAATGCTGTTGAGCACGATTCCAATGCTGGCGGTGAGCTGTTCCAGGAACGCCAGATGCGACGCGGTGAACAAGCTCAATGACGCAAGCTCAATCACGGCTTTCACGCGATCTTCGAAGAGAATCGGCAACACGATGACGTTTCGCGGAACGGCTTCGACCAGGCCGGAGCGAATGGTGATGGTGCGATCCGGCGGCAGGTCATTGATCAGCATGCGGCGTCTCTCAAGTGCGCATTGCCCGATCAGTCCTTCGCCCAACTTCAGCTGGCGGAGATGGCCGTCCTGGCCATCACCCGCAAACGCTGACAACATCACCATGCCGGCGGAATCTTCCGATTCCATCTGGTAGATGACGCCCTGTTGCGCGTTCACCAGCGGCGCGAGTTCGGACAACAACATGCGACCGACCGTTCCCAGGTCGCGCTGACCTTGCAACATGCCGGTGAAACGAGCGAGGTTGGTCTTGAGCCAGTCTTGCTCGGTGTTGCGCTCCGTGGTGCCACGGAGGTTGTTGATCATGGTATTGATGTTGTCTTTGAGTTCCGCCACTTCGCCGCGAGCTTCCACTTGAATCGATCGAGTGAGGTCGCCTTTGGTGACGGCGGTTGCGACTTCGGCAATTGCGCGGACCTGGTTGGTTAAGTTGTCGGCCAGCAGGTTCACATTGCCGGTGAGATCTTTCCAGGTGCCGGCGGCGCCGGGCACGTTGGCTTGTCCGCCGAGACGGCCTTCGACACCGACTTCGCGGGCGACGGTGGTCACCTGATCGGCGAAGGTTGCCAACGTGTCGGTCATGTTGTTGATGGTTTCTGCGAGAGCGGCGACTTCGCCCTTAGCGTTAACCGTGAGCTTCTGCTTGAGGTCACCGTTAGCTACTGCGGTGACGACCTTCACAATTCCGCGGACCTGTTCGGTTAGGTTGGCGGCCATCACGTTGACGTTGTCGGTGAGATCTTTCCAGGTTCCGGCGACACCGGGGACCTGAGCCTGTCCGCCGAGCTTGCCTTCGGTGCCGACTTCGCGGGCGACGCGGGTCACTTCGGCGGCGAAGGCGTTGAGCTGGTCGACCATGGTGTTGATGGTGTTCTTGAGCTCAAGAATTTCGCCTTTGACGTCGACGGTGATTTTGCGCGATAGATCGCCGCGAGCCACGGCGGTGGTGACTTCGGCGATGTTTCGCACCTGGCCAGTTAGGTTGCCAGCCATGGCGTTCACCGAGTCGGTGAGATCCTTCCAGGTTCCGGCGACACCGGGCACGTTGGCCTGCCCGCCGAGGCGGCCTTCGGATCCGACTTCGCGGGCCACGCGGGTAACTTCTGCGGCGAATGATCGCAATTGCTCGACCATGGTGTTGAGTGTTTCTTTGAGCTGCAGAATTTCGCCGCGGACGTCTACCGTGATTTTTTTCGATAAGTCGCCGGTGGCGATGGCGGTTGCTACTTCGGCGATGTTACGCACCTGGCCGGTTAGGTTGCTGGCCATGAAATTCACGTTGTCGGTTAGATCTTTCCAGGTGCCGGCGACTCCGGGGACTTCGGCTTGGCCTCCGAGTTTGCCGTCGGTGCCGACTTCGCGGGCGACGCGGGTGACTTCTCCGGCGAAGGCGTTGAGCTGATCGACCATGGTGTTGATGGTGTTTTTCAACTCGAGAATTTCGCCTTTCACGTCGACGGTGATTTTGCGGGATAAGTCGCCGCGAGCAACCGCGGTAGTGACTTCGGCGATGTTTCGCACCTGGCCGGTGAGGTTACCGGCCATGGAGTTCACCGAGTCAGTGAGATCTTTCCAGGTTCCGGCCACTCCGGGCACGTTGGCCTGACCACCGAGACGGCCTTCTGATCCGACTTCGCGGGCCACGCGGGTAACTTCGCCGGCGAACGCGTTCAGCTGATCGACCATGGTATTGATGGTTTCTTTCAGCAACAGAATTTCGCCGCTGACGTTGACCGTGATTTTCTTTGACAAGTCGCCGTTCGCGATGGCGGTCGAAACTTCGGCGATGTTTCGCACCTGGCCGGTTAAGTTGCTGGCCATGGAGTTGACGGAATCGGTTAGATCTTTCCAGGTTCCTCCGACGCCGGGGACGAGCGCCTGACCACCAAGTTTGCCGTCGGTGCCCACTTCGCGGGCCACGCGAGTAACTTCGGAGGCGAAGGAGCGGAGCTGGTCGACCATGGTGTTGAGAGTTTCTTTGAGCTGCAGAATTTCGCCTTTAACGTCGACGGTGATTTTGCGGGATAAGTCCCCTCGAGCCACCGCGGTTGCGACTTCGGCGATGTTACGAACCTGAGCTGTCAGGTTTCCGGCCATGAAGTTCACGTTGTCCGTGAGATCTTTCCAGGTTCCCGCGACACCCGGCACCTGCGCTTGACCGCCAAGTTTTCCTTCGGTGCCGACTTCGCGGGCCACGCGGGTAACTTCTCCGGCGAATCCGTTCAACTGATCGACCATGGTGTTGATAGTGTTCTTCAGTTCGAGAATTTCGCCTTTGACATCGACGGTGATTTTGCGGGACAAGTCGCCACGAGCGACAGCGGTAGTGACTTCGGCAATGTTTCGGACCTGACCGGTTAAGTTTCCGGCCATAGAGTTGACGGAATCGGTGAGATCTTTCCAGGTGCCGGCCACACCGGGGACATTGGCCTGACCGCCGAGGCGGCCTTCGGAACCGACTTCGCGGGCCACGCGGGTGACTTCTCCGGCGAAGCGGTTCAGCTGATCGACCATGGTGTTGAGGGTTTCTTTGAGCTGCAAGATTTCGCCGCGAACATCGACGGTGATTTTGCGGGATAAATCGCCACCGGCGATGGCGGTTGCAACTTCGGCGATGTTACGGACCTGCGCGGTCAAGTTTCCGGCCATGAAGTTGACGTTGTCGGTTAAATCTTTCCAGGTTCCGGCGACACCGGGCACCTGCGCCTGACCGCCGAGCTTGCCTTCTGTTCCCACTTCCCTGGCAACACGGGTGACTTCACCTGCGAATGCGTTCAGCTGATCGACCATCGTGTTGATGGTTTCTTTGAGTTCGAGAATTTCACCTTTAACGTCGACGGTAATCTTTCGGGACAAGTCGCCTCGGGCGACTGCGGTTGTAACTTCAGCAATGTTTCTGACCTGCGCGGTTAAATTTCCGGCCATGGCGTTTACGGAGTCGGTGAGATCTTTCCAGGTTCCGGCCACGCCGGGGACGACGGCCTGTCCACCGAGCTTTCCATCAGTTCCCACTTCGCGGGCCACGCGCGTGACTTCGGAAGCGAAGGACCGCAACTGGTCCACCATAGTGTTGATGGCTTCTTTCAGCTGGAGAATTTCGCCGCGCACGTCGACGGTGATTTTGCGGGAGAGATCGCCGCTGGCTACGGCGGTAGCGACTTCGGCGATGTTGCGGACCTGACCAGTGAGGTTGCTGGCCATTGAGTTGACCGAATCGGTTAGATCTTTCCAGGTTCCGGCCACGCCGGGGACGACGGCCTGTCCACCGAGTTTGCCGTCGGTTCCGACTTCGCGGGCGACACGCGTCACTTCGGAGGTGAATACGCTCAACTGCTGAATCATCCTATTAACAATGTCTGCGGAGCGAAGGAACTCGCCTTCGAGCGGGCGACCATCCACGTCCAGGCGGACAGTCTGAGTGAGATTGCCCTGAGCGACGGCGGCGATAGCGCGGGTGACTTCGGTTGTGGGGCGGAGTAGATCTTCTACCAGAGTGTTAACCGATCCCTCCATCTGTCCCCAAGCGCCGCGCGATTCCTGAAATTTGGTGCGCTCGCGGGTGCGGCCTTCTTTTCCGACCACTTGCCCGACGCGGTTCAGTTCCTGCGCCATCTGTTGATTGGCGCCGACAATGTCATTAAAGGTGTCGGCAATTTTTCCTGCTAGGCCGGTCCATGATCCGGGCAGACGCACGGAAAAGTCACCGTCGCGCATGGTCTGCAAAGCGGCGAGCACGACACTAAGATCGGCTGGAGCGGACTCCGCGACCGCAATGGCAGTTCCGCCCCCGTTAGAATGGGCAGTTTCACCGTTTGCGGTGACGGCAGGACCTTGGCTGTTCTTCTTCATGGGTTCCTATCCTTTATTGATAGAGACTGGTCAATGCGACCAGAAGGCAAGGCATATCGCTCGAATTCGCGATGATGCCTCGATAGGGAAACGGCTCGGTTCGCCATATTGCGTAAGACTGGGAATTGGGAAGGGTCTCCTACTTCCGCGCTCAGCCCCAATGGGCGCAGCGAAAGGAGCAACCCTGCATGCCTATTGGTAGCACGAGAACCGCCTGCAGGACTCTACAGTGTTTCCTGTAGGCGACATTCGGCACCCCGCGCCAGCGCCACTCCGCGCTAATGAAATGCTGCAGACCGGACGATAGAAACCTCAGGCTACTGGACTGGCTGTTCCCGGCGGCGAAACCTCGCCTCCAGCCAAGGTAATCGCTGTGCGAGAACAGTCAGCCAGTCCCAGGAAAGGCGACCGCGGACATGAGCGAAAGCGAGATCGTCAAGGATTTTCTGGTCGAGAGCTATGAAAATCTCGACCGGCTGGACCGCGACCTGGTGGGTCTCGAAAAGAATCCCAAAGACAAGGATTCTCTGGCCGGCGTCTTCCGGACCATCCATACCATCAAAGGCACCTGCGGATTTTTGGGATTTAACAGACTGGAAAAGGTCGCTCACGTCGGAGAGAACCTGCTGACCCGGTTGCGCGATGGCCAGCTGATGCTGAATCCGGAAATCACAACCGCGCTGCTCGGCATGGTGGATGCGATCCGCCAGATGTTAAAGGAAATCGAATCGACTGGTGCCGATGGAGAAAATGATTATCCCGAATTGCGCGGAACATTGACTCAACTGCAAAAATCGGCGGCCGATAGTGCGCCAAAACCGGTTACGGTTGTAAAAGCAGCGGGTCAAGTATCTGCTCAGCCGGTGTCATCGCCGACTGGCGCTCCTGTCAAGGCCCAAACAATCGCGCCCTCGACGGCGGCGGAAACAGCTCCGGCCGCCACTACGGCGCCAACTGCCAAGCCCTCCAAGAAAGCCGCGGATGCACCGCCAGCAGTCGTAGAAGGCAAGCCGCGCGATGCCGCGCCGGAAACCATCCGCGTGGGGGTAAACCTCCTCGACAGGTTAATGACACAAGTAGGTGAGCTGGTGCTGGCACGAAATCAACTTCTACAAATCGCAAACACGGTGGGTGATGCCAATCTGCACGCCGTCTCGCAGCGCATGAATCTGATCGCGACCGAGTTGCAGGAAGAGGTGATGAAGACCCGCATGCAGCCAATCGGAAATATCTGGAGCCAGTTTCCGCGCACCGTCCGCGATGTAGCGATCGGTTGCAGCAAAGAAGTTGAAATTGAAATGGAGGGCGAGAAGACCGAACTGGACAAAACCATTATTGAAGCCATCAAGGATCCGCTGACCCACCTGGTGCGCAATTCCGTCGACCACGGAATAGAGCTCCCCGCCGACCGCGTGAAGTCAGGAAAGAACCGGGTGGGAAGATTGATTTTGCGGGCATTTCACGAGGGTGGGCAGGTCAACATCGAGATCAGCGATGACGGAGCTGGACTGAACGGCGATCGCATTCGGCAGAAGGCTATTGAGCGGGGTGTGATTAAAGCCGAGCAAGCTGCACGCATGAGTGACCGGGAAATCTACAATCTGATTTTCCTGCCCGGATTTTCCACTGCGGAAAAGGTAACCAACGTTTCCGGCCGCGGCGTGGGTATGGATGTGGTGAAGACTAACGTGGAGAGAATCGGCGGCACCGTGGATGTGCAATCGACTCGCGGGCAAGGAGCTACGGTTCGGGTAAAAATTCCGCTCACCCTCGCCATCATTCCCGCGCTGGTAGTGACCTGCTGTGGAGAGCGTTACGCCATCCCGCAGGTCAGTTTGCTAGAGCTGGTAAGGATAGAAGGCGACGCGGTGAGCACAAATATCGAGCAGGTCCATGGCGCACCAGTCTACCGGCTGCGGGGAAAGTTGTTGCCCCTGGTTTACCTCAGCCGCGAACTAAAACTGGAGAGCGACAATTCCGCAAGCGAGGAGCAGAACGCAGTCAACATCGTTGTGCTGCAGGCCGACGAGCGCCAGTTCGGCCTGGTGGTCGACGCGATCAACGACACCGAAGAAATCGTGGTAAAACCACTGCGCAAACAACTGAAGTCGGTCAAGACATTTGCCGGGTCAAGCATCATGGGTGACGGCAGGGTGGCGCTGATTTTGGATGTGCTGGGCCTGGCACAACGGGCCAACGTAATCACCGAAACACATGACAAGGCGATGGCTGACAAAGTCCAGGAATCCTCGGCCAAAGGCGGAGATAAACAAACCTTTCTATTGTTCGCGGGCCCCGGAGACTCGCGAATGGCCATCCCGCTCGAGACCCTGGCGCGACTGGAAGAGTTCCCGGTGGCACAAGTGGAAATGTCGGGCAGCCAGTGGGTCACGCAATATCGCGGAAAAATTTTGCCGCTGGTGCGCTTGAATGTTGTCCTCGAAGAGCGGCGCAATAAATTGCGGGCGCTGCAATCGCCGCCTGACGCAGATTCCGGCCCCATTCAGGCGCTGGTGGTGAACCACGAGGGGCGCACCTTCGGATTGGTGGTAGAGCGAATCCTCGACATAGTAGAAGACCCGGCAGATGTGAGGTCGCCGGCAACCCGGGCATCCGTCCTCTATTCGGTGGTGATCGGTAGCCGGGTAACGGAATTGTTGGATATTCCCGCCATCCTGCGAAGCGCTGAGCTGAATGTGGCGCGCTCCGATCGCGGGCGTACGGCAGCGGAGATCGCAAACTAGCCATGTCGCATTCCTCGCAATTCTGCACCTTTTACCTGGACAAGCTTCTGTTCGGAGTGGAGTTGAAGGGCGTCCAGGAAGTGATTCGATCATTGGACCTGACCATGGTGCCGCTGGCGCCGCCGGTAGTCAGCGGGCTCATCAATTTGCGCGGACAAATCGTAACCGCAGTTGACTTGCGGCGACGGCTTGAGCTGGACTCCGCACCGCCCGGGACCCGATCGATGAACGTGGTGGTGCGGTCGGTGGATGGAGCTGTGAGTTTGCTGGTGGATGAGATCGGCGACGTGGTCGAAGTTGAGGAAAGCACATTCGAACCTCCGCCCGAAACTTTGCGGCCATCGGTTCGCAACGTCATTCTAGGCATTCACAAGTTAAAGGGGCGCCTGCTGCATGTGCTTGACATAGAGAAAGCCTGCCTGATGGTGGATGTGGCTGAAACTGCGAGCGCAGGGCGCTAAAGTCAGCCCTGATTTCATGAGCTCTTGGCCCTATGCGTTTCGCCGCGATTTTCTCTTTAGTACCAGGAAACCAATCGAACAATCCAGCCGTGATTTGGGATTAAAGTGTGTTGCTGCCGAGCCGATAAATCTCTATATCCGGAGCGGTCGAAGATTCGGGGAGAGCGGCCGAGCTGTCTGCGCAGGCTTATCGGAAACAATTACTAGAGGGCGGACATATGGCATGGCTCACGAAAATGAAAATTGCTTCGAAGCTGGGATTGGGATTTGGCGCGGTCCTGGCGTTAGTGGTCATTTTGGGAGTCTTTTCTCTGATACAGCTTTCCAAGATAAACCGCTGCACGGTGGACATTGCGAACAATTGGCTGCCCAGCGTGCGAGCCATTGCAGAACTTAGGTTTAATGCGGCGTCCCTCCGCCGTGACACATTGAATTACATCGTCGCCACCGACAAAAAACAGCATTACCAGGAAAAAATAAACGCGGAGATGGGTGCGATAGCGGACGACGAGAAGGAATACGAACCGTTAATTTCTTCTGACGAACAACGCAAGCTGTATCAGGGGTTCCGCGACACATGGGACAAGTACATACCGGTCAACACACAGATGATGGAATTAGCCAAACAGAATAAGAATGCAGAAGCCATAAGCCTCGCACAGTCCCAAGGTAGTCAACTGTTTGAGGCTTCGGCGAAGTATCTACAAGATGACGTTGACGTGAATGATAAAGGCGCGGCAGAGGCCGCGAAACAGGCGGCCGCGGACTACGCCACCTCGCGCTACTGGGTGATTGGCATACTGGTCAGCGCGGTTGCACTTGGCTTCGTCGTTGCTTTTGGTCTGGCACGCGGGATCGCCGCATCCGCGACCGGAATGCTGGCCATGATCCAGCAGGTCGCGGCCAACAATCTGACAGTCCAGGATATGAAGATCACTTATGAGGATGAGATCGGGTTGGCCGGCAAGGCGCTAAACGGGATGAAGAACAACCTGCACACAGTCGTCCAGTCGATTTCGGTTTCAGCCATGCAGGTGGCCAGCGCCAGCGAGGAACTCAATGCCACTAGCCAACAGATCACGGCAAATTCCGAAGAGACCGCGGCGCAGGCGGAGGTGGTCAATAAATCCGCGCAGGCGGTTAGCCAGAATTTGCAGACTGTTGCCACGGGTGCTGAGGAGATGGGCGCCAGCATTAAAGAGATTGCGAAGAACGCGACCGAAGCGGCAAATGTGGCGACCTCGGCGGTGAGGGTAGCGGAAACAACCACCGCTACAGTTTCGAAGCTAGGCGATTCCTCGACGGAGATCGGCCAAGTGATTAAGGTCATCACCTCGATCGCGCAGCAGACGAATTTGCTGGCGCTGAATGCAACCATTGAAGCTGCGCGCGCGGGTGAGGCCGGCAAGGGCTTTGCGGTGGTGGCCAATGAAGTGAAAGAACTGGCGAAGGAAACTGCCAAAGCCACCGAAGATATCAGCCGAAAGATCGAAGCTATTCAGACCGACACTAAAGCAGCGGTAGATGCAATCGGAACCATCAGCGGCGTCATCCATCAGATCAACGACATCTCGACCACGATTGCGACCGCTGTTGAGGAACAGAATGCGACTACGAACGAGATGTCGCGTAATGTAAGCGAGGCGGCGCAAGGCAGCGGCGAGATCACTAGCAACATCGCTGGCGTCGCACAGGCGGCGGAGAGCACTTCGCGCGGCGCTGGCGACACCCAAAAAGCTTCGCAGCAACTGGTTGAGACTTCCGCCGAACTGCGGCGGCTGGTGGAACAATTCAAGATCAGCGCAAATCAGCGCGCCCATGAAGCCCGCCCCGCCACTACCGGTTCGAGCAATGCAGCCTACGCGGGATCGTGAGTGCGAGCCGGTTCGTCCTTGCAGCTATTCAGGCAAGGACAAATTGCGATGTCGAGGTAAACGCGTCCGAAAGCCACGGAATTGCGGATCCCGAGATTCCTTCCACTGCCGATTTCAAGTTTCGCCCGACTTGCTGGACGACCAACCAGCGGTCATATTTCCAGCTTAAGTCTGCCACGCTTACTGCCGATAAACCCTGTATCACGCTCCGGGACTCTCTGGCTGGTGCCGTAATTCGAATTAAGGTACGAATTCCGGCGTAAAACCGGAAGAGCGGAATCAGCGGTCGGGCAAAGCAATACACGCATAAGTGGCCGGGTACGACGCAGCCAACAAGATCACACGAACGGATGGTTCGGATGCGATTAACAATAAAGCTGAAGTTATACGGGCTGCTGATTGCCAGCCTGGTTTTTGTAGCCGGCGTCAGCGCCAGCGGTTACTGGGGAATCACCTCGGTGCAAAAGACCACACTCGAGATCGCGGCAACCGGAGCAGCCATCCGCAATCACGTAGAGGTGGGCACCTACAACGATATGACTCACGACGATATCGGTGCGGTGTTTACCAAGAAGGGACAGGACCGGCAAGACAGCCTGGATAACCTTGCCCTGCACAGCAAAGTTCTGCTGGAGCGCTCGACCGCTGCCCGTGATGCACTGACCGATCCGACGCTTAGAGCCGCGTTGAGCCAAGAGGTCAGCATGGTGCAGGAATATGTGAACACGGCCGACTCGCTGGGCAAAGAAATAGTTAGCAATGCCAATCGCTCTTCCTACATGTCCGATGGTGAGCGATTTGGCCAGCTCTACAACGCTCTTCAGGAGAAGACTCAAGACAGTAGCGAGCAACTGGATCAGGGCGCAAAACGATTCGAGCGAAATGCGATGGAAAAGGGAGACCGGGCGACGCACGTAATCCTGTCGATTTGTGCTTTGTCACTATTGCTCTTGTTTTCGGGCAGCTTCATTTTAGTGAGGGCCATTACCCATTCACTCAGCCGCTTGACACAAATGATTCACAACATTGCTGAAGGCGAAGGAGATGTTACCAAGCGGCTGGAGACCGCTGGCGGAATCACTAACGACGAATTAGGCGAAGTAAGCCGGCTGTTCAATTTATTCATGGATAAACTGCAGGACATCCTGCGTGGGGTTGCTGCGCACACTTACAAACTCTCCACCGCAAGTCGGAAGCTGCTCGAGGCCAGCGAGCAGATCACTACCAATTCTGGCGAAACTGCAACGCAATCTAAATCGGTCTCGCGTTCCACCCAGCAGGTCAATCAAAATCTCGAGAGCCTCTCAACCGGTGCGGGCGAGATGGCAGTAACGGTCCAAAGCATTGCCGCCAATGCGCATGAGGCGGCGAAAGTTGCAGCTTCGGCAGTGAGTGCGGCGCAAGCCGCTACCACCACGGTCGCGAAACTAGGTCAGTCCGGGGCGGAAATCGGAGTCGTGATCAAAGTCATTACTTCCATCGCGCAGCAAACCAATCTTTTGGCGCTGAATGCCACGATCGAAGCTGCCCGCGCAGGTGAGGCTGGCAAGGGATTTGCGGTAGTCGCGAACGAAGTTAAAGAACTTGCCAAACAGACCGCCAAGGCCACCGAAGACATAAGCCATAAGATCAACACCATTCAGGTTGACACGAAGGGGGCAGTAGCAGCAATTGGGAAGGTCAGCGATGTAATTCACCAGATCAACAGTATTTCGTCGACCATTGCTGCTGCAGTGGAGGAGCAAAGCGCAACCACCCAGGAAATGACCCGCAACACCAACGAGGCGGCCAGCGGCGCGAGCGAGATAGCGGTCAGTATTGGTGGAGTAGCGCAAGCTGCAGAAGGCACACTGGCAAGGGCGCAAGAGTCGCAGAAGGCGGCTGGAGATCTGGCTTCGATCGCGACCGAACTTAGTGCGCTCATGCGGGAGTTCAAAATCAAACGTCGGGATCCAAGAGTCACGGTCCAGTTGATGGTCAGACTCATTGCCAGCGATGCAAACGATCGACCTCTGGAGCAAGAGGTGATGACAATTAACGTAAGCAGAAAAGGCGCTCTGATCAAGAACGTTCGCGGAAGTTTTAAGCCGGGCGAGAGCATTGTGCTCTCGCGCTTGTCCCAGAAAGAGGAATTCTTGATTTCATGGATAGGTGGAGGGCAAACCGCAAAAGCAGGACAGATTGGCCTCGCAGCTGCCGACCAGGCTTCAACGTTTTGGAGTGATGTGATTGAGGAACACTCTGTGAACGAGGACGGCGAGACCGAAAACAATTTTAGCGAGGAGATCCTGCCGAAGGTGAAAACTACGGCGGGGGGAGCGTAAGAAGCTGAAGTATGCTGCGCGAAGTCAGAGATGGTCCGCTCATGAAACCAGTTCGCATCATGGTGGTAGACGGTTCGGTTGTGATCCGCAAATTGCTCGCCGACACTCTGGCCCAAGACCAGGCGCTCGAAGTGGTGGGAACCGCGAGCGACGGGCGCATCGCTCTAGCCAAGTTACTGCAACTCAAACCTGACGTCGTGACTCTCGACATCGAGATGCCGGTGATGAACGGATTGGAAACTCTGGCCGAAATACGCAAAAGTCACCCGAAGTTGCCGGTCATTATGTTCAGCACGCTTACCGAACATGGGGCGGCGGCCACGCTCGATGCATTGTCGCTCGGCGCCAGCGACTACGCTACCAAACCGAGCAACACCGGCAGCGCAGCCATTGCGGTTGAACGGATACGCACTGAACTCATTCCCAAGATCAAGGCATTATGCGGTCTGGGGGCGACGAGAATCCCGCGCGCCTCACAATCCACTTCCCCGATCAAGGCACGACCGCGCTCCGCATCGCGAGTCGACATTGTAGCCATCGGAAGCTCCACCGGGGGGCCCAACGCCTTAGCGGAAGTGCTGCCGCGACTACCGGCGGATTTCCCCGTCCCAATCGTGATTGTGCAACACATGCCACCAATTTTTACTCGCCTGTTGGCGGAGCGATTGGCGAGCCGGTCGGCAATTCCAGTGGAAGAAGGCACTGCCGGCGCAGCGATTCCGCCGGGACACGCCTGGATAGCTCCGGGAAATTTTCATATGAAGGTGGTTCGAAGCGGAAAAACTTTGAGCCTTGGACTGAACCAGGGACCTCCTGAAAATTCCTGCCGGCCGTCGGTTGACGTTTTATTTCGATCGGTGGCGACCGCCTGCGGGGGTAATGTTTTGGCCGTGGTCATGACGGGAATGGGCGCCGACGGCGTGGTGGGGGCTCAGGAAATCCGGCAGGCTGGGGGGAATGTGATTATCCAGGATGAGAAGTCGTCGGTGGTCTGGGGAATGCCGGGACTGATACACGCTTCCGGGCTCGACGATGCCAGCTACCCACTTGACCAGTTAGCAGCGGAGATAACGCGCCGCGTCCTGCGCGGCCGAAGTTTGGGCCGCACGGAAAACAAGATCAACTCGCCCGTGGAGCTGCCGGCACAATGACCACCGGAGCCCAAATCGCTATGGCCGCACCAGGCAGTCCATTCAAGCAATCAGTTGATCCTGTGTACCGCCAGATCCGCGACCTGGTTTACAAGGTTTCGGGAATTTACAAGGCCGAAGAAAAACTATACCTTCTGGCCGATGGCTGCGGCCGACGGATGAAACAAGTTAATGTGCGCAGCCCGCGCGATTACTGGGAACGTCTGACCGCGCACCCGAGCCGCGACGGAGAACTTCGCCAGCTGCTGAACGAGATCACCATCGGGGAAACCTACCTGTTCCGCAGCCCGCCCCAGTTAGATGCACTTCGCAAGGTGATTCTGCCCGAGCTGGTGACGGGAAAAACCAAACAGATCACCAAGCGGCTCCGCATCTGGAGCGCAGGCTGTTCCACCGGCGAAGAGCCGTACACGCTGGCGATGAACCTGCTCGAGGAAAGCGATCGCCTGCTGAAGGGTTGGACGATAGACATCCTGGCCACGGATCTGAATGACCGTTCCGTTGAGACCGCCAAAGCCGGAATCTACGGCGATTACGCGCTGCGCTCGACAAGCGATTATTTCAAGCGCAAATACTTTTCGATGGTTGATCAGAAGAAACTCGAGGTGCGTCCTGAAGTAAAGAAACTTATTACCTTCAGCCGGCTGAATTTACAGGATGACGCGAAGATGCTGTTCATGAAGAGGATGGACCTGATTTTCTGCTGCAATGTGCTGATCTATTTTGATGGCCCTTCAAAATCCAAAGTGATCAGCCACTTTTTCAGCGACCTGAATTTCGGCGGTTATTTTTTTCTGGGGACTTCGGAGTCGCTGGTGAAGTTGAACGAACAATTCCATCTGGTGCATTTTCCCGGAACGATTGCGTACTGGAAGCCATCGCTGACAAGTGGAAAATTATGAACGAAGTTCTGATTGCAACCATAAGAGAACGGGTGCAGCGAATCGAAGCGATGCCCGCCATTCCGGCGGTATTCCTGCCCTTGTTGAAGTTGCTGGGCAATTCCTCAGAAGATGTCCCGGTCGAGGAGGTGGTACGGCTGGTTTCCTATGACAATTCGATTGCTGCGCAGTGCATGCGCGTGGCCAGCTCGCCTTTGTTTGGGCTGGCGAGTTCGCCGAAATCGATTAAATCCGCAGTCATCAGCCTGGGCCTGCGGCGGGTGGAGACCATTTTGCTCACTTGCTGTCTGGGGCAGGCATTTCCCGCGAAAAAATGGGCGCTGGATCCGACAGTTTTTTGGCGGCACTCGATGGGCTGCGCATTGGTGTGCCGGAAATTCAGCGAAAAGCTTGGCCATGGCGTCGACAGCGAAAAGGCCTACATGGCCGGCCTGCTGCATGACATCGGGTTCATGGTGAACTGCATGAGTTTTTCTGATGAATTCGAAGTCGCCATGAAACGCGCCTTGCAGGAAGAAATTTCGTTGGACGAGGCCGAACTGGCGACCATGGGCTTTACCCATTGCGATACTGGGCGGGCGCTGGCCGAGAAATGGAACCTGGCAAAGGAATTGATAGAGGTCATTGCGCATCACCACGCGGTCGAGGACAGTCAGTCTGACCAGTCCCTCGTAGCGTTGGTGCACTTGAGCGACTTGTTGTGCCGCATGCGCGGGCTTGGCTACGGCTACTATGAACGCCAGCGCGTCGATTTAATCTCCGATCCGGCATGGAAGGTATTACTGGCGGCGCAGCCTGACTTAGGTGACGTGGACCTGGTGCGCTTCACCTTCGAACTGGATGAAGCGGTAGAAGAGATTCACTCCGTTGTTTCTGCCGTGCTGGGGCCGGCACCGGTTCGAGCATAAATGTCTGGAAAGGTTTCGTCTCGCCAGGAATTGTGGAAGAGACAACGGGCGTTAACTCTGGACCTTGAGGGAGACGATTATCGGCAGATCCTCAAATAGCAGTCTGATCTCGATTGGGGGCGAATCCCCCGAGGAGTGCAAGCTGTAGTCGGATCCGGTAATGACGCTGGGCGGTGACAGCATGCAGCCGTCCGACAGGCCCGCGATTTTATTCTTGAAGTTTCCTGCCACCATGTTGCAGACTTCGCCTACCGCATCCGAGAAATGCTCGCCGACGTTTTCCACGGGCAAGC
Source organism: Terriglobales bacterium (assembly GCA_036268595.1). GTDB lineage: Bacteria > Acidobacteriota > Terriglobia > Terriglobales > Acidobacteriaceae > Gp1-AA145. The sequence continues at coordinate 22,052 of DATATW010000157.1, forward strand.
TGAGCATCTTGGAAGCCATGAGGATGGCCGCTTTTTTTTCGCAGCGAACGGTCATCACCCCGCATAGCTTGCCCGCCAGTCCCACCATGGAGGTAACTCCCAGGTTTGATGCACCTGCGGTTGTCGGCACGGTTAACCGCGAGGACAGCATGAGATCAAATACTTCGCGAGTTGCCGTTTCCAGCAAGGGGATCCATTTCTGGTGAGTGCTTTCCTCGGAGGCGTCTTGGGCGGCGCTTTTCATACTTTGCCTGCGAGTACGGGAACCACGTGTTCCTTTACCTGCTCCGGCGTGAAGGGCTTGCGGATGTATCCTCGCGCGCCGCAGGAAAGGGCTTGCACTACATGGGCCTCGCTGCCCTCGGTGGTGATCATCACCACGGGTACGTTTTTTGCGTTTTCAACGCCGGGAAGCTGCTTGATGAATTCGATCCCGTCCATTACGGGCATGTTGATGTCGCAAAGGATCAGGTCAACGGGCGCGTCTTTCAGCATGCTGAGGGCTTCGGCGCCATTGCCTGCCTGCAGGACATCGCTGAGATCGATACCGGCCTGGCGGAGTGAACGCTCGACAATTTTGCGCATGACCGAGGAATCATCAATGATGAGGGCGCGTATGGACATATTCTGTCGCCGGGAAGAATCGTCGAATGACGACTTCCCTTTCGCGTTACCTTACCCACATCGGCATCCCGCAAGCGAACTTTAGCGAAGGACTTGAGGTAATCCGGACACCAAGACAAGAATTCGAATCACGGCAGTGCGAATGTTGACTTAAGTGCCTGGAGGCGGGGCGCTCGCCAGTTGTTGAATTTCTGCCTGAACTTTTGCCCAGGCTTTCGCCTTCCGCTTACTGGCATATGGAGCGTCAGGATGGTTGAAGAAACTTAGTAACTCGGCGCGCATTGCCGGCGAGGCGGTGCGAAAATTCTGCTTTGCGAGGGCATCCAGGAGTTTTGCCTGGGCTAAATCATAGAGACGATATTGCCCCGGGCCGGAGATCGCGCCGGTGTCAAAGTTATCATTTGGCAACTCAGGATGACCCGCGGCCACTTCTTCGAGAAGCTTGCGGTAGCGAGCCAGGCTGGCATTAAAACTGGCCTCAAAATAGCGTTCGGTGTCAGGCGTGGGCATCCGCAACTCCAGCACCCTGAGTGGACCTACTTTGGGAAGAAGCTTTACCAGAAAAGCGAGAAACTTTTCGCCGGCGCTGGGCTTTTGATAATCGTTGCCCCAGTTCTTCTGATAGCTGGCGCGCGAAAGGTTATATAAAAACTTCTTCTTCGTCATGCTCGGCTGATCTTTGAGGATGTCGTCCTTTTTGAGGCTCCAGGCGACGCGGGTAGCTTTGGGGAGAAGTTGGCTGACGTCGTGACGGTACGACCCAAGCGCTTTCGATTCATCCGACAGAACGCTCCGCAAATCCAAGCCATAGGTCTCCTGAAAGGCTTGCTGCAAAAGCGGAACATCGACCTCAAAGCCGATGAAATCATGATAATTCTGTGAGGCGTAGCGGCCTTGCGCGACTTCGAGCACATCGAATCCAAATTCAGTTTTTATGTGCGCGAGAGGGTCTTGCTCGTAAGTAACCCAGTTTCCGTACTTCTTCTTCAGCTTGTGATAGAGGACCGGAACCGAGCGATTGACGCCGATGGCATGACCGTCTTTGTCGGCTGCGTAGTGAGAGAGTGCACCAAGAGCAAAAGCGTATCCATTCAGGTCCGTGGAGTCATGCAGCAGAGCCAGAATAAAGTCTCCGCTGCGAACGTAATGGGTCAGGTCGCTGACAAATTTATTTCCGTGCGGGTAATAACCCATGTCCTGAATAATAGCGCCGCCGTAGGCGTAGGCATGGGCCTCCCTGAGCTGTTCCCGTGTCGACTGGGGGAAGCGCTTCAGCAGCAGCGGACGAACGCTGGTGTCCCATGCGCTGTCAACAACCGCTTCATGCGAAAGCACCGCATAGGCGGCGCAGCGCACGGGGCTGGCAAAAGCCGAGATCACCGCCAATATTATGGCGACAAATTTGGCAAGACTGGCGTTATTTCTATTGACCCGCACGCGATCTGTCATTGCGCCTTTGAATTTGCAAATTGAGCTTACAACTCAACTTGGACGCAGGAAACACAGTATACGGAATGGCTCGACAGACGGTTCTTGGGAGAAATTTATTTGGTGGAGCTAGTCGGGATCGAACCGACGACCTCATCGTTGCGAACGATGCGCTCTCCCAGCTGAGCTATAGCCCCACAAAGGGACTGGTAGATTTTATCATTTGGGCACCTTCACGATCAGGGTCGGCCAGTCCTCATGCCCGTGTCGCTAATGAGGCCTTGAAACAAATCCGGCAGCCGACGATTCCATTGGTTCCAATCGTGGCCTCCCGGGCCAACATGGAATTCGTATCTGAACCCACGATGTTGCAGTACGGCTGCAAATCGTCTGTTCGCCGGAAGCAAGCCTTCTTGTTCTCCACATGAGAGAAACAGATAGGGCACCGTCGCAGGATCAGACGAGTGAGCAAGGATGTAAGGATCATTCGCATGGCGGGTCGGGCTTCCCCAAGGACCAAAGATCGCACGGTGCTGACGATACTGGCCGACGCGCTTAATCGAAAACGGACGGCTTGGAACGTCGAGCGCCGGGCTGAGAGCTCCGGCAAAGGCAAACAGCTCGGCATGCTTCAGTGACAGCACAACAGCTCCAAATCCTCCCATGGAAATACCAACGATGGCGCGATTCTCGCGTCCAGACGCGACAGGAAATTTTGCTTCGACATCGGCGATGAGGTCCTTTGTCATGTAGTCTTCGAAGCGATCCGCAGGCCGCTCCACTGCATTGACGTAATAGGAAGACTCGCCTTCGGGCATCACCAGAATTAATCCGCGCTCAGCAAATCGCGCGACATCGGAGTAGTTTGACCAATCGCGGTAACCGCCGCCTCCGCCGTGCAACAAGTAAACGGCTGGCAGTCTCTTATGGGCCGCTATAGTTGCCGGAAGAAAGACCCGGTAGGGCATGTCGCGGCCGAGAGCCGCACTGTGCAGCGTGACATCCTGCATCCGGACATCCGCGGTAAGGCGAGGGTGGTCTGGCGGCAATTCTGTTTTGTTTTCGCAACCCAGCGGGATAACGATGCAGATAAGAACTACAAGTAGCCAAGTGAAAGACTTTGCCCTCACAACCTCATACCCCAATTACCCCCACCAGCTCTTTCACTGCGTCGGCACTTTTGTTTAATGCCGCCTGCTCTTCGGAAGTGAGTTTGATTTGGATGATCTGCTCGATGCCTTTCGATCCCAACTTTGCGGGAACTCCGACGTAGAGGCCATTGATTCCGTATTCACCCGTGAGGTAAACGGCGCAGGGCAGAATTTTCTTTTTATCTTTGAGGATGGCTTCGACCATTTCCGTTGTGGCTGAAGAGGGCGCGTAGTACGCGCTTCCGGTCTTCAGATATTTCACGATCTCGGCGCCGCCGTCGCGGGTGCGTTGGACGAGTTGGGCCAGGCGATCGGGCGGGATCAGTTCGGTGATTGGAATGCCGGCAACGGTGGAATAACGAGAAAGCGGAACCATAGTGTCACCGTGGCCGCCGAGCACGAATGCGGTTACATTTTCGACGCTGACTTTCAGTTCGTCGGCAATGAAGGTGCGGAAGCGAGCGGAATCGAGGACGCCCGCCATGCCGATGACGCGTTCGCGGGGGAAGCGGCTTAATTTGTATGCCGCCTGGGCCATGGCATCGAGCGGGTTCGAAACGATGATCAGAATGCAGTTGGGAGAATGCTGCACAACTTTGCTGACTACATCTTTGATGATGGAGTAGTTGGTGTTCAGCAGATCGTCGCGGCTCATCCCGGGCTTGCGCGGAATGCCCGCAGTGATGACCACGATGTCAGAATTCGCGGTGTCGGCATAGTCGTTGGTGCCGAGGATGTAGGAGTCGCGCTTCTCGATGGGCATGGCTTCGAGCAGGTCGAGGGCTTTGCCTTGCGGCACGCCTTCGATGATGTCGATGAGAACCACGTCGGCGAGTTCTTTGGAGGCGATCCAGTGGGCCGCGGTGGCGCCCACGTTGCCCGAACCTACGATGCTTACTTTCTTGCGCATAGTTTTCCTTAGATAAGATCAAGAGCTTTTAACCGCAGAGAACGCCGAGAGAACCCAGAGATAGCGGAGAAGATCTTAATAAAATAAGCAAGCAAACTGGTTCTCTCTGCGTTCTCGGCGAAGCCTCTGCGATCTCTGCGGTTAAAAGCTTTACGCTGTTGTTAAAGCTGCAGCCATATTGTCAATAATGCTGTCGGCGAATTTGCTGGTGCTGACTTTGGTTGCGCCTGGCATCAGGCGCTCGAAATCATAAGTGACTTTTTTCTGCTCGATGGTGCGCTCCAGACCGCTTTCGATCAGGTCAGCGGCTTCGTTCCATCCCAGATAGCGGAACATCATTACGCCGGATAACATGACTGAACCTGGATTGATGACATCTTTGTCGGCATACTTCGGCGCAGTGCCGTGGGTGGCTTCGAACACGGCGTAACCGTCACCGATGTTCGCGCCGGGCGCGATTCCCAATCCGCCGACCTGCGCGGCGCAGGCATCAGAAATGTAATCGCCGTTTAGGTTGGGCGTGGCGAGCACGGAATATTCATCGGCGCGGGTGACCACCTGCTGAAAGATAGAATCGGCTATGCGGTCGTTAATCATTAACTTCTTTTTCCATGCGCCATGGCCGTGAGTTCCGTAAATGCTGTTGAGCACGGTGCGCACTTCCTCGGCGACTGATTTCCCAAATTCCGGTGGCGCATATTCCAGGCCGGGCTCGACCAAGGCCGCGTTTTCTTCCGCGGAGAGATTCGGGGTTTTATCTTGGTTGTCGATGATCCAGCTTTCGCGCTCGGTTACGACTTTGTCGCGGAATTCTTCAGTCGCGAGCTCGTATCCCCATTTGCGGAAGGCGCCTTCGGTGAACTTCTGAATATTACCTTTGTGGACCAGGGTGACTGTTTTCAACCCATTTTCAAGCGCGTGCTGGATGGCCATGCGCACCAGGCGCTTGGTGGCGAAAATTGAAATGGGCTTGATGCCGATGCCGGAATCGGTACGCACCTGTTTCTTGCCGCCCTTCAACATTTCTTTGTTGAGGAAATCGATCAGTTTTGCGGCTTCAGGAGTTCCCTGCTCCCACTCGACGCCGGCGTAAACGTCTTCGGTATTCTCGCGAAAGATCACCACATTCATGCGCTCGGGATTTTTCACCGGCGAAGGCGTGCCTTTGTAATATTTCACCGGACGGATGCAGGCGTAGAGATCAAGCACCTGGCGCAAGGTGACGTTCAATGACCGAATACCGCCGCCAACCGGAGTGGTGAGCGGGCCTTTGATGGCGACGCGAAATTCTCGGATGGCATCGATAGATTGTTGCGGCAGCCAGTCATTGAATTTGGCTTTAGC
>DATATW010000158.1:0-3987 GCA_036268595.1 Terriglobales bacterium
ATATTAAAGGCTCGCTGGAACCTGGATTCGTTCGGGGCGCGCACCGAAGAGCTGTTGCGGAACGGGCTGCACGTACTTGCCGACAATGGCCTCACGCTGCTGGAACTCTCGCCGTTGCTCACCAGCGCGGCATTCCGCGCCGGTTGCCTCAACCGGGTTCAGAACACGGAAGTCATCAGCTATTTTCAGACCCGATTCGATACGCGCAGCGAGGCGATGCAGGGAATTTACCGTGACGCAATCCTTAATAAGATTTCGGGTTTTACCGCCGACTTGCGGCTCCGCCACATTTTAGGCCAGCAGCGATCGACGTTTTCGCTTCTCGATGCCATGGACCGGGGCCAGTGGGTAATCCTGAATCTTGATAAAGGACGGCTGGGCGAACAAGCTTCGACTTTGGGAAGCCTGCTGCTGACCAAACTTAAGAACGCATTGTTTGCACGCAGGCGCAGGCAGTTGTTCACGATCTACGCCGACGAAATCCAAAACCTTGTCGCCTACGATGCAGGGCTCGATACGCTGCTCAGCGAGGCAAGGAAATTCGGAATTTCGGTCGTGAGCGCAAATCAGTTTTTGGAACAGTATCCAGCGCAGATGCGCGCGGCCATCATGGCTGTCGGCACCCACGTTTTCTTTCAGCTTTCGAGCACCGATGCCGACCGGATCGGCTCCGCGCTCGACGGCGGCAAGCGGCTGTCTGAGCTTTTGAAGAATCTTCCCAAGCGCCACATGGTGGTGAAGAGTGGCTCCCATCGCCCGCGCGAGGTTCTGGTTCCCAATGTGGCACAGCCGGAGGCGGACTATGCCGACCTGTATAACCGCTGCCGGGCGCGATGGGCAAGACGCCGGACGGACATCGAAGCCGAGATCCGGCAGCGCCACCAGGATGCCAATCGTGGAACCGAGGAGGCGCTCAATGACTGGGAATAACCGTGAAGGCTTCGTTCTTGTTGGGCGACAATTAGATCTCCTGGCTGACGACAATTAAAACTCCCGCTCGACGACAACTAATGTGACCATCGGGAATCGCGCTTACGCAGCGCCCAGGGATGGTCACGGATGCGCAAGTGAGGAGGCTGAAAAAGTTGTCGAACATGGAACAGAATCAAGAAATCGCGGCGTCGAAGGCGGGGATGGACCCGACTACGGCGCGGCGGTACCTAGGCCTGGAACGGTTGCCCAGCGAACTGAAGAAGGAGCGCACATGGAGGACCCGCGAGGATCCGTTCCATGAGGTGTGGGAAGCAGTTCAGCGGCAGATCCAGGAGAGCCCCGGGCTGGAGGCCAAGACGCTGTTTGAATGGCTGCAGCGGGAATATCCCGGGCGGTTTAGCGACGGCCAGATCCGGACGTTGCAGCGGCGAATCAAATTATGGCGGTTGACCGAGGGGCCCGCGCAGGAAGTCTACTTCGGCCAGAAGCACGTTCCTGGGCGGCTGTGCGCGTCGGACTTCACTCACATGACGGAACTGGGGATCACGCTGGCGGGGCAGAGCTTCGAGCACCTGGTGTATCACTTCGTGCTGACGTACTCGAACTGGGAGACGGGCACGATCTGCTATTCGGAGAGCCTGGAGAGCCTCAGCGAGGGATGGCAGAACGCGGTGTGGGAATTAGGAGCGGTAGCGGCCGGGCACCGCACGGACAGTCTGTCGAGCGCGGTGAACAACATGAGCAACGTGGAGGAGTTCAACCAGCGCTATGAAGGAGTGATGAGGTACTACGGGGTGAAGCCGCAGCACACCAACCCCGCCAGCCCGAATGAGAACGGCGATGTGGAGCAGAGCCATCACCGGTTCAAGCGAGCGGTGGAGCAGGCGCTGCTGCTACGAGGGAGCCGTGACTTTGGAAGCCTGACCGAATACGCGCAATTTCTCAAAGACCTGTTCGTGCAGCGGAATGCGGGCCGGCGGATCCGATTGGCCGAAGAGATGGCGGTGATGGGGGAGTTGCCGGCGCGCCGGATGGAATCGGCCAAGCGGGAGCGGGTGAAGGTGGACTCGGGCAGTCTGATCCATGTGGAGCGGAACTCGTATTCGGTAAACAGCCGCCTGATCGGCGCGCGGGTGGAAGCGCGGTTGTATCTGGACCATGTTGAGGTCTGGTACGGGCAGCGGAAGGTAGAAGACTTGCCGCGACTGCGCGGGCGGAGCAAACATCGCATCGATTACCGGCACATCATCGAATGGCTGATACGGAAGCCAGGCGCGTTTGAGAATTACCGGTATCAGGAAGATTTGTTTCCAACCAGCCGGTTTCGGATGGCTTACGATGCGCTGAAAGAAACGATGCCGAGCCGGTCGAGCAAAGAGTACTTGAAGATTCTGAAACTGGCGGCCGAGGCGGGCGAGGTCCAGGTGGATGCGGCTTTGCGGGAACTGTTGGAGAGAAACGCGGAAGCAGTGATTACGGTGGAATCGATTGCCGAACTGCTGGGTAAACTGGACCGCATTGCGCCAGTGACGATGGTGGAAGTGGCGCCGGTGGACTTGGCCATCTTTGACCTGTTGTGCACGGAGAGAGAAGTGCGGCAATGAGTGCAGTAACGGATGTACGCCCAGCTCTAATCGGACACCTCAAGGATTTACATCTGCCCACGGTGAGGGAGTGCTATGAAGACACGGCGCGGCGGGCGGAACGAGAAACGCTGAGTTATGAGCAGTATCTGCTGGAGGTGATCTCGCGGGAATGCGAGCAGCGGCAGAAGTCCAAGGTGCAGCGGTTGCTGAAAGACTCGTCGCTACCGTTGGAAAAGTCACTGCAGAATTTCGATCTAAAGCGGTTGCCGGCGAAAGCGGCGCGGCAGTTCCGGACACTGCTGGACGGTGGCTTTCTGGGCCGGAAAGAGAATGTTTTGGTATTCGGGAATCCTGGGTCGGGGAAGAGTCATCTTTTGACCGCGCTGGCCCAGGAACTGATAGTGGTTCGGGGACGCAAGATGCACTTCACTAAGTGTGCGTTGCTGATGCAGGATTTACTGGCCGCCAAGCGCGACCTGCGGTTAAGTCGGGAGATCAAACGGCTGGGACGTTATGACGGTTTGATCATCGACGATCTCGGTTACTTGCAGCAGAGCCGCGACGACATGGAGGTGGTATTCACCTTGCTGGCCGAACGATACGAGCGCGGCAGCGTACTGATGACGAGCAATCTGCCGTTCTCGAAATGGGAAGCGATCTTCAAAGATGCCATGATGACGGCGGCAGCCATCGACCGATTGGTGCATCATAGCGTGATCATCGAGTTGAATATCCCGAGCTACCGGGTGGAGCACGCCAAGAAGAATCAGCAAGCGGAAAGCCAGGCCGAGGATGAGTGAAGCGGAACCACGGCGGCGACCAAAACCGGAATCAAAGTGAACTGTGGAAATGCCGGGGCTGTGGAAAGCGTAGAAAGCCAAAAGCGCTTCCCACTCTTTCCACGAGCCCCTTGGAAATCTCGCTAGAGGCAGGCGAGATTCCCACATTTCCCCAGTTCCGGCGGCGAGGGCGGATGAAAGTGGAAAACCAAAAGCAGGTTTTCCACTTTTCATCCGCCCCGAATATATATGTCTCAGAACAAAAAAATCGGCCGCGGGCGGGCTTCGCCCTCCGCCCGGCGGCGGGGCGCTCCGCGCCCGCCTAAGACGAGAAGAGTAATTGTCGTTGGTAGGGAGAAATAATTGTCGTCAATGCGAAGAAATAGTTGACGCCGGACAAACGTCTCGCTCAAGCGCGGCTGCTAACGTCTCTTCAATAAATTTAGCAGCAGAAAAGCCGGTTGGGTTCAATCAGACGAAAAATGGAGGCGCCATGCGGGGAAGCACACCAGTGCGAAAGCGATATCCTATGGTCGTGACAATCGACAGATGGATCGCATTAGCCGGTCTAGTCGTTGCCATGATCACCGCTGTTGCCGCTGGTTAGCTGTCTGGTCAGTTGGGGGAGCTAGTGGTGTGCGGCGCACAGATTAACCATTATCGAGTTTAGAGCGGGCGCGTTTGACTTT
>DATATW010000159.1:0-8392 GCA_036268595.1 Terriglobales bacterium
CACAATTTCGTCATCAACCGTAAAGGGCCAGGGCTTACTCTCGCCGCGCGCGTTTACGAGCCGACAACCGGGCGGGTGCTCGAAGTCTCAACGACTCAGCCGGGCGTACAGTTTTACACCGGAAATTTCCTCGATGGCACAGTTACCGGAAAAGAAGGTCACGTCTACAAGCGCCGCTTCGGATTTTGTCTTGAGACGCAGCATTTTCCGGACTCGCCGAACCATCCGGATTTCCCCACGACCATTCTGAAGCCGGGAGAAAAGTTCCATCAGACTACGGTGTTCAAGTTCTCGGCGAAGTAGGATTAGAAGTAGTTGGCAATCAGAAGAGAAGAACTGGCTTCAAGAGCCGGGCTATTCTGCGCGTAACTCTTCCAGCAGAGCCTTCTCGACATGCTTTTGATGTTCGCCGTCGAGCTTTTTGCCAAAGGACGTCAGATAGAACGTATCGATGGCCATCTGTCCTTCGGTATCAATCAGTGCGATCTCGATGTTGCACTTCTGATCTGAAAGACAGGACGCGATGCGGTGCAGCAGGCGGGGACGGTCCTGGGCAATCACCTGCACGAGCGTACTGGTCGCGGAAGAAACATCGTCGAACTCAACTTTCGTTTCGACTTTTACCTTCGCGATTACACCCTTTTCCGAACGCTGGCGGTCGCGCAACATTCTGTCGAGGTCGGCTTCGCCAATCAGCACACTCGCCACGCTGCGCCGAAAGCGTTCCCACTCAGAAAGATTTAACTCGAGGGTGCGAAAGCGGTCGGTGAAATAGAGGGTGTCGACGACCGTCGCGGCCTGGTTCGAGAAAGCGTTCGCCTTGACGATGTTCATTCCCCACGCCGCAAGGACACCGGCGAGTTTGGCGAAGAGAAACGGCCGGTCGCCGCTAACCATGGTGAGCTCGTACCAGTGACGACCGCGTTTCAGTTCGACCTGCACAGGTTCGCGGCCGAGTTCTTCGGCCATTTGCATGTGACGCATGACTTCTTCCGCACTGTGGACCAGCAGATATCGCTGCGGAAAACCCTCGAGAAAGGCCTTGAACTTATTGCCGATTACTGGCGCCAGTGAACGCAGGCGGGAAAGTTTTTCGTCACCGACGTCGGTGTGAACGCGCTGGTCGGCGCTGCGGTTTAAATGATTTTCAGTCGCGATGTAAAGCTGCCAGACGTTTTCCGCTTTCCAGGGAGTCAGAGCTTCTGGATTTACTGCTTTGATGTCCGCGTAAGTGAGCAGGCAGAGCATCTTCAACCGCTCTGGAGTGCCGACCTTATCGGCGAATGCGGCAATCGTCACGGGGTCGAAAATGTCGCGCCGGAGAGCGGCCGACAGTTCCAGGTGATTCGCGATTAGAAAAAGGACTTCCTCACGTTCCTTGGGATCGACATCGAGCCGATCCATCGCATGTTGGGCCACTTCAAGACTCGCTTCGACATGATTGCTGTTCGGCATCCCCTTGCCCGTGTCGTGGAGAAGAAGAGAGAGATAGAGCAGTTCGGGGTCCTCGAGTTCGCTCAGCAATTCGGAATAGCGCTTGTCCCACTCGGATTGCGACTGCTTCAGGCGATGAAGGCTCTCGATCGCCAGGAACGAGTGCTCATCTACCGTGAAGCGATGATAGAAATCGCGCACGACGAGCGAATCGATGAGCTTCAACTCCGGCAGAAGCAACGTCAGCAGGCGCAGAGACTGCATGGCCCGCAAGGCATCGGCGGCGTTCGGCTGGAGCAGAGTCTCTTGTAGATAAAGCCATAGCTCCGCACCTCGGGGCGGCATGGCGGCGAGCGCGGGAAGCGTCTGCTCGATGCGATACTCCGTGGTCGCGCTTAGCTTCAGGCCGTGGTGCGCCATGAAGTGAAAGAGCCGGAGAAGAACTTCGGGGTCCTGTAAGGAGGAAGGTTGCTGCAGGAAGATCAGTCCGTCAACCACCGAAAAATCCGCGGTTGTAAGGCGCGAGCGCCAGTTCTGCATCTGGCGAGAGAGTGTGGACCACGCCTCGGGAATTTCTTCGAGCAACTGTGTGACCGTACGCTGTACGGCGCGCGCATGGCCGAAATAAATTCGCATCCAGTCCGCGGCGGAAAGTTCGAGCGCATCAGCCGCGCCGATTCTGCGGGCGGCAGCTTCGTCCTGAGCTTCCCAGCTCAATGTATTGTCGTCGCGGCCATGCCGAAAATGCAGAAAGCAGCGCGCAGCCATCAGGAAATCGAGGGCGTCATCCAGTTGGCGACGGATGGGAGGGCGTAGCGAACTGGAGTCGGGCCAATCGTGCAACTTGCCCATGGCCGAGATCAGCGCGAGCCAGTTGGCGACGTTGCAGTCGCGTAGGCCTCCGGGAGCTTCCTTTAGGTTCGGCTCAAGGTGGTACAGCGTCATTCCGTATTTCCCGTGGCGTTGGCGCGTAACCTCTGCGAGTCCCTGGAGCAGCGACTTCGATTCGCGCATCACCAGTTTCGGGATCACTTTGTCATGCAGCTTGCGAAACAGGTCGCGGTCGCCGGCGAGATAGCGGCAATCGAGAAGCGAAATAGTGAATTCGGTGTTGTTTGCATCGTAGCGGTCGCATTCGGCCAGTGTTCGTGAAGCGGGACTCAGCTTCAGACGGAGGTCCCATAACTCCTGCGAGAGGCGGCGTACCGGGTCTTTGTAAAACTGCTCTGCTTCTCGGTCGCCAAAAAGAAAAAGCAGATCAACATCGGAATATGGAAAGAGCCAGCCCCGGCCGAAGCCGCCTGTGGCGACGAGGCAAAAGTTGGGTGGCCTATTTTCGTCGGAAGAAACTATGTCTCGCCACAGGCGGGCGAGAATGTCTTCGATGAGGCGTGTGCGTTGTGCGACGGCAGCGCGTCCGTCGCCGGTGGATTCGAATTCACGTTGAATGCGCGCTGATTCGTCGCTGATGGGGCCCCTTAGCTCGCCGATGAATGAGGACACTGCCATTGGGAGTAGAAGTTCTCTCTGCTCCAGCCATTCTTCAGGGATTCGGTAGTTTGCTGACAAATCCGCTGCACCAAACTTATCTCAGCGGCTAAAGGCCGATATTGATCCTGCCCAAGTTTCGTCGCGGCTTTAAGCCGCGACCTTTCAAATCCAATACTGCGGACAGGTTTTTCAGCGAACCGTTAAGCGCAGACTGTTCGTGTACGCCCGGCCGCCTACAGCGCCCCCTCGCCGCGTTCGTCATTACGGATACGAATCGCCTCATCGACGCGCGAGAGAAAAATCTTGCCGTCACCGATCTTGCCGGTGCGGGCCGATGTGAGAATGGCCTGCACGGCCTTCTCGATCATCGCGTCGGGCAGCACCATCTCAAGCTTCGTTTTTGGGATGAGGTCCACGTTGTACTCGCGCCCGCGGTAGACCTCCGTATGCCCCTTCTGGCGGCCGTGGCCTCGCACTTCGAGCACCGTCATCCCTTCAACGCCAACTTCCTGTAGCGCCGTCTTGACCGCGTCGAGCTTGGAATTCTGGATGATCGCTTCAATCTTCGTCATGATATTTGCAAGTCCTGTTCTGCAATTTCACCGCCGGAGCGACTGCAAAATGGCCCGTTTATGCCGGCGTCTCCCAATAGTATCCCTCTTCGCCGTGCTGCGAGAGGTCCAGGCCTTGCACTTCTTCTTCCTCTGAAACTCGCAGGCCAATCGTTACATCGACCAATTTCAAAATCGCTAGAGTCCCGACAATCGCGAGCACCCACGCGATGACGACACCCACCAATTGGTTCAACAATTGATGCGCGTTTCCTTCCAGCAAGCCCGAAGCTGCGGCATTGCCCTGAGCATCTTTGAAGATCGGATTCACAACGCTGACCGCGAAAACGCCGGTGAGGATTGCGCCCAACGTTCCGCCAGCGCCGTGAACGCCAAAGGCGTCGAGCGAATCGTCGTAGCCGAATTTTGCTTTGACTTTCGCCACCATCCAGTAGCAGAAGACGCCAGCGATCAGGCCGATAATGAGGGCGGGCATCGGCTTCACAAAGCCGGAAGCGGGAGTGATCGCGACCAGGCCAGCCACAGCTCCAGAAATTCCACCCAGCACGCTGGGTTTGCCGTTACGGATCCACTCCGCTCCTGCCCAACCGATCGCTGCGGCAGCGGCGGCGAAATGCGTTGCCACGAATGCGCTCGTCGCCAGGCTGCCTGCGGCGAGTGCACTGCCGGCGTTGAAGCCGAACCATCCTACCCACAGCAAACAAGCGCCGATAAAACTAAGTACGACGCTGTGCGGGACCATCGGCTCTTTTGGATAGCCCACGCGCTTGCCCATGTACAACGCACAGACCAGGGCTGAGACTCCCGACGTGATATGGACGACTGTCCCGCCTGCGAAATCGAGCGTTGGGAAACGCCCGCCGAGAGATGCGTTCAGGAATCCTCCCTTGCCCCACACCATGTGGGCCATGGGGTCATATACGATAATCGACCACAAAACCATGAACACCAGCATGGCGCTGAACTTCATGCGTTCGGCGAAAGCGCCCGCGATCAGTCCAGGAGTGATGATCGCAAACATGAGCTGATAAACCATGAAGGTCTGCGCGGGAATTGTTGCGGCATAGTCGGCGTCAGGCGCCGCTCCAACTCCTTTGAGGAAGAGATTCTGGAAACCTCCGATAAACGAATTCCCCGGCCCGAATGACAGGCTGTAGCTGAAAAGGCCCCAAAGAACTGTGACGACGGCCATGAGAGCGAAACTCTGCATCATCGTGCCGAGGATGTTCTTCTTGCGGACGAGACCGCCATAGAACAGTGCCAGCCCGGGCCCGGTCATCATCAGGACGAGCGCCGCGCTGGTCAGCATCCAGGAGTTGTCGGCAGAACTCTTGGCGTCGGCTGCCTGCTGTTCAAGCTTGGTAAGCCGGGCGGTTACATCGGTTGATGGACTGGGCGCCACCGCACCCGTCTGCGCGAGGAGCGTCTGCGCAACGGCCAGGATCACAATCCCAGTCAACAGCCCGGCAATCAGGCGTTTTCCAATAGACACTGAGCGTTTGCTCCTGTCGCGCGGATTCAATACAATTTTCAGTGACGCTACAATCTACCGTCAGAGCCAAGCCATCGGAAATTGAAACTATTTATCGTGGCTATCAGGTTTTGTTATTGAAAAGCGTTTAGCGGAAGCGGCCCCATTTGTGCTACAGGGTTTTACTGATAGCGCATACCGGAAAAACAGGAGAGACTTACTATTCCAGATACGCGCAACGCCAAGTTGCGCGCCCATTGGGGGTCCCAGCTCATGTCATCTGAAAACGGCAAGGCTACTGCTACTCTTCCAGGCAAGGTCGAAAAGGTAATTCATCCTCATCCCAACTCGGGTGAGCCAGAAAAAGCCCAAATTGCGGTTGAAGGTGCGGACCATCTCTACCGTGAGATTCGCGTCCCGAACCGGTTAACCGATGAGAATGGCCGCAAGGTCAAGCTGAAAGAAGGCGCAGAAGTAGAGGTCAAGATTGAGGCCGACAAGGCGGATGGGGACACAATCCCGCACGATGGTGAAAGTGGCGGGTTGCGCAGAACACCCGCGTAAATTCTGTTGAGCTAGGCGAAAACTTATTGGTCCCGACCGGATGACTATTTGGCCGGCCCCTTGGGCTGCTCAGCGGACGCTGGCTTGACAAACTTTGCGTCATCTACTGGAACATTCTGCTTGAGATCGGTTACCTGAATCGTGAAACGCCCATTCGGTCTGGCCAGCGTCCAGCGATAAGGCACCTGCACCCCGTTAGCCTCGCGATAATCTGCATAGTCGATCTGAGTCGGCAGCAATCCCAGCGCGGTGTCGCCGTAACGTATCAGGCGGACGAGCAATCCGGTTTGCTGGTCGAAGTAAAGAATGAGCGGAGG
This sequence comes from Terriglobales bacterium, assembly GCA_036268595.1. GTDB lineage: Bacteria > Acidobacteriota > Terriglobia > Terriglobales > Acidobacteriaceae > Gp1-AA145. The sequence goes on from DATATW010000159.1 coordinate 5,850, forward strand.
TTTGCCCTCGCGCTTGCCGACAACCACATTCGCTTCGTGGTCGCCAACTTTTTCCGTTCCACGAATGTTGGCGTCGGTGAGCATCTGCTTCAGGTGGACTGGTAGCTGGAGATCGGCATCAATGGCGGCGCTGTCGAGATCGGAGCCGTGCATCTCGCGCATCGGACGTCCGGGAGTGCCCAGCCAGCCCTCATGGCCATTGAATGCGGTAACGCTGTCACCCTCCTGCATGTGAGTGAATGAAATGCGTTTTTCCGGAGCTTTCGCGTAGATATCGATCGGCAGCGATTTGCCGCCAACGTCGATGGAACCCTTCATGACGCGGCTGGTTATCTTTTCAATCGCAGCAGCACCGCCAACTGCCTGAACGTATTTATCGATTAACTGATCGGCAGTGAGACCGCCTACGGCCGGCTTGGATTCAGCCGCTTCGCCGTGGGAGCCCATGGCTTCCTTCGGTTCTTCCGCCATCACCGCCGGGATCGCGGCCGGATGTTCGCTGCCTCGGTGACATGAATTGCAAGTCACTTCGCGATTGCCATTGAAGTTGTCTTTGTTGATAGCGAACATCATTTCCATCATCTTGCGGGCCGTCTGCTTGGGCTTCTTGTCGTCCTTGTCGAACGCGCCCTGTACGTGGCAGAACTCGCATTCCACGCCCAGCGACGCTGTGATGAACTGCATAGTCGGTATCAATTGCTCGGCAGGGATGCCCTTTAGCACCTGAATGTTCTTGAATTGCTCCTCGGCCTTCTTCGGACTTGCTTGCCCACCCGGCGATGGGGCCGATTGTGCATTTGCCGCGGCGATCAGAAAAGACGTCAGAATCGCAGTTGATAGCGTTATGGACGATTTCCGGTGCATTCGTTTATGCCTCGCAGGGAAGACCAAAAAGTTTAACAGAGTAGTTTGCAGTTATGGTTTGTTGCTGTAAACGTATTTTCCCGAAACTTCTGCGATCACGGCCCGCTGCGGGAGAAGCGCATCAGCTTTCGCCTTCAAATGCGGGGGAACAAAAAGGAAAATACGGCGGCTCCCGCCCCAATCTTTGAGCAAGTCGGCGTCACTGAAATAAATCCTGGGAGCGTCGGGGAAGGTCGACCCGAACCACATGGATGTCGTATCCCCATTCACGAGTTCTATGGGGCGCTGCAAATAAAATAGCAGCGATGAACCAAATGCCTGGTCCCCGTAGATCATGACGCGGTCCTCCGGCCCGGCCCGCGAGGAGATCTGCCGGGCCAAATCTCTCGATGAAAGATAAGGGCCGAACCGGCCAAGCGCGATGTGCGCAGCGATGAGGAATACAGCCATTCCAATGGCCAAAGTCCAGGTAGCCGCATAGTGACGCCTGCGAATTCGCAGAAGGAGCGACGACAAAGGCGCGATCAGCAGTGTAATGGCTGCGAGTGCCGCCGGAAGCCGGAGGGCGGCAAATGACGCATCGCTCAGATCGAGCATGTGCGACGTGGAAAGCGTGTCGGTCGACATGTCGTGCTTCGCCAGCACGCTGCCGATGTCCGGTTCGAAGGGAAGGTTACGCGATTGCCAGAGGAGGGCGAGCAGCGTAGCGCCTGCGGCGATTCCGATGAGTGCGAGCGCTCCCGCCGACATCCTGAGCCATCCTTTTCGTTCGCCAGCGCAGTCGCTCGATTCGCAGCGCGAAATTCCGTCCGCAAGCAGCATCAGCAGGGGCAGATATGCGGGGAAGGTGTAGTACTCCTGATTGGTCGAAACCGCGAAGAAGATGAGAATCAGGCCGGCGAGAATCCAGCACATCAATCGTGTGCGCGCGGAAAAATCGGATCGCCTTAAATTCTTGCGCTCGTCGGCAATCGTCCGAATCGCGGCGGGCAGATAGAGACTCCACGGAAATAGCCATACCAGATGCAGGGACCAATAGAGTGCCCAAGGCAGCTTGTTGTAATCGCGCGGGTAGCGCTTTCCCAAGAATCGTAGAAAGTGCTCGTTGACGAAGTAGAACCAGAAGAATCCGTGACCGTTGGCGCCCCCGGTATTTCGCAGGCCCGCAAGAATGTGCCATGGCGCGGCAATAAGCAGGAAAAACGCGAGCCCGGAAATCAGCTTGAATTCCCGCCAGCGCCGCCATTCGCCGGTCACAGCCAGATAGATGACTGCCGCTCCTCCGGGGAACGCCAGTGCAATCAGGCCTTTCGTTAATACGCCAAGCGCCATGCAGGCATATCCGGCGTACCACCGCCAGGCTTTGTGATCTTCGAGGGCCGTGAGGAAGAAGTACAAGCAGGCCGCGATCAGAAGGCTCAGCAAGACATCCGGAATCAAGATGCGCGTGAAGAGGAAGACACCTGCCGCCGTATAGACGAACACGCCGGCATAAATTCCTGCGCGTTCGCCGAAGGCACGACGTCCCCAGACTAAAGCGAGCAAGCCCAAAAGCAGAACTGAAAGCGCCATCGGGATGCGCGTTGCAAACTCATTCACGCCAAACAAGCGATAACTCGCCGCAACCAGCCAATAGGGCAGGGGAGCTTTTTCCAGGTAGCGTACACCGTTCACATGCA
>DATATW010000160.1:0-7296 GCA_036268595.1 Terriglobales bacterium
GAAAATCCTTGTGAAAAGAGCGGCGAAAAACACAAGAGCGGATCGGAAGATTCGTCGAAGTCAGCACGTCCGATTATCGCAAACTGCCCATTCTCACGGTGTCGACCTTTTCCGGCTTATTTACATCCAAGTAATTAGAAGTATTCCGATGCTCAGGTCGGGATGAGATCGACAAACTATGCAAAGGGAGTTTTTGTGAAGAAGCCCTGTCTTGTAATTGCGGTTCTTGAACTGGCGCTCCTGGTCTGCGGCCCGGCTGGCGCGATGGCGCAGCAAACTCCTGCGGCAGCCGGAGCGTCCGGGCGCCTGATTGTCACTGTGGAACCTCGACACGGAGCCAGCATCCCAGTCATCAAGCAAGAGGACGTGATGGTCTACGAAGGTCATAGTCGCGATACCGTAACCGGCTGGACTCCGGCGCTGGGAGATCAAGCAGCTCTGGAGTTGTTCATATTGATCGACGATGAATCCAGTACAAGCCTCGGTTCTCAATTGGAAGACATCCGGGGATTCATCAATGCGCAGCCACCATCCACAAAGATTGGCGTAGCGTACATGCAGAATGGGACTGCCCGCGTCGTGCAGGATTTAACCAACGATCATGCCCAGGCCGCAAAAAGCCTGCGACTTCCCATGGGTGTGGGCGGCGCAAATGCAAGTCCATATTTTTCGATAAGTGATCTCATCAAGCGTTGGCCGGCCAGCCCGTCGCGTCGCGAAGTTCTCGTAATCAGCGATGGCATCGACCGGTACTACGGCACCGGTGACTTGCAGGACCCATATCTGCTGGCAGCCATCGACGACGCTGGGAAGGCCGGAATCGTGATTTCGGCAATCTTCAACCCGGGCGTTGGTCACTTTGGCCATAGCTATTGGGAAACTTATTGGGGCCAGTTGTATTTATCGGAACTGGCAGACAAGACCGGAGGCGAGGCCTATTACATCGGGTTCACGGGCGCGGCTGTTTCGTTTTCGCCGTACTTGGAAGACCTCGGCCGCCGATTGCAGCATCAGTACATTTTGACTTTCACGGCTCAGCCGCAGAAGAAATCAGGATGGCAGAAGGTGCGCGTTTCCACCGAAGTTCAAGGGGTAGACCTGGTCTCGGCCGGACGGGTCTATGTTCAGGCCAGCGAATAATTTCTTTTGCCCTCCTGTGTTAGGGATACAAGTCGGTCAACACTGGGCATTCGGGATTCCGATAAGATGAATGTCTGATCGAGCCCGATGACGAAACTGCTCCGCTTCTTTCGCCCGTCGCATCAGCACACGGCATTTTCAGCGACTCTGTTGCTGATCACGGCGGTCATGCTGTCGCGCGTCATCGGATATGCGCGTGATGCCTACATCGCATGGTCTTACGGCGCGGGCGGAGCAACCGACGCGTATATGGCGGCATTCACGCTGCCCGACTTCCTCAACTACATAGTTGCTGGCGGCGCGGCGTCGATCACGTTCATTTCGATCTACACGAAATTCCTCGCCGAGAAACGGACCGAAGACGCGCAGAAAACATTCTCAATCATCATTACTGTCATGACGGCGGTGATGATCGTGGGAACGATCGCCACGGAGATTTTCGCGCCGCAGTTTGTCCGCTGGTTCGTGAAGGGATTCTCCCCGGACAAGATCGAATTGTGCGTTCACCTCACGCGAATTCTGTTGCCTGCGCAGATCTTCTTTTATGTTGGCGGCGTAGTTTCGGCTGTATTGTTGTCGCACCGGCTGTTTCTTTTTCCAGCGTTCGGCCCGCTGATCTACAACCTTTTCATCATCCTCGGCGGTGTTGTTGGCGGAAAACATTTTGGGATCGCTTCGCTTGCTTACGGGGCCCTGGTGGGCAGTTTCGCCGGGCCGTTTCTGGCCAGTGTGATTGGCGCGGTGCGAATCGGAACTGGATATAAACCGTCATTCGATATTTCGAATCCCGCATTCCGCGAGTGGGTGAAGCTGTCGGTGCCGTTGATGCTTGGCGTATCCCTCGTCACCGCCGACGACTGGATTCTGCGGCACTACGCAGCGAGCGGGGTGGGCGACATCACGCGCCTCACATTTGCCAAGCGCTTATTTGCTGTTCCGATCGCGGTGCTGGGACAGGCAACCGGGCAGGCCTCGCTTCCCTTTTTTGCGCGGCTGTTTAATGAAAAGAAGCTGGAAGAATTTGCGACGACCGTAAACGACTCAGTCTATCGCGTTTCAGCGGCATCGCTGCTCGCGACCGGATGGATGATGGTTGCGGCACTGCCACTGATCGATCTCGTGTATCGGCGCGGTAGATTCTCGTTTCCAGACGCGCAGACCAGTGCAGTTTATTTTTTCTGGTTTTCGCTCTCTCTCGTTCTCTGGTCGGCGCAGGGACTCTATGCGCGGGCTTTCTACGCTGCCGGAGACACACTCACCCCGATGATCGCGGTCACTCTCATCACGCTGGCATCGCTTCCCATTTACTCGATTCTCTTTCATGCTTTCGGGGTGATCGGGCTTGCCTGGGCGTCCGACATTGGAATTGGAATCAACCTGCTGGCACTGGCGGCGCTGCTGCACCGGCGAAAGCTGGTGCCTGTCGGCTCGCTGCGTTGGGGAGAACTGGGCAAAGCTACCCTGACAGCAATTGTCGCGGGCGTGATCAGCTTCGAAGTGGCGAAAGCGGTTCCGCTGCCGACGACGGGACATGGCAGCCGCACCACAGACGTAATGCAACTTGCCCTAGTGTCGGTCACTTGGGCGGCGGCGGTAGCGGCAGGATTGTGGCTGCTGAAATCGGAACTGCCGGCGGATTTGCGGCGGCGCAAGGGAGCAGTGTATCCCGCGGTGGCGCAGGGCGAGAGCAAGGAAATTTTGGGCGCGGGACGATAAGCAGTTGGTAAACTGGGGAAAGTGGAAACGGCTGCCAAATCCGCTGCTGAGAGAAAGAGACTGAGACGGATTGTCGACGATATCCGAAAGATCCATAAAGCCGCAAAGCTCCGTGGGTTCAACATCGGAGAAATGATCGACCGCGGCCGCCGCTTCTGACAATTTATTCGATAGGTTGACGATGATTACCGCAGCGAAGACAGTCCCGATTCAAAAGCTCGTGCAAGAACTCCAGCGGATGCCGGAGTCAATGTTCATCGAAACCGAACCCCTTCGCCGGTTTCTGCAACAGATGCCGGTCGACACGGATTCCCTCGCGCCATATCTGAACTGGGACCACCAGCATTACACGCGCAATCTGATTGATCGCACGCGGCTCTATGAGTTGATGGCGATCTGCTGGGAAGTGGGCCAGGCGAGTTCCGTCCACAATCATCGCGACCAGAATTGCTGGATGGCCGTGCCGATCGGCCGCCTGCACGTGGAAAATTTCCATCTCGTTCGCCAGGACGTCGATGGCGGCACATGCAGTCTTGAGCCTCTGAACACAGTTGAAATGAATATCTCCGAACCTTGCGCTGTAGATCCGAACGATCCGGTGCATCGGGTGGTGAATCCGCGCGAGTTCAACCAGCGTGCCCTAAGCCTGCACGTTTATTCGAGGCCGTTCGATACATGTGTGGTTTATTCCCCGGAACAAGGGACTTGCGGGGAAATTAAGCTGCACTTCAATACGGAATACGGGAAAACAGTTCCTCGTTGACCTTCGATGCTGCGCAAATACCTGATCGCACTGACCGCGATTATTTTCCTGGTCGCCCAGGCCTGCACGAAACAAGCGCCTACTGAACCGGCAAAGCCAACGGCTCCAACGGAACGAATTCCCTCGCTTGCCGGTACGAGCCAGACCATTCTGCAGAAGACGTTCACACTCAATTCCTCGACGACATTTCCATTCGAAATTCCGGCGCATGCCATGCAACCGCATCTGCACGGAATCTTCGAGTCGTTCGTCGGAAAGCTGCATGGCCCATCGGACGATAGGGCCAACGTCGAATTCATGATTCTCAATCAGGAACAAGAAGATGCATTGTCCGGAAACCGCGCCAGCGATGCGCTATTTTCGGCTGAGGCATCGCATAACCAGGCAGTCAACTTGGACCTGCCGCCTTCGATGAACCAGCCGGTAAAGTACTATCTCGTATTCCGCAATCCTGATGGCGTGAAGACGAACAAAGCTGTGAATGCCAACTTCCGTGTGGACTTTTAGCCGCGCTCCGGCTGCTACACTAAGCTGGTTGCCCTCGCCTAAGAAATCACCGGAACAAGTCTCGCCGCCCGCGACGTCTTCCAGGGACAAAGGCAAATCCGCAAACGTCGGTCGGATTTACCTGATGGACACGATGTCGTTCATCTTCCGCGCCTATCACGCGATGGCCCGGCAGCGGCCAATGTCGACAAAAACCGGCCTGCCGACTGCGGCGATTTACGTCTTTGTGAACATGCTGCGCAAGCTGCGCGACGATTTCTCCCCGGAATATCTGGCGGCCGTCTTCGATGTTGCCGGACCAACATTTCGGGATGAACATGCGGAGACCGTCACCACGGTCCGCAAATTCGACATTAAGACGCAGACCTTCACCGAAATCGAATACAAGGGCTACAAGGCCAATCGCACCGCTATGCCGGAAGATCTCGCCCAGCAGGTGCCTTACATCCGCCGCGCGCTCGAGGCCTACCGCATTCCAATGATCGGCGTGACGCGCTTTGAGGCCGATGACGTAATCGGCACCCTCGCCCGCAAGGCTGCGGAGGCCGGGCATCCTGTGTACGTCGTTTCCAGCGACAAAGACATGATGCAGCTCGTGAACGATCAGGTTCACATTCTCAATCCGCCGAAAGACAATCTCATCTGTGATGCGGCGAAGGTGGAAGAAATTCTCGGCGTGCCTCCGGAGCGCGTAGTCGACGTGATGGCACTGCGCGGAGATTCCATAGACAACATCCCCGGAGCGCCCGGAATTGGAGACAAAGGATCGGTCGAGATCATCAAGCGCTTCGGATCGGTTGAGCAGGCGCTTGATCATGCGGCTGAGGTCGAGAAGAAAACTTATCGTGAATCTTTGCTGCACAATCGCGACACGGTCCTTTTCAGCAAGAAGATGGTGGCGATCGATACTGACGTCCCCGTCGAGCTCGACATCGATTCCATGCGCGTGGGCGATCCCGATGTAGAAGCGCTTCGCGCGCTCTTCACCGAGCTCGAATTTACGTCGCTGCTGAAAGAGTTGCTGCCGGTTGTCGGGGTCAAGGAAGGCCATTATTCGGAGGCCAAGTCGGCAGCTGATGTGGAGCAGGTTCTAAAAGCGCGGCAGCCCGGGGACATTCTTGCGGTTGCGATCGAACATAAAGAGGTCGTAACAGAAGAGGAAGAAAAAGCGGATGAGCAGACGGAAGCTTTGCTTCCGTTGATGGGCACGATGCTACCCGAGCCGGAAACCTGCAATGCGGCCATTTCCGGCGCTGCGGGATCGGCGATCAGAATCAAGCTCGATTCCAGCGAGCAGGCTGCGGTGCTTCGCGCGGCGCTGGCGAATGCTGCTATTCCTAAAGCGATCCACGACTATAAGTCCACGCTGCATACTCTGGCCGCGCAGCGCGACGACAACAAAATCGAGATTGAGAACGTGCAGCATGATCCGATGCTGTACTCGTACCTGATCAATCCAACGTACTCTTCTCACCGGCTGGCCGAGGTCGCTCTGCGCCAGTCGAACTTGAAGCTTTCCGGAGAGCTCGCCGAAGCCGCTGACATCACCGGACGGCTGGCCGCGCAATTGCACGCAGAAGTTGAGCAGGCGGGGCTGCTCAACCTCTATCAGGAAATTGATCTGCCATTAGTGCCGGTGCTCGCGCGCATGGAGCAGGCCGGCGTCAAGGTCGACACAAATGCGCTGGGGAAGATGTCCATCGATCTGGAACGCGAGAGCAGCGCTGCCGCCAAAGAGATCTACGAACTCGCCGGCATGGAATTTAACGTTGGGTCTCCGAAACAACTCGGGGATGTTCTGTTCAACCGGCTGAATCTCCCGAAGCCGGTGAAGTACGGCAAGGGGCGGATGATATCGACCGCCGTGGATGTGCTGGAAGATCTGGCGGAAGACTATCCCATTGCGCGCAAGGTCCTCGATTACCGCCAGCTCACCAAGCTGAAATCAACTTATGTGGATGCGCTGCCTGCGCTGATCAACCCGACGACCGGCCGCGTGCATACTACGTTTCAGCAGGCTGCGACGGCGACCGGGCGGCTCTCTTCGATTAATCCGAATCTGCAAAATATTCCCATTCGCACCGAACTGGGTCGCGGCATTCGTGCAGCCTTTATCGCCGAGCCAGGCCATGTTCTGTTGACCGCCGATTATTCGCAGATCGAGTTGCGGCTATTGGCGCACTTCTCGGGAGATCCGTTGCTGGTCGAAGCGTACCGTACGAACGAAGACATTCACACGCTCACTGCTTCTCAGGTCTTCGGCGTTCCGCCACTCATGGTCACTGCAGATCACCGACGCCAAGCCAAGGTCGTCAACTTCGGAATTGTTTACGGCCTGTCTCCGTTCGGGCTCTCGCAAAATCTCGGCATCGATACCTCGGAAGCCAAGCAATTCATCACTAACTATTTCGAGACGTATAAGGGAGTTCGCGCCTTTATCGACAAGACTTTGGAAGAAGCCCGCCGCGATCTGAAAGTGAAGACGCTGTTCGGGCGCGCCCGGCCGATCCCCGATATCAACAGCAAGAATGCAACGCAACGCGGATTTGCCGAGCGCACCGCGGTGAACACGCCGCTGCAAGGCACAGCCGCAGACTTGATCAAAATCGCAATGATCCGCATCGATGCAGCGCTGCAGGACCGCGGGTTGAAGTCGCGGATGACTTTGCAGGTCCATGACGAGTTGGTGTTCGAGGTCCCGGAAAACGAAATCGACGTCATGCAGCCGCTGGTCCGCGAGTACATGGAGAAAGTCCACAAGCTGACCGTGCCACTACAAGTGGAGATGGGCGTCGGGCCGAACTGGAGAGATCTGGACTAAAGCGTGCCTGCAAATAATCGCCAGGTGTTGCGCTGGAAATTTTGCCCAAGACTCACGCATATCGGTGCTGCCCGAAAATGCATAGGTCCCTCGCTTCTCTCAACATGACAAGCCCGTTTGAGGCCTAACTCTAGTGTAGAATTGCTGGGAACCCCTCCGCGGGAGGGCAAATGAGCTGCATCGAAAGCAGCCGCCAAATCCGCGGATTCCTTCCAAAGTCGGGACGTGGCTCAGCCTGGTAGAGCACTCGCTTGGGGTGCGAGGGGTCGGCAGTTCAAATCTGCCCGTCCCGACCAATCAACAGAGTAATGATCTCTAACGGCCTTCGGCTGGCCATCACAGAGTGGCG
>DATATW010000161.1:0-2381 GCA_036268595.1 Terriglobales bacterium
TATCGCGTTCTGATTAAAATAGATCATGCCTCTCTCAAAGCTCGATACTCTCGCTGCTCTGGTTGTGATTGATTTGCAGAAGGGAATTACCGGATTGCCGACGGTACATCCCGCGGCGGAAATTATTGGTCGCGCGGCGCAACTGGCGCGGACTTTTCGCGAACGCAAACTGCCGGTGGTGCTGGTAAACGTAGCGGGCGGAGCTCCGGGAAGAACGGATGCCGGACCGCCGAAGTTTGTGCGGGCGGCGGATTGGGCGGAACTTGTACCTGAGCTGGATCAGCAGCCCGAAGATCATCTGGTTACGAAGAACACCTGGGGAGCATTTCTGGGGACGGACCTTGACCCTTATTTGCGCCAGCATAAAGTCACGCAAATTGTGCTTGCCGGGATTGCGACCAGCATCGGCGTGGAATCGACCGCGCGCAGTGCTTACGATCTGGGATACAACGTAGTGTCGGTAACCGATGCAATGACCGACCGCGACGCTGACGCGCACCGCAATAGCGTCGAAAAGATTTTTCCGCGGATGAGTGAGACCGCCAGCACTGAAGATGTGCTGAAGATACTGAAATCTCGGTCTGACAAATAGAAGTCTAATTCTGATCGGCTTTTTCGTCGGATTCGATTCCGGCGTTCGCCAGCAGGCGGCGCAAGGCACGTTCGCCGGCAGCGCCGCGCTGCTCTCCAGCGATATTGCCGTCGCGATCGATCACCACATAGATAGGGTAAACATTGGCCTGATACATGGCCGCAAGATTGGTGTCTTCGGTAAGCACGATGCGGCAGGAGCGAGGATGCTGCTCCAGATATTTCTTCACCGTTTTCTTCGACTCAGCTACGTCGATCGCGAGCACGATCAAGCCCTTCCCAGCGAACTCTTTGTTGATTCCCTCCACCAAAGCTTCCTCTTGATGGCAGTACGCACACCAGCTGGTCCAAAATTCTAGTAGGACAACTTTGCCTTTGATCGACTCGTTGTTGAAGGTCTCGCCGGAAGTGGTTTTCGCGTGGAAGCGTGGAGCGGGGGCTCCGTCTTCGTCGGCCGCGAAGGTGCTGGCTGCGAGAAGCAAGCACAGAGCAGAAGGTGAAGTGTGCGCCAAAGCGCATGGCGGCGAAATAATAGCACAGCGGAATTGATAGAGCGCATTTTTTTTTAGATTTTTTATGCCAAAGCGGCTTTCTGGAATTGCGGCGCAAACCAAGAGAGTTAGGGTTGCAGCCCCGTTTTGTTCCGCGATTTCTTCGGGTTTCGCCGGAAATATTTGTCGTTACCCGTAAACGCGTCGATGGTCATTTGGGTAATGGCACCTTTGTGCTGCGGAGTGTCCTAATGCACGGTTGCACTGCCTGACTTCCCGCGACAGAATGGGGTTTCGGCGGATTCTATGGATTTGTTCAGAAGAACGATAAACCATCAAGAACAAGCCTGTAATCACCAGTCCACACCTGCCGATAGGACTAACTTAGAGCCAGCCAAACCAACCAATGGAGAACATCTTGGGAAACTCTCTTGTCATACCTTCCCCCACTCGAAAGTTTTCAGCGCGAGCCGCGCTGGTGGATTTGCACGAGAACTCGCGCAGCCTGTTGTCCGAATGCTTCCGGCAATTTGGCATTGATAGCGTGAGCATGACGGGCGAAAGAGCAGACCGCCTGGCGAGCGAAAAATTTGAGGCTTGCGTAATTCCGGTGGGCAGCAAAGCTGCGCCAGTGCTCGAGTCAGCGCGACGGTCGCGCTCCAACAGCCGCATGGTGATCTACGGGCTGGGAGGCACGATCAAAGAAGCGTTGAATCTCTCGCAGTTTGGCATCAATGCCATTTTTCACGAACCGCTGGAACGGCCGGCTGCAATCAAGTTATTGCGCTCCACACGGATGCTGGTGCTGCACGAATTCCGGCGCTATGCGCGGGTTCCGGTAATCACGCAGGTGGCGATTACCGCCGGATCGAACAATCGCCAGTTTGATGCCAGCAGCGTCGAGATCAGCAGCGGCGGCATGTCACTGAAGTGCGCGCAGGAAGTGGCACCGGGTTTGCCGGTGGAAGTTTCATTTGCGTTACTGACTCTGCCGAGAGTCTGGGTACGCGGGAACGTCACCTGGACGAAAGCTGCCGGGAAGTCGTTTGGCATCCGCTTTGATCAAGCCGATAATCGCAGACTTAAGGTCAGAGAGTGGGTTGAATCCTATCTCGAAAGTTGAAAGGCCGACCAGCTGCAAATCGTGAATTAGAGCTGCTGTGTCCGGCGCGAACCCTTCGCATCCGCACTTTTTTGGCCAGAGACTCACGCCCGCTCTGATTTTCTCCCGCCATTCAGCTCTGTTAATGGAGTGTTCCCTGTATTGCCTCGAATTGTGTCGGAGGCTAGCCTTTTAGA
>DATATW010000162.1:0-31732 GCA_036268595.1 Terriglobales bacterium
AAACTTATGAGAATCGAAAAGCCAAACTCATTGCAATTGCATCGAAGCCAATGGTCCGTGGGCTGGCTGTCGAGAAACAAATCTCGATTCCGGTCGAGGCGGAACTTTTTTCTTGACATCCCTTTTAATAGAACTCATTGAGGAAGACGGGCCGAAAGCGGGTCAATGAGTTCTATAAAAGGGATGTCAAGAAAAAAGTCCTTCCTCGACCGGAGGCGAGAAGATTTTGGTCTCGAAATCCAGCCCAGTGTCTGTAAGTTCCCCCGATGGCGATCGAGGGAGTTGGCTCTGGCTTGTGTGCCCTTCCTGTGGGGTTCATCTTTCGGTGGTGACGACGCCAATCGAGTCTTGAAACTTGGCAAGCGGACCTGGTCTTGGAATGTCAACCATGGTTCAATCGGAGGCTCGCGGCCTATCGCTATTTCTGGTTATCCGAGGAGGCTAACATGTAATGGGTGACTCGGTGCCAAAGCACACAGGGCCGATCTTATTGACTGATACTCACCTCGAACCGAGCGTCTCTAGAACCGACCGACCACCATCAGAGAGAATCACCGGAGACGGAAAGGCCCGTTACCAGAGACGCTCAAGCGGCTTACCGATGCAATTGTTTGGCGTCGAAACCGACTCCTTTCTTCCAAATCGTTAAGGTGATCGCCGCAATCTTTCGTGTCAAGGTCCAACTTAGCTGTTAATGATTAACATTCAACGGCACTGGCAGCCACCTTTGGCGTTGAGAGGAACTCTCAGAAATTGATAATGGACCCTAATTGAACCCACGATTTTGAGCATCCCTTAGTTCGTCCTCCTAACCCCCCGGTTAAGACCGTTCAGAATAAAAATCAGATTCCTCTCGAACTTGCAGGATGATGGGTCTCACACCTTCTTGTGAGCAATGTCACAGAGGCCAGCCAAGTGTCCCGAAACGGTCGATTACTCGTACGAATCGAGCCATTGCTCGGCGCAAGGAGCGTTCTTAACTCACCAGGACTGCCGATTGCATCGCCACGGATAAGTTCGATGTCGATTTTTCGTGCTCGATTGCGGAGAGCATGGCATCGTCGTCGTAAAATTTGTAGGAGGCGAGATCCCGTAAGACAGCTTGTCGCTCCTCTGCCCCTTGAAGACTCAGCAAATCGCATTTCGAAACGATTCGGATTCCCTGCCGTTCCAGAGTTCGCTTGATCTCGTCCACTGAAGCCGTAGGCCGCTCCTCCCTGCTTTCCAACCTTTGAAGAACGTGCGCTCCGCCGGATTCGCCGTCATGTCGAGCTATTCCCACGAGTCCTTCGCTTGGCTTCCGCGCCCATCCCACAACGTAGGTGTTCTCCAGAACTTCTTTCGTTGCCGGATCGAAGACCTCGTACTTCGCGCTTGGATTGGTAGTATCCGGGTTTGTTACATATCCGTCTGGACCGAAGGGCAAACCTAAGCAGGGGTCGTGCTGGTCGCCAATGGCGAAAATCATCGTATCGACGTCCAGTTCGGCTGTTGCGTTCGTGGATTCAGCTGCAACGCTGCCATTTCGGTTCACTAGAAGGTTGTCAGTGAGAATCAGTCGCGCAATTCGACCGTTGCGTCCTTGGAGAATTGCAAATGGGGAACTCAGGAACCGAAAGGTCAGGCGCGGTGAAGCGGTCGGCTGGTCTGGATATTTCAGCAGGCAAGGAAAAGTTTCTTCGGATACTTCCCTAACGTCGTGACCGACTGCGGTAATCTGCGACTCAACCCTTCGCAGTTCATCCCGAAAGGCTTTACGGTCCAGATACATTTGAATATTCGCAAATTCTTTCTCGTCGAACTTGGCTTCGAACGGCCCGCGCCTCGCGATTACGATGATCTCTTCCGCGGTGTGCGCCGGATCATCGCGTAAAAGCCAGCGCGCGATGTCGACCATGACGTTGCCCATTCCAATAATTGCGATGCGCTTTCCGACAGAAAAATCCTGACCCGCGAATGGAGGTAACCGGTTGTAGTGATAAACAAAATCTTTGGCGGAATAGACTCCGTGGGCATTCTCTCCAGGCAAACTAAGTTGTTTTGTGGCCTGCGCGCCAACTGCGAATACCATGGCGGCTGGGCAGAATTCGCGAAGTTCAGCTATCGAGATCAAGGAGTTTCCGCCCACGGGCACGTGTCCGAAGTAATGAATGTTGGGCAACGCGAGCACCTTAGCGAACTGTTTTCGTAGTCCATTTTTCATTTTGTCCTTAAGGGGATAGATGCCGTACTCTGCCAAACCTCCAGGTTTGATGTCGCGGTTGAAGATCACAACCTGATGTCTGGTTAAAGCCAATTTCTGCGCAGTGAATAGGCCCGCGGGTCCGGCTCCGATGACAAAAACAGTTGGCATTCCTTGTCTCCTCGATGAATCAACAGACGGAACGCATTACCAGGTTCTAAAGGAATTTTTCTTTTCTTACCAGTTTTAGGCAGTGAGCCCTCTCACATTCTTGCGTGAGTGACGTCACAGCGAACGCCTACGCACGCAATGAGACCGAGGATTGCAGTCTTAATCGATCGAAATAGCCTGTAATGCGAGAACCTGCCGAAGGTAACCCGCCACGTCATTGATGAAGCGATGAACCGAGACCTCCGCGATGCGGTGACCGACGATCGCATTCATAGCTTTTCCCACGGTTCCAAATGGTGGTTCGTAAAGACCTAAGAAATCCAACTGAGTTTCGGTCGGAGTCAGCGGGTAGATAGAAAGCTCGCCCTTCATTAGCGGGAACAAGCGTGGCCCGGTCGCCGCCTCCCATTCGAGCAGCAACCGAGTAGTGGGAGCCGGGATGACGTCACGGATCTTTTCCTCGACGTTTTTGACCCAAATATTGATATCGGACTTGATCCCAATACCGCCAAAGTCGACGTGCAGCTCCGCAGCAATCGATTGCACCCGGTAAGCAGCAGCTTTCGTGGCAGACTGAAACACGGTAAGTGCATCATCTCTTAGTGCGTCGCGGACGCGCTCGTAAGGATGGTTCACGTAGTCGTAGCAGCGAATCTGGGGCGCCTTATTCATTAGTGTTGTTCCTTTGGTTTTCACAGTACCGTCCTGCCAGGCAAAGGTTGATCCTGGCTCAGAACCTAGCTCGAGGACATCTCGTGCGCAATCGGCCTTTCAAAACCTTTGATAGCCTTGACTAGCCAAGTGCGGAGTTTCGCCTCAACGTCCTTATGAGTAGTGGTGTTAGACAGGCCATCGATCGTTTGTCCCTGCTCGTCAAGCGGAATATGGCGGCATGGAACAGCCTGGTACCGGGATTCAGTTGGCACAAAGCTCATCAGCACGCAGTCACTTTCAGGATCGCAAGCGCAGTATTTTTTCTTAGGGCAACTGGGAGAATCCTCGAAGAAAAGAGGTTGCCTCCATTCGACTGATGTTTCCATGCAGAACAAAGGCTGCCTGGATCCAATCGGGGCTCGATATCCGCCACTTTCCAGAAATTCCAGTTCATGTTTCAAAGTCGAAAGCGTATCGTTATTGTTTTTCATTTTTGTTCTCCCAATCATGTGACAGCTCCCACACATTTTTTGCGAACTTGCCGGACGTCAGCAGGTCTTCTAAGTGGACGCCCAGACAGTTCAGGACGCCAGATGCAATTTACCCTCGTCCGAAAGTTCGCCTTCGACCTCCTGAATACGCCGGTGCAACCAAGTGCGCAGAGTCTCTTCAGTCTCTGCACCACTCCCGAACCGATAGAGTGAATCCACGGTAATGCCGTCCGCCGTGAGATGAACAAATCGGCAGGGGACCTCCTCGGTGTAGAGATCACGCGGGACAAACTGCATCAGCCAGCAATCCTGGCATCTTTGCTGCCGTGTTAGGTCCGAATAATTCGGGCAGCTCGGGGATTCCTCAAATATGTAGGGGGCGCGCCAAGGTAATCGCGGACTCCTCTTGTAGCCGCCCTTTTCCAGAAACTCCAGCTCTTGCCTGAGCAGTTTCAGGATGTCTTGCGATCTATTTTCCATGGCGGATACCCCGCTATCGTCAACCCAATATCTTCCATACACAGCCTGAAAGATAGGCGCGCCGTCACCGCGTCATGTGACTGCCGTCACAGAAGAGCACTATCGCCAGCTTTTAGGCTGCGTTCATGTCGTGCTCACTATCTGGAATTTCTGGCTGTCGCCTTCATTCCTTAACGTCGGGACCGGGAACGCAATCCGTCACTTCAAAAACTGATTTCAGCGCCATCCGGCCACGTGATTTTGATGTGCGGCCGCTGCTGGCAATTTGGGAGATGACCCAGGCTTGCGATTTGAACTGCGCCCATTGCCGGGCAAATGCGCGCCCCCTTCGGCATCCGCTGGAGCTCTCGACCGCGGAAGCATTTCATCTGATTGACCATATTGCGGAGATGAATGTGCCGCTGTTTGTGCTGACCGGCGGCGATCCACTGAAACGGCCGGATCTGATGCCAATCGTGCAATACGCTTGCCGCCGGGGAGTACGCACTTCGCTGACTCCGAGCACAACTCCCCTTCTGGTGCGCGATGCCATATTCGAGCTGAAAGCGAGCGGCCTGATGCGGCTGGCACTGAGCCTGGATGGTTCGACCGCGCAATTGCACGACGGTTTTCGCGGAGTATCCGGCTCTTACCAGCGCACGTTGGAGGCTGTTGAGTGGTGTCACGAGGCGAATCTTCCGGTGCAGATCAATACGACGATGTCGCGACGGAATTTTGCTGACATTGAAAGCATGATTGAACTGCTGAAATCGCTTCGCGTGGTTTTGTGGAGTGTATTTTTTCTAGTTCCAACGGGACGTGCTCAGCAGCGCGACCTGCTCAGCCCAGAGCAACATGAGCAGGTCTTCGCAAAACTTTATAAGGCTTCTAAGCAACTGAAGTTTCACATTAAGACCACCGAAGGGCAGCATTACCGCCGCTACGTCCTGCAGCAGAGAGCGAAAGAGCCGAATTCGCGCACCGAGGACAATTTAATTGCCAGCGCGCCGAAAGGGGTCAACGACGGCAAAGGGTTCGTGTTCGTTAGCCATGTCGGCGAAGTTTATCCCAGTGGATTTCTGCCGTTGTCTGCGGGAAACGTGCTCTGGGAGCCGCTGACGGACATATACCAACACTCGCCGCTATTTCGCACGCTGCGGGACAGCTCGCAATTGAAAGGAAAATGCGGTGCTTGCGACTTCAAGGACTTGTGTGGCGGCTCGCGGGCGCGGGCCTATGCCTTGATGGGCGATCCGTTAGCAGAAGATCCCTGCTGCGCGTACATGCCTTAAAGAACCCACACCTTCAATGTCGGTACACCGTCTTCAAAATTCGGTTTGCTAGTAGCATCGAGCAACTCGAAATAGTCGGAAAAGGCCACGCGAGAACGAAGCCAGAAAGAAAAGAGCCGGAGCGTTGTACGCCCCGGCTCTTTCGAGTACTGGATGGTGCTTCAGGCTGCAAAGCTCTCCATGAAGGTCGCGGACACCGAAGTCTCAACCACATAGTGCTTGAATGTGATCGCGGTGGTCAGATATGGCTTTACGATTTCTGCCACCTTCGGATACGCTTCGCGCTCGTAGCGCTCCGCGTCCCGCTTCTCCGCCCAAAGAGAAACGACCATTGTCTTTTCAGTCGTTGACTCGGGCAGGAACGGCAGGATCTCCAGGAACCCCGGCTGTTTCTTGAGGACGGGTACGACCTCGTTACGTACAGCTTTAATCAGCTCTTCCTTCTTTTCTGCTTTTGGAATAAATTCCACAATTCGAGCAAACATGACGGATTCTCCTTTCGTTTTGGAAAGACTAGTGCCACCCGCAAGCTGCTGCCCGGAACCCACCTACGACGCCACGTTGTGCGTCTTTGGGGCCTCGATGCCCGGAGTTCACGAGCCGGCATCATGAAACATCCCACACTATTCTCTCGGCCAGCCGAAATCAGTGACGGCTGGTACATAACTGCGTGATGGCAGACACCGATCGAAGGATGAGTTCGCGGAGCAGCGCTTAACTCGGTGAGATCGCGGATTTGAGGTTAATGCCATCCCGTGACCAAGATCACAGCAACAAGTAAACGGCATCACTTCGTTCCTGGTCAGTAGGTTATAGGTTAGAAGTGGAAGTTGGAGGTGCGTATGTCAGCAACCGCGCGGATATCCGAACAGAAACAGTTTGGATTCAAACATATTCTGATCGCGACCGATTTTTCGCCTGCGTCGGAACGAGCAACGGACTGTGCGCTGGGGATTGCACGCCGCTACGGTTCTCAGGTAACGCTGGTGCATGCTCTTTTACCAAAACCGCGGGAGCCAATTCCGATGGATTCACCGCGCGACTTGGACCGTGAAAGGTTCAAGGCCGAACAACGAATGACGGAAATAGCCGGGAAAATGTCAAGAATTGGCGTCTCAAGCCGGCTGCGGATCGAGCGAGGGCGCATATGGGACGTACTCTCTTCGCTAATCCAGCTCGAAGACATCGACCTCTTAGTCCTGGGAACACACGGACGCGGAGGCATTAAGAAAATTGCGCTCGGCTCGGTGGCCGAGCAGGTATTGCATCAGGCAGGGTGTCCGGTGCTCACCATTGGACCAAATGTTCCGAGCGCAGCTTCGTCCGATTTTCTGAGCATTCTATTCGCTACAGATTTCGGGCCCGCGTCAGAAAAAGCCTTCCCGTACGCATTATCACTTGCCGAAGGTCAGGGCGCGCGGCTGGTTTTTGTGCACATGATTGCGCCAGTGCCCACCGCCATTGCAGGCTTCGCACCAGCCGTGTGCGCGGCACAAGATTTAGCTGAGTGGGAAGCGACCGCAAAGCGAGAGAGTGTAAGAAAGCTTTACAAACTTATCCCGCGCGGCACGAAGCTCGAAATGCCTCCAGAATATGTTGTGGGGCTGGGCTTTCTGCCGAATGGAATTCTGGATACGGCGGCGGAACATGACGTGGATTTGATCGTCATGGGAGCCAATCGAATTGATTCCGCGCGATTCGTATCTCACATTCCGTGGGCAGTGACGCATGATGTAATCTGCCAGGCAAGATGCCCCGTACTCACGGTTAGCGGATAATACCGGCGATTGCTATTTACTGCGACGGGATAAGTGGCGACTCAGCAGCCTGAATTTCGATCTCATGCAGTAATTCCTTTATCGTCCCCACCGTCCTGGGAACAGCTTCGATTATCTCGGAGGAGATAGCTTCTCCGTGATCAAAATGTTGACCGCCGATCGAAATAACAAAGGCGCGGGGCTTCGCGCCGTATAGCTGATTGCAGAAAGCAAGGACCTGGGCCGGAGTAAGGCTGTGGGAATAGTGCATCCCGGCGAAGTCCGGGAACACTGCCTGACAAGAAACTTTACCCGGCTCGCCATCGCGTGTGGCGTCGATGAAAATGACTGTGCCGGCGCCGCCGGCAGCTTCAGCCAGTTCGGGCGTAAGTTGCTGAGCGCAACAAACGGCTACTGAGGGCAGCTTTCGCCTGATCTCTTCTGCTGCCTGCCACGCAATGCCATCATCACACCGGAGCGGATTACCGTAAGCAATAACGAGAACACCGCCGCTCCGCTGATTCCCTGTGTTCATGCGTGTTTCACTTCATCCAGCACATTGCCTTCGCGATTCAACAATTGGACATGGAGTGCCATCTGACCCACAGCATGGGTTGAGCAGCTCAAGCACGGATCGTAGGCGCGAATCACGGCCTCTACGCGGTTCAGCATGCCATGGGTAATCTTGTCGCCGTGAACATATCGTTGCGCGACTTGGAGCACGCTGCGATTCATTGCCAGATTATTTTGACCGGTAGCAATGATCAGATTCGCCCAGCGAATTAGCCCGTGCTCGTCGATCTTGTAATGATGGAAAAGCGTGCCGCGCGGCGCCTCGGCAGCGCCAATGCCTTCGAGCTCATTAGGACGCGCCGAAGCACGCACGTGAGTAGAGAGAATTTCAGGATCGTTCAACAATTGCTCAAGTCTTTCGACGCAATACACAATTTCGATCAGCCTCGCCTGGTGATAGTGGAACGAACTCAACACCGCCGAGCGTTGCAGCTCGTGAAATTCGGCGAGTTCCTGATCGGCGCGAGGCGTGCCGCAGCGATCGGAGACGTTCAGGCGGGCGAGCGGTCCAACTCGATAAATTCCGTCGGGAAATCCTCTCGGCTTGTAGTACGCCGATTTCAGGTAACTCCAGGGCTCGACTTTTTCGTCGAGGAAATCAAAGTAGCGTTTCGGATCAAGGCCATCGGCAACCACCTGACCTTTGGAATCGGTGATGCGGAGCTTACCGCCATAAAAGGTCAGACCACCATCTTCCTTAACCATCCCCATAAATAAAGAAGGGAAATTGCCGAAGGATGCAATTTCGTCGCGGAAGCGTTCCATGGTTCCTTTGAGCCAAGAAAGACTGCGGACAGCTATCGCTAAAGCTTCTGGAAATGTTTGTAAGATTGCGTCGCGGTCCTGCTGACTCAGCGGATTGCTGACCCCACCCGGTACAACCCATGCGGGATGTATGCGCTTTCCACCTAGGCGCTCGATGATCTGTTGTCCAAACTTTCGAAGCGCGATGCCGTCACGAGCAAGAGCAGGATCTCTTTCCAGCACACCGAAGAGGTTGCTCTTGGTAGGATCGGCCTCCATACCGAGCAAAAGATCTGGCGAAGAGAGATGAAACAAGCTGAGCGCGTGCGATTGCACCACCTGCGCCAGTCCGAAAATGCGGCGCAACTTTTCGGCGGTTGGCGGGATCTTAACGGCCAGAAGCTCGTCGCAGGCTTTGGCTGACGCGATCAGGTGGCTTACCGGGCAAATGCCGCAGATGCGGGCCATCAACGATGGCATTTCAGAAAACGGCCGGCCTTCGCAGAATTTTTCAAAGCCGCGGAATTGAGTCACATGAAAGCGCGCTTCCTCTACTTGCCCCTGCTCATCAAGATGCAAGGTGATCTTCGAGTGACCCTCAATGCGGGTCACGGGATCGATCACGATCGTTCTGCGTTCTGCCATCTCTTAAGCTCCAAATCTTGTGCGTGCACTCAACTCCGGCTGTCGTCCCTCCAGTAGTTCGCTTACCGTGTAATAGATCACCTCCGCCGATGGAGGACAACCAGGAACGAAAACATCGACTGAAACCACTTCGTGAACCGGGCGCGCATACGGTAGAAGCCGCGGAACGATCTGATCCGGAGTTCCGGGATCGAGACTTGCAGTCTCGCGATATGCGCGATCGTACACTGAATTCAGCGTGAAAGGATTGCGCATACCGGGCACGTTTGCGGTAACCGCGCAATCGCCGAGTGAAACCAGAATTTTTGTGCGAGCGCGAATTGCTTGAATCTTGTGCAGATCTTCTTCGCTGCTGACCGCGCCTTCAACCAGCGTGATATCGACGTCGGGCGGGAATTGTTTATTGTCTACGAGCGGGCTATAGACAAGATCGACCTTGCCCGCCAATTCAATCAGGCGCTCGTCCATGTCGAGAAACGACATGTGGCAACCCGAGCAGCCATCAAGCCAAACCGTCGCCAGCTTCTTCTTACTCATTCTCGCTCCTCGCGCATCATGGTTAAGTAGGGAAGGAATTGGCGGCGCTTGTGCATTTCGGCAACCGAGCGTCCCTTTTCAAATAACGCTCCGGTGGGACACACATGCACACACTTCCCGCAACCAGTGCAGGTTTCAGACGATCCCCAAGGCTCATTCAAGTCGGTGACAACTTGCGAGTCGATGCCGCGGCCCATAACGTCCCAGGTATGCGCACCTTCGATTTCGTCGCACACGCGGACGCAGCGGGTACAGAGAATACAGCGGTTCTGGTCAAACACGAAACGATCGTGAGACGCATCCACTTGTTCCTTCGGATAACGATACGGAAAATGAATGTGTGTGATCCCCAACTTCTGTGCCATTTTCTGCAATTCGCAGTGACCATTGGATACGCACACCGAACAGATGTGATTACGTTCGCTAAACAGAAGCTCAACGATCATGCGGCGATAATTTTGCAAGCGATCAGAGCTGGTGGTGACTTCCATGCCCTCTTCCACCTGAGTCACGCACGCGGGCACCAACTTGTTCGAGCCTTTGACTTCGACCAGACACAACCGGCAAGCGCCGACATTAGAGAGTCCTTCCAACTCGCACATGCGCGGAATGAAGATGTTGTTCTGGCAAGCGACATCGAGAACAGTTTCTTCCGGCCCCGCGCTGAAATCCTGGCCATCCATCTTGAAGGTTTTTACTTCAATTGGCTTCATGCGCATACTTCCTGCGCTTTGGGAGTGCAGACCCCAGCCGCGCATTTGTGTTCTTGGATGTGTGCCTTGTATTCGGTGGCAAAAGACTTCAAGGTGCTCACCACGGGATTCGGCGCTGACTGTCCGAGACCGCACAGGCTCGTGTTCTTGAGCAGGTCGCAGAGCTCTTCCAGCATTTTCAAGTCCTGCGCAGTAGCCGTCATGTTTGTGATCGCACTGAGAATGCGGTGCATCTGGTATGTCCCAACGCGGCACGGAATGCATTTGCCGCAGGATTCGCTCATGCAAAACTCCATGAAGTATTTCGCCACGTCCACCATGCAGGAGCTCTCGTCCATCACCACCATCCCGCCGGAGCCCATCATCGAGCCGAGTTGAGCCAGCGACTCATAATCAACCTGAGTATCAAGAAACTGTGCGGGAATGCACCCTCCCGAGGGGCCACCGGTTTGCACGGCTTTGAATTTCCTGGCTTTCGGAATTCCGCCGCCGATCTCAAAAATCATCTCGCGCAAAGTGACCCCCATCGGTACTTCTACGACGCCTGTGTTGAGGATTTGTCCAGTGAGCGAAAACACCTTCGTCCCTTTACTCTTTTCCGTGCCGATGCTGGCATACCAGTCGCCGCCTTTACGGATAATCGGGGGAATGCTTGCGAATGTCTCGACATTGTTGATGAGGGTGGGCTGCCCCAACAGTCCAGCTTGCGCCGGATAAGGCGGCCGTGGCCGAGGAGTTCCACGTTTGCCTTCGACCGAAGCAATCAGCGCCGTCTCTTCACCGCAAACGTATGCGCCAGCTCCCACCCGCAACTCAATCCGAAAATTAAAACGCGTTCCGCAGATGGCGGTTCCCAGCAAACCCAATTGCTCGGCCTGGGGCAAGGCGGTGCGCAGTTGCTTGATTGCCAGCGGATACTCGGCCCGGATGTAGATGTATCCCAGCGACGCTCCGACCGCATACGCCGCAATCAACATGCCTTCAATCACCCGATGCGGATCGCTTTCGAGCACACTGCGGTCCATAAATGCTCCGGGATCGCCTTCGTCGGCATTGCAGATCACAAACTTCTGCGTGCCCACGGCCTTCGCTACCGTGCTCCACTTCAAGCCTGTGGGATACCCAGCACCTCCGCGTCCGCGCAGACCGCTCTTCGTAACTTCCTGAATGACCTGAACGGGAGTCATCTCTGTCAGCACCTGAATGAGAGCCGAGTATCCACCCGCCGAGATGTAGTCTTCAATTCGTTCCGGATCGACAACGCCCGAATTCTCGGTGACAATTTTTTGCTGCTTTTGAAAGAAAGGCATATCGGTCGGACAGAGAAGCCGACGCAACGGTGCTTTGCCAGCGTGATCGAGAATGTCGCCGGCATCAGCGGCAGTGACCCGTTTGTACAACGCACCCGAACGGGTTGAGACCAGAGGCCCTTCTGAGCATAGCCCAAGACATCCCACACCTTTTACATGGCAACGATTTTCCCAGCCTCGAGTAACCACTTCACTATCGAGCGCGCCTTTGACCGACTGGCTTTTGGAAGCGAGGCATCCAGTTGCTACGCAGACATTCACTCCATCAGCGAATTGGGCTTGACGTTCACGTTCGGATTCAGCAATCTGCTGCAACTTTTCCGGTGTCATCTCATAATCCACTTGTTCAGTCTCAGAGCCAGCGCTTGTGGCGTTTCCTCAGCGGCCACTTCTTCGTCATAAACCACCACCGGACCGAGGCCGCATGGGCCAACGCAGCGCTCGCTGACCAGAGAAACTTCGCCTTCCAAGGTGGTATCGCCGGGCTTAATCCCGAGCTCATGTTTCGCTCTAGCCAGCAACTCGGCCGACCCTTTAATGTGGCACGCGGTCCCCGTGCAAACGGAGCACGAATGCCTGCCCGCAGGTTTGAGCGTGAAGTAGTGATAAAAAGTCGCAACCCCATAGGCCCGGCTAAGTGGCACCCGCAGTGACACAGCCACATAGCGCAGCGCCTTCTCGTCTAAATAGCCGAATGCCTGCTGAACTGTGTGCAGAGTTTCAATCAGACCACGCGAGTGCTGGCCGGTCCGGCGCATGGTCTCGTCCACCAATTTCCAACGCTTGTCTTGGCTGGGAGGTGCGGGTTTGGCAAAGTAGGTGGCCATAGTCCCTTCCCTGTCTAGCGGCCGAATGTCGAAGCAACTTTAGAGTAGGACGATACAACAGGACGACCTGTGATGGCGATCACATAATAAGGTGATATCGCACACTGCGTGCGGCTTAGCTAACAGCGAAACTGAGGACGAACTGGAGGTGCGTGTGAATCTACTTGAAGAAAAAATCGGAACTACGATCGCGATCAAGAACGTCCTGTTTGCAACAGACTTTTCAGATGTGTCAGAGGCCGCGCTTCCCTACGTAACGGCCCTTAGTCTACGCTACGGCAGCACGGTACATGTCGTCCATGTGCTTCCGGATGCCGCTCTCCTACGGCCCGGCGCGCCCGATCCGATAATGTTCGGATCTATTTACGAAGAGGCGCACAGCGTTGCGCAAGAAAAAATGCAGCAACTGTCAAAACGGCTTAAAGGTTTCCCTCATAAAACGTATGTTCGCCATGGCGAGGTGCTTGATGTGGTGAAGCATATTGTTGAAGAACAAGAGATCGACTTGCTGGTTCTGGGTACACATGGGCGCACTGGACTCGGCAAGTTGCTGATTGGATCGGTTGCGGAGCAGATCTTCCGCCAGGCAAATTGCCCGGTGCTGACCGTCGGGCCAGGAGTGCTGGTGACCGAAAAAGTTCGGGAATCGCGGCACGATCACGATCTGCCACCCGTCCAGGTGAAGTTCAGAAATATTCTCTATGCTACCGATTTCAAACCGGACGCAGTGGAGGGATCGTCTTACGCAGTTTCGCTTGCGCGTGAATTCAACGCGCACTTAACTCTGCTCCACGTCATTGAAGATTTCGGGGAGCATCTTCATGAGCGTCCCGGGCCAATCGAGACAGCCCTGGTTAAGTTGGAAGAGCTGGTGCCTGATCGGGAAGGGTTGCGATATGCGCCGGAATTTGTTGCGGAGTACGGTGTGCCCGCTGAACTGATTCTGAAGATTGCCGATGAATATGAGGCGGATATTATTATTCTGGGCGTAAGACCGTCATCTTCTGGCGGAGCAGCGACTCACTTTGGTCGCTCGGTCGCCCACAAGGTTGTGGCCGGCGCGACTTGTCCGGTGCTGACGATTCGAAGGTAAGAATACAAACAAGTTAAGCATACGGGGGCAGCCGGCCTCGGCTGTCCCTTTGCTTTTGGTGCAAATGTCTTCGCCTGCTAAATTGGCCGAGCAAGCTCGGCCGGACAGCCGAGGGCGGCTGTCCCCACATG
The DNA here is from genome assembly GCA_036268595.1 of Terriglobales bacterium. Classification (GTDB taxonomy): domain Bacteria; phylum Acidobacteriota; class Terriglobia; order Terriglobales; family Acidobacteriaceae; genus Gp1-AA145. The sequence continues at coordinate 13,580 of DATATW010000162.1, forward strand.
CCTGTTCTATGCGGCTATCGGGGCGTGAATCCGGATCTCAAGGTTTAAGCTGCGACTAAATCTTCAGTATTTTCCGCCCGCAATGCCAGCTCTCCTTTAAGTATTGATATCAGCGACAATGGAATCCGCACTCGCTGGCTATTGCCTGTTCTGCGATTAACCGCTTCAACCGCGAATCCATCGCCGTCGGGAAGCGGATTTGACACCAGATCAAGTTCCTCACCATAAAGTCTGATATGACTATTCTCAGCAAAGCCAAACTTCCTCAATCGCCCACAGACAAAGTTCACTTCAACCAGTGTCTTCATATCTACCTCGCGGTTAAGCGCTTCGTTAATCCGAGTTAGTCGTGAGGGAGCAGGAATTGACGCCCCAGCCTTCGGGGCGCTGCAGCCATTTGGTCTTTTCGCAGTAATCATAGAGTTCGTTCCTGAACTTCGGATCGGCTATCTCAATTAGCGCCTTCGCTCTCTCGCGAATTGATTTCCCGTGCAGATAAGCCACGCCATGTTCAGTGACTACATAGCGGACCAGACCGCGCGATGTGACCACGCCAGCGCCTGGACTCAGCATTGGGACGATGCGCGAGATTGTGCCGCCTTTGGCCGTGGAGGAGATGGCAATGATCGGCTTGCCGCCTTTGGAGCGCGAGGCCCCCCGCAGGAAGTCCACTTGGCCGCCGATACCACTGTAGAACTGGTTGCCAATGGAATCAGAGCAAACCTGTCCGGTGAGATCAACTTGCAACGCGGAGTTGATCGCGACCATGTTGTCGTTGCAAGCAATCCGCTCCGGATTGTTGGTGTAAGCGGTTGGGCGAAACTCGAAAATCGGATTGTTGTCCACGAAGTCGAACAGCGTTTTTGTTCCCAAAGCAAAGCCCACTATGATTTTTCCCGGCTTGAAGTTCTTCCGTGCTCCGGTAAGTACGCCGGCTTCGATCAGTGGAATCACGCCTTCGGAAACCAGTTCGCTGTGAATCCCCAGGTCCTTACGGTCGATGAGGAACGGCAGCACTGCATCAGGAATTCCGCCGATCCCGGTCTGCAGTACCGCCCCGTGTTCAATGAGGCCCGCTACGTGGCGCGCGATTGCTACATGCATGTCAGTGATCACTGGCTTCTTGAGTTCGCATAGCGGCCGTGACGATTCCACCACCGCATCTATGTCACTTACATGAATGAAACTATCGCCGTAAGTTCTTGGCATATAGTTATTGATTTGCGCGACCACGTAACGGGCACACTTGGCGGCGGTTAGCGTGGTATCCACGCCTACGCCAAAACTGCAAAAGCCGTGGGAATCCGGCGGCGAGACTTCGACCAGAGCAACATCAATCGGCATCGCTCCGGTTTCAAAGAGCTCTTCGATTTCGCTGAGGTAGATCGGAGTGTAGTCCGCGCGCCCGTCGTTGATGGCCTCGCGAACGTTGGCGCCGATAAAGACAGCATTGTGGCGGAAGTGTCCAGCCATCTCTGGGGCAACGTAGGGAGCGGCGCCCATGGTCATCATGTGGACGATTTCAACGTTGCGAACTTCGGGGCCGCGGCGCATCAGCGCCTCAACCAGTGTCTCCGGCTCCGCACATCCCGGTTGGATATAGACCCGCATTCCTGATTCGACGAACCGCAAACTCTCGTCGGCGGTGTGAAGTTTCCGAGAATAATCAGATTCCCAGGTCACTGGTTTCTCTCCTACGCAGTAGCTCTAGCGGCTTCGATTTCCATCTCGGTGCGAGCCTTCTCATGCCCAATCGCGGCATAGTAAATGGCGCGATCGAAAAAGTGGTCTAACAGTTGTAGCATTTCGAGCTCGCCAAAGGCTTCAACCGGGCGCTGGACTTCAGACTGTGTTTTCAGGAATTCCCACAGATTGTCCTTCGTCAGAACAATCGCCCACGCCACCTGACTAAAGGGCACATTTTGCTTGGCCCGGCAGGCGCCGATGCGCAGGTATCGCTGTTCGAGGTCAAATTCGTCTTTAGTCATGAGCCAATCGCCCAGGTGACGGTAGATGTCGTTTACGCGACCCTTCAAGTCTTCGTCCGGAACCCGTTCGTAATCAAGAGTTGCTTCGGAATTCTGCACGCGAGTTAAAAGGGAAGCCGCAAGTTCAGTGGAGTGATTTTCGATAAGGCGAACCAAGCGATAGAGAGTCATCATGGCGATCTCCTGTTGTTGGTTCTAGTGTCGGTGAACGCGAAAAACGGGGCGATGATGAGCGCCACAGATGGTTGTGATTGTAATCACAGGAGCCGCAGTACGAAACTGGGGCGAAACCAACGCTGCAACAGTTAGTGCCTACCGCAGGTTTTCTTCCGCCGGTTAGACCGTCTGCGGTTCGGTCTTCCGCTGAGCAAGATATTTGTACAGCGCAAAGCGGACATCCGCATCATGCTGCGCCTCGGTCCACAGATGTTTCGCATTTTCGGGATTGCTCTGGGTTAACATCTTGAAGCGGGTCTGCTGATCGAAGTACTCGCTTACCTTACGGGTCGGCGTTCTCGAATCAAGCATGAGGGGATTTTCGCCGATCTGCGCCCGCTCAGGATTGTAGCGGTACAGCAGCCATTGTCCGGACTCGACTGCCATCTTTTGATCGGACATTGCGGTGGTCGCGTTAAGGCCATGCGCCAGGCAATGCGAATAGGCGATGATAAGGCTTGGACCATCATAGGCTTCGGCTTCAAGGAAAGCTTTAAGTGTGTGCTCGTCTTTCGCGCCCATGGCCACGCTGGCAACGTAAATATTGCCATAGGTCATGGCCATTAGGCCGAGATCTTTCTTGGGCGCTGATTTACCGCCGGCAGCAAACTTAGCCACAGCGCCCCGAGGCGTTGACTTGGAGGCCTGTCCTCCGGTGTTCGAATACATTTCGGTATCAAGCACCAGAACGTTCACATTGCGGCCACTGGCCAGCACGTGATCAAGGCCGCCATAGCCAATGTCGTACGCCCAGCCGTCGCCGCCAACAATCCACACGCTCTTCTTTACCAGAAGATCGGCGATGGCGCGCAGTTGACGCGCCTCGACTGAATCATTCTTCTCCAGACGGTTCTTAAGCAGAGCCACGCGCTCGCGCTGCAAATAAATGTCCGATTCGTCTTTCTGCACGGCCGTGAGCAGTGACACCGCGAGGTCGTCACCGATCGCCGGCGCAATGCGTTTCACCAGCTCGCGTGCGAATTCAGTTTGCTTATCGATGGAGACGCGAAATCCCAGGCCGAACTCGGCATTGTCTTCGAACAACGAATTTGCCCATGCGGGCCCGCGACCTTCGGCATTTTTTGCCCACGGTGTTGTGGGCAGATTGCCACCGTAAATAGATGAGCAGCCGGTGGCATTTGCAATCACGGCGCGATCGCCGAATAGTTGCGATACCAGCTTGAGATACGGCGTCTCACCACAACCGGCACAAGCGCCGGAGAACTCGAACAACGGCTCCTGAACCTGCTGCTGCCGGATAGTTGCGGATTTTATTTTTCGCCGGTCGAGCTCAGGGATATTCAGAAAGAACTCCCAGTTCTCGCGTTCCGACACGCGCAAGGCTGGTTGTGAGGCCATGTTGATGGCCTTCAGCTGCGGTTCTTGCTTATTTTTGGCTGGGCAAATGTCCACGCAGATGCCGCAGCCGGTGCAATCTTCCGGCGCAACCTGAATGGTGTATTTCATCCCATGCCATTCTCTGTCGCTGGCATCTGTGGCCTTGAAACTCGCCGGCGCATTGGCCAGGTGTTCAGATTCGTACACCTTGATTCGCATTACCGCATGCGGGCAGACCATGGCGCACTTGCCGCACTGGATGCACGTTTTCGCATCCCACACAGGAATTTCGAGCGCGATGTTACGCTTCTCCCATTTGGAGGTACCGGTCGGATAAGTGCCGTCGGCGGGGAAAGCGCTCACGGGAATCAAGTCGCCGTGGCCAGCATATATGGAGCCGAGCACATCGCGCTCATACTTGTTCGCCTCCGGGGAAAAAGGTGGCGGAATTTCTATCTGACTGCTTGCCGTCTCTGGAACGTTCACTTCAAAGAGGCGGCTCAGGGTTTCATCTACGGCGTGCAGATTCTGCTGCACGACTTCTTCACCCTTCTTGCCATAGGTAAGGCGGATCGACTTGCGAATGGCTTCAATAGCCTGCTCGCGCGGCAACACTTGCGAGATGCCAAAGAAGCAGACCTGCATGATGGTATTCATGCGTGATCCCATGCCGGTTTCGCGCGCGACGTTATAGGTGATTCCAGACCTCATCTGCTCCGAATGGGCTATTCAGCAGGAAGACGCCGCCCGGTACGAGCGGCTCGAGCATGTCATAGCGCTCAAGGAATATCCATTGATGGCAAGCAACGAAGTTTGCTTTCGAGATCAGATAAGTTGAGCGAATCGGCTGCGGCCCGAAGCGCAGATGGGAGACTGTCATCGCTCCGGATTTTTTCGAGTCGTGAACAAAATACCCCTGCGCGTAATTGCTGGTGTTCTCGCCGATGATCTTGATTGAATTCTTGTTGGCGCCAACCGTGCCATCGGCGCCCAGACCATAGAACATCGCGCGCACAACATTGTCTAGTTCGATGGAAAACTCAGGATCGTAATCGAGACTGGTGTGGCTGACATCGTCATGAATGCCAATCGTGAAATGGTTCTTTGGCTGATCAGCCGCCAGATTGTCGTAGACCGCTTTCACCATCGCGGGGGTGAATTCTTTCGAAGACAGGCCGTAGCGCCCGCCAACAACCTCACAATGTATTTGTGGGGCACCGGGTGTCCCCGCCCGGCCGGATGGGCGAGACGCCCGTCCCCCCAACTGCTCTTGTTCGTAAATTGCATTCACCACATCCAGGTAGAGTGGTTCCCCTGCGGAGCCGGACTCTTTCGTCCGGTCCAGCACTGCGATCTTCTTTACCGTTACCGGCAGCGCTTCGAGGAAATGATTTACCGAGAAAGGCCGGTACAGATGCACTTTCAGCAATCCAATTTGTTCTCCGTGAGCGTTCAAGTGCTGAACTGTTTCTTCCGCGGCTTCAGCCCCCGATCCCATCATTACGATTACGCGCTCAGCATTCGGCGCGCCCACATAGTCGAACAGGTGATAAGCACGTCCGGTGATCCGCGCAAACTTATCCATTGCAGCCTGCACTCTTTCGACGCCGGCGGCGTAGTAAGGATTGGCAGCCTCGCGGCCCTGGAAGAACACATCGGGATTCTGAGCTGTGCCGCGCAGTACTGGGTGATCGGGAGAGAGTGCACGTTGCCGGTGCTCGATGACGCGATCAATGCTGATCATGGCCCGCAGATCGTCGTCCCCCAGCATGTCAATTTTGTTCACTTCGTGCGAAGTGCGGAAGCCGTCAAAAAAATGAAGAAAGGGAATACGGGATTCGAGGGTGGCTGTATGCGCAATCAGCGCCATGTCCATGGCTTCCTGGACGGAATTGGAGCACAGCATCGCGAATCCCGTAGTCCTGCAGGCCATCACGTCGGAGTGGTCGCCGAAAATGGAAAGCGCATGTGCCGCAATAGTGCGGGCGGTAACATGAAAAACTGCTGGCGTCAGCTCTCCTGCGATTTTGTTCATGTTCGGAATCATTAAGAGCAGCCCCTGAGAGGCCGTGAATGTGGTCGCCAACGCCCCAGTCTGCAGGGCTCCATGAACTGCACCGGCGGCGCCCGCTTCACCCTGCATCTCGACCACATGAGGCACCGTGCCCCAAATATTGGGCAGGTGTTCCGAGGCCCACTGATCCGTCCATTCGCCCATAGTCGACGACGGCGTGATGGGATATATGGCAATTACTTCGCTTAGGCCATAAGCAACTTTGGCGACCGCTTCATTGGCGTCTAACGTTTTAAAGTTGCGTTCCATGTGAAACCCTTTCGGTTACAACTAAGAGTGTGGAGTATGGCGAGCGCAGTGTCGGCAACCGGCGTCACTTGGCGGTGTGCGTCTAATCACACTTTCGGTGCAGGTTTAGGAAGGGGTGCAGCGGGGAGGTTGTAGATCCAGTGCCGCTCGAACACTGTGCGGATCTTTCAGCTGATACAAACGGAACCCGAGCTTCTTGGCAATGCTTTGCATCAGGGTGTTGTCGCGCAGCATCTCGGCAGTGATTCGCTGAATACCCTGGCTTGGTGCCGCCTGCAGCAGGCGCTTCACCAACTCCGTGCCCAAGCCGCGCCCTTGATAGTCGTCAGAGACCAAAGCAGCAAGCTCTGCCGTCTTGCCGTCCGACAATTTATTGAGCCGCCCCACTGCCACTATGCGCTGCGCGCCGATATGCTGATCGGTGTGAATTGCAACCAGAACTGTCTCCTGGTGGGGGTTAGCAAAACATATTCGCAACAATCGTTCGTGCGCTGTGCGCGCCTTGAAACTAAAAGATTCAAAATACCGCATGTACACCGAGCGGCCGGAGAGTCCCTCATGAAAAGCAATCATGAGAGGCTCGTCTTCCGGTCGGATCGAGCGAATCAGGACCTGAGTTCCGTCGCGCATCGTCCATTGCGCAAGCATTACTGGATCCTGGTCATTAAGGCGCTCGTTTTGCATCACTAACAATCGCGCTGACATAGCTTACTCTCGCTCACCTCGCGGTGACAGACTCCGCCATGTCAACAGTCGAAGACGGTGCCTGCACGCGGGGCTCGAATGTTTGTGCCACGGCAAGCGCACGCGAAACCAGGCAAAGCCGTTTGGCTTTTTCCATCAAGCGCTCGGCCCGCATACGATCTTCGTCGGTGGAAATCTTGACCGTGGGTTGAATCACAATTTCGCTGAACATGTAACCCGACTCGGACTTATTAACACAGCCCTGAACTTCGACTTCAAGGTCGGTGAAATGAAAACTGGAGTGCTCCGCCAGGGCGTGGAATGTGCTGGTGAAACAACTGGCCACCGCGCTCAGCAGCAGGTCCTCCGGAGACCATCGACCTTCTATCCCGCCAAATTGCGGTGGCGTGGTGAAATGAATGGCGTTCGGCGCAGAATCAGATTTTACCAACCCCGTCTTTCCCGAAGCCCACCAGGCCACAACGCGATACGTGTGTTCGTTTTCCATAATCCAACTCCTTTGTGACGTCACTTGCGTAAGTGCTCGCGCCCGAACTTAACTAGAAATCTGGAATGTGACCGTTATATACGTTTCCACCTCGACCGGCGCGCCATTCAGCAGATAGGGTCGATAACGCCATTGTTTAACAGCTTCAACGGCGGCCGGCACCAGCATCGGATGTCCCTTGACCACCTGGATCTCAGTGATCGTGCCTTCTCTACTAATGACTGCTTTCACCAGAACCACGCCGGTGACTCGCGCGCTTAACGCGATCTTCGGATAAGTCGGCTCGATCTTGCTGATGACCATTCCCTGGGTCACGCCTTGTGAAACGCGAATCCGCTTCACCGGCTCGATCCTCGGAATGATGGCGCTGGAACTGGCCGAGGAACTGATGATTCCCCCAATAACTCCACCAAGTTGGCCGCCGGGAATTCCACCCGGAATCCCTCCGATTACTCCGCCCGACATTGCCGGAGGAGGCGACTCTTCCTCGCGGATCATCTCGACCTTGCGCGGGATTCTTGTGGGGGTGCGAAGTTGGCCTGAGTTCAGGACGTCGGTTTGAGCGATCTTGACTACTTGCGCCACAGCTGGCGGCGGAGGTGGTGGAGGCGGCGGTGCCGTCACCAGCATGGTGAGCAATTGCTGCGTCGGTAATGCTTCAGTAAACATCAATGGCAGAATCAACAAGATCCCGATCACCACGCATTGAAATGCGAACGAGAATGTGGTTGCCAGACCGCGGCGGCGCTGCTCCACCGCTGCTGACTCAAGCAAACTGTCAGAGAACAGCGAGCGCTCCGGCGGTTTCGGTGAAGGTGAAGAAGTCTGCTGAGCCGCGACGACAGTTGCTTCTGCTGGGGTCATCGGTTGCTTGATTTGAGGTTCTTCAATCTCTAAGAGTGTTGGCATCGCGCCCTCCTACAGCTGCACGCCCATGTTTCAAGGCGATTTTCACTCAGCAGGGCCGTGCAAGCGATGTACGCGGTCACGCTTTCCGGTGATTCAAATCACAATCGGGTGTAGAATCCTTCCAAGCAGACGCGTTATGAGGGCTGCCTACGGTCTTAATATTCTGGACAACTGCCTTGCCTGCCCGGTGAGGGAGGAGCATCTTTTCTGCAATTTGTCCCCGCCCGCCTTGCAGAAGCTGAATGAGATAAAGTCCACCGCGGTTTATCCGAAAGAGGCGGTCTTGTTTATCGAAGGTCAGCAGCCACGCGGCGTTTTCGTTCTGTGCACGGGCAAAGTCAAGCTTTCAACTTCTTCAAGCGAAGGCAAAACGGTCATCACCAAAATTTCTGAGGCGGGTGACGTGTTGGGATTGAACGCGACGATCTCAGACCACCCATACGAAGTTACCGCAGAGATGATCGAACCGGGCCAGGCAAACTTCATTCCGCGCGATGCCTTACTGCGGTTCCTTCGCGAGCATGGCGAAGTTTCGCTGCGTGTGGCTCAACAGTTGAGCAGTAACTACTACACGGCCTATGAAGAAATTCGGATGCTGGCGCTGACCAGTTCTCCGGGCGAAAAATTCGCCAAGTTGTTGCTCTCCTGGTATCCAGAAAAAGAACACGCCAACGGGCAGGCGCAAATAAAGCTAACCCTCACCCATGAAGAGATTGCTGAGATGATTGGCACCACGCGTGAGACCGTCAGTCGCTTGTTCTCCGACTTCAAGAAGAAGCAGTTGCTACAAGTGAAGGGCTCCAATCTCATCCTTCGCAGTAAGTCTGCACTCCAGAAGATGGTCCACTAATAAAATTCCTTTCACGAATCCGATTCCCTTTCCTGACTAATGCCCCGCAAGGCCGAATGATTCTAGCGAGGGTCTCCATTGCTATCAGATCGATTGAATCGCTAGTAGCGCCTGTGATGGCAATCACACGAATTGGTGATCGTTCGCCTTTCGCCCAGCGTGCTTCCCTGCGATGCTGTCTATAGAGCAATTGACTAAGAACGCCATGCGCATTCACTGAAACTTTCGCAAGTCAGTCGCCAAGGAGGTCGATCTTGAAACCCGCGCGTGATAAAAACATGGACTTACTTCTGGAATCCGCCGTTGTTTCAAGTTGGGCAGATCTTGTGCACACGACGGAGAACCTTTCAATTCACATTGAATATGAGTTCACTCAAGGCGGTACTTTGGATCATCTCCAGGTTTGGTCCTCGGAGGCGCGAGGCTGCTGGTCTCTCGTTTGCACTTATTGGATGTCAGCTTCTGAGCTTCACAGCAAAGGACTCCAATTTGAAAATGGTTACAAATCGGAACGCCTCGCGTCTACGCTTGAGCTTCTGATGCAACATCAATATGCCTTCGCTCTGCCCCGTAACCTGGGGCGACAGGGCTTGCTTCAACTGTCGAACCCGACGCCACCGGAATGCCAAACAGCAGCAAGTCTGGTGCAGGAAGCCTTTGACTGCGTAAATTCGGCATCGACCGAAATGGTGGCATGTTGAGATTCATCCAGCATTACGCCTTCGACACCCAAACCAGTTGGATCTGAAGCGAAGGGTCGACATACTTTAATGGGATCAGAGCGTTGTCCGCGTTTTAGGGTCGTAAGATACGATTGAGTAAAGAAACAAGACGATCCCGGCGAACACCAGCGGACAGCCAATTACAGCGAAAGCCACGAATGCAAGGGGATGAACTCGAAGTAGGGTAATCAGGAACACGAACAGCCCCAGGCAGACAAGGAAGGCGGCGAGGCGTATCCGCCTCTCGACGACTGCTGCCCCCGTCATGGGCGGTGTTTGATCCGGCATGCTATTTCACTCCGTTCCAGAAGGTGGCGCTCTTGAGCGTACCCACCTCGTGCACAATATCGTGACACCCGCTATTCATGCATGACATCTGGTTTGACATTATTTTTGCCATCATGTCCGGTCTCTTGCTGTGCTTCGCCTGTTCCTCAAAAGCCCGCATTCCTGCATGGCAGTGCAGGCATTCGCGGTTATTGAACGCAGTGTAGAGTTTGATGTCCGCGGGCGCTGGGGGTGTGCCGAGATATTGCACATAAAGATGGCGTAATCCGCGAAATTTTGAGTGGACCGTGCCGAACATCGTGTAGTCAGTGTGGCAGGTGTAGCACGCCCGATCGCGCGGGACCAGATTGTTCTGGAAGTGCTTGGCCGGGATGTAGCTAGGATCGTCCACATATAGACTTCTCCCGAAGTCATGCATCACGTGGCAGGAGAGGCAGAACTGCGTGCTCTCGGCGCGCTCCATGTGTTCGGAAAATCCCAACCAGACTGCCAGAACCGGGGTGATGAAGAGCGTCACGAACGCCAGGATCTTCCCCCCACGCGCACGTGTCAGTTCAACGCGCGCGCCTACCAGCGTGGCAAGCGCCAGAGCCATCACAATAAACAGAATTTCGAGGACAGTAGGAGAAACCATCGCAATCAGCCAAAGTCTTGCCGCAGTTTGCTACTTCTGCCCGAGACTTCGGTAATACTCCACCAGCGCCTTGATCTGATCAGCCGTGAACTGACCCTTGTACGAATCCATGTCATCGCCCTTGCCGTCGGTGACCACTTTGATCATCGCGGCTTCGGAGTCCTTCATGTTTTCGTGGACATCTTTGACGTGGACTTTTTTTCCCTTCGCGGTGTTGCCTGAACCATCTTTGGCGTGACACACTGCGCATTTTTTGTTGTAAAGGTCATCGGCACTCTGCGCAAGCAAAGTTCCATTCACCACGAAACACGCCAAGGTTGCGCTCGTCAAGACTATCGCTACTCGCGACACAGCTCGAAATAAATTCATCGGTATCCTCCAGTGCCGATAACTATAGCGCAGGTCGCAAATCAGAAACCTCTCGTCCAGCGAATGGTCAGCAGATTTGCCGAAAAATTATTTACAGTGACAATGTCCTGTAAGTAGTAGGTACGTTGCAGGTCCACCGAGAGCCGCCCGGCCTTGGGAAAATCGTAAGCGACCGTTCCGGTGACCAGCGGCCAGGTTACAGGCCCATATGCCGGCGGCTCGCCGCTGATCTCGCCCACGAAGCTGGATCGGTCGAAGTTGCCGCTAATCCGAGCACTGAAGCGCCGGATGGGCTTAAGGTCTATGCCCCCCTGCCAGACTCGATTCATTTCCTGATCGCGCAGGAAGTTGCTTAACGGCGCTGGTCCGCGCAGGTACTGAATCTCCCCCTGGGAATAAGTGCTTTCATAGCTGAATCCGGCAAAGATCGAGAAGCGCTCATTCAGTGCGTAAGAGGCGGTCGTCGAATTAAACCGGACCACATTACGATAATCAGTTTCGAGCAGCCGGCCATTGCTAATATTGAGTTCGTTATCGATCGAAAACTTTGCTATGGGATGGAATTGCACCACCGCATGGCCGCCGACTTCGCTGCGTGGGGTAATCGCCGTGTATGACAAGCCATTATTAAAGCTGTGCAGATCTCCGCGAAAACTGATTATTTTCGAGGGCTCGTAGCCAAAGCTGATCTCGGGAGCGACAGTCTTGATAGTGCGGCTCAGCCCGTCGTCTTCGACCCCGGCAGAAAAAGTGGCCACATCATACTTCATCAGATGAATTCCCGGCCGGATGATGAGCGTAGGAAGCGGAGTGAAGTCCAGGGTGAAGTGCAGATCGCTTAAATTATTTCGCCATACGATGTCTTCACTGTTGGTTGCAGGCGTGGTTGCGTTGAAAAGGCTGCTTAAGCTGGCAATTCCTTCGGTGGTCAGGTGAGAGTAGCGATAATCCGCGCTCACGCTCCACCAGCTGGTAATGTCATAAGTGAATCCCTGACTGATAATGTGGTCTGGTTCGGTCACGTTCCCGCGCACGCTCTGGCTTACCGCATAAGGGGTTTGTACCCCCTTGCTATTGGGAGCAATTCCGTTGAATGACTGATCGAAGTTCAATGGCCCCTGGTAGCGATAGAACAGATAGCTACCGCGCCACTCCAGTCGATGCAGCGGTTTTCCTACAAACGAGAACTCGCTGATCGGTGTGGTCAGCCGGCGGTCCTGCGACCAGGTGAAATTCGCCAATGGCTCTTGCGTCGAGCTCTTCGCCGGGTCAATGCTCAGCTCCGGCGAGCTAACGTTGCTCACGTTGATGATCGAGTTGAGGCTCTGGTATCCCGCCGAGTAATGAAAATTCCACGAGCGGAACGTGTAGTCAATTCCGCCGGTGAAGCGGTTGGTTTCATCATTGATCGGGGCGAACAAATAATATGGATTCGCCCGCGCGAAGCCACCCCAAAAGCCTGGTGATCCCAGAAAGTCCGGCGATGCAGTGGTGAAGGTGGGCCCAGAGTCCGTGGTGTGGTAGTAATCGAAGTTGAATCGCAAGTTGTTGCTGGCATGCACGGTCAGGTCCGCCGAGCCGAACTTGCGGACCGTGTCCCAATTGTGGTGATCGGTCAGCCCGGTTGATAGCGTGGGCGCAACCGCTGTGATGGGCAAAACCACATTGTCATTCTGGTTCCAGAAATAATACGCTTGCCGCCAATTGGCCCGGAAGTCAAACAGCTTGTGCTTGCTCACGGTGAGTTGTGCGGTTGGAAACGGATCGCCGCCCAGCCCGCTCATGTTCAGCGAATAATCATCGGCAAAAGCATTGGCGCCGGGCTTGGCTTCGCCCAACAGACTGAAGTCCATTAGCCGCGGCCCGCTTTCCAGATCAAACATTTCGCGGTACATCGGCGCGTAACCTTTGATATCTGTGAAGCGATAGCCCACGCTGGCTGAACCTTGGGTGTTGAACCCTCCCAAATCAAGCGGCGCGCCTTCATAATTTCCCGGTGCATCCTGCGCCCTCAACATACCGGGCAGCACTAGGAGGCCGGCGAGCAGTACCACACGAGTTGATCTCATAGCGCCTCCGGTATCATCGCAGCAAAGTCGGATCCAGATTCGAACCGTGTACCGCAACGTGGCAGCGCGTGCACTCGCCGCTGGTCTGAAAGCTCAGCCGGCTGTGCGGCACGCCGGCTTGATCGTGATATCCGGTATGGCACTGCAGGCAAAGCTGCCGGCCTTCGCGCCGCACCAGCAGCATGCGGTTGGTGCTGCCGTGCGGGTTGTGGCAAATGGTACAGCCTTCCACTTTCACCGACGCGTGTTCATAGATATATGGCCCGCGCTTCTCCGCATGGCAATTTACGCAACTCTGAAAATTCGGCTGCTTCAGGCTGGCGCGGTTCAATGACCCGTGCGGATTATGGCAGTCACTGCACTTGATCAAACCTTCGGGAACGCGATGGTGCACCGGTAACGCAAACTGCGCCTGCACGGTTCCATGACAGTTGAAGCACAGTGTCGGTTCCGACTGTTTCAACAAACTGCTCTCGAGCCAGCGCACTTCATCCGGAAGTTGCGGCACTTGGAAGAAATGGCCCTGTGGCGAACTGAAGTCCCCCTTGCTCTGGTCTTTAACTTCGGTCACCAGATGCGAGGTATGGCACTGGTCGCACGACATGCCATGCGCCACATGTGTCGAGTGCTCAAAAAACTCTTGTTCCTTGCTGCTGATATGGCAAAGCATGCAACGGGCAGCATTCTCTTTCGAATTGGAGCGGAACCGGAAGACTGGAAACTGCTGCAGGGCCGCCGTGATCTTCGCATTTACGCTGAAGGAAAAAATCGGGTGCTCTTCGAGGGCTCGCTTCTCCTTGCCCTCATCTCCTTCAGCCGCCTCAATTGCATCTGCGTGCGCCTTTCCCGGTCCGTGACAGACTTCGCAACCCGAGACATAGCTCTTACCCGTAACCGACGCTTTTGCGTGAGCCGTCTTCTCGTATTCCCTGTACTCGGGTTTGTGGCAGGAGCGGCACCGGTCAATGCCGGTGTAATCGCTTGGGTTTCCAAGAATAAATGTGGGGGCCACCGAAGGGCCCTGCGTGGCCTCGGGCACCTTCTGCCCTGCTGCATAGGCCGTTGAGAGAAGAAATGCCAAGGGCCCAATGACGAAAAGGTTCCACGATACCAGGCCCGGTTGAGCTCTCATTTCCCCGCTCCCCTTCCGGTGTCGGCCTACCCGGATTTATTTTGTAGAGCTAATCTTGTTGTGCTTCCCCGCCCCGTTTACACAACGCTTGCGTCATAGTCTTTCAACTAGGCCCGAAATTCAATGCCAAATCAGATGCTTGGTCAATCCAAAACTTGTTCTTTTCCCGAAATGGCATTAACTTCAAGACGTCTAGCGAAAACCCACAAAACCTAGTTCCCCGTTTCGAGAAATTCCAGCAACTACCGGGTAATGTTGGTTCAAGTAAGGAGAGTTTCATATTGGGAGACCCGAACGTCAGTGATCGGCGCAACATCGTTCTGTGATCGAGATCACAAATTGCATTGATCAGTGTTGGGGAAACCGCACGGACCGACTAACTGAGGTAAGGGTCTTTCGCCACGAACGGTCAGCACCGGGAAAGCTGTTGCGTTACGATTCGATGAGGATCATCCGGCGTATTGCCCAAATTCGGCAGTCTCGTAACTCGGGCTTTGATTCACGCGTGCGGCGTTCGGCTTCCGCTCTCACACTTCCTAGCAGAACTCGACGAATGAAGATGACCTCTGGTGAAACCAGCGACAATAGCGACGGAACTTTGCTTGCGCGATCGGATCGGTCGTTGCCACTCGCGTTTCGGTGCGAGCGATCGATTCCAACCCACTCAGCGGATCGGCACATACCGAAAATATAAATTTCACGTCTTCGGCTTCTTGGATACGAGCAGTAAAGACGCTGCGATAGGCCACATCTTCTGGTCGGCCGCTCAGGCGGACGGTGCAGCACCACGTTCTTTGCCTCGAACTAAGATTATCAAGCAGTTCGTCGCTCAAGTTGGGGGGCGATGAATCGCTGGTGGCGAGCCGCAGCACCGATTGCGTTGAAGAGGTAATTAGGGGTACCACGCAACAACACAAACCCACATGCTCCCGCTGCAAGAGCTTGGCCAAGGTAGGGTGCCTGAATGTCGCGCCCGAGAACAACGACGCCCACACCTACCGTTGCTTTTTGAACTGAAGCAATAAGTTCCGCAATGCTGGACTGGAGAACCGGAACATGAAAGAGCACCACATCAGGCTTGAGCCTGGCGGCCTTTTCTGCAGCAACCTTTTCCTCTCCTTCTCCTAAGACCGTGAATGTTCCCTCGGAGGTTAAGAGATAGTTGAGCCCACTGCGAGGAATCGGTTCATTACTAATTATTAAAAGGGTGATCAGCTACAAGCACCGCACGACAGAACAGAGTTAAATGATTTATATGAACTTGGGCAGCGGTCTCAACCGTCCACGTGCAAGCGAAACCGACCCCCATCGTTCTTGGCGTGGACGACTGCGCTCTTGGCGCACGACGTTGACATCATCGGTCCGATTGAGTTGCAACTGGATGCAGCTTGCACGCAACCAACGTCCCGACAGCAGCCTTCTCGACGCCCTGCTGCGCTTCCACTATCGGTGCCATCGCCGAGATGACGATAAAACTACCACAATCTGCTTCATCGTTGTCATTGTTTGCTCCGTGGGTTGCGCCCAGGTTCTTTCGCTCTACATCGCCGTCAGGCCGCCATCGACAAACCCTCATATCTGAGCATGGGATCGATGAACTTATGTAGAGCCGCGCACCACCAGTTTTGGAGGTAATAGCACATGCTCGTATCGAGAGCGTGGACCTTCTTCTACCATGCCGTCGTTGCGCACAGCGGCCATGAAGACCATTAGCGCTCCGAGGAAATAGCCGAGCAAGGCGACCTTGCCGTTGCATTCCGGGAGACTGCGTACTGCATCGATAGTGTCTTTGATGTCCTTTACGCCGGCATCTCTGTCATAAGCCTGATAGAGACGAAGGCCCTGGTCCCAGTCGGCTTGGGAGGTAACGTTCAGGTCGACGCCGGGCTCCTGCCGCCAGTCAGGTCTGGAGCGACCACGAGGTAACCTTGTGCCGCCAATTCATCGCAGTGCTTGCGAATGTCGTCGTTCACCCCGAACAGTTCCTGCAGAACGACAACGGCAGGAGACGGCACTGTCTTCGGCCGCGCGATATAGGCGGCAAACGCGCCGTCATTTCCTTCCATCGTGATTGTGATCTTTCATTCTGTCCTCCTGCGATGACCACTTTCATCGGGGCCTCCGCCGATGTCGTCAGAATCGGCGGAGGCCCGCTAATTCATCCCAAGTTATTCACGCCCGACTGAACGGACATCGAGGGTACTAGCGTGGTGTGGCCAAGGATCGGATCCGATCACCGACGCACCTCACGCTGCTGCGGTGGCTGACGCGGAGGTAAGAATACGGGAAATCCTGTAGATCAATTGCAGTGAACTTTTGCGTCGGAATTCCGACGAGCTTACCCGCCGGACATTTATTTCGCTCCGAGAGTACCGACAGCCTTTTTCTCAAGGCGAATAATTCCTACGGAAGCCTCCCCTGCCACTTCGCCCGAAAAGCCTGCGCGGAAAAGCGTAGGCTTTTTTAATGTTGAAGCCTTATTACGGCGGTTATCTTCTGGATATGACGCGATTCCTGCGAAAATCACTTCAGACACAAACGAAGGAAGCCCTCTTCGGATTTCCGCGATCCGATGACAACAAGAAAAGCTCATCAGAGATCGATCTTCGATGAGCTTTTTTATTTCGTCCAGCAAATTACTGAATGGTAGCGGTGGAAGAGAGATGCAGACTGGATAGGCTAATGGCCGCGTTGCGACGACGAGGGAAATCGCGGGGAAATTTATGCCCCAGAAATCTTGTGCACTGTCAGTTTCCAAAAACTCCACGCCGTAGGCAAACTGATTTCCCGGCACGGGGTCTCTGAGGCTACAGGGGCTGGTGTTCGAGCGCCACGACTATTTTTTATAAGGATGACGGAATCGACGTGCAGATCACGACTTAAGTGGAGCGTGGCTCCATTTCGGTTCAGGTTGATCGCGGTAGTTGCGACTGAGAACGATGAATTCTCAACATCCTTACCGGACACCTCCACGGGAACAGTAAGCGCCATGCGTTTAGTTCGCCGTCTGGCGTTTGCCCGAGGACTGCCCAATGTACGTGAATCAAGAGTCGGCATCAGGGCTGTTCCACCTTGAATTGTTGCTCTCTGCATACGAGATTGCGCCTTCCAAGGTCGTGAAGTTCACTCGCTTCAGGTCGCGAGCCGCAAGCCCATCCTGGGTCAGTGGAACCCAGCTACTCCCGCCCCATGCGGCGGCCAGAATGCAGGATTCGATGCGCATGAACGAGTGGGTATCTTAGAGCCCATTCCCGGTGCCGGATCCGACCAGCTTCTCGCGGACATGATCGCCCCAACACCTCGCCCCGGTGATCTCGCCGAGATGGCAATGGACGACAGCGGAATACTTCTTGTTTGTGACTCTCGATCGGACCAAATTTATCAATTCGATACCCGAAAGCGCGAACGCATCAAGAGTTGGCCCGCCAAGGGTGACGGTGCCGCAGACATGGCACTCGATCAAAGCTCGCATCGATTGTTCGTCGGCAGCAGGACTCCTCCGAAGATGACTGTCTACGACAGCATGTCTGGCAAGGAAATTCAAAGCCTGCCGGGCCCCGAAACGATGGATGGAGTGCATTACAACGCAAACCTGAAGCGCGTCTATATGACAGGAGGTCGTTGGTACGGGACGCCGGACGCATCCCGCGGCTGGGTCTACGTGTATGAGCAGAAGGATGCCTACCACTACGACGTGATCTCGAAAATCAAGACTAGGCCGGGTTCGGGAATTTCGCTCTTTGTCACACGATTCAATCGCTTGTATGTCGCGTCGCAGGCGATCGGGGATCAAGAAGCTGCCATTTTGGTGTTTGAGCCGGTGCAACGATGATTCTGGACTAACGTAAGGGAGCAAAGTTGCAACACTGGTACTCATCCGACAACTGATAAGGAAACAAATTCCTGCATTTTAGCCAAGCTTTTGGGCTCAATTGGAGCCCTCAGAAGCACCACCCTGACTTCCTTAGGGAACCAAGTGTGGGTGCGTCGCCGATCGAAGTCCCCATCCAATGTCATTGTTGCACCCATAATTCACCGTCCAAGCTTCCGATGGAATATTAAACTGCTGTAATTAGGAATCCAACGATTTGAACCCGATCGCGCCGTGCCGAAGCCTGCCTCT
>DATATW010000163.1:0-12901 GCA_036268595.1 Terriglobales bacterium
AGTAGAACTGCCAAACAATGAACCGAGCCCTTGGCGAAGGTCCTCGGTGAATGTGAGTACTACATCCTAGCTTTGGCTTAGTTAACAACTGATGAACGAAGTTTGAATATCGTGTGAATTGTGGGTGGTTTTAACGTGAAAACGGCAGTGAGGATGAAGGAAGGCCGCGCGATGGGAACAGCTTTCACGGCCGACCATCTCGGTCAACCGTGACTTTTGGACTTGCGCAAGCCGGGATAGCCAGCGAATGAAATCTTATTGCAGTGACTTTGGGTCAGAGCGGTTCTTGGGCGATGCCTTTTGCAACTCAGCATCCAGGGTATGAGCGGCAGCTGGAATCGCAACCTTGTCCTCGCGCAGGATTTCTTTGGCGGTGAGTTTTCTACCGTAAAGCTTTTCGTTGGCGCCGTTGTCGGGGCGCAAGGTCGAGCCTTCGAGCGAAATGCCGGCAAAAAGCCCGCGAGAACGCGAGTAGGAAAGAATTTCCGCGCGCATAGCAATGTCAGTGGAGGCGGCGGCGGTGCGGCCCTTGGGGCCTGCGGCGGCAGAAGCATCGGCTCCAAGTTTGATCTTGCTCCCCATCAGCGACTCGGCACCCCGAGGATTCACTACCAGGAGGACGAAATCCGTCGCCTGAGCACCCAGTTGAAAACCGAAATTTCCGCCTTCGAGGGCATACATCGCGGGAGCGCCCCAGGGACCGGTGAAATGTTCGCCGGTGCGGCAGACCATAACGCCTCGGCCAAAGGCGCCGCCGATTCCAATCGCGACCTTCTTGACCGAAGGCAGAACAATCACGCACTCGGCGTCGTCAAGCAAATCCCCGGGAATGTCATCAGGGATGTTGAGAATTTCTTTGAGCACGACGCCTGCATCTTTAACCCGATCAACTTCTTTTTCGTCCCTTGCACCAAGGGCTAGTGGGACGAAGGCGAACGCAAGCAGAAATGCGACAAGCATTTTCATGGATTGACCTCAGTTGAGGATGAGTATTCAGCATTTTACCTTCCGGAGCTGGATCGCGCCTGAGCAAATCTTTCATGGTAGTGACCCTTCGAGTGCTCCTTTTGTAACTTGGAGATGCCGCACCCGTGGCCTAAAGTCAAGCCAACGGTCGATTTACACCAGAAGTGCCTTCGGCAAGGGACTTGCATCTAATTAAGTGAGGTAGCCTCTGGCCGTGGCTATGCGTGCAATTTTTAGGCGGACTAGGAATGAAGTACACACATTGGGTTTCTTGTCTGGCGCTGTTGTTTCTGGCTTGGGTGCCATTGCACGGGCAGAATTCCTATGTGAAGCCAAGCGCGGACCTCGCCACTTCAGCTCCTGATCTTGGTTCCGCTGAAACAAATTCTGTTGTCACCATTAAATCGCGCGTCAATGAAGTGAACGTTTTGTTCATCGCCATGAACAAGCATGGCAAGTTCGTGCGCGATCTGAATGAAAGCGACTTCACCATTCTCGATGATCACAAACCGCCGCAGCAGATTGTCCGCTTTTCGCAGGAAACGGACCTGCCACTGCAGATCGGCCTATTGATAGACACCAGCGGCTCAGTCCACGGGCGCTTCCAGTTCGAGCAAGAGGCCGCGGTCGGATTTCTGCAACACACTCTTCGTCCGCACTACGACCACGCTTTTGCCATGGCTTTCAACACAAAAAACAGCGTGGTGCAGGATTACACCGACAATGTAAGCCTGCTGGCTGCCGGAATCGGTCATATGCAGGATGGCGGTGGGACGGCCCTGTATGACGCCATCTACTCCTCCTGCAAAGAAAAAATGATGCGGGATGATTCCGACCGTCCGGTAAGACGGGCGCTCATTATTGTCAGCGACGGCGAAGACAATCAGAGCGAACACACCCTGGGGCAAGCTATCTACATGGCCGAACGCGCGCAGGTCATTATTTATACGATCTCGACAGACGACAGTGGATTGATTCTGCGAGGCGATAAGGTTCTGGAGCAGATTTCAAATGCTACCGGAGGCCGCGCCTTCTTTCCCTTTAAAATGAAAGACATCAAGTCTTCATTTTCAGCCATTGAAGATGAGTTGCGCAGCCAGTACGTGATCTCGTACCATCCCGCGGATTTCGACCCCGATGGCCGATTCCGCTCTATCGAAATAACCTCTCTTAAGAAGGACTTGCAGGTCCGCGCTCGCAGAGGTTACTTCGCCCCTCAACAGTAAGGCTGGGACGCCGTTCCGGGTGTAAAATCGTCCTTGTATATGTTTCGCCCTACGGTTCATCTTCTTTGGATTGTTCTGCTCTGCGGCGCCGCATCGGGCCAGACCGCGCACCGGACGAAAGCGAAGAAAGCGTCGAAACCGTCTCCTGCACAGCCGCTGCCGGCCA
Source organism: Terriglobales bacterium (assembly GCA_036268595.1). GTDB lineage: Bacteria > Acidobacteriota > Terriglobia > Terriglobales > Acidobacteriaceae > Gp1-AA145. The sequence goes on from DATATW010000163.1 coordinate 2,359, forward strand.
GCACTCCGTCCACGATACCTCCCGCGGAAAAGGTGACACCAGAGCATGGGCCGGCTTCGCCGCCGCAGGTGAGTTTCCAAGGTGGACAACTTACGATCGTGGCCAGAAATTCCACCATGAGCGATGTGTTAAATGCGGTCAGGCAAAAGACCGGCGCCAACGTTGACATGCCAGCTGGATCAGGAGATCGCGTAGTTGGACAGTTTGGCCCCGGCTCACCGCGCGATGTAATGGCGCAGCTGCTGAATGGATCGCATTACGATTATGTGTTATTGGGATCGCCCGCCGATCCGCGCGCGTTGAAGAAGGTTGTGCTGATAGCGAAATCAAACGGTCCGGAACCGGGACCAGTGCCCCAAGCCAATCAGCCGCAAGGCGAGAATGAAAATCTGCAGGCCGTGCCTGATGTGGAAAATGAGCCTCAGGAAGAAAACTCGGAGAACCCGAACGTACAGGAGTCTCCGCAGCCGGAAGAGCCGCAGGCTGACCAGGGAGACCAGGGTGATCAGAACCCGCCAACGGTGAAAACCCCCGAGCAGCTGTTGCGGGAATTGCAGCAGCAGCAACAGAACCAGAGCGGACCGCCGGGAGCGCCCGGACAGCCGCCGCGATAAATCCTCGTCCTTTCCGTCGCTTAATCCGCTTGTGGTGAAATAACTGAGTGCTCCTTGGCCACGCACTTAGCTCTGCGATCCAGCGCCTGACTTCTGCTCAGGTGCCTTCTCCCCGGATGAACGCCGAGTTGCTGCTCATGTTCATACTGGGCCGCGACCGGGCTTATCTCTACGGGCATCCGGAGCACGAGCTTACCGCCGAAGAGCAGGCGCACTATAAAGATGCGCTGGCGCAACGCGCGCGAGGGATTCCGGCGCAGTACATCACCGGGCATCAGGAATTTTGGGGGATGGATTTTCTGGTGTCGCCGGCGGTGCTGATTCCGCGTCCGGAGACGGAGCATGTGATTGAAACCGTGCTGGGGCTTGTGAGGGGAACTTTTCCTTCGGCGAGTTCAGGACAGGTTCTATGGGACGGGAAAGCGACGGGCGAGACGCCCGTCTCCCCACAACCGAAGTTTGGAGGTTGGGGGACGGGCGTCTCGCCCGTCAGAATTGCTGATGTCGGCACTGGCTCCGGGTGCATTGCATTGGCTTTGGCGAAGGAGCTGCCACAGGCCGAAATTCATGCCATCGATATATCGCCGGCTGCGTTGGAAATAGCTCGAGCCAATGCGGCCCGGTTACAGCTTGAATCGCAAGTTCAATTTCATGAAGGCAATCTGCTGGCGGGAATTGAGAAGAATTCGTTTGATTTTGTGGTTTCAAATCCGCCTTACGTCGGCGAGTCAGAGGAAGACACGGTGCAGCTCGAAGTACGGAAGTTCGAGCCGCGAAATGCTGTTTTTGCCGGACCGACTGGGTTGGAAGTAATTGAGCGCTTGATTCCTCAAGCGCGTGAAGTGCTGAAACCCAGCGGATGGCTGGTGATGGAGATCAGCGGGACGATTTCTTCAAGCGTTCGGGAGTTGTTGGCCGGATGGAAGGATGCGAAGATCACGAAAGATCTGCAGGCGATTGAGAGAGTGGCGGCGGCGCAGAAGGCGTGAGTTGCGCTTAGCATTCTCGCTGCAAAGAGAAAATCAACAACTCGCTTTTCTCGGCGATCTCTGCGGTTAAAAGCTTTTGAATTCAATCGCCACTAAATAACGGGCGAGGGCGCCCGTACCTCCACCACAAATTACGGCTTCTCGACTATGGCGGGCTGAATTTCTTCGACATCGATCAGGTTGGTGGGATAACGCCCGGTGTAGCAGGCGGTGCAGTAAGTGGTTTTCTCGCCGTCGTGGCAGGCTTTTTTCAAGCCGTCGAGTGAAAGATAGGCCAGCGAATCGGCGCCGATATATTCACGGATTTCTTCGACGGTGTTGTTGGCGGCAATGAGTTCTTTCTTGCGCGGAGTATCAACGCCATAGAAACATGGAGAGATGGTCGGCGGACATGAGATCCGAAGGTGAACTTCGGTGGCTCCCGCGCCGCGCACCATGCGAACAATTTTCTTGCTGGTGGTGCCGCGCACGATGGAGTCATCGATCAGCACCACGCGCTTGCCTTCGAGCAGGCTGCGCACCGGGTTCAGCTTGAGCCGGACACCAAAATCGCGCACCGATTGCTGCGGTTCGATGAAGGTACGGCCAACGTAGTGATTGCGAATCAGGCCGAAGCGCAACGGAATGCCGCTTTCAGCGGCATAACCCATGGCAGCGGTAACACCAGAGTCAGGCACCGGCACTACCAGGTCGGCATCGGCCGGGGCTTCGATGGCAAGCTGGCAACCAAGTTGTTCGCGGCTTTCCTGAACGGAACGTCCGAAGACGCGGCTGTCGGGCCGCGAAAAATAAACATGCTCGAAGATGCAACTGGATTGCGCCAGCGCAGGCGCATAAAACCGGGAACTGACGCCTTCGGGGCCGACGATCACCAATTCACCCGGCTTCACCTCGCGCTCATAAGTGGCGCCGATCAGATCAAAGGCGCTGGTTTCGGATGCGAAAACAAAGGTGTCCTGGTGGCGATCGCCCTGCGCTCGAATGCGTCCCATGGCCAGCGGGCGAAAACCGCGCGGATCGCGGGCTGCGAAGATGCGGTCGGGGCTGATCATGACCAGCGAAAACGCGCCTTCCACTCGACGCAGCGCGTCGGCCATGGCTTCGGGCAGAGTGTGCTCGCGCGATTGAGCGATCAGGTGCACGATGACTTCGGTGTCGCTGCTGGTCTGGAAAATTGAGCCTTGCGCCTCCATGCGGGCGCGGATTTCTCCGGCATTGGTCAGATTTCCGTTGTGCGCCAGCGCAATCATTCCCTTGTTCGATTGCACCATGATAGGCTGCGCGTTCAACAGAGCCGAGTCGCCGGTAGTCGAATAACGGGTGTGGCCGATGGCAAGAGTGCCCCGCAACTTCGCCAGTTTCTTCTCGGTGAAAATATCGGCGACCAGGCCCATGGCTTTGTGAATGTGCAGGGCCATTCCATTTGAGGTCACAATGCCGGCGGATTCCTGTCCGCGATGCTGCAACGCGTGAAGGCCGAGGTAGGCAAGCGTCTCCGCCTCAGGATGGGAGTAGACCGCAACCACGCCACACTCATCGCGAAATTTATCGCTTTTAGCCATCAGCTGTCAGCCCTCAGCTTTCAGTAACCCCATTTACAACTTAAGACGTCTTTACTGAACTTCGTGTTACAGGCCTTCGTGGGGACAGCCGCCCTCGGCTGTCCTTGCCGAGCTATGCTCGGCAATTTCGCGGGCGTGGACGCCCGCTGCTACCCGTTCTCAGTCTGCCGCTGCTGTCGCCGGATCGCTGCGTAATGCTCTCTCCAGTGCGCCTTCGTAACTTTGGTTAAAATCTGAAATTGAACCCGAAATCGCGACCCGCCCATCAATTTTGATTTCAAGACTGCCGGAAACCGTCTCGCCCAGTTCATCGGCAAAAATGCCGTGTTTCTTCGCTACTTGTTTGATTCGCGCCAGGCTCGCGCGGTCGCAGGAGATCACGATCCTTCCTGCATCTTCGCCAAAAAGCACGAATTCCGGGGCAAATCCGGCAGCAGCACTGTCTGTGTGGGGACGGGCGTCCACGCCCGTTCCGGCCGAGCGAAGGTCGGCGCGGCACCCAATTCCCTTTTCAAATGAAACCCGGGCCAGAGCCACGGCCAGTCCGCCATCCGAGCAATCATGTGCGGAGTCAATCAGGCCCGCGTCAATCAGCTCAACGATCGCCTTTTGCAGCGCAGCTTCTTTCTCAATCTCCAGCGCGGGCGGGAATCCCCACAGCTCGCCGAGAATTTCTTTGGCGTACTCGGATGATCCAAACTCGACCTCGGCGTCAACTGCGTCACCGGGCTCGCTCCCACGCAGCAGCACGACAGAACGTCCGGCTTCGCGGAAGTGCGGGAACGTAGCTTTGCTGACATCGTCCAGAATTCCAACCACGCCAAGAACGGGAGTGGGATAGATCCCTTCACCGAGGGTCTCGTTGTAAAAGCTGACGTTGCCGCCGGTGATGGGAATCTCGAGTTCCTCGCAGGCCTTGGTGATTCCATCAATCACCTGCGAAAACTGCCACATGATCTGTGGCTTCTCAGGATTGCCGAAATTCAGACAGTTCGTCCCGCCTATGGCTGTAGCGCCGGAACACGCCACATTGCGCGCGGCTTCGGCAACTGCGTGCATCGCGCCCAGCCTGGGATCGAGATAGCACCAGCGGCCATTGCCATCGAGTGCCATCGAGAGTGCGCGTTGTGAACCTTTTATGCGGATCACGCCACCATCGCCGACGCCCGGTCCTTCGACGGTGTTGGTCTGCACCATGGAATCATATTGCTGGTAGATCCAACGCTTGCTGCAGATGTTGGGGCTCGAAAGCAGGCGCTTCAGGTCTTCGGAGAAGTCAGATTTTTTGCCCAGCTGAACGGTCTCGGGCATCTCGCTCGGAACCGGCGGTTGCCAGCGCTTCAGTGGCCGCTGATAAACCGGGGCTTCGTCAGTCAGCGCGGTGTTGGGAATTTCGGCGACCACTTCGCCGTGCTGCAGCACCCGCATGCGGTTTTCGCTGATGACGCGGCCGACCTCGACCGCATCGAGTCCCCACTTGCGAAAGACTTTGTAAACTTCTTCCTCGCGGCCTTTTTGCGCGACCAGCAACATGCGCTCCTGCGATTCGCTCAACAGGATTTCGTAAGCGCTCATACCGGTTTCGCGTTGCGGCACTCGGTCCATTTCAATTTCAATTCCGACATTGCCGCGCGCGCCCATTTCGCAGGTGGAACAGGTGAGCCCGGCGGCGCCCATGTCCTGAATGCCGATCACCGCGCCGGTTTGCATGGCTTCGAGGCAGGCCTCAAGCAGCAGCTTCTCCAAAAATGGATCGCCAACCTGTACGTTGGGCCGCTTGGCTTCGGACGCTTCACTGAATTCTTCGCTGGCCATGGTGGCGCCGTGGATGCCGTCGCGTCCGGTTTTTGCGCCGACGTAAATTACGGGATTGCCTTCGCCCGATGCCTTCGCATAAAAGATTTGATCTTTGCGGACCAGGCCGAGGGCAAAGGCATTCACCAGCGGATTACCGGAGTAGCAAGGCTCAAACTTGGTTTCGCCGCCAAGATTTGGGACGCCAAAGCAGTTGCCGTAAGAAGCAATGCCGCTGACTACACCTTCGAGAATGGAGTGATTTTTGTGAAGCTCTTCTCGTGTGGGGACAGCCGGCCCCGGCTGTCCTGCCGAGCTATGCTCGGATGAACGGCCGAGGGCGGCCGTTCCCACGTGGTCATTCTGAGCTACATGGCCGGGTGCTGAGATCGGCCCGAACCTGAGGGAATCCATCACCGCAACCGGGCGCGCGCCCATGGTGAAGATGTCGCGCAAAATTCCGCCGACGCCGGTGGTTGCTCCCTGGAAAGGCTCAATGAATGACGGATGGTTATGCGATTCGATTTTAAAAGCGCAGGCCCAGCCATCGCCGATGTCAACTATGCCGGCATTTTCTCCAGGGCCTTGTAGTACGTGACGGCTGCGGGTCGGCAGGCGCTTTAAGTGCACGCGCGATGATTTATAGGAGCAGTGCTCGCTCCACATTACGCTGAAAATGCCGAGTTCGGTGAAGGTGGGTTCGCGTCCCCCGAGCAGCGATTTGATGCGCTCGTATTCGTCCGCAGTCAGTCCGTGATCCCGCAGGACTTCAGGTGTGATGGCTAGGGTGGCCGTGGACATGCGGGGAAGTTCTATTGTCGCATTTTCGAGGGAAATTCAAAAGCTTTTAACCACGGCAAACCCAAAAGCTTTTAACCGCAGAGATCGCTGAGGACTTTAAAACAGAGAACGCAGAGAAAAGCTACCTACTGCCGGGAAAATCGGGTTGCGTGGGGACAGCCGCCCTCGGCTGTCCCCACATATACTGAAGCGTCCATGAAGTCGATTATCGTCGGCACCGCCGGTCACATTGATCACGGTAAAACCGCGCTGGTCAAAGCGCTTACTGGCATCGATGCGGACCGGCTGCAAGAAGAGAAGCGTCGAGGAATCACCATCGACCTGGGGTTCGCCTACACACAACTGGCCGGCCCCGCGGGTGAAGTGTTGCGATTTGGCTTTGTTGATGTTCCCGGGCACGAACGCTTCGTTCGCAACATGTTGGCCGGAGTCGGCGGCATCGATCTGGTGCTGCTGGTGATCGCTGCTGACGAGGGAATCAAACCCCAAACCCGCGAACATTTCGACATTTGCCGCCTGCTTGCGATCCGGCATGGGATCACAGTGCTCACCAAATCCGACATGGTGGACGCGGACACTCTGGAAGTGGTGCGCCTCGAAGTTGAAGATTTTCTGCGCGGTTCTTTTCTGGAGAACGCCCCAATTGTCCCGGTGAGCGCTCTGAAATCCACCGGGTTGGACGAACTCAGGCACCAACTGGTTCGAGTTGCTGGTGAATTGCCGGGGCGCGATTGGCGCGCAATTGTGCGACTGCCGATCGATCGCGTTTTTACCATGAAAGGATTTGGCACCGTGGTCACGGGTACGCTGCTCGCGGGAACTATTTGCAGGGAAGACGAACTGCAACTTTTTCCTGCTGGCAAAAAAGTGCGGGTGCGAGGCGTCCAGGTTCACGGAACGTCGACTGAAAAAGCGGTCGCCGGGGAACGCACGGCCCTCAATGTGGTGGGGGTCGACAAACACGAACTCGAACGCGGCATGGTGCTGGCTTCGCCTGAGCTGCTGCGACCTTCGTCGCGAATGGATGTAAGGCTTTCGCTGCTGACTTCCGCTAAGCCGCTTAAGACCAGTGCGCGCGTCCACCTGCATGCTTTCGCTTCGGAGACCATCGCCACGGTGAATTTGTTGGAGGGGAAGCAGCTCGAACCGGGCGCAGAAGCCTTTGCGCAGCTTCGTTTGACCGCGCCACTGCTGCTGGTGCCCGGCGACCGTTTTATCATCCGGCAATTCTCGCCGGTCATCACCATTGGCGGAGGCGCGGTTGTGGATGCCTTCCCAATTCCAAAGCTCAAAGGCGAAGGGCGTGAGCGCTTGCTACGCGCCACTCTCGGCGGAGATCAAGAGGAAGTCCTGCGGGCACGAATCGCGCGGCGCTTAATTCCGGGGATATCGATCGAGCAGTTGCTGGCGGAGACTGGGTGGTCGGAAGAGGTGGTGCGCGCGAGAGTTGAGTCGTCAGTGAAGAGCGGCGCGAGCGTGAAATTCGGCGGCCGAATTTTGGATTCTGCAATGGGATTGAGCCTCAAGGCGTCGCTGCTGTCTGCCGTGGAAGCATTTCAAAAACAAAATCCACTCGCGCCAGGAATAAACCAGCAGGCCTTGCGGGACCGGTTCGCCCTGGAGCCTGACGTGTTTTCTGCTGCCATCACCCAGCTTATTAAAGAAGGAAAAGTAGAGGCAGCCGGCGACATCATTCATCTTCGCGGGCGCGGCGTGGTGATGAAAGATGAAGAGGCCGAATCACGAAAAGTTATCGAGCAGGCTTTCGCGTCAGCAGGATTGAAAGTGCCGTCGCTTAAAGAGGTGCTGGCCGGGCTCAAAATCGATAAAGCCCGGGCCCAGAAGCTGGTGACTTTGCTGTTGCGGGACAAGGTATTGATTAAAGTGTCCGACGATTTAGTGTTTCACCAGATGGCGTTGAGCCAATTGCGCAAGAATATAGTGGCCCAAAAAACCAGGTCGCCGAAGATCGACGTAGGAAAGTTTAAGGAGCTGACCGGAGTCAGTCGCAAGTATGCGATCCCACTACTTGAATATCTGGACCGAGAACGTGTGACGAAGCGAATCGGTGACGAGCGGGTGATTCTGTAAAAATTTTGGAAATCGCTGGACGTACTGATTTCGCTGCTTTGCTTAAGCGCGGGTTATAGGCGGTGCGGCGAATGGAGAATCGTTCGCGAGTTCCGCCTGAGGGTTGAGCGATTCCAGATATGCGCTCAACTTGGCGGCGCCATCGCGAGTAAGGTGAACAAACCTGAATCCGTTTCCGAATGATGGATGTTTGCTGACCACCTCAGCCTCGACGTAGATCTTCGAATCCCCGAGCCACAAGGAAATATCCACCGCGGTCGAGACTTCCTGGGTAAAGACCATTTCAACGTAGCATCCGCCCAGACAGACGTCGGCAGTTTGTCCACGCAGCGGGGTGGGCGCACCCTGGGGACGAAGCTCAATCGGAACCGCAGCTTTGAATCTTGCGTGTTGTCGCGGCTTCCAACCCATAAACGACTCCGTCGTTCACCAGCAAACTGGCTGCCGATACAGCCACTTTTGGTAGTAGCATGTTTTGTGCCATCACGCCCGCTAGATCAAATACCTGATTTCAAAGCAGGATGCTGGACGCAACGCCTTTTTCCATTCGATACATGACAAAAATCGTCACCGGCATTGCCACATTTATCGGAACATCGATTCCGACAGTAATCAGATGGAATGACCGAAAGCTGGGAATTCCGCGTGTCTCCGCCGCTGCGCAGGGGCTGGCTGCGTGATTGTCGCGCTTGCCGTCCCCCCTGGCACGCATTTATTAATCGCCTACGCGATATTTATTGCGAGCTATACAGTTTTTGCTATCGGGCGGTTCCCGGGGACAAAGATCGATCGGCCGGCGGCGGCAATCATCGGTGCGGCGCTGATGTTTGGCTTTCGCGTCATTAGCCCGTCGAAAGGCATTCTCAGCATTGATTATTCAACCGTGGTCCTGCTCGGGGCCATGATGCTGATCGTTTCCAGCCTGCACCTGGCGGGGTTTTTCGAGTGGGTCGCAGGTCTGGTCGCGAAATTTGTTCCTCCAGCTTACTTATTGCCGGGGGTTATTTTCACCAGCGGGATTCTCTCGGCATTCCTGGTGAACGATGTGGTGTGTCTGGTGATGACACCCTTGCTGCTGAATACCTGCCGGCGATTTGCCAAGCGTCCCATGCGTTATTTGCTGGCGCTGGCGACCGCCTCCAACATAGGCAGCGTGGCGACGATCACCGGCAATCCGCAAAATATTCTGATCGGATCGATTTCCGGTATCAGCTATCGTCATTTTCTTTCCGCCCTGGCGCCGGTGGCGATCGCCGGACTGTTTATCGATTGGATGGTGCTGCACTGGCTATGTCCCGATCGCGGGAGTGCGGTCGAGAATGCTGCGGCTAATTCTGTTGTAATAGATCGCCCCGACCATCGGCGGCTGGCATTTCCGCTGATTGTTCTGGCGATGGTGCTGGCGGGATTCCTGGCCGGTTTTTCTCCCGCATTGGTGGCGGCGATAGGCGGGGCGCTACTCCTGATTCGAAGATCTGTTCCTTCGGAAGAAATTTATAAAGAAATTGATTGGCCGCTGCTGGTGTTCTTCATTGGACTATTTCTGATTGTCGGGGCGGCTGAGCAGGCCGGCCTTGCGCAACCCATGCTGGCGCTGGCAGAGCGGCTGAATCTGCACAATCCATGGATCTTTACCGGCGTAGTAGCGCTGTTCTCGAACATTGTGAGCAACGTTCCCGCGGTCATGTTGCTCAAGGACCTGGTTCCGAAATTTCACAATCCCACCCAGTTTTGGCTGCTGCTTGCGATGGCGAGCACGCTGGCGGGAAATTTGACGGTGACGGGATCGATCGCAAATATGATTGTGATCGAAAAGGCGCAATCCGAGGTTGTGATTACTTTTAAAGATTATTTGCGAGTCGGAGTACCGGTTACGCTCGTCACGTTAACCGTGGGTGTCGTGCTGCTTCATTTCTTGGCTTGATTCGCGTGAATTCTGCGTCGCCTTTTCCCATCTTCCATCAGCAGTTCCACCCTGCTGATAAGATCTTAATTTCTGACGCTATTTCCTCAAATCGCCCGCCGCTCCTGGTTTTAAGAGGCATGAAGCACGCGCTCGGCCCGGGCTAATCACGTGAGTTGACGTTCCAGTACAAACGAAAGAAGCACGGGTGTTACCTCACCGGTGTCCAAAGGAGATGCCCTTCTGGGCTGTCCCTTAGTTATCTGTCATCCGCCAGATCAGAAAGCTAGAGTGCAAGAAGCAGCCGATTCTGGGCTTGCATCTTCTTTCGAGGGAATTATGTCCCCCATTACCTTGGCCGATGCACGGACAACAACTCGAGGATTTCGCTTTTGCTTGGCATTAGTTGCTCTGCTGTTGGCGTCTATTTCCGGCTTCGCACAAGTTCGCTATTCCACTGAGAATTTCGATGAGATGTCGCGGCTTTGGCGGGTCATTCACCCAATTATCATCCGAGCCAATTTTTCGCCTGCGGTCCAGGGCCAGGCCTACGCCTCGACGCTGCAGGTGTCGGGCGGATTGCCGCCTTTCAGATTTTGGGTTGCGCAAGGTGCGCTGCCGTCGGGATTGTCGCTGAATGCAAGTACGGGTGTAATTTCTGGCGATCCCGCGGCGAGCGGAACATTTGCGTTTACCATCGCAGTAATTGACTCTCGACATGGATTTGGCAGACAGTTTTTGCAGTTTAACGTCGGCCACAGCGCTCCGCCCCAGATTTCGATCCTTCTT
>DATATW010000164.1:0-52463 GCA_036268595.1 Terriglobales bacterium
CCCGGATAAAGAATGTTGAGCGAAGCGAATGCTTCGGCGACTACAGCAGGGTTATAACGGAAGGTTGGGCAAGTAACGGTCGTTCCCATCCATATTTTTTTCGTTCTCGCGCCGATTGCAGCCATGGTGAGCCACGCCTGCCCGGAATGCGCCTCGTTGGCTTGCCAGGGCTGCAAGTGATCACTATTCGTAATCACGTCAAACCCAGCTTGTTCAAGAAGCACTCCGAGCTCCACCAATTCATCGATCGGAAATTGCTCGTAGGAAAGCTGAAAACCTACCAGGCCTTTGCGCAGCGTACGTTCTTTGTGGTCTTCCATTGAGTTTTCTCCCTCGGATTGCGCGCCTGAGCCCGTGCCAGTTCCTGACCTGGCTTCAGCGCGACTGCCCGAGCCGATCATTGCCAAACCTGCAGCCAGGCCAGCGGACTTAAGTAGGACTCGGCGATTGAAGGATGAGCCGGAACTTTCTGTGTATCTGGACGACGTGCTCACGTGCTATCTCTTTTCAGACTCTGGATTTGCTGGCAAGCACGCTTGAGATGCCGGTGCATTAAAAAGCTTTGCCCACGCTTTGCGGCCAAATCCCAAGAGAGAACCCTACGCAGCGAGCTGACATCAAAAGGTTGAGTTCGCCATGGCCATCGACGTTGAAAAAATTCATAAACCGATACGCAAATTGAAGAAGTTCACCGCTAAGCTTCCCAGCAATGCCTCGCCTGAGAAAATCCATAAACTTCGTACTAACGCGCGGAAATTGGAATCCACGTTTTCCGCTTTGTCTCTGGATTCAGCCAAGAATGAGCGGCGACTTATAAAGGAAGTGCGAAAAATCCGGAAGCGGGCAGGCAAAGTCAGGGATCTCGACGTCTTGACCGGCGATCTGGCAACGATTCACGTTGATGGCGAGAGCGAGTGTCAGGTGCAGCTTTTGGAACATTTAGGCGCCAAACGGCAGAAACAAACGCGCAAACTACGAAAGCTGATCAGCAGACAGCGCGCCGACATGAAACACCGCTTACGGAAAGCCTCTACAACTGTCGACAAAGTACTGAAGAACAAAGAGCTTCAGCCCGGTTCAGTGGCCGCTGCAGAATCGCTCGGGCTCTCTTCTGAGCTCGGGACACCCAGGCGATTCAGCAAAAGCAATTTGCACCCGTACCGGTTGAAAGTGAAGCAACTGCGATATGTGCTGGAGCTCTCGCCGGACCATCCGAAATTTGCAAACGATCTTGGCGAAGTGAAGGATGCGATTGGAGACTGGCACGATTGGGAGGAACTGGTCGCGATCGCCGATGATGTCCTCGATCATGGAGCCAAATGCAAACTGACTCGCCGGATTAAAGCAATAGCGGATTCAAAATTCGACCATGCGGCTCGGGTCGCCGACAGGCTTAGAAATAAATACGTCAAGAACGTCACGCGAGATCACAAGAAAAGACACGGCGGTGGGTTAAGTGTTGCCGCGGTCGCCGCCAGCGCTGCCTTATCTGAAGACGCGGGGCAAGCAGCCTAACTTCTAATGTCGATTGCCGTCGTTCCGCAAAGCGCATCTTCAGAATAAACTTGCTGGGATGCGTATCGCGATCGATACCGGCGGCACATTCACCGATTGCGTTTATCTCAAAGATGGTGCGCTTGCGGTGTGGAAGGTGCCTTCTACGCCTGACGACCCAGCGCGGTCAGTGCTGGAAGCGATTCGCACAATTGCGGCGGAGGGGAACGTAGAGGTCCGGCACGGCACCACAATCGGTACGAATGCTTTGCTGGAGCGCAAAGGTGCGCGGGTTGCTTTTGTCACTACTGCGGGATTTGAAGACACAATCGCAATCGGACGCCAGGCGCGGCAACATCTTTATGACTGGATGGCGATGCCGGCCCCGTGCATTGTGCCGAAAAGAATGCGTTTTGGGGTGAGGGAGCGAGTCAGCGCCGATGGAAAAATCCTGCTGGCGCCGGATGAACATGAGCTGGTAGAGCTGCGCGACGCGATTCGGGCGAGCGGCGCTGAGAGTGTCGCCATATCGCTGCTGTTTTCTTTCGCGAATCCGGAGAATGAACGGCGCGTAGCTGCGGCATTAAAGGAGGCGGGCAAGGCGGGCGTGGACGCCAGCCTCTACATGGCTGATCTTCCTATTTCAATTTCGCACGAAATTTTGCCCGAATTTCGCGAGTACGAGCGTGCGGCAACCGTAGTAGTGAATGCCTATCTGGCGCCGAAAGCTGGGGCATACGTGCAGCGCTTAGAAAACGCGATCATCCGAGATCGAGACCACATGCCTTCATGTAGTTCCGGACGTCCACGTCCCGGGAACGAAAACTCGGGCTCGCTTTACGTTATGCAATCATCCGGAGGAATTATTTCTGCCCGGCTCGCTGCTGAAGAGCCAGTCCGCACTGTCCTTTCAGGCCCGGCGGGTGGAGTGATCGGAGCGCACCGCGTGGCACGACTGGCCGGATTCGAAAAGATCATCAGCTTCGACATGGGCGGGACTTCGAGCGATGTAGCGCTCATCGACGCGCGTGGTCCGCAAATTACCAACGAGTCACGCATCTCTGACATTCCAATTTCGGTTCCCGTGCTTGATATTCACACGGTCGGTGCAGGCGGCGGTTCGTTGGCATGGTTCGATCGCGGAGGAATTCTGCACGCGGGACCGCAATCCGCCGGAGCCGATCCCGGGCCGATCTGCTACGGACGGGGCGAGCAGCCTACGGTCACCGATGCAAATCTCGCTCTCAGTCGACTGGATCCTGAACTGGCATTGGCCGGGACGGTGCGTCTGGATAAAGAGCGAACGATAAATTACATGCATCGAACGCGTGGGCCGATTGCCTCTGTCGAGCAGTTCGCCACCGGCATCCTTCAACTCGCCGAAGCCGCGATGGAAAAAGCTATTCGTCTGATTTCCGTTGAGCGCGGGCATGATCCTCGGGAGTTTACCCTGGTGGCGTTCGGCGGCGCCGGGCCGCTCCATGCCTGTTCGCTCGCCAGAGCGTTGGGAATTCCGCGAGTTATGGTTCCGGCAATGCCGGGAGCGCTTTCGGCACTGGGGATATTATCTGCCGACGTAGTGCGCGATTATTCGCGAACCGTGATGATTTCAGTAGGAGAAGACTCGCGCTCGCCTCAAAAGGGTTCCTCCGCGAACTCCGTGCGGCCTCTGCGCTCTCAGCGGTTAAAAGCTTTTGACCGCAGAGAACGCGGAGATTCAGCGCAGATCGCAGAGAAAACTTCGGCAAGCGTCATCGCCTATAAGCCGACGGACGATATTTTGTCTGCGTTGGAGCCGCACTTTATAGAACTCGAGGCTCGGGGGACAGACGAGTTCAAGAATGAAGGGCTGGTCGGAAACTCGTTTCGCTCCGCCGACGTTCGCTATGCTGGACAGGGTTATGAAATCAACGTTCCTATGGGCCCAACAATGTTGACGACCTTTCATGATGCGCATCGCAAGCGCTACGGACACGCCGATAAAACCAGACGACTGGAAGTGGTGAACGTGCGGGTGCGGATGGTGGCAGCATCTGAGGTGATCGATTTTCCAAAAAGATCGGCGGCCGGGGCCAGTTTTGAGCATTCAATATTGAAGAAGAAAAAAGTGATGTTTGGTAGTAAGTGGATGGAAACGCCGGTGCTTGATCGAAGCTTGCTGTTTCCAGGAAATACATTTATCGGTCCTGCGATCGTGCACGAGTACAGCGCAACCACAGTTGTGCCGCCGGGATGCAAGGCCAGAGTGGATTCACTTTCGAACTTGATTATTGAGGTATGAGAATGGCGGGCGAGGGCGCCCGCCCCACATGAGCATCTCAAGATGAAAACATTCGATCCAATTGAGCTGGCGGTTTTCAAGAGCGCCACACGTTCGGTTGCCGAGGAAATGGGCGTCTCGCTGCGGCACACTGCATTCTCGCCCAATATCAAAGAAAGGCGGGATTATTCCTGCGCGGTATTCGACGGCCAGGGTCAGGCAATTGCCATGGGCGATCACATGCCCGTGCATTTGGGGTCGATGCCGATGTCAGTTAAAGCGGCGGTAGATGCATTAAACCTCGAACCTGGTGACATTGCGATTCTCAATGATCCGTTCGCGGGGGGAACACATCTGCCCGACATCACGATGGTCTTGCCGGTATTCGTCGAGCAGCGAAGAACTCCGATTTTCTACGTTGCCTCCCGCGCGCATCACGCGGATGTCGGCGGGAAATATCCGGGATCAATGGGTTTGTGCCGCGAGATTTCTGAAGAAGGCGTCAGAATTCCTCCGACGAAGCTGGTTTGCAAGGGCGAGATGGATGAATCTGTCCTTCAGACGATTTTGAGCAGCGTCCGCACACCTCAAGAACGCGAAGGCGACCTGGCGGCGCAAATTGGGTCATGCCGGGTAGGAGAAGCGCGCCTTCGAGAACTGCTCTACAGGCTTGGGCCAGACAAGGTCGAGCATCTGTGCGTGGAATTGCTCGAGTACGCTGAGCGGCTGATGCGGGCGGAGCTTTCACAAATGCCGGTTGGAATATTCTCAGCCGAAGATTTTCTCGATGACGACGGCTTTGGCGATTCACCGGTTCGAATCAATGTAAGCGTGGAATTCGATCCCGCATCTGCGTCGGCGCGCGTCGATTTTTCAGGATCCAGTCCGCAGGTTGCGAGCAGCATGAATGCGGTTTTCGCCATCACCTACTCCGCAACTTATTACGTTTTTCGCTGCCTGCTGCCGGAGGACGCGCCCGCTAACGCTGGATTGATGCGTCCCATCACGGTGCATACTCCTGAACGAAGCATTGTGAATGCCAGCCCGCCGGCAGCCGTCGCTGCTGGGAACGTCGAGACATCGCAGCGCATTGTGGATGTGCTTTTGCGAGCTATGGCGCAGGCGATACCCGATCGCATTCCCGCGGCCAGTGCCGGCACGATGAGCAATCTGACAATTGGCGGAGTCGATCCGCGTAGCGACCAGCCGTTCGCTTACTACGAAACCATCGCCGGAGGAATGGGTGGTCGGCCGAATGCCGACGGAATTTCAGGCGTCCACACCCACATGACAAACTCGCTGAATACGCCAGTCGAGGCGCTCGAATATGCATATCCATTCCGTGTCCGGAGATATTCTTATCGACCAAATTCAGGAGGCAAAGGCAAGTTTCGCGGCGGGGATGGGTTGATACGCGAAATCGAATTACTCGCTGACGCGCAGGTCACACTTCTCAGTGATCGTAGAAAGTTTCAACCGTACGGCTTGGCAGGGGGAGAGCCGGGCGCAGTTGCATCGGCGCTTCACATTTCTCAAACCGAAAGCCAGCCGATCCGAGCGAAATCCAGCATTCTAGCCAAGAAAGGTGACGTGATCTCGATTGAAACGCCGGGCGGCGGCGGATGGGGCAAAGCCGGCAACTAAAATTGCTCCGAGTCCGTTCGTTACCGCGAAACCGCCATAAACAGCGGGGTGTGGATCAGCGACTGAAACTGCTTATCATCAGCCTTGAAGTGCATCTGCAACTTCGAGCCGTCAGAGTTCGCGGATACGTCTTCGAGCGCGGCTTTTTCTACCGGTGACGCATTCATCTTTTTATAAAGCACGCCGGCTTTGACCAGCGACGACAGGGTCGCGGCTGTAATCGAGTCGGTCGTAATAACGTCCAAATCGAAATTCACGCCGTTCGAAAAGTTCATGCTGTAGCGCGAGCCGAGAATGTGTTTTTTAATCGTGTCGTAATCGGCCAGTCGCGAAGCATCACCCAATGCCGAGAGCATCATGTTCTGTGTGCCCTTTTGGTCGAGAATGCTCCACACCGTGCCGGACTCAACGTCCTGAATCAGGTTTGCGATATCAGGATTGGAATCGAGCGTTTGCACATAGCCGTCTCGCGCATCAATCGCTCCACGCAAGGCTGGGCCGGTGCCGAACAGAAGTGTGGTCTCGTCGAGGAAAGTCATCTCCATGCCCTCAGCCATGGGATAAATATCCGAATCGTGATATTTCACCGATTTGATTTTTTTGATCTTCAGTTTCGCCAATACCGTCTTTAAAGAAAATACACCCTGCGCGGCGCCAACAATCTCAATTCCCTGCTTAGCCTGGCGATAAGAAATGAAGGTGAGCGTATCGACGTCACGGTCGGTACTGACGCCAATGCCTCTAAGCGCAGTCTCAAATTGCTTTAAATTTTCCGGCAGCACCTGTTCCTTCAACTGCTGGGCGGTATCAGAATTTTTGAGGGCGCGATAATCCACGCAAATCAGCTGCTGCACCTGGGCGGGGATCGCCGGACGCACCGACGATGGAAGCGGGGCGGCGAAGCTGCCGCAGGAGAGCGCGGCAAGAGAAAGTGCGATTAGGCCCAAACGCAGATGAGTATTCATATAATCCTCAGGTTTCTAGTAGTTGGATGCAGAGTGGGATTCAGCAGTCACCCAGCTGTAATGCCATTGTATTTGAACGGATCAAACCCGGAATGATGACTAAGGTACGCATCGGGGTCCGCTGTCTAGCCTATGGAATAGATACTTTTGCGCATCATCCGGCAGAGAGGACAGCGGCTTGTTTGCGGATCTGCGCGATAAACTCCGGATCTTTCAACGAATCGAGATTGATCTCAACATTTGCCAGCGCACCCTCTATAGCAGCGCGCGCCAAGGCAGCGGCGGTGGTTAAATCTGACTTCATGTTGGGATTTGTAATCGGAGCCAGTCGCTGCGCCAGATTCAGTACTTCCCTGGCCCGCTCGGCGACGTTCAAAGGCACGCTGGTGGCCTGCTTCAGGGCGGAATCGACAATGCCATCGGCCGCGGCAGATTCCTTGGCTTTTCTGTAAGCAGCCATTACCGCGTTATAAGACTCCGCGTCAGCATCGATCGCGGACTTCAATTCCTCGCGCAACTGCGATAGCCGCGAAATTGCGTCGCTCAATTCGCGTTCATATTGCAGGTAAGCCTTCTTGCCGCGAGACATCGACGCCACCATGTTCGCCAGACCGGCCGCCATAGCGGCACCGGCAGCGGCGGCGCTGCCTCCGCCGGGAGTCGCGGTAGGCGCGGCCAGTTGCTCGATAAAAGGCTCGACCCCGGCGCGCAAACCGCCGACCGCCATCTTTCCACCCATAACCGAGGTCAGCCGGTTTTCGAGGATCAGGGATGAATCAAAATGCTCAATCTGCAGGAACCATTCAGCCGCCTGCTCAAGCGCCTTCTTGGGAATCAGGCCCACGATCTCACTGCTCGCTGGGGCAACTCCATATCTTTCCGCCTCGCGACGAACCAGTTCGTACACGCGATGAATCGGCGTCTGCTCAAAATCGGTCAGGTTCATCGAAACCTGGGCCTGACCGCGGACCAGAAAGCCGGCAGCTTTCACGAAGCGCAATCCACCTGTTGAGAAGCGCACTGCCTTGGCAATTTTCTTCGCGATATCGACATCTGGAGTGTTTAGAAAAATGTTGTAGGCGATAAGAAACTTGCGCGCTCCGACGACGCAGGCACCCGCGGTCTGATGCAGGCGGCATTCGCCGAAGTCTGGTTTGCGGGCGGGAATAGTGACGATTTCTTCACGAATGACTTCGAACTGCCCACGACGAATATTTTCGAGATTCTGGCGCTCGGGCGAGGTAGCGGCCGCTTCGTAGAGATAGATCGGTATCTGGTAGCGCTTCCAAATCTGCTCGCCAACGTGGCGGGCCATGGTGACGCAATCTTCAATGCTGACGCCTTCGATCGGAATGAATGGAACGACGTCAGCCGCGCCCAGCCGCGGATGAGCGCCTTTGTGCGTGTTCAGGTCGATCAACTCCGATGCTTTACCGACGCCGCGAATCGCCGCTTCCTGAATGGCCTCGCGCTCGCCGACCAGGGTGATCACACAGCGGTTGTGATCGGAATCCATTTCGCGGTCAAGCAGAAACACGCCGTCAACTTTCATGGCGGCGACGATCGCGTCAACTTTCGATTTATCGCGCCCCTCAGAAAAATTCGGAACGCACTCGACAAGAGTCTGCATACGCGAAAAGCATATCCGGTTGCTGGGCCTTTCGCAAAGAATTCAAAACGTCATTGCGTCGTCAGCAAGGTTGCTCGAACATAACTATTATTCGGTAGGCTCGGTAATTTCAGGATAATCTAGTCCCCATGAGCACCCGACGAAGGGTTTTCCTCTCCGCTATGTTCATAGTGATCGCGCTCGCGTTGCTGGTCTTTTATGCTCCCGCGCACTACATGAAACGGGTGAACTGGCTCAAGGTCGACGTGGATCATAGCGTCGTCTCTGCGGACGCTTACGCCGGAGAGCCAACACATCGTGAGGCCGAAACTTACGTTTTAGTGCACGTCCCGAATATAGGCAATTACCTTTTAAATTTCGAAGAGGAAAAGTATCGCGAGGTGTCCAGCCGGGAGTTTTTTCGAGTGCGTCCGGCCAGCTGGATGTTCAAATCAATTGTGCAAGGTCAATGGATCGAGCCTCTGCCATCCTTGAAAATTAACGAATACCGAATTGCGACCCACAATGGACACGTCGTTACCGTAAGTTTCTGATTTTCAGATGCTGGTGAGAAAAGCACAAGGCCCTTTGTTCACGAATTCCTCTGTGGTGTTCCTCTGTGTGACTCTGTGCCGTCTGCGGTTACAGGTTCTAAAATCCCCGCCAAATGAAAAGCATTAACCACAGAGGACACGGGGTTTCACAGAGGAAAATCACAAAGCACAGATGTAGCGTTAACGCGGAATCGGTGCGAAGGACTAGCGGGCATTTCTCGTCTTAGCTTCTCGTTCCCGCGCCAGCACCATTTGATCGAAGGCATGCAAGAGCGTCTCGCGCTGTGAGTAGGGACCGGGGCGGTAAGCGCGGGACTGAATTCCCGCTTGCGAAAGTTCACAGATTTTCCAGTCTTCTTTGTTGGTCAGGTCCCAGAAATCGATGGCATCGCTGGATTCGAAATCAGGCTTGCCCATCTCTTTAGGATGAAAATGCCATTCGGCGATAATTTCCGTGCGGTCGACTGCCTTCGGCCAAAGCGTCGCCGTCATCATGTAATCGGGATGCAGGCTCAACAGAAAATTCGGAAAAATCGAGTAGTAGCAAACTTTCTGCCGCTCTTCGTCGTTTAATCCAGGAAGATAATCGCGCCGCCGCTTGCCGTCCAGGCTCATAGTTTCGGCAGCCCCGCGAAATCCCATCGCGCCACCAATGTAGGTGGACTGCGGTTGCTCATTGTCCGCGCCCAAATAATTCGTCAGGCGATTGAGTGCCGGATGCAGCACCGGGCAGTGCAGGCACTCGTTGTAATTCAACATGACCAGCTTCCAGTTTGCCTTCACGTCGTAGATAATTCGCTTGTGCAGGCGCAGCTCCTGCATTTTCCATGGCAGAAATTTTTGCGGAAGATCGGCCAGTTGCTTCGTGAGCGGCTCGGCCTGTGGATCCAAATTAATGAAAATATGCCCGTCCCAAACCGCAGCCTGCACCTGGTTCAGCGGATAGTCTTCCCGACAGAAACCACTGCCTTCCTCCATATGCGGCGCTCCGATGAGTCGGCCATCGAGCCCATAAGTCCAGCCGTGGTATCCGCACTGGATGCGGCCGGAAAGCTTGCCTTCGCTATTGGTGATCAACCGCGTGCCCCGGTGCCGGCACACATTGTAAAAAGCGCGGACTGACTGATCGTTGTCGCGGGTGATGATTATGCTTTCGCCGGCAACTTCGCGAAGAAAGTAGTCGCCAGGATTCGGAATCTGATCGGCACGACCGGCGCAAATCCACGACTCGCAGTAGAAACGTTCAAGTTCGTCGCGGAATATCTGCTGGTCGGTGTAATACCGCGCCGGCAGCGTGGTCGCTAGAGGTTCAACTTGAGTGCGCATATCGGAATTCGCGAAGACTGCGAATTATGATACGGCAAGAGTATGCCTTCGCGCATAGTCGAGCACTGGTTTGATGAACAAATCCTTCTCTCGCCTACAACTTAGGAACTGGCCGCTCAATGCGCTTTCTGTTTGGGAGTTAGTTTGTTGTAATCGCGAAAATAGCAGCGCAGGCCGTAGCTGAGTGTAGTCTTAGTGTACCCAGCGGCGAGTTGGTTGCGATAGCGAGCGAGATAGAAATCGAAGGGTCGCGTGGATCAAGATCGATGAGTATCAGATCAGTATCAGTCATGATCAGCTTTCCGAATCGAATCGGCGCTCCGCGATAAGCCATGTAATTGCCAGATATTTTCACCAATGGCGCGGACTGCGTGCCATACTCCTGCACAATTTCATCCCCCACGATCGAGATGGCGCGCAGGCGTCCACGAATATGCGAGGGCGGAAAAAGTTCCGCCGGATTGATCTGCAGGTCGTTCTTATCCGCACGTAGCCCTGGGATTTTTCACGGCCTCACCATCCTGAGCTGGAGCTGGGGCCGTATCTTTCGGCGGGGCGGAGTTTGCTGCAATGTCGTGCTCTAGTATTGCGTATCGCGCGCGTAGCAATTGGAATTGCATCATTGCCGCTTCATAACGCTCGCCGCTGAAATAGTCGCCTTGTTCTCGCGTCAGCTCTCCGCTGTTAACGGCTTGCAGAATTTGCCCGAGCTGCGTTGTAAGCCACGATGATACCGACGTCATCTGGCTCTCGTAATCGCGCAAAACGTCTGTTGGGCCGCGGGGAGTAACCGCATCGGGTGCAATGACGTCTGCGATCTGGTCGTTCGTCTGCATCGACGCAAGTATGACATTCATTTGCGATATACCGTCCTGCTTGACATTGAGCGAGGGCACAGCCGCCATCGATGGTGGCAGCGCAAGAGTTGACAATAAATACATAGCAGCGACACGAGCATTCACAGAGTGACTCCTTTCAGTGGTTCACAGAAAAATGGGAATGAATCATTTGAGATCTGTTTCGCAGTGCAATTCGTTGTTGCCTGCATACTCAACAGATGCGGGAGGGCATCACTTTTTGCGTAAAGTATTGATATCGTCTTGTAAAGGTATGTTGGTCTCTGGCGCGCAGGTTTGCGAATTTATATCGCGTCGCTCTTCATGGACAATCTGTAACATTCCCTTCCAGTCCGCATTTTGAAGCAGCGGGTCTTCTACCGCAATTCAATGCACCGAAACCATGATTGCTGAATCTGATCATCGAGGAGGATGCAACCATGGGACGTAAAGTAGCTTACTGGGCGAGCACGGGAGTGATTACGGCGTTGATGTGCTTCGCAGCGTTCACTTACTTGTCAGGTGGTCAGAAGGTAGTGGAAGGATTTGCGCGCACTGGATATCCGCAACAGCTGCGAATTATTTTGGGCATTGCGAAACCGCTGGGCGTGATCGCGCTGCTTGTTCCTGGGTTTGTGAAATTGAAAGAGTGGGCGTATGCGGGATTCACCTTTGCCTGGATCTGCGCGTTTGTCGCCCACGTGTCGATGGGGCAGAAAGTCGAGGCAATCTTTCCATTAGTATTGTTGGCGTTGCTTTACGTTTCTTATGTGACGCGTCCGGACAATCGGACGTGGAAGGCGGCGTGAGTTTGCGATCGTAATTGATGTGTCCGGGCATTTTGTTTGGACCATTGCAGATGCAGGAAAGCCGAGGGCGGCTGTTCCCACGTGGCCATTTCTAGCTCCATCCCCTTGCTGTTCCCACATGGCCATGGGTGGACGGGCGAGGGCGCCCGTCGCTCCATGGTCTGAGTAAGAAATAAACTACGCGCGCGTATCGACTGTTTCGCCTTTTTCGACGAAGGCTTGCATCCAGGCCAGAACACGAATCCAGCCTTGGCCGTGGCCCTGCGCGGCGGCGACATTGCCGGCGAATCCGGAGTGGCGAATTTTCACTAAAGTTCCGGTCCCAACGCGCGCCGGGCCCTGATGCTGCAGGCCGTGAACGTCACGCGGTTCAAGTTCCCATCGCACTATCGTGTGGAGATCACCGTAGCTCGGATTCCAGGTTTGCACCATCAGGCGTGGCGGATCTAGTTCGAGATACTCGCCTTCCACGCGAAACTTCTTGCCGTCGCTGCCGACGCCTTCGCTGAACCATTTTCCGCCCGGTCGAACGTCACCCTGTGCATCGGTCAAGCGATAAAGACTTTTCTGTCCCCACCATTTTGCGGTCTGCGCCGGATCGGTGATGGCCGCGAAGACTCGCGCAGGAGGAGCGGCTATGAAGATTTCGGCAGTGACGACATCGTTATCGGGAGTGACGCTGGTTGTGGCCATTCATTTCCTCGTTTCAAAAGTTTCGCCAGTTTCAATGAACGATTTCAGCCAGCCGAGCGACGCGCCCCATCCGTTCTGGTGACTCTGGGCTTGTTCAAGATGGCCGGCGAATCCGGAGTGACGGACTCGCACCATTGTTCCTGTGCCAACGCGGTGCGTGCCGCTGCCATGCAGACCATGCACTTCGTAAGGCTCCAGTTCCCAGCGAACGATGGTATTAAACTCGCCGACGAAGTTCGCCTTGCGAGTGTGCACCAGCAGGCGCGGCGGGTCGATTTCGAGATACTCGCCCTCGACGCGAAAGGGCCGGCCATCGTCAGTGGAACCGACTTCATACCATTTGCCGCCGGGCCGCAGATCGGAGTGAGAGTCAGTGACGTGGAAGAGGCCTATCTTTCCCCACCACTGCGCGCGTTGCTTGAGATCGGTGATGGCCTCGAAGACGCGGCTTGGCGGAGCTGCGATGAAGATCTCCGCGAGGACCGTGTCGGTATTGTGAGTGAGAGTTGCGGTTGCCATAGTTAACCTTTGAAGTCACCAGTTTCGCCTTTTTCGGCGAAGGCTTGCAGCCAAGTGAAGACCAGCGTCCAGCCGAAGCTGTGACCCTTGGCCTGGTCGACGTTGCCGGCGAATCCGCTGTGCGTGAGTTTCACCATGGTGCCGTTGCTTTGCGAGTCGAGCTCCCACAGAACTTTGGTGAGTACCGGCATCCAGCTTGATTCCCAGGAGTAGGCGAGGCGGCTCGGCGGATCGACTTCGAGGAATTCGCCATGGACATTGATGTCACCCATCTTCGGAGACGTGCCGGTCGTGGACCATTTGCCGCCGGGGCGAACGTCCATGTTGAAGTGGGTGAAATAGTAATGATCTTTGCGGCCCCACCATTTTGACGCTTGCGCTGGATCGGTGAGCGCCTGGAAGATGCGCTCGCGGGGCGCGGCGATGAAAAGTTCTAAGGTCAGCACATCGTTGTCGGGGGTGATTTGCGATGTGGGAGTGATGTTGGCTGTCGCCATTGAATTTTGCCTTTCACAATAAGTTCTGGGGTGGGACAGCCGAGGGCGGCTGTCCCCACGAATATCTGTGCAGTTATTTCTTGTTTGGTTTCCACAGACCGAGGTGCGCGCCTGTCGGGTCAGTGATGATACTCATCCAGCCGAAGTCGCCCACTTTCATCACGTCTTTCATGATGTTGGCGCCGAGCGATTTGGCTTTCTTGGTCGCGGCCTCAATGTCATCGACCAAAACATAGGACAGCCAGAACGAGGGCGCGCCCGGGATTGGGTTCTTCATCATGCCGCCGCCAGTTCCCTCCCCGACGCCGATCATGGTGTAACCGCCTCCGGGCGAGTCTATGTCTTCGAGCTTCCAGTCGAAAAGTTTGCCGTAAAAATCTTTGGCTTTCTTAACATCATTAGTGTTGAGTTCAACGTGACAGAATGGATTCGACACAGCAGGCTCCTTAAGAATTGAGATTATTTCTTCAAATGTTGAGTCGTGGTAAGTCGCGAGCATAAATCTTTCGTCCCTTCGGCAATTACTGGAACCCTGAACGTTCCGGGCATTGCCTTAGCTTTTTCTCTGCAAATCAAAGCGCTGCACCATCTCTTTGCCCGCGACGGTGAAGTGCCATTCCTCGGTGTGATGATTGGCGTCGATTAAATTAAAGGTCACGCTTTGCATATGGCCGGCTTCAGGGCTGGCGAGATTGGTGGCATCAACAAAAGTGAAGGTGATGCTCTTGCCGTCGGGTGAAAGCGCGGCCTGCATGCGTGGCTGATTTCCGGCGGAGCAATAGTGGGTGAGCAACAAGCGATCGCCGTCCATATTGATCATTGAAATCATGTCTTCGCTTTTGCCGTGCATGTTGGTGTTAATTTCGCTGACCACGGCCGAGCCTCCGGCGGTGAGGCGATTAGAAACCGCAACGGCGCCGCCCTGGCTGTCCTTCCCTTCCCAGTTGCCGGTGAGAGATTTCATAGCGTCGAAGGATTTCTGTCCGCTGGTTTGGGCGAAGGCGGCCATGGCGGCGAGCAGCGCGAAAGTTGATACGGCTAAAGCGGTGCGTTTCATGAATCTTTTCTCCTTGAATGAGTTTTGGGTGTCGGTGTTTGGGCAGCGGTCATTTCTTTTTTGTATTCAGATTCGACGAACGATTTCAGGCTCTCCAGGTTCGCAGTCCAGAAGCGGCGATACTCGTCGAGCCACTGATCGACAGTTTTGAGCGGCTCGGGATTGAGCTGATAAAAACGGTGACGGCCTTCCCTGTGTTCATCGACCAGATGAGCGCGACGCAAAATCTTAAGGTGCTTGGAGATCGCCGGCCGCGAGATGGGAAAGGCGCGGGCAATTTCCCCAGCAGGACGCGTCCCTGCCCGCAGCAGGTCAAGCACGGCGCGGCGGGTAGGATCGGCCAGGGCGTTAAAGGCGCTGTCCCGAGAATACGTAACTGAACGGTGACGCATAATGTGTAACCATACAGTTACGCGAATGGGATGTCAAGGGGTGGGGAAAATAAAGCTTGCGGGCAGTTAATGATCGGCATCATCGCGGCCTTGAAGCACTCTCTTCACTAATGCCAGCCGCAGCCTCCCCCACAGTTACAGACCTATCGCCCGGTTCCAGTCCGCAATATACATGTAGACCCGCTGGAATTCTGACGGCATCAACATTCGGTTGTGAGCAATGAAATTTCGTGCTTTTTCTAATTCGTCCATCCTCTGCTTGAGCCAGTGTTGCGACGGAACGATTGCGTCGAAGTGCGGCCATTTCTCGATAATTATTGAGGCGAGTTGGCCGAAATCCACAAAACCAAGCAGATCGGATTTTTCACCTTCGAGCCAGGTATCGGAGAAAGCAGTCCTCTGACGCCCTTCGGCGAATTTTTTCGCGGATTGTGGAAGTTTATCCAGCCAATCGGGACCATCTTTCTCCTCCAATGTCTCGCGAATCAGAGCACGGACCTCATTCTCGAAGCAATGTAGTACTGCGTAGAGCCGCGCCATTTCAAGAGCGTTGTTTCGCGTGAGCACGTTGAATGGAGCGAGCGCCTCTGAGAGCAATCTCTCCTCCGCTTGCGCCGTGTCGGCACCTACTTGTATGCCTGCGGCTTGAAAGGTAGCTGCTTCGGCCTCAAACATTAGGCCACGAAACAGAAAGTCACGTACATCTTTTGGCTTGCTACTCAAGCAAGTGTCCTTTCAGCGATTTGAAAATCGCGTTATAGACCTCTACATCCTTCGTTGCCGGGAGGTGAATTTGAATGTTGTAGTGGAGACTGGTGCCAGGAGCACGAGGTTCGCGAGCCGTCTCGTTGCCCGAGGGAGGCGGAATCGCGACCTGCAATTGCTCGTCGGTCTCCTTGCGTCGTTTCTCCTCATCAGTCTTGGCATCAATATCGGCCAATCCCAACAATGCGTAAAAGGTGCTTGCCATTAACCTAGATGTGACGGCAGTCGCGTTGTGTACGCTTCTGAATTTTCCCTCTATCAGCTCCCGATCTGCATCGGTTGGCTTCTCTTTGATCGTGAATAAGTCACTGTAAGCCTCTTTTAGGGCCTCCCCCATCACGCTCCGCGACTTCGCAGTATTTCGATATTCGAGATACCGTCTTGTGGGAGTGCCATCATCGGTGAGAAAGCCGAGGGTCTTCAGTAACGGGATGACTGCCCGAAAGTTGGACGATCCAAAGCCCAAATCTCTCAGATACTGACGCGTGAATTTGTCGGGTGCTTGTCCTTCGGAAATCCGTCGAAAAAAATCACCTAGTTGTCCGTAGACCTGAACGTAATTACTCGATAGTGCCATTGCGCTTCTCTCCTGTTGACCCGCCTCTCTCTTTCTTTGTTTGGCGTGGTTTCCTCTTCTCTTCCGACGTGTCGGTATGCCCGGCCACAGGGCGGGAACGCTACTCGTGTCCCACCCTGCGCCGGTTGACACTGCTACTTCTTGGGTTTACGCCTCGCCTGTGCGAGGTCCGATGCAATGGGCCCGCGGTCCCGCTTCGGCGTGTTGGGATTGCGCAAGTCTTTTCCGGCTTGCGAGGCTTCTTTGCGTGAAGTCGTCATATTTTCTCTCCTGTTTGCAGTTGTTGGTTCGTTGTGGTTAACAGGAGGACGCCAGCGGTTATAAACCTTGTTGCGCGACTAATCGCGCTGGTATCCAGATGTGTTTCTAGTGGTAGAGGTCGTATGAGATTGCCGCTCATACGGCCTTTTTCCTTTCCGGCCATCGTGCGAATACACGGCAGCGCAAAACGGAACTTTGGGTGAGAGTAGGCGTTCTTCGGGAAATCTGAAATTCATGAGTTTCTGGGGACTGGCCTTAGGCTCTCACCCCGTGCGGAAGAAAAAGCTGGGATCTCTAACTTCCGGTTCCTTCACCTAATTCATATCACTTCTCCGTGAACAAAAAGCGAAATCGGATGGAAAGTTCAGATTACCTGTGGATAGCCGGGCGAAATTGCGAATTAATGTGCCCAACTTTAAGTGCAGGCTGGTGACACACCTTTCATGGGGGTCCGGCCCTCACGTGTTTGTTTCCGTTGGATGAGATCTAGTCTGGGACGCGAAACGTGTATATCTTTCCGAGCGAGGCCGCATTTTGAACTGCCTATGGCTCCGGGCGCGAGAAACCCATATTCCCCAGCGTCTAATCTGACGATCTGAATTTTGTAGATGCGCGGCGCGACTTTTTCATATTTGAAAGTGACCTCATTTAACTGCGCGCCACCCGATCGGTGCAAGATGCCACCTGTTACAGAGCGGAACTCTCTCCTGTCGCCTTTATCCCAGAGCCGCAGGAATTGATACTCCGATGCGGAGTTTCCCTCTTGGCAACGGATATAGAATTCCAGCGGACCGCCGAGCCCTTGGCGCGACCAGGAAAGTATCAGGGCGCTATGCGGGCCAGGGATCGTGCCGTTGACATGTCCTTTGTCGAATCCAAGTGTCGCAGTAGCTTTGAGCACGCCGCCAGTCCGCCAGTTAACGACCTCGGGCTCTATGGCAACAAGTTTCGCTTGTTCACGAAGGTAGACACCTACATCTTCCGGCAGATCAGGATCTGCGCGCGCTTGTTTCTCAGCTGGCTGAAAATCAGGCTTCATATCGGAAGATGGCGACATCGGTGACGCCGGTTCCGCGCCGTTTCTGCTCGTGGCCGCAGAAAGTATTGTTTCGATTACGGGCTGGCTCACCCCAGCACTGCGCAATCGCATTAGTGCCCCAACTGAAACATCGAAGTCGCCACGATTCGCCTGTATGGCTTTTTCGATGACCGAATCCGAGAATTTCGATCTCGTCATGTCAATCACATCTTGATTTGTCAGCGGACTCTGAGTGCGGATGGTGATCACTGGGCCGTTCTGAGCGAACGCGGCTAGAACGTAGAGAGCGAACATTGACGCTCTGAGAAGGCTTTTCACTTCTGGCCTCACTAGAAGTCTTATCTTTGGGGAAGGCGGAAATTATCTCACGTATCCGTCAAAAGACAAGAAGCAAGTGAGAGAGGGCATCCACTAACCTTCTTTTTTCGAGCTGAGGCTCGCTTTGTGGTGTTGGCTGCTAAAAAGCGCTGAAGTGCCGTTCTGTGCTACCCCCTTCACTGATAAGCGCTTCTAGGGTGCATCGACAACGCAAATCGTCGGACAAGAGTGTCCGACCCACACGGACATAGTTTTGTGGTTCCCACCCTACGAAAACCGCGTAGGGTGGGGCACCCGCTGTTGGTGTTAGTTCAAAGGAAGTCAAAATCGTCGGACAGGAATGTCCGACACACACGGCTGGCGCTTCGCGGTCATCACCAGTTAAAGAACTTTTGCATGGCAAATATCATCAGGGAAATGAAGGCTGCGAAGTTCAGCAAATTCCAGATTTGGAGCCATAGGGGTGAAATATTCAGGTGCGGCCCCGATGGTACAGGACTGTTGGGATCGGAAAGGAATTCGGTTATCTCGCGCTGTTTGCGCTGATCATCAACCGAGAGAAGGCTCGATGCGCTCATCAGCCACGCACCTGAAGAAACTGCAGCGCCTACCATACAACCAACGTAGATCGCATGTTGGCTACTGAATGCGGTATTCCGGGTCAGTAACTCGATGGCCGGGAATGCGAGCGCTGCCAAGACAGAAACTGGAAGCACGGGCAATCGACTAACACGGAATAGTTCTGGGTGTTGAGCGGCTGCTATCTCGAAAAATCGCATCTTCGGGCCCAATTTGGTCGCCAGGCCTAGCAGAAATCCCATGAGGCCAAGGAAAAGCACATCGCCCCACCCGAAGTATTGGAAAGTCATTTATGTGGAATTGTACTTTTGCGGAGTCTGGTTTCTCAAAACGCTTTCAGATCTGACAGAGGAGCGTCCCCACTTCTCGCAAAAAGCGCGAGAAATGGGGCACCCTCGCCTGTGATAGCTCATTCTCCGCGATCGTGAGAAACGATGAATGCCTTGGTCTTTGATCCGAGATTGCCAGCGTTGTCTTTTGCTTGGACCGTAATTGTGTAATGGCGTCCGTCCAAGTAATGGTGTCTATCCCGGTCACTGCCTAAACGTGACACTTGTAGCGTTATGGTGAAAGAGTAAGCGCCCCCGGGTTCAAGAATTATTTTCCCGTTTGACTGAACCTTGCCGTATTCATCTTTCACGGTATAAGTTGCGCTATTTACGTTCACTCCCGAGCCCGCGTCGGTGATTCTGCCCGATATTCTTACCGGAACGATTCTCCTGTTCGGCGGCCGCAAACGTTTCGGAGTGATAGAAATGGTGATGCGAGGCGGAGTTGTATCGAGCGATGTGTTGTTCAGCAACACACTCACCGCCCCGATACTGCAGCTGGAGTTCGCGCAAGTCCCCACCAACAGGTCCGGCCTAGTGTCGCCATTCACATCTGCGACCGCCACCGATGAGGTTCTATTAAACCCGCCGACGCCATAGGTTACCGCCGATTGGAAAGTTCCGTCCCCGTGACCCAGCAGAACACCCACGGTGTTGGACAAGGAAGTGGCTACCAAGAGGTCGGGTTTGCCGTCGCCGTTCACGTCTGCCACTGCTACCGAGTTGGCACCACTCCCGCCCGAGCCGTAGGTGACTACCGGCTGGAAGGTTCCATCGCCGTTGCCCAACAGCACACCCACGCTGCCGTTCCCCTCATTGGCTACCAACAGGTCGGGTTTGCCGTCACCGTTGACATCTGCGACTGCTACCGACCCGCCAGAGAGCGGGCCACCTGTTCCACCGGACGCGTAGGCTACCGGCGACTGGAAGGTTCCGTCGCCGTTGCCTAACAGCACACCGACTGTGCCGTTGAGATTTTGGGAGCTGGCCCGAAAGTTTGCTACCAACAGGTCGGGTTTGCCGTCGCCGTTCACGTCTGCGATTGCTACAGAAATGGGAGTCTCTCCCCCTGAGCCGTAGGCTACCGCTGGCTGGAAAGTTCCGTCGCCGTTCCCCAGCAAGACCGCCACAGTCTTGGAAAGGAAGTTGGCCATTGCGTAATTGATCACCACTAGGTCCGGCTTACCGTCGCCGTTCACATCCGCGACCGCGACTGAGTAGGGATTAGACCCGCCCGACCCCGCCGTGCCATACGTCACTACCGGCTGGAAGGTCCCATCGCCATTGCCCAGCAGCACACCCACCGTGTCGGAGTAGAAATTCGTGACTACTAGGTCCGGTTTGCCGTCGCCGTTCACATCGGCGACCGCTGCTGAAGAGGCATCAGACCCGCCTGAATCATAGGTAGTCGCAGGCTCGAAGGTTCCGTCGCCATTGCCGAGCAGCACGCCCACTGCTCCATCAGTGCAACCATTGTCTGAACATACGTTTGCGACCACAAGGTCGGGCGTGCCGTCGCGGTTTACGTCGGCGACGGCCACCGAAATGGGACCCTCCCCGCCCGAGTCGTAGGTGACGGCCGACAGAAAAAGGGGCGGGCTGGCATCCTGCGACGTGGGCACAACTGTGGGCTTCGCAGACGGTTGACCTCGGCCCGTTAATTGGGCCGGGCCCACCAGAGCGATCAGGATGGCGATTGTGATCAACAGAGAAAGAACACTATGAGCGTGGGCCTTGGGGGCACGATTGCAGGTCATAGGAGACCTCCTTTTACTACAGCGAACGGTAGGTACCCGATTGATCCTCAGGTCGTACGTTGCGAGGCGGCTACAGCGTAGGTCACTCGGAATGGTCGTGCCGTTGCTGACGCCCTTGGCACCCCGCACTTTACCACAAGATTTGGTTTTTGTTACGGCGTGAAATCGAGCTGGTGGCGTGCAGGCGTGGGTCGAACCATTTGTTCGAAGTGAAAATTGTTGGCCCGAGTTGGCGCTGAAGCGCCGCTCTTCCACGGCGGTGATGGCGAAATCAAAATCGTCGGACAAGAGTGTCCGACCCCACACGGGCATTGCGGGGCTTTCGAACTTACGGCTAGCCTTACGGGACTTTGTTGCTGAACGCGGCACTGAGCGCCGCTCTACCTTCACCGCCCTGCTGATCGACGCGGCCATGAATGGCAATGGGACGCACACGAGCACTTACACACCGGTTGGCCACTGGCCGCATGATGCTGACCTTCCGTGATGAGAGTATTGGCCGGTCGCGGGATATGCTTGCTGGACTAACGATTACGGCCCTACAACTATGCAGTGTCCTAATTGCCAGAGCCAACTTAGCCCTTACGCCGGGCAGTGCGACCGCTGCGGGGAGGAGATTCCCGCGGGCCAGCATTTGCTTGAGGAATCGGGCATAGTTGCGCCGGCGCCTGCAGCGGAGCCGAAATCTGCGGCGTCAATCAGGAGCAAGCATTCAGACGATTATCGCTTTGCCAGCCTGGGCGATCGCTTCATCGCATTTGCGCTTGACTCTGCGCTGCTCTTTGGCTTGTTTGCAATCGTTGACGCGTGGGCGTTCATGCGCTGGGGCTCGGTAGAAGGAACGGAATTGCAGCTGACCACCGCGGCCGTGCTAGTGGCGCTGATGCTGAACTCCACCATACTTTTTCTTTATTGCTGGCTGTTCGAGGCGGGATGCGGCGCGACCTTGGGTAAAGCCCTGGTAGGAATTCGGGTAGTCGGCAGCTCGGGCCGCGGGATTTTTTCGTCGTGCGCGGTGCGCAATGCGCTGCGCGTGGTGGATGGACTTGGATTTTATTTTGTGGGAATTTTCGTGGCGGCGTGCTCGGGCATCCGGCAGCGAGTGGGCGACATGTTTGCGCAGACGGCAGTAGTTGAAGAGAGTTATGGAATTGGCATCAAGATGGCGGCGTTCGTCGTGCTGGTTGGAACCCTGGCTGGCGCCGGGTACGAAGTTCCCCGCATTTGTTCAGTCGATCGATCAGTGCATAGCAGACATCTGAATCAGGTTGTGGTGCGCGTGGGACGGAATGGGAAATCAGCTTATCTCCGAGTCGCAGGATACAGCGTAGACGTAAACGCTTCGCAATAACTCATAAGCTGATTTATCAAGGTCCTGAGGCACCCACCTTTCGCAAAGAACGCGAAACATGGAGCATCCTCACTTTTGGTTGTGCAGAGGAAGGATCGCCATTCTTTCGATTTGAGAATTCCCTGCTGCGATCGAAGCCACAATTCGATAACAAGCACGTTGATTGAAAAACCAATCCAGATCCAAAAGCCGGTGCGCAGCCAGCGCGCTGTAGGTAGCGTTTCTGACAGGAAACTTTGGCTTTGCAACGTCTGCGTTCACAGTCTGACTCGCGGAATTTAGACATAGTACGCCGCCGGGCCGGGCGTCGAACCTAAATGCGTTAAGCAGGAGAACGCAAAAATAAGCGCGCAGAGATTTTAGACCAACAATCTCTGCGCGCCACATCGTATTGATCGCCAATGGTTGACGAGCTAAAGGACGAGATTTCCTACGGATGGCTAGGGATCACGCCGGGAGCAAACATATCGGACAGATCAGTCGCATTGGCCGCGTCACCAATCCACGGCGACGAGCCCGATGCTCTTACATGAAAAATCTCCTGCATAGTGCGCAGGTCGGAAGAATGGGAATAGTCGATCGAGCTGGCGTAGGGAACGCCGTTCTCATTCGAATGGGCAAGCGGAGAGATTACGATCTCGCCGATGGTGTGACTGAAGTCATCCGCGTTGTCGCCGGGTGCGCCGGTATCTTCGCTTTCGTCCCACCAGAGGATGATCGCGCCGCCGTCTTTGTAAGCTTGCGATGACATAATGAGCGGAACCAGCCGGCTGACGGCGTTATCGCCCGCCCTGATGTTGGCTGAATCGCCTGTCAGGCCAGCAAAGCCGCCAGTTAGCCCGCTGTGCATTTCGTTAAATTGATCCGGAGTGATCCAGTTGTAATCGGCTACCCGGTCCTTCGCCAGATCGAATTCGAGCTGCTGTAATGGGGCGTAATTTCGCGACAAGCGGTTCGAAGTTGTGGTGTTGTCGCCGCCGTTTGTATCGGTGAAGAATGCTTGCGGGTTGTGTTTGACGGCGTAGTTGTATTGATAGGTGGCGTTGTAGGTGTTGACCGGGCTTTCAGGCGCAAAAATCCCCGAAAGGCTGACCAGCGGAACTGTCCATTGATTTTCCGGCAGCGGTAAATTGACTAAGTGTCCGCTCGCGTCCGTCTGCAAATCGATATCTTCCTGATACGACTTCCAGGTCTTTCCCGTCCTCTGCAGCAGACCACTTAAATGCTGGGTAGTGTTCTGGGCATTGGGAGGATTGTCTTTGTAGGGATCGTCATCGTTCAAGATACCGAAGTTGGTGCCGGCCTCGGCCCAAAGATAATTGGGTTCGGAAGGGTGAATGTGGAGGTTGTTTCCGCTGGGGGTAGCCAGCACGTTGTGATAAGCGGTGGCATAGGAGACTTGCTTGCTGATGTTCCTGAGTTGCCCGTCAACGTAAACCAGCGCCGTGCCATTCACGAGACTATTAATGAACGGGGCATTTGGGTTTTGGTAAACCGGCTGAATGCCCCCGGGAATGGTGGTCGGCTGGGTCCAGTCGTGGTTTTCCAGGGCGATTACGAAGACGTGTTTGATCTCGTAAGGGTTTGGGCTCCAATAGCGGTTGTCTTCCTGTGCGCTTGCACTCCGGACGCCTAAGGCAGCGATCAGTGCAAACCCGCCAACGGCAGCTATGACTACAGACACACCAAGAGAGCGGAAATAGTGTTGCCGAAACATTGAACCTCCAACTTTTGTGATTTGCGGCGGATGCTGGAGCGCTTGTCAGGTCAGCTTTTTGTTTGGGGTAACCCCTCACGACCAATCCGCCGCTGAAAGATTAGTAGCAGCTCGCATTTTGCGGGGTGATGAGTGGCAGGTTAAAAAATGAAGTATTTTCTGTGAACGCTACGCGTGAGCGGCGCTGGCCTTGACTACGTCCTGGGCTAACTCTTCGGCGGTTTCGCCGGTTCCATCGAGCATGCGG
Organism: Terriglobales bacterium; assembly: GCA_036268595.1. Classification (GTDB taxonomy): domain Bacteria; phylum Acidobacteriota; class Terriglobia; order Terriglobales; family Acidobacteriaceae; genus Gp1-AA145. Next base: position 23,596 of record DATATW010000164.1, read on the forward strand.
ACCCGCCGGGCGGCGATGTTCACAGGTTCGAGGCGAAGAATTTCACCGTGGCTGACCTGGATCTGAAAGCGGAACCAATCGGTTCGGAAGAGGCGGCCGGAGGCGTAGAAAGTCATGGAAGCGGCGATCTGGCCCTGATAGTCGTCGCCGGTGCAGCTGAAAAGATTTTTTTCAAGATCATGGTTCCAGGTGGTACCGCCAACCAGCGGCTCATTCAAAATCGTGCGCAACGAGGGAACGCCCATGGCGAGACGGCGCAATTGCACCATCTGCAAGAGCACGGAAATTTTTGCCAAATTGGTGACGACGATTCTTGCCTGGCGTGAGCCGGTCTTATCCAGCTTGATGTGCAGTTCAGGAGACCACTGGCGTTCGAATTCTTCGCGAGCGAGAGCCAGACTTTTGTCACTGGCTTCGGCGTAACGCAGGGTGGCGCGGGCAAGCACAATGCTGAGCATCGTAGTGGTAACAGTCGCAACCAGCGGGATGTAAGCCACAATCAGGTTAAAGATGAAGCTATGCTGACTGAACCATTGCAGATGCGTTTGCAGGATGGGCCTCTCTCTTCTTGTGTTTCCGTAGTTCGGGGGACTGCACAAGTGTAACGACGGCACACTGAGAGGGACAGTTCCGTAAGGACTACGGCGGGCATGGGGGTGCGGTCTAGGACTAAGGTCATCTATAGGAGCGCTTGGTTTGCCGTCGCTTGTCCGGCGGCCAATTTACTTTGCGGTTTTCTATCTTTCCTGAGCTATGCTATGGCGGTAAAGACTGGTGGGGGGCGACCGGTATAGAAGTAACGCGAGAGTGAAGTATGCAGTCTTTTTCTGATCGACTCAAAGTGGCAACGCAAGAGCTGCAAGAGTTGAAGCAGTTAGTTCTTTCGGGTGATTTTTCTCCTCGAGTGCTTAGCGAATTTCGCACATCCGTCGATAACATCCGGCAAACTGCATGGGCGGTGCAGCAGTGGTCCGAGCTTCAGGAACAGCACCGTGATCCCTACAGCGTATTGGGAATACTGTCGCAGGAGCGGGTCCGCCGGGCTACGCAGATCACGAAGGACCTGACGCTGGATCTGGAGTCGTTGGAACTAGACTTGGCAACACCAGGCCTGCCGGCGCTTTTCAGCGCGATCGAGGAGCTGCAGGAACGCCTGGCGCCATTATTCAAGAGAAAGTAACTCTAAATCTCCCAGATAGCGAACCCGGCTCGCAATTGCGGGCGGCGGCGGCGGCCCCAATGAATCGCCGGAATTAATCAAGCCTTCGTCTGCGTCTTCTTGCTGGCCGAAGTTGCTTTCTTCGACGAAGAACTGGTTTTGCTTACTGCCGGCTGAGCTTTCTTCCCTCCACTCGCCTTTGAAGAAACAGGCTTTACCTTCGCAGCCTTCGTGGGCTTTACCTTCGCGGTTTTCGAAGCTGTTTTCTTCGATACCGGCTTTGTCCCGGTCGTCGATTTTGCGTTCTTCGCCGGCTTCACGTTCTTGGCTGGCTTCGCATTACTGGCAGCGCTCTTGTCGTGATGCCAGAAGGCGGCCTTTGAAAGCTTGCTGTGGTGCTGCTGATTGGACGCTGCGGTTGCCGTCTTTGTGCTTGAGTTGGCATTTGTCTTGGCCTGCGCCGTGGTGATGGCGCTCAGCAGTAATACGGCACAAACCAGCGCCAACGCGGTGCGAATCAATTTCATCATAGAGACCTCCGGTTTCGGGCATTGTGCAGCGGTTGGGGAGCTCTCACAAGTGACGAAAGGGAGAGCCAAACGCGCATTTGCCGCACTCCCGGTATGACTCTTTCGCGCTTAAGCGGTGCTTCCGTTTTGTACGAGATCGAGGAAGGCCTGGTGAATCCGTGAATCGTCAGTCAGTTCGGGATGGAATGTTGCGGCCATAGTCTTGCCTTGGCGCACCACAACCGGGTCTTTGCCCTGGGTCGCAAGAACTTCAACCTGCGGCCCCAGGCGCTCGATTTTGGGAGCGCGGATGAACACCATTTCAATCGGTGATCCACCAAAGAGGCCTTGGCGGATAGAGCTTTCAATCTGGCGACCGTAGGCATTGCGGCGAATGCCGATATCCAGCGCGCCGAGACCGGTCTGTTGCGGATTCTCGATCTCTTTAGCCAGGAGGATGGCGCCGGCGCAGGTGCCGAAAGTCGGCTTCAGGCGCACGAACTCTTTAAGATGGGTTAATCCGCCTTCGCCAAGAAGTTTGAGGAAGGCGCTGGATTCGCCGCCAGGAATCACCAGGCCGTCGATCTGGTCGAACTGGCTCGGCTTTTTCACGAGCACAACTTCGGCGCCCAGCTCTTCCAGCCGTTTGCGATGCGCGTCGAAATCGCCTTGCAGGGCAAGGACCCCAATTTTCATAGCTATCAGCCGCTGAGGCCGAGGCTTTATTGTAACTAGATTTCTTTTCGAGACATGGGTCACAAATTCAAAAGCTTTTAACCGCAGAGTTCGCTGAGGAAAAGCCGAGGGCGCAGAGCGGACAGCCCCTTCGACTTCGCTCGGGGTAGGCTAAGGGCGGCTGTCTCCACATTGGCATTGGCAAACTTATTTTGTGGATTTGATTTCTTCGTAGAGGCCGGGAAGCTGCGAGGCGTCTTCGGCGGAGTTGCCGAAGCGGGCGCGCTCGTAGTGTTCGGTGAAGTCTGAGACATGGTGCTGAATTTTTTCGTCGCTGATGATCGCTGCGAATTCTTCTGGCGTCTGCGCGGGAGATTTCTTCCATCCGCGTTTGGCAGTTTGGTGAAGCATCCGTTCGTACCAGATGCTGGCCGCGAGCTGAGGCACCCGGCGGGGACTTCGAGCCAGGCGAATTTTGTTGACCAGCAAAAGTAGTCGCGGGAGGCTGATAAGCAACAGAAGTAACGTCACGGCTGCAATTATCCGCACTCCCCACTTCACGCTTGACGCACCGGCCTGGTCTTGTATTCGCCGCGCCCAGGCCAATATTTTCTGGTACTTTCCGCGGCCCCATAACTGTGCATGCCCGACCACGGCGCGGCTGCCATGGGTCGCGTCCTGAGTGAGGCGGAGCTGATGAGCCAGGTCGTAGTTAACAACCCACTCGCGCCAGAACGAAGACATGGCATCCATGTAGAGCATCACGCGGTTCCACACAGAGTGGCTCTGCACGCTGCCACCGGGCGTAGGATCAAAAGCCAGCCAGCCTTCTCCGGGGATGTAAGCCTCAACCCAGGAGTGGGCATCGCTGGCTCGAATCACGTATTGCGAAGTAATGTCGTTGAACTCTCCACCGGCAAAGCCATTGACCACGCGGGAAGGAATTCCGATGAGACGAAGCATGAGCGCCATGGACGAAGCAAAATATTCGCAATGCCCGCGGCGGCGTACGAAAAGGAAGTCCCCGACGGGATCGGCGAGCTTGGTGCTTGAAAGCTGCAGGGTGTATGCGTAATGAGTCCGCAGGTAAGTTTCGATGGCGGCCGCCCGATCGTAGGGTGATTTGGCGTTGGCGACGATCTTTTCGGTCAGAGGTTTTATGCGCGGATCAAGCGGCGGAAACTGCAGGTACTCGAACGAAATCTGATCAGAGGTTTCATCGGTGGAGCGCAAACGGAGTGCGATGGGAGTTGGGATACGTGAATCCGCTTCGTAACGCGTAACCGGATGGTCATTGTCCCGATTGAAAACAGAACCATCGGGATCTTCGTACACCGAGCGGTAATTTCCTTCGAGGGATTGCGGGGTGGCCAGAAGAAAAAACACTTCGCTCACGACCGGTTCCATGGTCACTCGGTAATGAATACTGCGCCCTCGGGCGGTAGCAAGCTGAGTGCTGCCGGAATCGAGGTTGAAGTGGCCATCCGCACCGCGCAGTAGAGTTTCCCCGGCAGTGGTATTCGACCAGGTATGCCCGTCGAAATGGTTGAGCGCGACTCCGCGCAACTTGGGAGCAAATGCGCCAAAGGAATCGCCGTCGATGGCCACATGCATCACGACCGTTTTGGATTGCTGAATCTGTCCAATGCGTCCGAGTTCGACCGAGTTTGAGAATCCTGTGGTGATGTCGCTGGCGCCGGTTTCCCTGTTCATGAATCCGGCGGAAACTCGAGGCAGAAGGAAGAAAATGCCGGTGCCTGCGACAAAAATCAGAATCAGCAAAACCGGCGCGACCGTCAGAATGGCAAATGAAAGCTTGCGATGAGGGCTGTGCAGACGCGGATCATGCGCCAACACCGGCGACCGCTTCAAGGAGTGCATCATTTCCATCAGAATGAAGGCGGCGACGGACAACAAAACAAATCCGGCGAGGGCAAATAGAAACGTGCTGTCGACGGTAAGCACGGCAGCGGCCAACACCATCAGGAAGGAGAGTACGGCCAGGAAGTAGTGGTCGCGATCTTTTTGCGCGGAGAACAATCGCACCAGCATTACGAATAAAAGCAGGTGCACGGTTGCGCCGAGAAACGCGCGCGAGATCAGGAAATCGTCGGCGATATAAAAACCGACGCACGCAATGGTGAGAATATTGGTCCAATGTTCAGAGAGTAGAACTTGACGGCGGCGGGCGAGGATATATCCGCGATAAAGCAGGGCCGAACTGACGACGACAACGGTGGCGACGTCGAGACGTCCGGTTGAAGCCAGGGTACCGAAGCCGGTGAAGATCAGAAGATAGAGCACCACGTCGAAGTAGCGGCGGATGGCGGCGTCGAGGGTGATCTCTTCGGTGACGGGGAACATGGAGGTATCCGCTCCATTGTTGCGAAATTCGCGAGGAAGGTAAAGGGTACCGAAGAGTGCCGGGCGGGCGGTTGCGAAGCCTTTGCTAGAATTGGTGGGTCAGGCATCGGTCCCGCGCGACGCCTTCCCGCCAATCCCGCCAGGTCCGGAAGGAAGCAACGGTAACGGGCTCTTGCGTGTGCAGTGGGTCGCCGGTGCCTGGCTAAACCTTCCGATTTCCTCGTAACAGGGCAGAAATCCTAAGTGTGTAATTTCTAAATTACACAACTGTCCCCCACAGGTGGTTTACTCTGTTGCATTTCTCTGTGAACCTCAGTGTTCTCTGTAGTGAAAGATTTTGAAAGCATAACCACAGAGAGATTCGCAAAAACCAGCCGCTGCTACAATAAGCGGTTCATTCCAAGCCAGGAGACCCCAAGATTGAATAAGGCTGCGCGCGCCAAAATCACCGCCCTGGGCACCTACGTGCCGCCCCGAGTGATGACCAACACCGACTTCGAGAAGATCGTCGAGACCTCGAATGAATGGATCACCAGCCGGACCGGGATTCGCGAACGGCACGTGGTGGATAAGGGCGTGGCGACCAGCGATCTGGCGACCGAGGCGGCCAAAGTTGCGCTGGCGGAGCGTGGCATTGAGCCAGAAAATATCGAAGCCATTATCGTGGCAACCGTCACCCCGGACATGCTCTTCCCTTCTACGGCGTGTTTGGTGCAACACAAGCTCGGGGCACATGGAGCATGGGGGTTCGATCTTTCGGCGGCGTGTTCGGCCTTTCTTTATGCGCTACAGACGGGCGCGCAATTCATTCAGACGGGCGCTCACCAGAAAGTGTTGGTGATCGGCGCGGATGTAATGACATCGATCCTGGATTACACCGACCGGGCGACGTGCATTCTATTTGGCGATGGTGCGGGTGCGGTCCTGCTGGAGCGCTCTGACGATGATTCCGGCATCATCGACTTTGTGCATGAAGTCGATGGCTCGGGAGCCTGCTCCTTATATATGCCGGGAGGCGGCAGCTTGCATCCCGCGACCCACGAAACCGTCGACAAAAAAATGCACTTCGTGCATCAGGACGGGCAAGCGGTATTCAAGTTTGCGGTGCGCAAAATGGCGGATGTCTGTGAGACGCTGCTCAAGCGAAATGGAGTGAAGGCTGGCGACATTGATTGCTTTATTCCCCACCAGGCGAACCAGCGCATTATCAATGCCACTGCGGAAAGACTAGGGCTGAAACCCGAAAGTGTGATTATCAACATCGACCGCTACGGAAATACAACGGCTGGAACGATACCCCTGGCGATGCAAACCGCACGTGAAGAAGGGCGTCTGAAGAAAGGCGACCTGGTGCTGCTGGCTTCGGTGGGCGCAGGCTTCACCGTGGGAGCAACGCTGCTGCGCTGGACGATTTAGTTCTCTTCGCGAGCGTCCGTTCTCGGTTTTACGGAGCAACGCTCATGGCCATTGACGATCATTTGCGGACGGCGGGTGGCGCGCTCAAAAACTGGGCGATTGCTCAAGCGCAAGACTCGCTAGCAGTCGGGGTGCTGTGGCTGATCGGGCTCTATTATCTTCACGTCCCGCTGTTTCCTCTTTGGGCGATCCTGGCTGCGCTCCTGCAAATCATCCCGCATTTAGGCCCGGTGTTGAGTTTGCTCGGACCGCTTTTCAGCGCCACCGTCGCGTTTCGTGACTGGCAACATCCGGCCGAGGTGCTTGCGCTTTATGCGGTAATCGCCGTGGTCGATGGATTTCTGTTGCAGCCCTTCATCATGAGAAGGACCGCCAAGGTTCCAGTGTGGGCATCAATATTGACGCCGATCGTGTTGGGAATTGTTTGGCCGTTCTGGGGGGTAGTGGTCGCGGCTCCCCTGCTGGCTATCACTTACGCGTTTAAGACGCGCGCATTGAAGAGCACTCAGTGACGGAATATTCTTGCAGTAATCATGCTTTATTCAAAGCAGACCTGCCATCGGATAATCGGAGGAGAAGCAATGTTACGGATCAGATGTCCTCATTTTTTAATCGCATTCGCAATTTGTGGATTGCTGGGAAGTTTCAATGCTAGCGCCCAGGAAATCAAAACCGTTTTCGTGATCGCGATGGAGAATCACAACTGGACGCAGCCAGCCAACAAATTTACCGGCGGCATTCAGCAGATTTATAAAAATCCGAATGCGCCGTTTATTAACAGCCTGGTGGATGGAACCGCAACCGAGACGGTCAACGGTTCCAAAGTCAAGATAAGCGAGCAGGTCGCCTATGCCACGGCTTACCATAATGTCCTGGCCACGCCGAGAGGCAACAATCCCCACATTCATCCTTCCGAGCCCAGCTATATCTGGGCGGAAGCGGGCACCAATTTTGGGGTGCGGAATGACAACGATCCTTACTCTACGGTCGGTGCTACGAATCAGAGCACGACAGAGCACCTGAGCAGCTTGTTGACTAAGGCCGGCAAAAGCTGGCGATCATATCAGGAAGATATCAACCTCACCTCAAAAAATAGACAGCTCATCAATGTTCCCTTGCCGCAAGAAAAGTGGACGGTCCCACTGAGCAGCTTCTCCGGGATGTTTGTCAGCGGAAACACCAATGCCTACAACGGCTCAAACCAATTTAACTATGCGGCGAAACATAACCCGATGGTGTTCTTCAGAGATACGAACGGGGGAAACGACTCGAGCCCGGCAAACCGCATGGCCTCGCACTACGCGCCTCTGCAGCAACTGAAGGCCGACCTGGCTAAGCACGCGGTTGCCGACTATAACTGGATTACTCCCGATGAGTACAACGACATGCATACCATGTTGAGCGCGGGTTTTAAGGGCCTGACGGGCGACGCGGCAATGATTCGACAGGGCGACGAATTCTTTCGGCAGATTATTCCAATGATCATGGCGTCCGAGGCATATAAGGACAATGGCGCGATCATTATCTGGTTTGACGAGTCGGAACAAGACGGCGATCCAGGAGACAATGCCGACGACTTCAACCACACCATTCCCGAGATCGTTATTTCGCCGCTGTCCCACCCGAATGTGAACGGCATGCCTTATGCGAGCCCGGTGAACTACACGCATTCCTCCGACTTGCGGACATGGCAGGAAGTTTTTCACGTTGGTCCGCTTCTGGGAGATGCCGCCAAAGCGAAAGACCTATCTGATTTGTTTGTTCCGGGCGCAGTACCGAAGAAGCCCTGACCGTCTCTCGGATTTTTTGATTTGGCGGATGGGGTTTTTCGGCGCTCCCGAATGATCCGAAAAACCGCAGTCCGCCATTTGCGGCGTTGCAGGCGTGATGCCGCGCGGCATTCTGCCGGTTTCTTTTTCCCGGACAATTTAGAATGGTGTGAATGGCGTCCGCCCACGAAGAAGAGGTCCTCGGCAAAGCCTATGACAGCCGGCTGATGAAGCGGCTGCTGCGCTATATGCGCGCTTATCGTTTTAAGGTGACGATCGCGCTGGTCGCGATTGTGTTCAAGGCCATTGCCGACGTGCTCGGGCCGTTTCTGACTATGGTCGCGATCGACCGCTACCTGGCCCCGGTGCACGAGAAGCCGGCTTGGCTTACCAACTGGCTGAGTCCGCGGCCGCTGACCGGCATCGCTGAGATCGCCGGAATTTACGTTGGTCTGACCATCTTCAGTTTCCTCCTCGAATACCTGCAGACTTACTTCATGCAGTGGGCGGGTCAGATGGTGATGTATGACCTGCGCAGCGAAATCTTCCGCCACCTGCAGCGCATGCACATCGGGTTTTACGACAAGAATCCAGTGGGGCGGCTGGTCACGCGGGTGACCACCGACGTGGACGCGCTGAATGAAATGTTTACCTCCGGGGTGGTGTCGATTTTTGAAGACATCTTTGTGTTGGCCGGAATTCTCGCCATCATGCTCTCAGTGAACTGGAAGCTGGCGCTGATCACCTTTGCGGTGCTTCCATTTATTGCTTATGCAACGAAGCTTTTTCGCGATCGAGTGCGCGATTCGTACAGGCGAATTCGAGTGGCGATCGCGCGCATCAATGCGCACCTGCAGGAACACGTTAGCGGCATGGTAGTGCTGCAACTGTTCAACCGCGAGAAAAAGGCCTACAAAACTTTTTCCGACGTGAACGCGCAGCACATGGATGCCTACAAAGACGCGATCATGGCACACGCGGTTTATTACCCGGTGGTCGAAATTCTGTCGTCGATTGCGATTGCGCTGGTCATCTGGTTCGGCGGCGGCGACGTGATTCGCGGGTGGAAGGTCACCGGCCTGCAAGTGAGCTTCAGCTGGAAATCTTTGGTGAGCTTTCACCTGGTTCAAAACGTCACAACCATCGGCGTTCTGGCAGCGTTCATACAATACGCGCAGCGTTTCTTCCGGCCGATTCAGGATCTCAGCGAGAAATACAACATTCTGCAGTCAGCTATGGCGGCCTCGGAGCGGGTTTTCAAGCTGCTTGATACGCCGGCTGAGATTACTGAAGCGGCGGTCACGAAGGTTCCGGATGGGCCGGGAAGGATTGAGTTTGATCGGGTTTGGTTCGCGTACCGGAGTACACCGGGGGAGTCAGAGATCAAAGGACAGCCGAGGGCGTTCGTTCCCACACAGGAACCCACGTCTCGCAAAAACGGCGAGACATGGGGCACCCAGCGGCCGTCCCCACATGGACATCAACAAGTAGAGGGACTGGATTGGGTGCTGCGGGATGTTAGCTTCACCATTGAACCCGGCGAGACCGTCGCAATCGTCGGACACACTGGCGCTGGCAAGACCACCATCATTTCCCTGCTGCTGCGGTTTTACGACGTGCAGCGTGGGGCGATCAGGATTGATGGCATTGATATAAAAGAGATGCCGCTGCCGGATTTGCGGCACAGATTTGGGGTGGTGCTGCAAGATCCATTTTTGTTCACCGGAACGGTCGAGGGAAATATCCGGCTGGGAACGGATTGGATCAGCGATGAGCAGGTGCGGCAGGCGGCGGAAGACGTGAACCTGGCGGACTTCATTCGCATGCTGCCTAATTCCTACAAGGAAGAAGTTCGGGAACGCGGGACTACGCTTTCCACCGGACAAAAGCAGCTGATCTCGTTTGCCCGAGCGCTCGCCCATTCGCCAAAGATTCTGATCCTGGATGAAGCCACTTCGAGCGTCGACACGGAGACGGAATTCAAGGTGCGCGATGCGCTGAACAAAATGGTTGAAGGCCGGACATCGATCATCATTGCGCACCGGCTTTCGACCGTACAACGGGCCGACAAGATCATCGTGATGCACAAGTCGCAGTTGCGCGAGATGGGTACTCACCAAGAGCTGCTCGCCGAGCGCGGGATTTACTACAAGCTTTATCAACTGCAATATAAGGACCAGGAGATTGCCGCAGCCTCGTCTGAAGTCGGTGCAAACGCGGACGACTGACGCCCCGCTTGTCTCTGCCTATGTCTAGCGCTGACGGGCGGGCGCCCGTCACTCCACTCGAGAAGCGAAACGGGCTGCTAACCGCAATTGCCGAACGGATCTATTTTTTTCGGCGGATGATGCGCTGCGGATTGAAGGTGGAATCGAAAGATCCTGACACAGAAATTTGCTGGGTTTTATCGAACGGCACGCCTTCAATTCCCTCAGCCGTCAAATGAATGGTGAAATCGCCGGCGTGAGTGAAAGTATGGCGAACCTCGGACCCGGAGGAACGGGTGCCGTCACCGAACTCCCAGCGATAGTCGAGTGCCGCTACGCTATTGGCGGCGGTGTTAGCCAAAAACTCGGCCGGTTGGCCTACAAGCACCTGGTCAGGGATATGGACGTTCATTCGGGGCGCGGCCGCGGGCACCGAGCTGTCGATGACCTTGAACATGCGAACTGAGCGCGGCGCTAGGGTCATGGAGACCGAAGCGGCGGACTGCTGAAAGGGTGTCTTGTCTCCTAAAAGATCGGAAATTTGAAAGCTGCCAGCTTGAAATCCAAGCTCTGATAACTGCACCTGGTGCTGACGTTCTTTTTCCGTCCAATTAAATACCGTGACAATGGATTGCCGCTTGCTTTCGTGCAGCACGAAGATGCTCGGCATAGTGTCTTCGGGGTCGTAGGTCATCAGATCGACAGGAGTGGACGCGCGGCCGAGCCGAGCCATGTTGATCAGGTCGCGATTTTCAACCAGATCCATGCGCTCGGCCGCGCCGTACAGCGTGGGGAGATCGTCGCCAATTTCGAACATGCCTCCGGAGACTGCAGACAGCGCGATGGAAACGCGGGCTTCATCGAGGCTGAGAGGGCGCTTGCCGCCGTGCCACTCCTGCTCATCGACGGTCTGGCGAGAAACCGCAAAGGCATCAGGGTCGCCTACGAAAAAATTGCGGTTCATGTAATAGCGCGCGGCAATCCCGGTAGCGGCATCATGGCTGGATTCGAAGGTGTGACCGGTATCCTGCGATATGCGCCCGCAATCCACCAAGCCGACGGGATTGAGCATCACGCTGCCATCCTTGTCGAGGAGCACATCCTCGCCAACGGCTGCGCGAATCACCTGCAATCCGATGCGCTGCGCTTCCATCGCGGCGGTGTTGGGGCGGAAGTGCCGGCCTTCGATGGCAGAATCATCCATGAAGTCGAGTTTGATGTAACGAATGCCCCAGTCATGCGCCAAAGTTCCATAGGTCTCGCGAAGATAACGTTGCGCGCCGGGGTTAGTGGTATCGAGCATGTAGAGCGGATCGAGTTGCCGCTTGTGCTCCTCGTCGTTGATGACGAAACCGGCGTGGATCGGCTGGTCCTGAGCGTTGTGCACCAGCCAGTCTTTATGATTCTGGTAGATCGAGGAACGTTCGGAGACCTCGAACGGAGCGGTCCAGATGCCAGGCGTCAGCCCAAGATGCTGAACCTTGGCTTCAAAACTCTTCATTCCATCGGGAAAATTCGCCGCGTTCTCGGTGGTGTAGTCCCCACGCGCATATTGATAGCCTTCATCAATGTGGAAGAAGTTGTAGCCGAATTTTTTCAATTGCTCTGAAAGAAACTGCGCATTGGTCAAGGCCGCACCCTGATTAAGTCCGAAATAATAAGCGGTCCAGCTCCACCAGCCTATGGGAGTGGGCGCGCTTACCCGCGCATGGTGCAGGTCGCGAATGATCTTGCCATAAGCTTCAAGCTGCGCGTGATAATCCGGACCGAGAGCGAGCATGACCGGTTCCGAGGAAATAGTTGATCCGGAGCCGACCGGAAGGCTGAGTTCAATGCGATCTTCTGACGGAGAAGTTTGCAACGAGTTTTCAATCTCCAGCTCGGTTGTTCCCGCCGATTCTACTTCGTACCCTGAAAGCTTGGCCTGGGGCGCGTGCAAGCGAAGGATGGTCAGCCACTTTTCTGAGGTGAGCGCTCCCACAAACAGACTTTGCCCGCTGTCGCGGTTGTAAAGAAGCTGGCTGCCGACGCCGCGATAGAGTCCGGCGGCGTCATCCCCAAAATCGTGAATGGACATGGCGGGGCGGTCTTCGCTGAAACTGTCAGAAAGAATGCGCAATGCAGAAGTTGGACCGCCGAGTTCGAGCAGTTTGGGATCACGAATCTCGATGGCACGAATTCCCCGCACTTCCATGGGCTGACCCGTGGTATTGCGGACAGTCACGGCGATCTCGGCATAATCGGGATTCGAATGCAGGCGCAACGAACATGCCAGATCGGGCTGGCCGGTCAAGCCGGAGTGCGTAACCGTCAATCCGGCCGCGTGATCGCCTGGTTCGGAGCTCGAGACTTCGTGCGCGGGATAATCGCCGGAGTGCAGCCAGCGGCCATTGACCTTGGCGGCGACGCCGGCCGTAAGCCGCGCTGCACCGGCCTTTTCACGAACTGTGTAAGCTCCGGTTCTGGTGTTGACGGAAACCGCAAGGCCCGAGTTTTCCAGCGAGGCGGGATTGCTTTGGGCCGAACAGGCGAACACGGCAAACAGGTTCAGGAAAGCCACGGCGAGGATGCGATATCTGGTCATTGCTGTAATTTTGTAATGTGCGGAACTTTTTGTTGGTTTTTCGCGACGCTGATCACGCGCTTGCGCTATATTGCGAACGATTACTTTTACTTTCGTGTGCGCACATTGTCAACCGCGCATGTTTGTATGAAGGGAAATGCATGAAAGCCAAATTCTTCATTCTGTCGCTGTTACTGGGTGGGATTGCGCTCGGGCCGGCCCTGCGTTCGGCACGGGGGCAACAACCTGACTCCAAGGCGCAGATCGGTTACAACGCCGCCCCTGGCGCCGAGCAGAAGAAAACTCTGTTGCTTAGGGATTTTCATCCGGTACAGATGTTGCATACGCCGGTCCATAACATCGACCGGGCGAAGTATTACGTGATCGATGTGCACAACCATGTGAATGATGCGATGGGTATTGACGAGCACATGCCGCCGCAGCAGGTGGTCAAGATCATGGACGACACCAACGTGAAGACGATTGTGATTCTCACTGGAATGTGGGGCGATAAACTGCAGCACGTGATCGACGAGATGGTGAAACCATACCCGGGACGGTTCATCGTTTTCGAGCAAATCGATTTCAGCAAGATTGACGATCCTAACTTCAGCCAGGAGATGGTGACGCAGCTGGACGATTCCGTACGTCGCGGGGCGCGCGGTTTGAAGCAACTGAAAGATCTGGGGCTCACCGATCGCGACAAATCCGGGAAGCTGATCGCGATTGACGATCCTCGACTCGATCCCATATGGGAGGAGGCCGGGCGGCTGGGAATTCCGGTTTCGATCCACACCAGCGACCCTGAGGCATTTTTTCATCCGGTTGACAATACCAACGAACGTTATGAGGAACTCACGGAGCATCCCGATTGGAGCTTTTACGGGCCACAGTTCCCTACCAAGGAAGAACTGCTGGCACAGCGTGACCGTATGTTTGCCAAGCATCCGAACACAACCTTCGTCGCGCTGCACATGGCCAACTGGCCAGAGAATCTGGACTATGTGTCTCGGCTGCTGGACCGGTTGCCGAATGTGATGGTGGAATTCGGGGCGCGCGAAGCGGAGTTAGGACGTCAACCGCAACGGGCACGGGAGTTCTTTATTAAATATCAAGACCGCATCATGTTCGGAACCGACAATGAGGTTGCGGAAGCGATGTACAGGAATAATTTCCGCTGGCTCGAAACTGGCGATGAGTCTTTTGATTACTGGGGATATCCCGGCCAGGGGCGGTGGAAGATTTACGGCATGGATTTGCCGGATGAGGTGCTGGAAAAGGTTTATCACAAGAATGCTGAGCGAGTGTTCAAGCAGTTTCGCGGGGTGGAAGCAATACGCGCCAGCAAATAATTGCCTTATACGAGAGTGACTTGTAGCCCGGTTTTTTTCAGCCCGGCCAGATCCGTTTTCGAAATGCCGCGATCCGAAATCAGGTGCTGAATCTCTGAAACCGGCGCGATCGATGAGAGGCTGCGCCGGCCGAATTTGCTCGAATCACAGACGGCGACCGAGACCCGGGCGACATCCATCATTGCGCGATTGACTTTAGCTTCGAGCAGATTGGGCGTGCTCAGGCCATAATGCAGATCGAAGCCGTCGACGCCGAGAAAAAGAATGTCGGCATTGAGGCGATGCAGGGTCTCTTCCGCAATCGGCCCGACAAGCGAAAAGGAATTTTTTCGCAAGCTGCCGCCGGTCAGAATGACCTCAACGGATGAGCCTGATAATTCCGCCGCAATATTAACCGCATTGGTAATCACAGTGAGCGCTTCGAATTCGCGCAGGGCGCGCGCGATGGCGGTGGTGGTGGTGCCGGAATCCAGAATTACTACCTGACCTTCTTTCACCATGCGCGCGGCGGCGCGCGCGATTTGCAACTTTTCTTTGCGGTGGAGCTTTTCCTTCTCGCGGAGCGTGGGATCTTCAAGCACGCTGCTCTGGGGCGGCAAAGCGCCGCCATGGCTGCGATGAATCTGCCCCTGCGCCTGGAGAATATCGAGATCTTTGCGAATCGTGACCTGAGAGGTGCGGAAGTGCCGAGCCAGGCTGCCCACCAGCACCCGACCATCGTGCTTCACCATCTCGACAATTAAGCGTCGGCGTTCTTCGTTCAGCAAGGCGGTTCCTTCACAGAAAGCACGTTTATGCAGCTGGTCTTCTGGCCCGACCTCGGCCAGGCTGCCGCGCCTCCGCATTTTATACTTGACAACCCCGCCATATCGAAACTAAAAGTTATCAAACGTAATGATACGAAACCCGCCGGTATCGATCCCTGCGCTCCGGTTAAGCCCTTCCTTGGTGAAACCGGGACGGAGAAACCGCGGGATGTGTCTAGCGTTTTTGCTGGTTCTGTACCTTGTTCCCAGTCTTGCTTCCGACTCCGTGGAGCAGGACTGGACCCATTATGTCCGCATTGGCGCCTACGGGCTGAAGGGGGGCGATGCGGCCACCATTGTTGCCAGCGCCGAGCGCGATGATGTATTCGGCATTGAAGTCGACAACGATATCGAGGGGCGGTATGAGAGCTTTCTCGACCCAACCGCGAAACTGAAGGCGATTAAAGCGGTGTCCGAGAAAGCCCATGCCGCGAAAAATTATGCCTTCGTTTATGTCGCCGGAACTGAGTGCATTACCGCCAACGCCGACCAAACCCCGCATACCCTCGCCAAGGACCATCCTGACTGGCTGCAACGGAAAATTACCGGTGAGCCCGCAATGTTTGGCGGCGGCACCGCGTTCTGGATAAAGAAGGGCGACGAGGACGTTTGGGTGAGCCCGTACGCGCCGGAGTGGCGAAAAATTTACATGGAGCACATCCGCCAGATTGCCGGCACCGGAATTGACGGCATTTATGTCGATATTCCTTATTGGATGACCCACTTCGAAGGATGGGAAAACACCTGGGCGAGCTTCGACGATTACACGGTCGCAGCCTTTCGCAAGCAGACCGGGCTGGACGCGAAGAAAGATCTAAAGCTCGGTGACTTCAGCGATCCTAATTTTCGCAAGTGGGTGGATTTCCGAATTCAAACTTTCACCGATTTTATGGCGGAGATTGGCAAGAATGCGAAATCGGTAAATCCGGATATCAAGATTATTCCGGAAATTTATCCGGGGATTGAAAAGGAGGCGGTGCGGGTGGGCGCCGATGTTTATAGCCTTTACCCGGTGGTGGACGCCATCGCCCACGAATATGAATTCGGCGAAGGTGACCACATGGCGGTGTCGAGGAACCCGCTGGATTGGTTTAACTACCAGGTAGGGATGCATTCGTTTCGCGCTTTTGCCCAGGGCAAGGCGACCTGGATATTGAATTACTCATGGGATGGGAACAAGGAAGTTGCTCCTGAAGAGCCGATGAAAAACCTAGCCATGTCGCAAATTATGACCGGCTCGAATTTCTGGGATGCGCCCGGACATTCGATGGCTGGGTCGAATGACCACGCGACCCGGCGCGAAATATTTGCGTGGATCAAAGCTCACCAGAACGTTTTCTTTCAGCCCCGCGAGCCCATTTCGCCGGTGGGCGTGTACTTCTCTCCCAGGACGCGGGATTATTTTGCCGACGAGTTCATCACTTCGTACCGCGGAATTTTAATTCTATTGATGCAAAAGCACCTGGAGTTCCAGGTGGTAACTCCGCGAACGCTGGCGGATTTCAAAGGTAAAACTCTGGTGCTTCCGGATGTACGAGTTCTGAGCGATGAAGAACAGTCTCAGCTCAAGCAATATGTCAGCGGCGGCTGGACCCTCATAATCACCGGCCATGACGCGACCCAACTCGGCGGAGCCGATGGTCAATCCGTGCAATCGGACAATGTCATTCGCTTTCCGCAATGCCCCGGAGCAGATTATTTTGCGAAGCTGAAAAGCAATTTCGACGCTGCCACACCGGATGAGGAAAGCAACTTCCTCGACAAGTTGAAGCCCGGGAGCTCAGTCAAGGTGACGGCTTCGCCGGCGGTTGCAACCTCCATAGCGCGCGTGGACGGCGAACCCCACATTTTCTTTGCAAACTTCGCCGGTCTGCGCGGAGGTGTGAACCCGTTGCAGACGCCGCAAAAGGCTGTACAAGTGCAGGTCACCGGCAGCGGCAACGCCCATGGGTTCTTTTTACCGTTTATGGGACAGGTCTCCAGCGTCAAGGCAGTCACGCAAGACGGCGGAGCCACATTCACTCTGCCGACGATCGACAAGGGCGCGGTGTTCTGGTGGATATCGGATTCGAGGGACCAGGCTGCGCATCATGGCGCTAAGGGTGAATCCCACCTGCATTAACGCCAGCGTAGTTATACGGACGAACAGGAGTTCCGGAACTTGAACGAACTTTCACAATTATTGCAATTGCCGGAGGCGGAAAAGTTGAAGCGCGGCCTCGCGCACACGCCGATGGAAATTGCCCAACAGCCGGACACCTGGGGGCGGACGCTGGAGTTATTTCGCAGCCGGCATTCGGAGATTCAGAGTTTTCTCTCCGATGCAGGCATCAATGGAGCGGCGACTTCTGAAGTGATCGTCTACCTGGTGGGTGCGGGGACTTCGGATTACACCGGCCAGGCGCTCACTCACCTGCTGCGAAAACAGTGGCAGTGCGAAGTGCTGGCTGTGCCCAGCACCGATTTGCTTACACAGATGGATAGCCTGATCCTGCCGGGGCGGAAATATTTGTGGATTTCATTTTCGCGGTCGGGTGACAGTTCGGAAGGCGTGGCTGTGCTGCAGAGAGCGCGGGAAAAACATCCCCACATTCATCACATTGTCATTTCCTGCAACCCGAATGGACGGATGCTGAAAGAGAGCGCCGGAAATCCGAAAATGCTCGGGCTGTGCATGATCGACGAGGCCAACGACCGCGGATTGGCCATGACCAGCTCTTTTTCCAACATGGTCATATTCGGCCAATGTTTGGGACACATAAAAGACCTCGCAGTTTACGAACCTGTGCTGCGGAAATTAATGGCGGCGGGAAAAAGCTTGCTGCCCCGGGCGGCCGATTGCGCCGCGGCGTTGGCGAAGCAGGGATACAGGAAAGCATTCTTGGTCGGTTCTGGTCCGCTGCGGGCGGTTGCCAGGGAATCAGCCCTGAAGGTGCTGGAAATGACCGCGGGCAATACCCTCACCATGACTGAATCAGCCCTGGGTTTGCGTCACGGGCCGATGGCCGCCCTCGACAATGAAAGCTTATTTGTTTGCTTTCTTTCCGGCGACCCGCGCGTGAATGCATACGAGCGCGATCTTCTGCGGGAGATCGGAGCCAAACAGATCACCAGACGCAGAGTGGTGGTAGCAGCGAACGAACTTGCGCTTGATTCGTATGCCGAAGATTATCTTGCTCCCCACGGCGTGGACGCGGTCGCCGATGAATATCGCCCCCCGGTCGATGTGATATTTGGGCAGCTGCTGGGCCTGTTCGGTTCGATACGTTGGAACCTGATGCCGGATTCACCCAGTCCCGGGGGAGTGATTACCCGGGTTGTGCAGAACGTAAGTATCCACTCGTAAATTGCGGCGACGAGCTGGATCAGGATTGTTTTGCTCGCATAGAAACGAGGAAGCCATGAGAAAAGCAAAGGTGTTTCGTTGGATTCTGGCCGTGACGGTATTTGCATCTTCGGTCAATTTTCTCGTGGCCCAGGGAAGTTACCGCGCGCAAATGCGCGGAGTGGTGGCCGACGCAAGCGGAGCCGTGCTTCGCAATGCCAAAGTCACCATAACCGACGTTGGTACCAACATCTCCACCACCGCGCACACCAACGACAAGGGCGAATATTTTTTGTCCGGGTTGAAGCCGTCGACTTATGCCATAAAGGCGGAGGCGCAAGGGTTTCGAAGTGAAGAAAGAACTGGCATTGTTCTGGCCGTGGACCAGCAGACTACGCTTAACTTCACCATGACCCCGGGCTCGGTCACCACCAACGTTCAGGTGAACTCATCCGCACCCTTACTCGATACGGAAAGCCCGACCCTCGGAACCGAAATCACGAGCCAATACATTAAGGACATTCCCCTGCCCGGTCGCGATTTTTTTGGCCTGACTTTTCTTTCGGGAGGCGTAACCGAAGTTGCGGGTTCAGGCACGCAGGACAACTATCCCGAAGGAACGAATTTCGTCTCCAACGGACAGCGAAATGCAACTGCTGAAGTGCGAATCGATGGCGCCCTCATCAGTGCGCCGGAACAGGGCGAAGGCGCAACCAGCAACGTGTACTACGAGCCGTCGGTTGAGGTCATCCAGGAGTTCAAAGTCCAGAACAACAGCTTTTCAGCCGAGTTCGGCAACAACGGCGGCACCGTGGTGAACATGGCGCTGAAGAGCGGCACCAATAATTTTCACGGCACCGGCTGGTATTTCCTGCAGCGCGCAGGAACCGACGCGCGAGACTTCTTCAATCCTGCATCGATTGGGCCGAAGCCCGAACACGCTCGCGATCAGTATGGCGTTTCAATCGGCGGGCCGATCATCAAAAACAAAACATTTTTCTTCGCAGATATCGAAAAGGTCCGCGACAACGAACCTCAAAACATCGTTGCCAGCGTGCCAACCCTTGCAGAACGAACTGGCGATTTCTCGGGGACGCAGAACCCGATCTACGATCCCCTCATATGCCAGCCAAATTGCCAGAATAGGCCACAGGTGGGTTCGCAGCCGGGTGGAACGCTGAATGTAATTCCGCAGGGCGAGATTGATCCGGTTGGCCAGGCGATTATCAATCTGTATCCGAAACCCAACCTGCCGGGGGAATTCAACAATTTTCGTACCAATGCGCTGCAGCATGCAGACGACTATCAGTTCGACATCAAGATAGATCACCAGATTTCCAGTGCGCAGCGCTTGTCAGGCCGTTATAGCCGCCTAAGTAGCAATTTCAGCATTCCCACAGTCTTAGGTGACGGTGACACCTGGCAAGATGGAATTGCTTCGACGCCGACGCACGTCCAGAACATCTCGCTCGAACACGCCTGGACAGTTAATCCCAAAATTGTGTGGACAAACCGGTTCGCGGTAGATCGAGTCTGGGAGGACGAGACGGACAATTATCCCAGCTTGACCAGTGTCGGACTTCCTCCATACCTCGCGGCGAACGCTGGTGTTAATCGCATGCCTACGATGCAAATGTCGGGGGCCAATCCCTGGACTAATCTGTACGATCAGTGTTGTGTCAACACAACTTTCGCGCACACGCTGTACAGCTACTCCTCGCAACTCTTAATCTCGAAAGGTTCTCACTTATTGACGATGGGAGGAGAGCAGCGGATTTTCTTCAACAACTTTTTCCAGCCGCCCAATCCAACTGGCTTGTTCGACTTCAGCGATACGGTAACGTCACCGTTTCCCGGCAGCGATACCGACGCGCTCAACAACCCTACGGGGAATCCATTCGCCACTCTTCTCTTTGGTTACCCGGATAACGGCAGCGTGATCAACATCTTCCCTGCGGTCGCTAACAAATCAAAGGAGACAGGGTTCTACTTTCAGGATAATTGGAAGGTTACCTCGAAACTGACGTTGAACCTGGGCCTGCGCTACGAGTGGAGCACGCCTTACACGGAGCGGTTCAATCGGGTTGAATTCAGTGATTTCACTGGCAACAGCGGAATGTCGATCGATCTGACAGCAGGAGGGCAAAACCAGGCATTGGGGCTAGGGACAAAGAACCTGGTAGGAACGACGCTCTTCCCGAATACGTTTGGCAGCCGGAGCGTTCCTGTCGATCGCAACAACTGGGGTCCACGCCTTGGGTTCTCGTATCAGCTAGGACAGGACACGGTACTCCGCGGCGGTGCGGGCGTTTATTACGGAATGAGTGTCGCGACAAACTTCCAGTATCCAGGCACGGCGTTCCGCAAAAGCGCGACCATGTTCTTCACCACAGATAACTTCAACACCCGCGATGCCACGCTGGCCAATCCTTTTCCGAATGGGTTGACCGGTCCACAAAACCAATCGTACGGGAAACTAGCCGAGTGGGGCTATGCGAACGGCAACGACCTGGGAACAAGCGAAGCGCAGAACGCCGATATTTACCAGTGGAACCTTGGTTTGCAGCACCTATTACCGAGTCAGATCGTACTCGCGGTGGATTACTCAGCGAACCGCAGCACCCACCTGCCCTTCGGGGGATATTCCAGTACGCGTAATCGTGACTTTATTTCTTCTAAGCTGCTGGCTCAGACTTCCGCACAACAGCACGCTACCGATCCTACGTGTGACCAGGATAGTTGTGTCAGCAATTACCTGCAAAATCCGGTTGTAAATCCATTCTGTTCACTATTCAGCGGGACCGGGTGTGCGTACAACGCAGGTCCGGCGATCTTCAACGAGCCCGACTCGCAATATGGCAATCCAACCGTTCCGCTGGTGAATCTGCTGCGACCCTATCCTCAGTTCGACGGCGACTTCGAAGGCCTTCCACGCCTGGTGGCGAACTCCTGGTACAACTCAATGCAGATTCGTTTCCAGAAACGCGCAACGCATCACATCAGCTTCGAGGGTAGTTATACGATTTCTAAATTCACCGACAATTCTTCGACCGGCGCGAATGCGTTTGTAGGGACCCTCAACAATGGCAACCCTCAACAGTTGGATAATCTGAGAGCCGAATACAGCATAAGTGCCAATGACACTCCGCAAAGATTAGCAGCTGCGGTCGTGGTAGACCTGCCGGTTGGGCGCGATCGATGGATCGGTTCCACGATGAATCGGGCGCTGGATGCGGCCATCGGCGGTTGGTCAATTTCGACATTAATCAGCGAGCAGTCGGGGCAGCCGTTGGCTATCTACATGGCTAACAATCGGCTGCAGGATGGCAATCAGCGTCCCAACGTGGTGTGCGGCGGCTCGACTGGAGTGGGCGCCAACCGGGGAGCGGTGACGCAGCTGCCGGTTTTGAACGCAGCCTGTTTCGCTGATCCCGGAGATGAGGTTCCCGGTGATGCTCCCAGATATTTTTCAAACCTGAGAGCAGATGGAATTCACAACTTCGATGCCAATCTGTACAAAGAGTTCACGCCGCGCGAAGGAATGACTTTGCAGCTCCGGGCGGAGGTATTCAATACCTTCAATACGCCTCGTTTCGCGTCTCCAAATACACTTTTTTCTCCCGGGGATTCAACCTTCGGGCAGATTACGTCAACTGCTCCGGGATACACTCCGCGCAGAATACAGTTCGGAATAAGATTTGAATTTTAGGAAGAGCTAGAGCTTTGGTTCTAGTTTCGGGTCCAGTAATTTTTCTTGAGGATCGCTCCGAGAATAATAAGGAACGCGCATAGCCGGACCACATAGGTCCAGGCGCTCGCTTCGTGCGCATTTCCCAGGTTGATAGTTAGGGCGCGATTGATGGCCTCAATGCCGAAGGCCAGAGCAAAGGCGAGGAATAGAGAATCGCGGGTACGGGTATAAAACTTCAGGAAGAAAACGCTCGCGGTGAGCGAACCCATCGCGATCACTCCCACTAGGAACGATTCTAGCGTCACGTCAGTCCCCTTCCCAGATCAAACCGAATAACAATAGCATCATCGCAATCACAGCCACTCCCAGCCGCCAGCGATACAAGTCAACATTAGGCAGAACTACCAGATCCAGAAACAAAAGCAGGTTTGAAACCGCCAGCGCCAAAAAACACAGTCCGCTCCAGAGCAAAAGCCTCTTCCGCGCCCTGCCGTATCCGCGGAGCAGCAGCACCCCGCATGCCAGCGTTACTAGCGTTCCAAGCATGTAGACAATTGGGGCCATATTTATTCCTGTCAATCCTTGGTGAAGCGGAAGGCTTTGGCAAACTCACGTACTGCCGCTGACCCTTTCGCATGAATCATTCTTGAAATACGAACAATCTCCCTACGATAGATAGCATCGAGTGCCTGGATCAGGCGATTTCTTTCCTCGGATTCCGCATCGTAGGAATAACGATCGGAAGAACCTGAAACTCCGACGGCCAACTTGCGCTGCGAAAGATCCTTTAACACTTGTTCGGCGAAATTTCGGTCCACGTATAGCGCCTTCGCCATTTCAGTGGCTGACCACTCCTGCGGGCGTCTACTCCAAAGCAAGAGCAGCGCCTCCAGATGAGGAACGCTATCAATTTCATCCAGAACAAATTGATCGACTTGCTTTCTAATTTCGTGATCGTCGGTCATCAATAATCAGATCTGCAACAGCCCGGATTAGATGTTTCGCTGAGAGCTGGAGTCGTCCTCCGAATTGTAAGCGGGCGCATTCATAAGCTCATAAAGAGTTGGTTGAAAGTCGCGTCACGGCGACTGACGCGACCGCATTACAGAGCAGAACTCCATACTCTACTCGGATGCGTGTTGTGGATAACTTGTGGATGAGCCATGCCTCTGCCTGCGCACCAGACCCGACATCATAATACTAGGCACGAAGGAGGCGTTTATGAAAAGAGTTGTCAAAAAAGACACAACCAAAAAAACCGCACATAAAGAGAAAACCAACGCATCTCGCATGAATGATCCCATTCGAATTGTTCCATTGCACATGCCGGGCGAATTATGGCAACCATTGCCTGGCATCGCGGCGCCTCCGGCGGCACAAGTCACCTACCGTGGAGGTCCGTTGCTGACAGCTGTGAAAGTATTCACCATCTTTTGGGGGGAAGCATGGAAAACAAGCCCGGCTTCCGCGCTGCCCGACCAGATCAATCAGTTCTTTAAATTTGTGCTGAGCAGCAGTCTAATCGATCAACTCTCGGAATATAGTCTGCCGGACAAGAAGATCGGGCACGGATCATTCATTGACACGCTAACCATTACCTCTCCCCCGCTTTCGCATTCGATCACAGACGCCGCGATCCAGGCAGCGCTGCAACAGGAGATTAAGAGCGGGGCGGCTCCGAAACCTGACGCGAATACTCTCTTTTTCATCTATCTTGCTCCGGGAACCGCAGTCGTGCAGGGTGGCTCGCGTTCCTGCCAGGCATTCTGCGGTTACCACGACACCTTCGGGAGCGGAATCTATTATGCCGTGATGCCCTTCCCGAATTGTTCTGGTTGCCTTGGCGGACTGACTAATCTGGACGCTTTGACCTCGACCAGTTCACACGAATTGTGTGAAGCGATTACAGATCCGGTACCGGGCCAGGGATGGTACGACGATACTCATGGAGAAATTGGGGACATTTGTGCCTGGAAAACCAAGAAAGTGGGCACCTATACAGTGCAGCTCGAGTGGTCAAACAAAACTGCGAGCTGTAAGTAAAGAAAACAGAAAGGCGAGAACCCGAATTTGATTCTTTTATGACGAAAAATTAATCGGGAATTTAACCCGGCATTAATGTAGCTGGACATCCAAACAGCATGAGGAAAAAACTACCATTGCTGAAGCGGCTTCGGGTTTGGTGGATTGTAATCTGCGAAACGCGAAAGCTTGCGGTGATGGCCACTGTGCCGGTGCGGGAAATGGAGGCCTACGCGCGCAGACAGGGGTTGCCGGAAAAAATAACGGAGATGATCCTTACAACAGTGATGGACTTGCGCGCAGGACGAAAACCCTACGAATCCGTTCACCTCATTCTGGACGCGATCATCGAGCGCAATGTGCCGGAGTTCCGCCAAGCTGCGGCCTAGGCTCTTGCCCGTTTGTATTCTTTGAGATACTCAGGTTGCCAGAACCAATGGTTTAAGCGCTCCCTGAGGCACTCTGAACCATCAGTATGGTCACGACCGCGCTCACTACCGCCAGGCCGGCGCAAGTCAGCATCACGAACCGAAATCCAAAGATAAAGGACTGATCGATCCATTCTTTGACCGCGGTTTTCATTTGCGGAGAGAGATCCGTGGGAATCGGAAGGCCGCCGAGCTTGGTTTGATTGGCGTGAATTGTGTGTGCAACTTCCGCCGGAAGCGCATGGTGTTCGAGGTCCTGATCCAAATTCGCGGCGAAAGCCTTCACCATAACAATTCCTAATACTGCGATGGCGAGCACGCCCGCCACGCGCGCCACTGCGTTGTTAATTCCGGAAGCTGCCCCGATGTGCTCCTCGCCAACAGAATTCATCACTACCGTGGTGAGCGGGGCCACAGTGATCGCCATTCCAAATCCTAGAATCATCACCGCCGGAAAAAAGTTCCTCCAGTAACTTCCGCCAACAGAAGGTATCGCGAAAAGCGCGAAGCCGAGCGCGACGATCAGGGGCCCGGTGATCAATGGGAGCCGCGGCCCGTAACGCGCTACCAGGCCGCCGGACCAGCGAGACAGTAGAAAGATAAGCAGGATCAATGGCAGCACGGCGGCTCCGGTCGCAGTCGGAGAATATTGCTGGACCTGAATCAGATTCAACGGAAACAGAAAGAAAAAGATTCCGATCGCGGCGTAGAGAAAAAGCGTGAGTAGATTCGCGCCACTAAAACTGGACGAAACAAACAGCGATAGCGGAACCATGGGCCATTGCACTCTGGTCTCGATAAATAAAAAAAGAGCCAAGCATATACAACCACCGACCAGCGTCACGATCACGATTGGATTTCGCCAACCCAGGTTTACTGACTCGATGAATCCGAAGACCAAACCTCCGAGCCCAAGCGTCACCACCAGTGCGCCCCACCAATCAATGCCAGCTTGATCAGGGCTGCGGCTCTCCGGTACGCGCCAAAGAGAAATCACTAGAACTGCGGCGGCGAGCGGAAGATTGATAAAAAACACCCAGCGCCAGGAAGCGTGCTGCACCAGCCAACCTCCAAGCAGCGGGCCCACGGCGGTAGTAATTGCGGTAAAACCTGACCAGGTGCCGATCGCCTGCCCGCGATTTTTCTCGTCAAACGATGCACTTATAATGGCCAGGCTGCCGGGCACGAGCAGCGCTGCGCCGATCCCCTGAATACTTCGGGCGAGGATCAGCATATTTATGTTCGAGGCGAAACCGCAGGCTGCGGAGGCAACCGCGAAGATCATTACTCCAACCAGGAACACGAGACGGCGGCCAAGACGATCACCCAGAGATCCACCCACCAGTATTAATGCGCCAAGAAATAATCCATAGGATTCGACGATCCACTGAACATTTACTACGGTTGCGTGAAACTCGGCCTGAAGCGCCGGCAAGGCCACGTTCACGACTGTGCTATCGATGAAGGCCATGCTGGAGCCAATGATGGTCGCAGCCAGGACCCACTTCCCTGCCGCTGGTGAACACGGCGAGACAGCGCCGCCGCCCGACCGGATCACGACGTTGTCACATGGCGAACTCATGGTCGCTATGGATGCGAACAAGACAGGTCTCGATTCGCGATAAGTAGACAATCCGGGTTAGCTAATGAATATTGCCGGTGCGCGGATGATTCGCCGCCCTAGGGCACTGGCGCGATTACCGCATCCAGAAGATCGGGCGTGGACTCCACCCGCTCGAGGTGCGGATAGCGAAGGCCGCCGTGATAATCCAGCATGACAGTGGTAAATTCCTTGCCGCGCTTGAGCAAAAACTTGATGGGAGCGCTGCTGTGCTCTGCATTAAGGATCGCTTCGCGCAGATTAGCAACGCTGAAAGCCTGATCATTCACAGCCTGCAATCGCATGTCTGGAGTAATGCCGGCCTTGAATGCAGGACCATCCCACACCACCCCGGAAATAGTGCCAGCTGGAGCGCCGTTACCTTCGTCCTCGCCGCCAGACGCGACTGCAAAACCAACGGAGGTATCAAAGTGCATGGGACGAGATTTGTCCATGTGCTTCATCCAGTCCGGTTCGGTGTCGTTGTAAACCAAACGGTAGCCGCCTCGTGTAATGCCGTCCTCGGGAACTTTGGGTGCGACCTCGTAGACTCGCGCGCGGAAGAATGCTTTCCAGTCGTATGGTTGCACGCTGTCCATCCTGTTAACCAGATCGTCAAAAGTGTAAGTCACGGTAATGTAGCTGCCATTGTTGATTCCGAAAAACAACTTCGCAAAATCGTCGAGAGATTTTTGCCCTTTGCTGAGCTCGCGGATCTTAGTATCAGCATCGAGCCAGATCAGATCCGACTCGGGGTAATAATCATAGGAGCGCTGCCAGCTCGGCCAGTCCTGGGTCTGCATAAAATGCGACGAAATAATGGGCTGATTGGTGGTGTCATCCAGCGAGCGCCAGGTTCGACCCGGACTCAACTCGAAACTCGCCGCAATCTCGGCGATATTGTCCCGTGCCTGCTCGGGCGTCCGCATGCCGGAACGCGCGGTGAGAACGTTCCCGTAATAATCCGTTAAACCTTCATAGACCCAGAGCAAATCGTTTTGCATGGGCACATTAAAGTTTGGAGTCCACAGGTCGTTGGGACGGCGAAATTTTCCGTTCCAGGAGTGCGTATATTCATGCGGCAAAAGAGCCCGACCCGCAACTCCTGCGGACCAATCTGTAAAGTAGTTGGCGCGGGTGCCGTCTTCGCTCGACTGGTGATGCTCCAGCCCCTTGCCGCCAACTTCGTCGCTCAGCGAGAACAGGAAATCGTAATGATCGTAATGACGGGAATGAAAAAGCTTCTGCGCCTGGATCACAAGATTTTTGTGAGCCTGCAGTTCTTCCGGCGTGATCTCCAACTGCTCGGGCTTGTCGGCGAAGACATCGAGGAGCACCTGATTATCCGACCCATTCGAGAGATCCACGCGCTTGTAGTTGATGCCAGCATACAACGGCGAATCAACCAGGGTATTCAATGAAACTTGCTTGAAGTGAACTACGTCTCCGTCCTGCGATTGCACATCGAGCGCGGTGGCGAACTTCCAACCATCAGGCAATTTCAGTTCCGTGGAAAATTGAATGTCGCGGGCAAAGTATCCCGCGGGATAAAGAAGCACGCTGTTCCAGGTAAGGTCAGCGATCTTGTTTGAAATGCGACCCTGCTGAGGTTTGACGGGAGCGAGATATTGAAACGCGAGTTCGAGTTCCCTGGCGCCTTTCGGCACGTCGAGATGGAAGGCCCACATGTTCACGCGGTCGCGCACCCACGCGACCGGTTTGCTGTCTGCGGTGATAACCAAGCCTGCTAAGTCGCCGATCGAATTCGAGGGCGAGTGAGTACCGGGGAGCCATGCCGGATAAAGTAATGTCATCTCGCCGGGCTTTGCGGGCACTCGCTCGCGAACGCTAAGCACGCGATCGTTGACGTTGGTGAGATCAACGCTGAGGGAAAGTGTGCCCGTATAGGGCTGGTCAACCGGCGCAACAATCGGCGAAGGTAGTGGCGCGGGCTGCGGACCCGCTGCCTTCTGTCCCCACAGCGCGCTGGTGAGAAAAATGCAAGAGGCTTGCAAGATTATAGAAAAGCAGATTCGGCGGAAGCGAATTTTGGATGTAGTCATGCGGGCGGGACCTCTGATCTAAAAAAACTTCCGAAAGAAGGCTACCACGATGTTGCGCGGTCAGGTATCCGCTGCGGTTCGCTCAGCGCGGATGCTCAAACTTCAGCGGCGTTTCGTTTTGCTGGCTGCCCCACTGTTCGAAGTATTCGAACGCGCCTTCCCGGCTGCGGTTTTTCCCGCGAGATTGAGCGCCACTGCAGCGCGAATCAAATCCTTCAGCGCCGCCTCATTGATCTTCTCGCCTTCATGAATGTCGATGGCGCGCCTGACATTTCCCTCAAGGCTGGAATTGAATAGACGCGCAGGGTCTTTCAATGCAGCTCCCTTGGCAAATGTCATTTTAACGGCATTCTTGTAAGTCTCTCCCGTGCAAACGATGCCGCCACGCGACCACACCGGCACACCCGGCGAAGTGGCCTTGGCCCACTTCCACTCTTCGACGATCTCCGGGTCGGCCTGGCGAACGATTTCACGCACCTTCGCGAGCGTTTGCCCGCGCCAGTCGCCAAGTTCTTTGATCTTTTGATTGATTGATGCAGAGGCGGATTTCACCGGCGTTTTCATGCGCAGCTCCAATTCTCGCAACTAATTTAGATGCGCTGAGCGCGGCGTGCAAATTCTCCGTCAGTCATTGGCTCGCAGTAACGGAAAGCGCGTTCTTCCCCGGCAGACAGGCGAGATTCTTAATAAGGATAATCAGGGCCGTGATCCATAGGGTGAGGCCTGCTCCTGCAGCATTCACGGCGGGCCGTAGATAACCCGGCGGAAACAATAATGACCCAAGGGCAAACAACGAGATCGCCGCACCCGCTGCGTAGTAAAAAGGCAATTTGAAAAGTTTGCCGAGAGGAAGAAAATGAATTCCCACGACCAGGTTCACCCATTGTGGATATAAGTCTGGTCGGTGGAAGTGGTCCAA
>DATATW010000165.1:0-23094 GCA_036268595.1 Terriglobales bacterium
GATGCCGTCGCAAATCAAAATCGGGGCACGCATTGTGGGCGCCGGGCAGCCAATTTATGTGATTGCAGAGGTATCGGCAAATCATCATCAGGATTTTGAAACTGCGGTCAAGATCATTCACGCGTCAAAGGCCGCTGGGGCTGATGCGGTCAAATTGCAGACATATACGGCTGACACGATGACCATCGCGAGCGATCGCGAATATTTCTGTATCGGCGGGGGAACGATCTGGGATGGTCGCGACCTGCACGATCTTTATCGGGAGGCGTACACGCCTTGGGATTGGCAACCGAAGCTGAAGAAGATTGCTGACGATCTGGGAATGGATTGTTTTTCCACTGCCTTTGACGCGAGGGCAGTGGACTTCCTCGAAGACATGCGAGTTCCCGCCCACAAAGTGGCGTCGTTCGAATTGGTCGACATTCCGTTGATTCAAAAAATGGCAAGGACCAAAAAGCCTCTCATCATGTCCACGGGCATGGCAACTTTGGAAGAGATCGCGGAGGCTGTGACTGCCGCGCGGCAGGGCGGAGCGACCCAGATCGCGCTGC
This sequence comes from Terriglobales bacterium, assembly GCA_036268595.1. Taxonomy (GTDB): domain Bacteria; phylum Acidobacteriota; class Terriglobia; order Terriglobales; family Acidobacteriaceae; genus Gp1-AA145. The sequence continues at coordinate 552 of DATATW010000165.1, forward strand.
TGAAGTGTACAAGCGCATATCCTGCGGCAGCGGAAGAGATGAATTTACGGACTATCCCCGAACTGGCCACGCGCTTTGACGTGCCGGTAGGACTCTCGGACCACACGATGGGCGTGGCGGTTCCGGTCGCGGCGGTTGCGTTGGGCGCATGCATCATCGAAAAACACATCACCTTATCGCGTTCGGAACCGGGGCCGGACAGCGCATTCTCGCTGGAGCCGCACGAATTCAAGGCGATGGTAGACGCGGTCCGCGTGGCAGAGAAGGCATTAGGAGGGGTGCATTACGGAGTCAGCGAGAAAGAAGCCAGCAGCCGGACATTCCGCCGGTCGCTGTTCGTCGTGCAGGATGTCAAACGAGGCGATCCATTTACCGTTGAAAATGTGCGCTCGATTCGTCCCGGCCATGGTCTGCACACTCGGCATTTTTCAGAAGTGCTCGGACGGCGGGCGGCGCGCGACATTGAGCGCGGAACTCCGATGAGCTGGGAATTGGTTGACAAGTCATGATGATCGTTAGCCCCTTGCTCAAGAGAAGAGAATGGCTTATCCGGCATTGGCGAGGAATGGAAGCTACCCGCGCTTATTGGAAATTCGGGCGTGCTCGATGCCATTCCATCCTTGCGAATATCGTTGGGAATAGCGGCTACCGAACAGGAGTCAGGAGTAAAGATTGCGGGCAGAACAGGTCGTGAACCCAGAGAATGCTCGCTCCTCCCTCGGAGCCTCGAGTCCTGGACCATCGAGCGATGGCGATTCAGCCGCGCCAGGTGCGAGACCCACGTTCAAAACTGAGATGGGGCGAATCACCCGGCAGTCGGGAGTCGTGTTTGCCGGGACAATCTTTACAGCCCTGCTCGGCTATGCCTTCAAGGTTTATCTCGCGCGGGTCCTCGGAGCCGAGGCCCTGGGTTTATATGCGCTCGGCATCACGATCATCAGTTTCCTGGGAATGATCAATACCCTGGGCCTGCCTGAATCGGCCGTCCGGTTTGTGGCCGTCTATTCGGCTTCGAAGCGATTTCAAGAATTGAAAGAGCTTTTGTGGAATGGCTCGTGGATACTCCTGGCTACGAATCTGGCTTTTACGGTGGTCTTGCTGGCTGCTGGGCCATGGGTCGCGACGCACTTTTATCATTCGCCGCAACTCGCGCGGTACTTGCCTCTGTTCGCGCCGATCATGATTGCGTCAGCCCTCAATCATTACTTTGGAAATGCCCTGGCAGGCTACCGGGAAGTGGGCCGCCGAACGCTGGTTACAAAATTTGTCTCCAGCCCCATCACAATCGTGGTGTCGGTGTTGCTGATTTCCCTCGGAGGAGGTTTGTGGGGATATTTGACCGCGCAGATTATCAGTGCGTTTTGCGTGATGGGCCTTCTGATTTCGATGGTTTGGCGCATGACGCCTGTGGAGGCGCGATCGCCGAATTGGAGGGAGCCGTGGATCCGGAGGGAAGTGTGGTCATTCTCGGCCGCGATGTTTGGACTTGGGCTGGCTGCCTTCTTTGTGGGGCAAATTGACCGCGTTGCGCTGGGTGTTTATCGAGGCGCCCAGGAAGTCGGTGTGTACTCGGTCGCAGCCGGACTGGTCGTTTATGAAGTCATCATTCTGCAATCGGTGAATCAAATCTTTGCGCCGGTCATCGCCGACGTTCACTCTCGCGGCGAGCATGTCTTGCTTGGACGTTTGTTCCAGACCCTGACCAAATGGATCCTGGGCCTTACGTTCCCGCTGGCGATCGTTATGATCGCCTTTGCGAAGCCCATCATGCGCATGTTCGGCCACGATTTCGAAGCGGGATGGCCCATTCTCATTATCGGAACCATCGGCCAATTGGTGAACTGCGGAGTCGGTTCCGTGGGCAACATGCTGCTGATGTCAGGCAATCAGCGTCGTCTTGTGCGTGTGCAGTTGGTGATGGCGGTGCTGATGGTCGCGCTCAGCTTCAGGCTGGTTCCACTCTGGGGGGCACTGGGAGCAGCGGTAGCTGCCGCGATTACCAACATTGGCACGAATGCGTGGAACCTTATCGAGGTGCGCCGCGCATTGAAGCTGTCGCCCTACAATCGCAGTTATCTGAAGTTGTTGCCGTCGGTAGCGAGCGCCTTCGTGGTTACAGTGCTCGTGAGCAGAACTACAAGTCTGCTGCGGTTCGACTTCCTTGGAATTCTGGTCGCATTGCTGTTGTCATATGCGGTGTTCGGGGTGGTCGCGCTAGTGATGGGTCTGGATACGGACGACCGCCTTATTGCCGATGCAGTTTGGGCGCGTGTGCGGCCTTTGCTTGGACGGTAGGTTTCGGGTCTAAAACTACGTCAAAAGTGAGCGGGACTTTCCTGGCCTTCGGCGTTTCCTGTCTTGGCGCGCATTGTTATATGCTCAACTGGCTGCCAGTTAAATCGCACAAAGGGTCGCTTTGACTTCCGCTGATCGAGTCGCTCTATGGCAGAAATGAGGACGATACAACTCCCGGCGGAACTTTGTTCAGCCGCCGAGCAGAGATTCGGGCACAAGTATGCCAGCGTGGAAGAACTGCTGACTTTTGTTTTGCAGGACCTGTTGCGTAATGACGCCTCCCTCGCTGATCTCACGGAGCAGCGGCTCGTTGAAGAGCGACTGCGTGAGCTCGGTTATCTCTAGACCGTGAGTTGATCGACCGCCAAACCTATTGAGCGCCAACCCAACGATGCGAGACCCTCCCTCACGCGAAGAACTTCTGAAAATTGCTCATCAGAGGCTGTATCCGTCGCTGGCCAATCCTAACTATCTGGTTTTGCGGAGCCGCAGGAGGATATTGGCCCAATGGATGGATCAGCTTCCGGCGAGACGGCTCGACGTTCTGGACCTGGGCGGACGCTACCAGCCTTATCGTCCTTTGCTCGGAGACCGCGCTGGACGATATGTTGCACTCGATATTCTGGGATCGGCTTTAGTTGATGTGGTCGGAACGGGGCAGCAGCTTCCATTCCGGTCCAGTACGTTTGACCTTGTAATCGCAACGTCTGTCTTCGAATATTTTCCGGAGCCGCGAATTCCGGCGGAAGAGGTCCTGCGCGTGCTCAAGCCGGGCGGGCATTTCATCATCAGCGTTGCCTCAATGTTTCCAAAGGTGGTGGATGCGGAGCACTGGCGCTTTCTTCCTGCAGGTCTGAGATTTGTATTGCGTCCGTTCGCGGAAGCGCGAATCGTACCGGAGGTCGGGAGCGTTGGAGGCTTTTTGCGCTTCACTGCGGCATCTCTCAGTATTTTCGCGAAATACAATTTCATGCGGCAACTCGTTCACCATACGCTTGTGCCCATGATGAACATCCTCGGCCTTGCCCTCGACCGGCCAAGCATCTCGGTCAACGACCAATTGTCTGGAAACTACAGCGCGCTGGCACAAAAGGGCACGTAGGCTCCGCCGTCTGCCTGTCATCATGCGCCCCAAGTCTTATTCGCCGCATTTGACTCGACGCGCAAAAATCTCGACTATCTAACATCGGACATTACCAGCATCGGACATTCCATGAAATTTGCCCGCAAACTTTGGCAGAGGGCCAGGAATTTACTTCCCATTTCAGGATTTCACTTCGATCGTCCCCTTGTACTCTTGCAGAGCGATGATTGGGGACGAGTAGGTCTCCGCGATCAGGAAGGATTGGAAGAGCTTCGGTCTGCGGGAATCGCACTCGGGGAACGTCCTTATGATTTCTATACGCTGGAGACTGCCGAGGATTTGTGCCAGTTGAAGACAACGCTCATGCGGCATCACGATGCCAAGGGCTGCCATCCGTGCCTGGAAATGAATTTCATTTTGACCAACCCGGACTTCAGCAAGATGAAGGCCGGTGGCTGGCGGCAGATCCAGCTTCTTCCACTTTCCGAAGGTCTTCCTGCGGGATGGGTTCGTCCGGGGCTAATCGACGCCTATCGCGAGGGAATTGCGGATGGCGTCTTCTCTCCGGCGTTGCACGGAACCACACATTTCTGCCGGGCCGCGGTCGAGCGCAGCATACTGGAAGACGGCGAACGGCACGATTTCCTGCGCAAGCTTTGGCAGGCCGGAACGCCTTATATTCATTGGCGCATGCCGTGGATCGGCTACGAGTACTGGGATTCCGGGAAGACCGAAGATGAGCGTTTTTTGTCCGCAGACATGCAGCACGATTTGATTGGGAGGACGGTTGGCATTTTCGCGAAGACGTTTACTTCTCTGCCGCGTTCCGCATGCGCTCCTGGCTATCGCGCGAATGACGATACTCAACGGGCTTGGGCGCAGCATGGAATTCGCGTGGCGCAGAATGGTCCTAAATCGTCGCTCCCGCCATACTTCGATAGACACGGCGTTCTCCAATTGTCTCGTACGGTGGAGTTCGAGCCGGCGACCGAGCCTGATTTCTCGCTCGAAGCGTGTTTGCGGCAGGCCGCAGGTTGCTTCGAGCGCGGGCTGCCTGCAATTGTGTCGATGCATTCGATTAACCTTCATTCAACTGTAAAAAATTTCCGTAGCCGCACGCTCAAGTGCCTGGACGAATTCCTCACCGCACTCGAATCGAAATACGCCGACGTGCTCTACCTTCGCGATGAGGATTTATGCGAACTGGTGGAGACCGGATCGTACGAGACGGAGAAGGGAAGCGTTCAAGTGAATGTGCTCGCGAAGAAATTTACCAAGGCAGCCGCGCGGAGAGCTCTTTAGATGGAATCGCAAAAATCCATCCTGCTGGTTACAGTGGACTGCCTACGCGCCGACCATGTCGGTTTCATGGGTTATCCGCGCGGAACCACTCCGTTTCTAGACACGCTTGCAGCTGAGAGCTTTGTTGTGCCCAACGCGATTGTCGCGGGTGCGCCCACATACTATTCTCTGCCGGCAATTTTTGCTTCGCGTTATCCATTGGCGCTGGGCCGCGACATTGTTGGCCTTGGCGCCGATGAGCCCACGATAGCTTCAACTCTCAAGCATGCCGGACATGCCACAGCAGCATTCGGGGCAGGCAATCCCTACATTTCATCGCGCTTTGGTTATGAACAGGGCTTCGACACTTTCCGCGATTATCTTGACGGCGATGTTGCGCCAAGTGAATTGACCACCGGCCCTGAAAACGGTGTCGGATGGGCCAGTCGGCTGAACCGTAGTTTGCAGCAGCGCCGCAAACTGATGGGACCGCTTGGCATTGTGTATGACGAACTGTATTTTCGCTATTGCCAGCGCGTGATCCCGGCGCCGGCATCGCTCGACGCACTGCGTAGATTTCCGGCGGCAGATGTGATTGTGGACCACGCCAGCAACTGGCTGGCATCCATAGGCGATCGTCCGTTCTTTCTTTGGCTGCACCTGATGGATCCACACTCGCCTTACTATCCGAAGGATGAGGCATTGGCGCTGATGGGACAGTCTCAAGTTCGCCCTCCTCATGTCCGCTACTCGAACTCCTATTGGAATCGTTCTGATCTCGCGCCCGGCCGCTTCGAGGGCCGTCGTGAAGAGATCATTGCCCTGTACGACGCAGGCATACGCTGGGCCGATGAGCAGTTGCGCCGGTTGGTGGAATGGTTGCGCGCCGCGAACCGCTGGAATGACTGCATCTTCGCGCTGACTGCCGATCATGGAGAGGAGTTTCTCGATCACGGCGGAAGGTATCATCCGCCGGCGAATCTGATGGAAGAGTTGATTCATGTGCCTTTGCTCTTGCGCGTTCCGGGAATCGCCGCGCCGCAAACAGCAAGAACTCCCTTCAGCTTGATCCATCTTGCGCCGACATTGCTGGATTGCGCGGGGCTAGCCGTTCCTGGAGAATTCCGCCGCAGTTACTGGCCAGAGTTGCAAAGCGGGAAAAATTTTGACGATGCAGCGATTTCGGAGTGTATAGCAGGCTGCACCAATCCATTTCGCGCGGAAAGCCGCATGGGGCCGCGAGTGTTGTCGGTCAGGGAATCCCGCTATAAGCTGGTGCTTCATTTCGATCCTGCGGCGGAAAATCTCTATGACCTGGAATCTGACCCTGGTGAGCAATCGCCGCTGTCTACTGCCGCACAAAAGCCTGTGCGTCGCCGTCTGCTGGAAACTGCCCGCGAACATTTGCGCCGGTCGAGCGAAGAACGGGATTGGCGTTCGCGCATGCAAGCCCGGCTGCGCGAGCTTCAGCTAGAATGGGATAAACCAGCAGACAATGCCGCTCCCGTGGCTTGCTGATCCGCGATTGGCCATCTTTGCATCAGGAAATGATAAAACTCTTTACTCCGTCGTTTGCGGACGAAGGCGATACCAACGCGCAGAATCTCTCCGTCAAAGAGATTGTCGCGCGTCTCGATCCGGATCGCATATCGGTCACCATGTTTCATGAGAGCGAATTAATTGATCCGCGTATTTCGTCGCGTCACAATACGACGCTGCTGAGCTGGCGAAGCCATGGCAATACCTGGCGCACGGCCTTACGACTCCTAAAACAAGTTCCGGATATATATTTCTTCCCCAGAGAAGGCCCACTCGACGCGATGTTTCTTGGCTTACGCCGTCAGCTTCGATTGAAAACGGCCCTGGTCACCTACATTGTTTCAGGCGGGCTGTATAACAGTCCGTATTCGGAGGCGCGGGTGAGAAACATTCGCGAGGCGGACGCCGTTGTTGCCAACAACAACTACCTCGGGCAGCTTCTCGCGGAAAAACTGAAGGTGACAGCGGGAACCATTTATGACGGCGTGGATCGCCGCTTCTACTTTCCGCCGCCAGAAGGACGAAAGGGGCGCACCTCGTCGACCGTTCTGTTTGCGGGATCGCTGCGTCCGTATAAACGTGTGCAGCTCGTTGTTCGGCAGGCTGCGCGATGGCCGCAGGTTCACTTTCGCATTGCCGGCGTGGGCGAAGAGGAGCAACTCTGTAAGAATCTGGCGGCAGAATTGAAGTGCGGCAACATAGAGTTTCTCGGACACTTATCCCAGGCTCAACTCGGGGATGAAATGCGGCGCGCCGATGTTTTTTTCTTCCCCAGTATTGTCGAAGGGCATCCCCAGGTGCTATTGCAAGCGGCTGCGTGCGGACTTCCTGCGATTGCGATGGAAATCTATCGTCCCGACAGCATCGTTGACGGCATTAACGGATTTCTCGCCCGCACCGATGCGGAACTCTTCGAGAAGCTCGATTTGCTTCTTTCCAAACCTGAGACGCGGCTGACGATGGGGGAAGCCGCGGTCGCGCACGCGCACAAATTCGACTGGGACCTCGTTGCTCAGCGATGGCAGCATGTATTCGAACAGGTCGCCGCCAAGCGGAGAAAAGCTTAGAGTGGCTGCCGGCAAGCCCATGCACGTGCTTACGCTGACTCCTTTCTATCCGGCCAAACAAGATGACGCCGCGGGCTGCTTCATTGCAGAGCCGCTGGAGGTGTTAGCCCAAGCCGGAGTGACCAACAGGGTACTTGCTTTGCAGCCGATCTATCGCAAGCAGGTTCAGGCCAGCGAGTCCGGAGTGCCTGCCAAGTGGCTTCGATATTTTTCTTTTCCAGGAAATGTTGGCTTGCCGGTCGCGGGAGCATTCGCTTTTGCCCGCATCGTGGGCCGTGTGCGCGACCTGCATCGTTCGAGCCCGATTGATCTGATTCATGCGCATGGACCGTTGCCTTGCGGCCATGCTGCGATGCTGTTGGGAGCAGAATTGGGAATCCCGTACGTGGTTTCTGTGCATGGACTCGACGCTTATGCGACGGAGCAAGTCGGCGGACGCGCGGGCGAATGGTGCCGCCGCGTTTCGCAGCGTGTCTATCGGGCCTCGCGCCGTGTGATCTGCATCAGCGAGCGGGTACGCGAAGAAGTCCTGAGGGGCACAGGCCAAAGCTGTCGGACTTCCGTTGTTTATAACGGAGTTGATCCGGAATTGTTCTCTCCGGCAAGCGAGCCCCGTGGGGACAAAACGATCGTATTGAGCGTGGGCAACCTGATCCCAATCAAAGGGCATGACGTGCTGATTCGCGCAATTGCCGCGATTATTGGCGATTTCCCCATTATCGAGCTGGAAATTATCGGAGACGGGCCGGAACGGCAGCGTCTCGAGGCGCTTGCCCAGCGATCAGGTATGGCCGACCGGGTGCGGTTTCGCGGGCGCCAGTCGCGGCGAGAGGTCGCGGCCGCGATGCAGCGTTGCACTGTATTTGCTCTTCCCAGTCGCTACGAAGGTCTGGGTTGCGTCTATCTGGAAGCGATGGCCACAGGAAAAGCGGTGATTGGTTGCCGCGGGCAGGGGATTGCCGAAATCATCCGCCATGGCTCCAACGGTTTTCTTGTAGGGCCTGACAACGAGAAGGAATTGGCCCTGGCGCTGACGATGCTCTTGCGTGACGAGCGGCGTCGCCGAAGTATGGGCACAGCGGCGCGTGACACGATTCTTGACCGCTTCACGTTGGCCCATCAAGCCGAAAATCTTGCGCGCATCTATCGTGAGTGTGCGGGATGAGACGCCGCCTGGTGATTCTGACCGAGATTATCGCGCCCTATCGTATTCCGCTCTTCAACGCTCTGGCGAAAAATCCAGAGGTTGATCTGCACGTAATTTTCCTTGCCGAGAATGATCCGCAGCTTCGTCAGTGGCAGACATACAAGGAAGAAATACGATTTTCCTACCAGGTTCTTCCATCCTGGCGCAGCCACATCGGCAAGTACAACTTATTGCTGAATCGCCACGTGAGCGCGGCATTGGCGCAAGCCGCGCCCGACGCGGTCCTGTGCGGTGGATACAATTACGTGGCGTCGTGGCAGGCGCTTTCCTGGGCCCGACGGCACAAAGTCCCATTCTTTCTATGGTCAGAAAGCCACGCTCGGGAGTTGCGTACCGGACGCGCGCCTGTGGAATTTCTCAAGAAGCGCTTTATCCACAAATGCAGCGGATTCGTCGTTCCGGGCAAAGCGGCTTTTGACTATCTTCGGCTGCATGGCGTAAATGAGAAGACAATCTTCCTAGCGCCCAATGCCGTTGACAATGAATTCTTCGCTGCGGCTGCAAAGGCAGCCCGGCAAAATGCCGCGAGAAATCTCCGGGAACTCGATTTGCCCGGCCGCTACTTTCTTTTCGCAGGACGATTGGTCCGGGACAAAGGTGTGTTTGAATTACTGTCTGCCTATGCCAAGCTGGAAGCCTCCGTGCGCCAAGAGAGCGCTTTGGTCTTTGTCGGCGACGGCCCGGCCCGGCAGCGGTTGCAACAGGAAGCGGCGGCGATTTCGCCGGGGATAATCCGATTTCCAGGTTTCGCGCAGCGGGAAAAACTGGCAATTTATTACGCACTGGCCGACATGCTGATCCTCCCGACATATACTGATACCTGGGGGTTGGTCGTCAACGAAGCCATGGCCTGCGGGCTGCCAGTAATCTTAAGCCGGATCGCGGGCTGTGCCGGCGATCTGCTGAAAGAAAACTGGAATGGAACGCTGGTTCCGTCCATGGACATTCCGTCTCTCACATCTGCTATGCGACGCCTTGCCTGCCAACCTGATCTGCGCGCCGAAATGGGCGTGCATAGTGCGCAGCACATCACGAGTTATTCCGCCGACGCGTGGGCTGATGGGATTTGCCGCATGTTAGCTAACACGGTGGGCGCGCATGTTTGATCGCATTCCGAAGCCTGTGCTGATTGCCTCCCTGCTATTGGTCCCGATTGCTCTCACGTATCTCGCCTACACGACTCCCGCATATTTCACCAGCCAGACTTACCTCGGCGGCCTTCTTTTTCTTGAGCTTTTGATAGCGGCGATTTGGATGTACCGGCAGGTTTTCTTTCCGCTCGTCATGGTGACATTCTTGTTGGCGGGAGTTGATTTGCCAGTTGGCTCGGGATGGACAGCGGCACGATGGGTGACGTTAGGCGTGGGGGCGCTGGTCGGCTTGCTGATTGTGCTCAAACAGCGCCGCTATAGCTTGCGTCTTTTTCATCTGCTGGCGTTGTTTGCCGTTTTATCGGCGGTAGTTTCGGCCGCAGTTTCCCGTTATGAGAGCACATCGCTCTTCAAAGTCCTGAGCTTGTTTGCATTATTCGTTTACGCCGGCACCGGAGCCAGACTCGCAGTGCTTGGCCGCGAGAATCGTTTCTTTTCGGAACTGCTTGTCGGTTGCGAAGTCTTTGTGGGAATCATAGCCGCAGCGTATCTCGTCGGTATCGAAGTAATGGGGAATCCCAACTCGCTCGGCGCGGTCATGGGCGTGATCGCGGCTCCGATCCTTCTCTGGGGAACGCTGGTCAGTGAGAACCAATTTGAACGCCGCAGGCGGGCCGTCATGTTTACTGTCTGCGCTTCTCTGCTTTTCGTAAGTCACGCCCGCGCCGGCATGGTCGCAGCATTTGTGTCCTGTGCGCTGCTGTGCTCGGTGTTGCGCAGATATAGATTGCTGGTGCAGGGGCTCGTGGTCATCGTCATTGTCGCGGCAGCCTCGGCTATTCTTCGTCCCGAAGCATATTCGAACACGATATCGTCCTTCACGAACAGAGTAGTTTTCAAAGCGAAGGATGCTTCCGGAAGCCTCTTTGAGTCACGCCAAACTCCATGGCAGCAGGCGATTGACTCGATTCAAAATCACCTTTGGTTCGGCACAGGCTTTGGCACGTCAGACAATGGACAAGAGCCGACCGATCACGTTGGAAAGTTTTCTACCGTTGCCAGTATTTCGACCGAATTTGGCAGCAGCTACCTCGCGATCACGACCTGGGTCGGACTCCTGGGGGTATTGCCATTCCTGATGTTAGTGTTGGTCCTGTTGAACAAGATCGTACAGACTGTTCGGTGGATGATAAGGACCGGTAACCCCGCTCACCCAGCCATTCCGTTGGCCATGGTCATGCTTGCCGGAATGATTCACGCGGGATTCGAGGATTGGTTGTTTGCTCCCGGCTACTACGTTACTGTGTTCTTCTGGAGCATGGCATTTGTATTTGTGGACGAAGCGCCATCGCCCGCGATCGCTGCATCGCGCCGGACATTCTTGTCGCCAGCCGTGATGCGGCCAAGCTTAAGCGTTAAGTAAACTGCTCCCATCATGGTTTTCGATTCCTTGACACATGTGACACCGAACGGCCGGTGGTTCGAGACCCGACTCGATGCCAGCGAGGCCGAACTCTTGCGGCAACTCGATGAGTCCGGGACGGGACGCGCGGTAGTCGTGGCTTTAGCCGGCCACATCGAGAATCATTTTGTTCTCGAGGTATGCGATCGCCATCCCGAACGTTTGGTCCCTTGTGCATCGCTAAATCCGGCAGCTTACACAAACCCGTTTGAGGTGAAAGCGAATCTAAGGAAAGAATTAAGTGGCAATTCCTATAAAGCCATTAAGCTTCACCCACGTTTGAACCGTTACGACCCACTCGATCCTCGATGCATCGCTGTTCTGGAAGAATTGGCGTCACTGAAGCATCCTCTGCCCGTTTGGTTGGATACTTTGTTCTATTACCGGGGAGGAAGCCTGAAGAAGCCATTAGTGGACACCATTCATGAACTCGTAGGACAGTTTCCTGCTTTGACATTCGTGCTCCTGCATGGCGGGGGAAGCTGGATTCTTCAGCTAGCTGAGGCGATACGTGATTGCCCGAATGCCTTTCTGGATATTTCTTTCACGCTACAGCGATATCGGACTAGTTCCGTTACGGCCGACCTGCAATATCTTGTTAGCAATTTCGATCGAAGGCTTATTTTTGGATCGGATTTCCCAGAAATATCCATAGCAAGCGCATTGGCGACCTTCCATGAAATTACGGAGGGAATTTCATCCGAGAAACGTACGAATGTGCTGGAAGCTAACCTGGGCAGAATTCTTGATTAGGAGCAGCCATGAACCTGGAGGACCGGTCGGATTACATTAAGCGGTACGAAAAGCGATTACAGGAATTTGGATACTCGCCTGCCACGCTGGGGTGGGGAGTCCATGGCCGCCAGGAAGTACGGTTTTCTGTTCTTGCTGAACTTGCCCTGCGCAGTCCTGACTCATCTGTGCTCGATGTCGGATGTGGTTTTTGCGATCTGTACGAGTTCCTAAACAAACGCGGCTGGCGAGGACACTATACCGGCATCGATATTGTGCCCGGGTTGCTTCGGATTGCCCGTGAACGCCACCCCGGCCTGGATGTGCGGGAGTTCGATATAACGGAGAAACCCGATGTGCCCGAGGGATACGATTTTGTGATCGCGTCGGGAACTTTCAATGCCACGCTGCCCAGCGGAGACAATGAGGGCCACACGGAAATGGCGCTGCGTCATATGTATAAATGCAGCCGAAAAGCAACATGCGTCGATTTTCTGAGCAGTTATGTGGATTTCCGGAAGGATGGTGCGTATCACACTGACCCGAAGTGGGTGCTTTCAGTGGCAAAGGATCTGAGTAAACGGATACTCTTGCGGCACGATTACATGCCCTATGAATTTTCCATATTCCTCTTCCGCGATGACGCGATTTCTCCTCGAAATGTCTTTCAAGCCTTTGAAGACATTTGGCTGGATTCCGAGACAAAGAGCGCGATGCCGCGGGCTTTGAGTGATGTTTCTTTGACCCGATGATGCACTTATTCATCAACTCCCTCGCGGCCAGCGCGGGCGGAGGCCTCACCTACATCCGCAATGTCCTCCCGCATCTGGCGGCTGAACCGAATGTGAAATCCACGGTTTTATTGAACCCAGGACTGAAGCAGGAGCTGGCTGTAATTCCCAACGTAGACTTTCTGGAGATGAATGTCGCTGCCGGTCGGCGCTTCTGGTACGAACAGTCAGCGCTGCCCGGCGTGATCCGCAATTGCCATGCGGATGTGCTGCTTTCCACGGGAAATTTTGCGCTAAGAAAATCGCCTGTCCCGCAAATCCTGCTGTCGCGAAATTCGATCTACACCTCCAACCACTACTACCGGGATCTGCACTCGCGCCACGAATATCGTGCGTGGCTGGATACACGCTTGAGAGCAGTCCTGGCTAAGAGATCGGCGCGTTGGGCGGACACTACGGTAGCGCCGAGCGAAGCGTTTGCGGCCGAACTGCGGCGCTGGACAGGCAGGAAGGTGGTCGCCATCCATCATGGATTCGATCACGATGCTTTTACTCGCGATACCACCCCGCTCTCGGCCGATGTCGAACGAAAACTCCAGACAGCCGAGGGTTCACTAAAGCTGCTGTTCGTAAGTCATTACAACTACTATCGAAACTTTGAAACTCTCATTACCGCCCTCCCACGCCTTCGCAAGGCATTTGGGGAACGTCCAGTCAAACTGCTTTTGACCTGCGAATTGAAAGCCGGAAAGAATCCGGGAAGCTATCGGCCGGAATCGGCAGCCAGGCTGGTGGAAGATCTGGGAGTTTCAGATATGGTGATCGAGCTTGGAACGGTTCCGTATCGCCAACTGCACCGGCTCTACGCCCATGCAGACATCTACGTGACTGCCGCCTATACGGAGACTTTTGCGCACCCTCTCGTGGAAGCAATGGACAGTGGACTTCCTGTTGTTGCCTCCGATCTTGCTGTGCACCGCGAAATCTGCGGGCCTGCAGGCGCTTATTTCCCGTGTTTTTCGGCGGACGCTCTGGCGGAGGCTGTCATACAAGTTACTGGGTCGCGAGAGAACGTGGCGAGCATGTCCGCTGCCGGAGTTGAACGCGCCAAGACGTTCTCCTGGGCGGCTCATGTGAAACGGATTCTGCTGCTATGCCACCAACTGATCGATTGTAGAGCCGTCGCCGCTTAGGAAAAATCTACACAAGCCGAACTCCCCCTCCAACGCAAGTTCTTGATTCGGCGGGGCCACATCTTGGTATTCGGCTTGCCACTCCCTCTTTAAGCGGGCGTGGCGCAAAGATGGTTCTGATGGCGAGATTCGGCGGCATTAAGGGTCTTCTGATTCCAGTGACCCTGCTTGCCTTGTTCTTGCAGGCAGGCTGCTCCCGTCCGTTTGGCGCGCCCGCCGACGAGGGAACGACCCAGACGACCCAGACTCCGTTTCACGACGAGGGGAGCACCTCCGCCACTTCCAGCGAGCGCGATTCTTCCGGCACAACGGAGGATGCCGGGTCTGAAAACAATCTGCCCTTTCACCCAGCCCAAAGCCTTCCCGTCGGCACGCTGTTGATGGTTCGTCTCAAGGCCCCCATCTCTACGGAAAAGCGCGGTTTAGGGAATTCTTTTGAAGCAGCCCTGGACACCCCGGTCATCATTGCTGGAAATACGCTGATCCCGCGTGGCGCCGTCGTGACCGGCCGCGTAGAATCCGCCCACACGTCACGAATTCCAGGACGCGGCTACCTGGAGCTTGCCTTACAAACGGTTCACGTTGCGGGAGGGAACCTGCCAGTTCAAACAGCCAGCCTGTTTGTGCGCCCATCCCCACAACCACAAAAGGATATTTCCCCTCCTCCGATCCGTCTGGAAAAGGGCCGCCGCCTCACCTTTCGCCTGACCCAACCCATTTATCCGCCTGCTCAGACCGCACAAAGTATCCGTTAATTTCACGATTCCGGAGTTTTCCACAGGCAAAATCTTTTTTTTGGTGACATCTGCCCTTAGCAGCAGAGGGTCCGACTCTCTATAGTGCAGTCCGCGATGGGATGCGGATTCCCAGACTATGCAGAGCCGCGATTCCCATTTCCGGAAAAACCAAGGTATTAAGTTGCGGGATTGCGGTTGGTTTTGGGATTTTCCCCGCGCAGAGTAAGCACATGAACGCCATTACCGAATTCACGTTGAGAGCCGTGCAATCCAGAAACGAATCGAAGGCGGAATTCATGTCCTGGTTCCAAAATGCGCCTCTGGGCCTGGCGTGCTGCGAAGCACAAGGTCGCGTAATGGCATTGAATCCCGCGATGGAACGAATACTCGGCACATCGGACGTATCCCACGAATTCCAGCTGTCCGATCTTTTCCGCGGCCAGAATCTCAACGGCGCTGAACGTCTCATCTCTGAATTGTTGGCCGGGCGGCGGGATAACTTCGAAGTCGAAAGCAAGGTGGGCGCGCAATCCGGCGGACCGGTGCGATGGGCCGCGTGGCTTTCGTCCGAACGCGATGGCACTCGGCACATTTGGGCAGCCGCCCAAAAGGTGCCGGCAAAGGAACACCTTCCCCAAATCGAACGGCTTGAAGCCTTGGGCCGCCTTACCGGCGGCGTCGCTCACGACTTCAATAATCTGTTAACCGGTGTCTTGTTGTACTGCGATTTGCTGCTCGCAAATCTCGATCCAGAGGCTGTCGCGCACCGCTACGCGGAGGAAATCCGCAAGGCCGGCCTGGAGACAAGTGCTCTTGTGCGGCAGTTGCTCTCTGTGGCCAAGCCCGCCCACACCAGCAGCGTTCAGTCTCTGTCGTTGAACGAAATTGCCGAAGGCATGCGCAGCTTTCTGGAGCGGGTCGTCGGAGAGAACATCAAACTCAATCTGCATCTCGACTCCAACCTCGGGGCGGTCCGCATGGACCCGGCCAAGGCCCACCAGATTCTTCTCAACCTGGTGCTCAATGCGCGCGATGCCATGCCTCGTGGCGGCCAGATCACGATCGAAACCAGCGATTGCAAGCTTCAAATGCTCGCCGATTCGGACCCCAGCGGAAAATCTTCGTTCCGCTGCGCGTTATTCGTCGTTGCCGATAACGGCGAGGGCATGGATACGAATACGCGAGCGCACCTGTTCGAACCTTTCTTCACCACCAAGGCGGGCCAGGGCACAGGACTGGGGTTGGCCACGATCCGTGACATTGTGAGCAGCCACGGTGGCCTGATTCACGTGGAAAGCAGTCCTGGGTGCGGCACCCGTGTCACCGTGCTGCTGCCCGTTCTTTCCGAAGCGCAGGTGGTTCCCGTCAATCCGGATTTTCATCCCGCCGAGAGCGGGGAATTACGTTTATTTAAGGAAAACAAATGACAGCCATGACGTCAGCAGCATTACGGCCTTTAATGGCCACACCGCAGTTCGAACCAGCCAATTTTCTCAACCTTCTCATCGTGGATGACGAACGCTCCATCCGCGAAGCCTGCCGCGAGGTCGCGCACTCACTTGGATTCTCGGCGCAGGTCGCCGACTCTGCCGAGCAGGCGTATCGCGTGCTTGAAATGCAGAGCTTCGATGCCGTTCTGCTCGATCTTCGGTTACCAGGCGCTGGTGGCCTCGATGCTTTGCGCCGCATCAAAGAACGCCGTCCGGAAGCGGTCGTCATCGTGGTCACCGGATACGGCACCGTGCAATCGGCGGTGCAGGCGATGAAACACGGCGCCTACGACTATGTGACCAAGCCCTTTAGCGTGGATGAATTGAAACTCCTTCTCGAGCGGGTCGCGAGTCACTTGAAATTGAAATCCGAAAACCGCCTGCTGCGCGAGAAGGTGAAATCCAAGCAGGGATTCGGCGGAATTGTCGGCCGCGCTCCTGAGATGGAAAAGCTTTACCGCATCATCGCCAAAGCTGCCAACAGCGTGCATCCGGTCCTTATTCTGGGCGAGAGCGGGACCGGCAAAGAAATGGTCGCGCGCTCAATACACTACTCGGGCCCGTTCCGCGACAAGCCGTTCATCCCCGTGGATTGCGGCTCGCTCGTGCCGACGCTGATCGAAAGCGAACTTTTCGGCTACGTCAAGGGCGCATTCACCGGCGCCAACCAAGCCAAGGACGGCCTCATGTCTATGGCCGAAGGAGGCACGATTTTCCTCGACGAAGTCGGAGAACTCCCCGTGGATTTGCAGGCAAAAATGCTGCGGGCGATCCAGGAAAAGGAAATCCGTCCGGTAGGCAGCACCCGCCGGATGCCAATCAACGTGCGCATCCTCGCAGCCACTAATCGCGATCTCGAGCGAGAGGTCATGCAAGGGCAATTCCGCCGCGATCTCTACTTCCGCCTCAACGTCCTGAGCCTGCGAATTCCCGCGTTGCGCGAGCGCCGCCAGGACATTCCCCTGCTCATCGGGCATTTTCTGGAGCGCATGACGCGTACGTCAAGCCAGGAAAAAATGCTCAGCGATGATGCCCTGAAAGCCCTGATGGCGTACGACTGGCCGGGGAATGTGCGCGAGCTGGAAAACTGCCTGGAGCGCACTTATGCCTTTACCAGCGGGCCTTTGATTCATGTCGCCGACTTGCCGCGTGAGATTGCGAATCTTCCGCTATCGGAATCGTCGAATGGCAATGGCCATGGCCGCTCGGGAATCGTTCCCATCGCGGAACTCGAAAAGCAGACGATCCTGAAGGCCATCAACGAACTCAACGGCGACAAATTGCAGGCCGCGCGGTTACTGGGAATCGGAAAAACGACTCTCTATCGCAAGTTGAAAGACTATGCGGCCCAGAGCGCTGTATCGTAACCGCGAATCCGAGCGGATTTGAAACTGTCAGTGCCCGCTATGGGAAAGTGTCCATCGCACGTCCATTCTATCCACTTTGTTTTCAGCGCGGACACATTGGATTCCCGCGTGCTATTGGAAAGTCCATGATCCTACTTATTACACCCTCATCCAGCGGATCGCAGAGTATCGAAGCTTTGCGCGCCGCCACCAACCTCGAAGTTCATTGGGCCCAGACTCCACAGCAGGCAGTAGCGCGCTTGCGCGAGCAAACCTATGCCGCCGCGATCATTGACGAGTTTCTGCTCGAGACCGAACCGGACGAAAGCGCGTTGATGATTGAACATCTGGGCACAGCTTTCCCCGTTTACATTAATTTTGGCGTCACCGGAATAGATCGCCTGTTGCGCGAAGTTCGTGCGGCGCTGCATCGCCGCAAGCGCGAAGAGACCAGCGCTCGCCGCGCCGTTGCCGAGCAGATGCAAAGTGAAATGCGCGAGACTCTCACCGCCATGCTTCTATCCTGCGAGTTGGCGATGTCAGTCCCGAATATGCCAGGTCCCGCAGCCGAGCGGATCCGCGCCATTGATGGTTTCGCCCGCGAACTGCGGCTTCGCCTGGAAGCCAGCTAACATCCTTCCGTCTGATCCAAGCGACGTGTTGGCGATGAAGATGGGGAGGGATTTGAGTGTAATGGTGATTCCAACAACTACTGAAACGCCCTTCAACAATGACCTACCCACGGATAGAGATCGCATTGGATCTGCTTCCGAACTGACTGTTGACCGCCGGACCGTATGAAGATATTCTCACTGCCCATCGGAGGAATGCCATGGAGGACAAGCCATCTGACCTAAAGGGGAAACCGAGCTTGGGGCCAACCACTGAGCATCGGATGCGGCTGTATGCACTGGCCTCGGCGGCGGCGTCAGTGAGCGCATTGGCTCTGGCGCAACCGGCTCAGGCCACGATCATTATCACGAACAAGAACATTCCGATCCATGCCGGGACGCCGCTTATGCTGGACCTGAACGACGACGGGATTGCGGACTTTCAGTTTTACCTTCGCAGTTACCCTTTCCACAATACCAGCGATAACTACTTGTATGTGCATAAGCTGAGGGCGGGAGGCGCTGTAATCGGCCAAGGTGAGTCCGTTTCAGCGATGGTCCGCGGCGCGAAGATTGGACCAGGCGGTCCGTTCCTTCGTACCAACGGCCTTTTCTATTGGGTCGAAATCTCGCACATATGCACAACGATGTGCGACGGCACCACGAAAGCGGGCTACACCTTTAGGCAGACACTGGATGGAAAATGGGCGGGGGGGCATCCCAACCGGTTTGTGGGAGTGAAGTTCAAGATAAACGGCAAGACACATTATGGATGGGTGCGGCTGACGGTGACCGTCAAGCATAAAGGCAAGGGCAAGGGGCCGACGGGATCGTTTTCCGCCACCATCACCGAGTATGGCTACGAGTCGGTGCCAAACAAGTCCTGCGGCGCGGGTTTGCCGGGAGCGGCAGCACCCGAAGCCCGTCATAAGAGCGTGCTACCCGAACAGGAAAACTCCCTTAAAACCGGACCGGCGCTAGGCATGCTCGCGTTGGGCGCCGACGCGCTGCCGCTGTGGCGACGCGACGACTGGCTGGACTCCAACTAGCAGCTTATGGTTGTTTTTCTGGTCTAAGAATCGCGAGACATAGTCGACTGTTGTTAAGAGGCCATTTCGCTCATTGATCTGTTGGTGCATCGAGTCAGGGGCTGCCGATAGTAGCGGAGCCATTGTCGAACTAGACCGGCGTACAGTAAAACCACCAGTGCGGAACACCAGCCGGACGGAGATCCTCGCAGTGGCCAATGACTTTCCTAGCTTTGACCTGACCGGTGATGTGGCGTTAGTAACTGGCGCTGCTCGCGGCCTGGGCCGCGCCATTTCTCTAGCTCTTGCTCATGCCGGCGCTGATGTGGTTATCGGTCTGCGAGATGTGAAAACCGGAGGCGACCTGGCTGGAGAGATTGAGGCCATCGGCCGGCGTGTATTGCCGCTGCAGATGGACATGACACGACTCGATCAAATCTCGCGCGCCGTTAACCAAGCGGCTGCGCATTTCGGCCGACTCGACATCCTCATAAACAATGCGGGACTGTCTCCGGAGAACCTTGCGGAAAATGTGCGTGAGGAAGATTTTGACCTGACTCTGAGCGTGAATCTTAAAGGGACATTCTTTGCCAGTCAGGCGGCTGGACACGTGATGATTGGCCAAAAGCGCGGATGCATCATAAACATGAGTTCACAGGCAGGCTTTGTGGCGCTGCCTGCGGAATCCGTTTATTGCATGACGAAGGCCGCCATTGCGCACTTGACCAAATGTCTGGCCGTGGAGTGGGGCAAGTACAACATCAGGGTCAATGCCGTTGCACCCACTTTCATTCGGACGCCAGGTACGGAATCGGCGCTGGCAGTCCCGGCATTTCGAAGCAACGTAATCGAGCGCATCGCTGCGCTACACCGTGTTGGTGAGCCCATGGACGTTGCAGGTGCCGTCGTCTTTCTTGCTTCCTCGGCTGCATCATTGATCACGGGGCATACTCTTCTCATTGATGGCGGCTGGACCGCCACCTAAGCCTGACGAGAAGGACGAAAAATATCGAGTGAACGTGGGAGGTCGTTTGCCGCGCTTCCGCCAAGCCCTGCCTCATTGACGTAATCAGGTCTTACATTCATTGCCCCTCAATGAGTGTGATGGCGATTTATCGCCAATGTTTTACCTCTGATTCCGGTGACGTAGATGGTCAGTAAGAGGAAGAAAAGACAATTGGGAGTCTCACGGCAATCCCTCGACTAAATAGAGTTGGCTCAGAGTGTTGAAGCATGAATAGGCATAGTATTTGCCGTCGCGAGTGAACACCGCACCGACGAGCATAGTTCCCGCTGGGTCGGATGGCCCGATTTTCTTGATCAACTCGCGGCGGCCTGTCGCCAGGTCCACGCGCATCACATCCATCGAATAGCTGAAAAGCGTCCCTACCAGCGCCGAACGGCCGTCAGACGACGCAGAAAAGATCGTTTCTTCGGGATGAATGCCAGGAACCGGGCGCGGTGTTCCCTGACCATCCACGGGATACATGGCCACCGAATCGGCGAGGCCAAAAACGAACTTGCCATCCGCAGTAGGGACGAATCCATTGACTCCCTCGGGAGAGATTGGGCGCGCGACCCCTGAGTCAATAGCTTGCACGTAGATGCGCGATTTGTGGCCTG
The DNA here is from genome assembly GCA_036268595.1 of Terriglobales bacterium. GTDB lineage: Bacteria > Acidobacteriota > Terriglobia > Terriglobales > Acidobacteriaceae > Gp1-AA145. The sequence goes on from DATATW010000165.1 coordinate 21,069, forward strand.
GTTCCGTGCCTGCAAAGACAACGTTCTTGCCATCCGGGAGGAAGCTGGCGCGACCACGGTCAATGAAATCATCCGTGATCTGCTTCATCTCTCCAGTGCCGAGGGGAATTAGAAAAAGCTGACGTGGAACATGTAAGGTGAGAGACGACAGAACCGACTTCATGTCGGGCGAGAAATCGTAGCCATAGCCATCACCAATGCGTTCGGGCGCGGTGCCGACGCTTGGGCGGACATAAATGGAATAATCAGGCCCACTATCGGGCCCTTCATCACTCAGCAGCACTTGTTGGCCGTCAGGTGAAATGGTCGTCACCTCACTCCAGTTTTGAATGGTCACATCGTGTTCTTGATCCTGACCGGGTCCTCGTGCGTAGGTGAGAACTCGAAAGGTAGCTTGTCCAAGAAGAACGCGGCCATCGCGGGCGATATCGAAGAGGGTTGGAACGCCCGGAATCCGGTCGACAACGCGGGTATGGCCTGAAAGGTCGGTTGCCTTGAGCTGAAACTCGATACCCGTCGTCGCACCGGTGAACCAGACTTCTTTGCCAGAAGGCGCCCAATTCATGCCTTCCAGGGCCGACTGCCGTGGGGATAGAGTGCTCTTGTGGCCGGACGAGTCCACCAGGGCCACATTGCCCGCATCATCTCCCATGGTGGGATGCTCGGCGAATGCGATCCAGTCTCCTCTGGGCGAGACGCGCACGTTGCTTACATAGCCGGTGGGCGGCTCATACAGCACGTGGCCAATTGGATACTCAATGCGAAAGTGTCCCCCCACATAGCGGGCGACTGCGATCTGGTTGTCCGGGCCCCAGTCGGCGTCCGCGACATCGCTCATGATAGGACGGGCAGCCGCGCCACTGAGCGGCGCTCGTGCCAGTACGCCAACTTGCGCAACACGAAAGAGAGAATGCCGGTTCTCGATCAGGAGCATCTCTCCGCTGGGAGAGATGGATTCGACCCCAGCATCTTTCAGGCCCAGGCTTACAGGGGCGTGACTGACAGATGTGAGCGAGAAGAGTTCACTCTGAGTGCCAGCACGAGCTGAACCGTAAATGATCGTTCGCTGGTCGGGAGCGAAGCGGGCGGAAGAGATGACCTCGCGCGCAAAGGTGAGCTGGCTGTAGCTCGGCGGCTCGAGAGCAGGGGCGTTCAGCCGAACGAAAAGCAGCACTACAGCGACGGTCAGAACAGCAATGACTGCCAGCAGCGCGGGAACGAGCCGGGATTTTCGAGGCTTAGCCACCGCAGGCGCGATGGCGCTCGTAGTCGACGCTGCCGACGACGAAATTGACGACAACGTCTCCAATGCGAAGGCGACGTCCCGAGCGGACTGGAAGCGAGCGGCCGGATCTTTTTCGAGGCTATGATGGACGATGCGCTCCAGCAAAGGCGGCACATCGCGGCCTGTGCCAGCCATATCCGGAGGCTCTTCTTTCAGAATGGAACTGATCGTGTCGGCAGTGGTATCGCCGCCAAAGGCCCGCCTGCCCGTCAGCATTTCATAGAGCACTGCACCGAAGCTGAACAGGTCAGAGCGCGCATCGATGATAGCGCCGCGGCACTGTTCCGGGGACATGTAACCAAGCGTTCCCAGCAGCACGCCTCGGCCCGTCACAGAGTCGAGGGTTGCTTGTGCGGACATGCCGGGCGCGGCCAGTTCGGGAGTGGTCAACTTGGCCAGGCCGAAGTCGAGAATCTTCACGTGGCCGTCCCGGGTGATGAAAATATTTTCGGGCTTGAGATCGCGATGGAAAATGCCGTGATCATGGGCGGCGGCAAGTCCGCGAACGATTTGCAGCGCATATTCCACGGCCTTGCGCACGGGCAGCGGCCCGCTAGTCAGGCGCGCCCGCAGGGTTTCGCCCTCGAGCAGTTCAGAGACGATGTAAGGAGAATTGTCCTGGCTGCCGATGTCGAACACGGCGAGAATATTCGGATGGTTGAGCGCGGCCGTGGCTCGCGCCTCCTGCTCGAAGCGGCGCAGGCGATCTGGATCGCCACCCGAACCGGACGGCAAAATCTT
>DATATW010000166.1:0-3305 GCA_036268595.1 Terriglobales bacterium
TGAAATGGGGGGCTGGGTGGCTTTGTTTGTTTGCTCATTTCACCATGATACTGCCCCTGAACGATTCGGCCTAGATTACGTTCGGGCGACCCTGGAAGTCCTGGAGCGCGGCCTCAAGGTCATGGATAGGACCGCCGTCAGTCCCTGCAAGGACAACGACATACCCATGATCATCGTCAACATGAACAAGCCCGGCAACATCCTCCGCGTCGTCTCCGGAGAGCGCGTCAGCTCCCTCGTCACCGCCTAGCCTCTGCTCGCTCGTCATCCGACCGGAGCAAAAGACCTGCGGTCCGCGGGCAGTGCAGACAACGGGCGTGCCATCCTCGCGAAACTAGGCTTAAGTATTCCGAAAACATTTCAAAACTCGTTGCGTCGCACAACCCCTTCACGGATTGCTGACGAGAAGCCGACTTATCGGTACTCATCCGCCAGCGCTCATTAGACCAGGCTCTCAGACTAGGCTTTCGGAATAGCGAAAATGGCGGCGCGGCTGTGCTTCCGTGACAGCATCCAGGATCGCCGCAGCGATTGCGGGCGCGGGATTGACATGAAACTTCTTTGGGAGAATCGGCGCAAAGACGCTCATCAACCGCAGAGTGACGCCTTCCCTGAAGCGCGGTTCATCCCGTTCGCCGCCGATGAGGCTCGGCCGAACGATGGTGAGTGATCTGAATCCCACCAGCTCGATATCTCGCTCTAGCTCGCCCTTGATTCTTGGATAGAACATCGCAGAGCTGACAGAGGCAACGCTCGCTGAAACGAGGACAAAAGTCTCCGCTCCATGTTCGTGTGCAGATCGTGCGAATGCCAGGGGTAACACGTAGTCTACTTCGCGAAACGCCTCTTTAGATCCAGCCTTGCTGATCGTCGTTCCCAATGCACAGACGACGCCGTCAACTCCCTGGGTTACGCTAAGCAGCGACTTCAGGTGATCGGACACAGGATTCATAAGCTTTGATGGGGTGCCAATGGTTGACGCGTGGGCGTGACCAAGCCTGTGATGGCAGGATGCGCAAGAGCCTGCGCCAATACATTCTTCCCCACCAGACCTGTGGCACCCAATAACAGTATCTTCATCGTCGAACTTCTTTCTATTTCACCATTGCTTTTACTAGCAACCGTCGCCATGCCGCATCCGGCAAGAATCGGTTCATCCAGAAAAATGGGCCGGGCCTGGCGAGATAACGTAGCCGATTGCTCGAATCATTCGCAGCACCGTATATGACCTTCGCCACCTCTTCCGGCGTGGCCCCTGCTGAGTTTCCTTTCGCAAAGACACCGAGGAACTTATTCATGCTTGCTCGGTACGGGTCGCTCACCGCTATTTGCGGGCTGCCCTTGCCAAACTCGGTAGCAATGCTGCCGGGTTCGATCATCTTCACGCGGATACGGAACGGATCCAACTCGTACCGCATAGATTCGCTCAAACCTTCCACTGCGAACTTTGTCGCTACATAGGGCGAGGCGTACGGAAGGGCAAAACGGCCGACAATGGAAGAGACATTGATGATCAAACCTTCGCCCGCCTCCCGCATGGCTGGAAGAACCTGTTGTGTGACCCCAATCAGGCCGAACAGATTGGTCGCAAATTGCTGCTGGATCTGCTCACCTGCGAATGCTTCAATCGGCCCGAACAGTCCATAGCCTGCGTTGTTGAGCAGCACGTCAATCTTTTGGTAACGAACCAGCGTATCGGCTATCGCCTGCGCAACGGACTCTGCATTTGTGACATCCAGCATCAGCAGACTGATTTGCGGGTGCTGAAGCACGGGATCCGCCTTGCGTGGGTCGCGCATGGTTGCCGCGACATTCCAGCCTCTTTCGGCGAAGTAAAGCGCGGTCGCCCGTCCAATGCCGCTGGACGCACCCGTGATCAAAATTGTCTTTGCCATAAACTCCTCGCATTGGCTGTCTGGTTCGTTACGCCGAATTCGCAGCACGGCGGTCCTGGCTATCGCATTCTAGTGGGTATAGATATACCGTACGGTATTTAAGTTGCAAATAGTTTTCGTGCGCTATGCTGAAATCGTGCCCAAAGCGATCAAGCAGAGATTGACCCGCCAGGAGAGCCGGGTTGAAACCAGAACAAGGCTTCTGGATTCTGCAGCACAACTGTTTGCAAGGGGTGGTTATGAGGGCGCGTCGGTCGATCTGATTGCAGAGAGCGCAGGCTACTCCAAGGGAGCGTTCTACTCCAATTTTGAGAGCAAGGAAGCTATCTTCCTGGAGCTTCTTGACGCCCATAAGCGGCGCGAGATTGACGCGTTGGCGCAGCTTCTGGCGCGGGATGTTCCCGCGTCGGAGCTGGTCTCACTGATCCGCAACTCTGAAAGTAGTCGTGTCTCTGAATTCGACTTTGGTCTACTTTCGGCGGAGTTTCAGTTGCAGGCCTGCCGCGATAAAACGTTCGCGAAGACCTATGCCAAGCTGCATCGCACTCACGTGGACACCATGGCTGGATTGATTACCAAGCTGTTTGCCAAGCTTGATCGGACTCCGCCGTCTACGCCAAAGGACCTTGCCGACATCATTATGGCGTTGACCACGGGTCTCTCATTACAAAGAACGAGCGTGCAGGGACCTCCGCGAAAGGGTTTCCTTACTGCAGCGATTCTTCTGGTTCTTGGCCTTGACCCCATCGAAGGCGATAGATAACAACAAACGCGCGTCTCGTCATCTATACGGCAATATGAATCGGTTCGCAGAGTGCTTTCCTAGCGAAGCTAGGATGGGCCTATTCCTTTAGCCCGAAAGGCCCTCCATTTCAAATCGACTTCGCCTCATTCCCGCAAAGGGAACGGCATCAACATTCGCAGCAAAAACCTGACAAATCACCCCATTCGATTTGCTACGCTAGAAATAGAGAAACAAAACAGATTCACCCAAGATTCCAACAAGCCACCAGAACGGTGGCTTTTTTAGTTTGTGGGACAGCATCCGAGCCGGCCGCCTATCCAGGCGAGCCGGCTTTTTGCTGTCCATAACTCCTTTAGCAAGACGAATCTAGCCGTAAGCCCTTTAGAAAGACGAATTTGATGCTCGGGAAGACCCATAACTTGTTGATGCGGCACCACATATACCGCGCCCTCCCGCACCGGGAGGGGGGAGGGGTCCCCCGGGACATCGCCACCGGCCACTACGACCGCGCAGCCGTTCGCGCACAGCTCAGAAAGGACCTCAAATGTATCCGGAATGTCGACATGTTCTCACTTCTGGCAACGCATGTAATTCGCCTGCACTCGCGCAAAGCAACTTCTGTTACTTCCATTCCCGCCTGTATCAGAGACAGAGCGCGCGCCACG
>DATATW010000167.1:0-41956 GCA_036268595.1 Terriglobales bacterium
AATATCCACCAGTTCAAATGACGCGACCTTATAGGCCGGAACGTTCATCTCCTCGAGAAAATCAACCGCAGTCGCATCGAAGGGAGAAGAAAACAACGCCAGCCCCTTATCAGTTGCCATCTTTTTCAGCTTCGGCTGCCAATCCCAGGGGGTATAAGCTTCGCCATAAAGATCATGCAGTGAACGCCCATCCCAAATCGTTCCGCCCTCGATAGAAAATTCGCTTCGATCACTGCGAATCGTAATTGTGTCGGGTGTGTAGGTCTGCAACTTGACCGCGTCAGCGCCCGCATCCTTCGCGGCATCGATCAGCCTCGCCGCCCGCTCGAAATCCTGCTGATGATTCGCGGAAAGCTCCGCAATGACATAGACCGGGCACCCCGGCCCAATCTCGCGCCCGGAGATGCGGATGCTATCGCTCATTAGCCAATTCAGCTGCGGGTTCAGGGATGGACCGATGCGTATCTATGGCCAGCGCGTACTTCACAGCCGCAACTTCCCCGACCCGTGTGTTCTCGACAGAGAGATACCCAGCGTTTTCAAAGGCCCGGCGCGAAGCCATATTTTCCGACTTGATCAAGGCCTCCACTCGTATCGTATCCATGAGGGCAGCAGCTTCCCGGCTACCTTTCTGGATAAGATAAGCCGCGAGCCCCTTCCCTCGCGCTTCCGGAGCCAGCGTAATACTGATTTGTGCCACTCCATCGCCCTCATTTTTCATCCGAAGCGTTGCTATTGGATTGCCTGATTCTTCGGCAATCATAATCAAGGTTTGGTCGTCGCTCAGGCTTTTTTCGAACCATTCGCGGTGCTCATCCCATGCGATTGGAGCCGATCGGAACGACCCATTGCGTGTGGCCGGATCATTCGCCCACTGGCACAAGATGGCGCAGTCGTCATTTTTTGCGGGCCGGAAACGTATCTCGAAGGCGCGTAGCGCACTCACAACACGTAGCGCACCCCGCCCGTCAATAAGATTTTTGCCTCGCTGACTCATCTCCTCTCGCCGAACCGGGGATTGCGCCAACTGCTCCAACTCTTCAGCGATTCGCTCCGGGGTCGCCTGCTCGAAGGTTATATGCATTGCAATGCCTCTTTCGCTCAGGCTCCTGGCTAGCGGGAGTTGGTTTTCGGCAGTGTCAATAATGATGGCCGGGAGTCCAACGGCGCAAAATTCCCAACACGTCGAACCAGCCGCGGAAATGGCGACATCCGCCCATCCGCCGATTTGCGCCATGTTTTCAGCCCCGACCACTAATTCAATCAGCCCTCTTCGCACCAACTCTTGAAGATTTTCCAGCGAGCAAGTGGATTTATCCCCGACGACTACCTTCACTTCCAGTCTCTGTCGTGAGCCCTGAATGGCAGCAATCATGTTGGGCAGAATGTTTTTGGGATCGCCGCCTCCCGTGGTGATCAGCACTCGGCTCGCGATCGGAGAGGTCCTTCGAGCGCGCCCGCATTCTTCCGCAAATTCACTCCGTAGCAATGCGAACCGCGGACCCAGCAACAATTGCGCACCCTGGGCCAACTCACCATAAGCCAGATTTTCATCTACATTTTGGTTCAAAATCACATCGACAACATCGGAATCGCAACCGGGGGCGTCCTCTATACGCATCACCCGCCATGCGGGGTATAGGTTCGAGTTTGTGTTGGTGGGAAGGATTGAAGAACAATAACTCTTGCCGAAGTGATAGCCGTCTACAATTAACCACTGGACTTGGGATTCGACCGCGTATTCACGGGTGCGATTCGCATCCCGGGTACTGCCGGGAGTGGCTTCAATCGTCAGTACTTCAAAGCCGTCCCCACGCACTCGTTCGTTTACGAATGGTGTTGTGCACGCCATTAGAAAAATTGCTTTACCGCCGGCGCTTCTCCATGCCTCGGCAAGAGCCATACAACGCAAAACGTGCCCGGCCCCAATTTCAAGGCTGGCATCAGCTCGAATTGAGAGCAGGCCAAGGGACATCAATAATTCCGATCAGGCCACTTGAACCGGCGCAACTCGTTCCGCAAGCATCCTGTGCAGGGCGTGGGGACCCGGAGATCGCCACAAGATATCCGGGTCACACAGCCGAAAGCCTTCAAGTAATTGCGGAATATTCGCTATATCTACCGGCCGCGATAGTTTGGACGCAACCCCGAACTTCGCAAACTGCTTTACGTAGCCATAAGGCCAGTTCTCGAGCCATCCAAACGAAAATGTCGGGATTCCCCGCACCGCACAGTCGACTGCAGCACTGGAAACTACCGTGCACGCGAACCATATTTCTTCCATTAGCTCTTCAGTGAGTGGCCCACAAACTACTCGGACCGTTTGGCGAGTCCGTCGCGAAAGCACTTTCCTCACAATTCGACGCCGGTCACGCTGGCTTTCCGCGGGATGTAACTTGATGAGTAGTTTTTTGCCGCTTTGTTGAGCCAATTCCGCTAATGGGGGCAGCACATCGCGGTAAAAATCTTCGACTCTCCCGCCCGATGCCTCGTAATCCTCAGAGAAAAAGACGATGGACGATTCCTTCCTCGCCCGCTTGTAAGACAGTTCCTGTAGCGGCGCACCGATTTCAATTCGATCGGCGGGAACACCACAACGTTGCAAATAGTCACTTTCCATCTCGCCCTTCGCCAGCAGCAAATCCGCATCGCATTCTTTAATCAGGTAATGACCATCAAGCGCTCCGTGATGCGAGCCTACCCAGCGAATTCCCATTTGCTTGGCCACCAGTCCTGGAATGTGAGTGTAAGGATTGACATCATCACAGGATAAAACTTCGCTGATCGGTTCCGACTTCAGCACATTGACCCATGCGTCTCGCACCCTTAGCCACTTTCGCAAATCGCTCGGGAATCGGTCCGCAGCCCCGCCTTGCAAGAGTGCGGACAAAATTGGAGGTGATCTAAACGATTTTTTCAGTTCCTCCCAGCCGTTGCACAATTCGCGATATTCCTCACCATCAAAATTGGAATGAAAATAAGCAGCCAGGTCCGCCTGCGTGACGTTCGCAGGCAAAGTTTGCGCCCATCCGCTCGAACGGGCGGCCACAAGCAAAAAATCATTCGGGCTAAGCGTTTCAGCGTAGGCGAGCGCCATGCGGGTGACGTTACTGTATGCCGTCGGTAACAGAACTACGCGATTTTTGCATTTCGCTCTTGCGGGGTGCAGCAACGTTCGCAACCGATGCTCTGAATCGTACTTGTCCCAAAGCGTCTGCTTGATTTGTTTGGCTGTAAGTTGGCGGCTTCGGTGGTAAGCCCTTGCCATCTTCTGCTGAATACGCGATTTTACCGTCAAACATGCCACCTCGCGATCGAGCAGAATCCGTAACACTCGCGAGTCAAAACCGGAGCGGCTGACGAAAACTTCGTCTTGCGGCCCCAGAAGTCCAACAACCTTCTGCAAAGCAACTATGCGATATGTTTGCTGTACATATTGCATAGAAATAACCTTCCACCAATCAATGCCCCTCTTATCCACTAAGAATCCCAGCCCTTGGGCCAGGGCATTGCGAATCGAACCGGAGGCAATGCCGGGAAAGTCGACACTGACAACCGCACATCGGAATAACCGCTCCCAGTTCTCGTAAGTATGGGAGCCGCCTATACCGAGGTCAACCACCAGGTCCCAACGCATGCTCGAGCAGGCGACCGATTGCGGCTGGTCTTCAGGATGGACAAATAGGACTCTCATGATTGCGAGTAAAGACGTTCAACGAACCCGAAAAACCGGTTGGCTCATCTTGCCCTCCAGAAAGCGAGTTGGCTCAGGATCCCCGGCCCATTCCGCCAATGTTTTGAGGACCTGCGCATAGACTTCCAATGTTTCTCTCACCGCCGTCTCGTCATGCGCTGCCGTCATATTATGGGTCGATAGAACAAGCACGCCTCGCTTCACTGCCTCTTGCTGAAAAAGATTCTTCAGAACCGTGCCGTCTTCACTTCCATTGGCTTGGAACTTGAGGAGTGACCATTGCGGCCGTCCCACGCAACTGATTCTGGAATGCAGACCTGCTTCCTGAATCATCACATTCAATCCGTCCTGCAGAACTTTGCCGTTCGCTTCTATTCTGCGGAGCGCATCTGTGTTTTCGAGTATGTCCAATACCTTAACGGCTGCGGCAATGGAAGCGACCTCGCCGGCGAAAGTAAAGCTGAAGAAAATGTCGTCAAAACTTTGCATGATCTCTGAGCGGCCGACGACACACGAAATTGGAAATCCATTCGCCATCGCTTTTCCGAAGCAGGCCAGATCCGGCGTCACGCCAAACAGCTTTTGCGCCCCGCCTAAACCAAAGTGGAAGCCGCTGCAAATTTCATCGAAGATAAGCAAGGCGCCATTCTGCTTTGCGAGTTCCTGCACCGAAAGTAAGAAGCCGGGCTTGGGCTCCTCGAAATTAACCGGCTCCATAATGACGGCCGCAATTTCTCCGGGATATTCGCGAAACAGTTTCTCCAGGGTGTCGAGCTCGTTGTATTTAAATGGGTGGGTTAACGATCGCACTTGCTCAGGCACTCCGGCATTCCGGGTTGTGCTTCCGATGTACCAATCCTGCCAGCCGTGGTAACCGCAGCAGGCAATTCGGTCCCGTCCGGTCACCGCTCTCGCCAGCCGCACTGCCCCGGAGGTTGCATCCGAGCCATTCTTTCCAAAGCGCACCATTTCGGCGCACGGAATGATCTGCGTTAGGCGCTCGGCTAATTCCACCTCAAGCGGATGAGGAAGAGAAAAGCTGTGACCGCAGGACAATTGATCAGTCACCGCCGCATTCACTTCGGGATGCGCGTATCCTAAAATGTTGGGCAACAGTCCCTGCACATAATCCACGTAGGTATTGCCATCCACATCGACAACCCGGCAACCGGCGCCTTTTTGCAGGAAAACTGGCGCTGCCCCTTCCACGTATTGCGTGTGTTTTTTACTGAAAGTTTGGGCGCCACCCGGAATTACTTTCAAAGAGCGATCCAGCCAAGACCGTGATGCCGACAGCTTCAAGCAAGGCGCTGCGCCTCTCGCAGCCTCACGAAACAAACTGCGGTAATAGCCTTCATTCGAGATCTTAGGTATAGCCGAGGTTTTCAGCTGCTCATTTTTCTGTAATAGCTGCAGAACGGCTTCAAACTTAGTTCTTCCGTCAAGATTGGAGTAAATCTGCCGAACAAACTCGAGGTCGGAGGGGTAGTCAACCGTCCACCTTACAGGAACACCGGATGGAATAGGTTTGTCATTCTCGACGCTGCAAACGCTGAACGGCTCCTGCTTCATGAAAGGCGTCACGTGCTCACGGTCAGACGATTTTGTGGCATCCCTCCATGTGTGCTCCAACAATGAGAACGAGAACGCCTCTGTATCCAGACCATCGGGAAATGTGTACCGGATGGTATTCGAGGCGTAGTCCCACTTCCCACCAAGAAAGCTCGCGATTACCCTGTCAATGATTTCGGGGTCGATGAGCGGACAGTCGGCGGTAATTCTGACCACATTTTTCGCATTGATACACTTCGCAGCCTGATAAAAACGGTCCAGCACGTCGTCCTCGCTGCCACGAAAACAGGCGACGGTAGAGTCTGCACAAAAATCCTCGATGGCATCATCGGATGAGCGATCTGTGGTGGCCACGATCACCTCGTCTACCCGCGAGGCGCGCCTGGTTCGATCGATCACGTGCCAAAGCATGGGGCGGCCCTCAATGTCAGCCAGGGCTTTCCCGGGAAAGCGCGACGAACCCATTCGTGCCTGGATGATGGCGAGCACGGGCACGGCTGGCCGCTGCCCCCTGGCGTCATTAACTTGCATACGCTGCTTTCTCGGCGTACTGCGCCCATTTCGCAGGGTTAAGAAAGTCTTCGGGAGGCCTCGGAAGCGAATCTTCCAATTCGCTCATTTCACCGGGACTCAACTCGGGCTGCAAAAATAATTCAAGAACGTGCTCCAGCTGAATAAATGTTTCGCAACCCACCACTACGTCCGCAATCCATGGCAAAGATCTGACATAAGCGATGCACAAGTCCGCTATGCTCTCACGTTGGAATCTGCGGGTTAACATCCGCAGCTTGCGAGCGCAATCGGCACCATCAAAGTGTGGAACGTTTGGCCATCGCTCCGCCGGATGTACAAGAATTCCCTGAAGCAGCACGCTTCGGGCGTGTACAACTACATCCGGACGCAACGCGCTCGCCGCATCCATCACGCTCCTCCACCGCCAATCCAAAACGTTTATCGGAACTTGTAGGTGCTGGACGGCGGGATCAGCAAACGCCGATAATGCCTCATGCGGCTGGTAAACTGACGCGCCTAGCACCCGTATTTTCCCGTGCGACTTTAGCTCCAGAAGGCGTTGCCATGCGACGTTCTGCCACATCTCACGGTTCGCCCAGTTGTGCAGTAGCACGGCATCTAATGTCTCTGAATTCAAATTGCGACATGACTCTTCTACATTGGCGTCGACTCGTGCGCCGATTTCAGCCGTAGAAGCCCGTTCACCAAGTCCCGACAAATTAAGTTTCGTGATCACCGCCGGTCGGATTCCACAATTTTCAGTCAGCGCTTCGCCGACCAAATTTTCCGCGTCGCCGTAGGCTCTGGCAGTATCGATTGCAGCGACCTCATGCGCGACAGCATGCCGGATCATGGCGACAGCTTCTTTTCGCGAAGGTTTACCCGTTGCATTCACCCGGCCGTAATTCATCCCGAGTTGAGCAGTGCCGAGCACAAGTGCACTCGCCGAAGTTTTAGAAATGCCCCTCGAAACAATGGTTTCACTTGGCATATTCAGTCACGACTTTGCGAACGGCAACAATCACATCGTCTACGTCCAGATCACTCATTCCGTGAAACATCGGCAGGCTGATGAGGCATTCGTACGCCGCTTCGGAAACGGGAAAATCTCCCGGCTGATAGCCGAAATTTTCGCGGTAGTAGGGATGCAGATGCACCGGAATGTAATGAACGTTCACGCCTATGTTCTCCGCACGCAGCGCCTGAAAAATTTCCGATCGGTTTACCGATAGCGACGCCAGATCCAGACGCACGGGATACAAGTGCCACGCCGGCGACACGCATTCCTCCACCCTCGGAGGAACCAGACCTGCGATCCCAGTCATTCCGTCCATATACCTCGCGGCAATTTCTCTGCGGCGCTTCAAATTGCTTTCCAGCTTTCCTAGTTGACGCAAGCCAAGTGCGCACGCGATATCGGTTAACCGGTAGTTAAAACCCAGTAGCACCATCTCGTAATGCCATTGCCCCAGCGCCCGGCGTTCGCGGGCGCCGCTGCTGATCCCGTGATTGCGAAACTTCCGCAATGTGTCTGCGAAACGCAAATTGTCGGTCGTGACCATTCCGCCTTCGCCGGTAGTCAAATGTTTGACGGGATGAAAGCTGAAGACGGTCATGTGTGAAATACTTCCCACCCGCCGGCCGCGATACTCCGCGCCAAGCGCATGGCAAGCGTCTTCAATGATGATGAGGCCGTGACGCTCGGCAATCGCGTGCAGTTCGTCGAGTTGGGCAGGATGACCGGCGTAATCGACCGGCAGCAGCGCTTTTGTGCGCGGCGTAATACGTTTCAACACTTCTGCAGGGTCGATGTTCAGGGTGTTTTCACAAACGTCAGCGAAAACAGGCGTACCGCCCTGGTAGAGAATGCAGTTTGCGGTGGCAGCAAATGTCATGGGGGACGTAATTGCTTCATCGCCTACCCCAAGACCTGCGGCGAATGCCGCCCCGTGCAATGCCGCGGTACCGCTGCTGAAGCTCACTGCGTAGCGCGCACCTACCCAGGCCGCGAAGGCTTCTTCAAACTCATTGACCTTGGGACCGGTGGTGAGCCAGTCGGAGCGCAGTGTCTCTACGACAGCCGCAATGTCGTCCTCATCAATGGATTGACGGCCGTAAGGAAGAAGTTTTTCTCGTACGGGCGTTCCCCCATGCGCCGCAAGAAGTTCTTTCATCGGTGCGAGGGGAGTCATAGGTCAGGCGGTCGCCCGAACCGGAGCCTCGCGGTTGATGGTCTCGGCCGGCGCACTGCCTTCTACCATCCGGTAGAGGTCTTCCGCTGACAGCCAACGCGAATTAGATTCGCTGGAATAACGGAACCCTTCAGGGAGCGGAGTGTCGCTCTTCCAATTTTCTTTTCGCCACCACGATTGCGCAGGTTGAATGACGAACATGTTCTCGCAATCGACTGCATTCCTGGCCTCGTCTTCAGAGAGCAAGACTTCGTGCAGCTTTTCCCCCGGTCTGATTCCAACGCAGTCGATCTGGCAAGCCGGCGCGATGGCCAGTGCCATATCCAGCAGCTTCATGCTGGGAATTTTCGGCACAAAAATTTCGCCTCCATGCATCCGTTCAAGGCACTGGATCACAAACCGCACTCCATCCTCCAGAGTGATCCAGAAGCGGGTCATTCGCGAGTCGGTGATGGTGACTCGCCCACGCGTGCGCTGCTCCATGAAGATGGGGATGACGCTGCCACGGCTGCCGACAACGTTCCCGTAGCGGGCGCAACTGAACCGAGTGTCCTGCGCGCCGGCATATGCATTGGCCTGCACGAACATTTTTTCCGCGCACAGCTTGGTGGCTCCATAGAGATTGATCGGGTTCACGGCTTTGTCGGTGCTCAAGGCGACGATTCGGCGAACGCCGCAGTTTATCGCAGCTTCGATTACGTTTTTGCCGCCGTTAATGTTGGTCTGGATCGCTTCAAACGGGTTGTACTCACAGGCTGGAACTTGCTTCAGCGCGGCGGCATGCACCACAACCGTAACCCCGGCGAAGGCCCGCTCGAGCCGCTGCTGGTCGCGCACATCGCCCAGGAAATAGCGCAAACTGGGATGGTCGAGTCCGGCGGTCCGCATCTCATGCTGTTTCAGCTCATCTCGGCTGAAAACGATCAGCTTTTGCGGACGATATTCGCGCAGCATGATCTCTACGAATTTCTGCCCAAATGACCCCGTTCCCCCGGTGACGAGCACAACCTGCTCAGTCCAATTCATTCCAGCCGTCCCCTCAGCGTTCACTCAACCTATTGTGCCGAGTATAGCGATTGTTCGCCGCGTGATGATGTGAATCTCCTCTCTTTCTGCGCCGGGAACCAATCCGATTAAGGCCAGCCCTGGTTTTGTCTGAGATACTTGATCACACACCTCGCGCAATTTTGCGACCACTGGATTGCATCAGTCGTTTCAAGGGAGGCCGATGGACGCCCCGCTATTGCACGCCAACCCGGTCCCGCGGGAGTTGGCGCCCATTTCGCTGCTGGGCGGCAGGAATCTGGCGATCAACCATTCCGCGTTGGCCAACAATGATTCCATTCTTCGCGACTATTTGCGGGTTCTTATTAAGCGCAAGTGGATCGTACTGGGATGCGTGGGCATTATTTTTGGCGCATCAGTAATCGCCACCCTGCGGACCACTCCGATTTACGATGCCGTCGGAAGTATTGCGATCAATAAGCCGGATCCCGTGCTGCAAGGCCTGCGCGACGAAACTAATTCGGCGGCCGACTATTACGACCCGACCGACCTCGATACCGAAGTCCGGATTCTGCGAAGCGATTTGCTGGCCTTGCAGGTCATCAAAGAACTTAACCTCGAGCGCCTGCCCGAATTTGGTGGAACCGGTTCGCCCGTATCATCTTCGTTGGAACTCACCACTGACGCCCTGCAGCCGGATTCGGCACGCGCAAGTTCTCTACTTGGCAGCTTCAAAGGAAATCTGCGGGTCATGCTGGAGCCCAACACCCGCATCATTGATATTCACTTTCTCAGCCCAAGCAAAGAACTTGCAGCCAAGATTGTGAATACGCTGGCGAGCACATACATCGAACAAAATTTCAAAACCCGTTTCGAATCTACCATGCAGGCTTCCGACTGGCTTTCCCGCCAGCTGGTTGACCTGCAGATGAAAGTTGAAACCTCGCAGGAAAAGCTCGTCAAATATCAGAAAGACCATCAAATCCTCGGAATCGATGAAAAACAAAACATCACCACTGCCAAGCTGGACGAGCTGAATAAAGAGCTCACTACTGCGGAATCTGAACGGATGCAAAAGGAATCGGTGTACCGGCTGGCTGAAGCCGGCGACGCCGAGTCGGCAGCGGCAGTGGTTTCAGAGTACAAAACATCTGACAGCTCATCGGGGCTGCTCGAAAAACTGCAGGCGCAAAAAGCTGATTTACAGATACAGATTGCCCAGTTGAGTACGCAATTCGGGCCGGCATATCCCAAGCTGGCGCAATTAAACAATCAAATCAAGGAAATTGGCGTTCAGATCCAGAGCGAAGTGAAAACAGTATCAGCCCGATTACGGGGTGATTACCTGGCCTCGCTGCAACGCGAGAACATGCTGCGGGCCGCTCTTGAGGAACAGAAGCAACAGGAAAATAAGCTCAATGAAAGCGCAATTGAATATAGCTTCTTGAAGCGGGACTTCGAAGCCGACCGTAATCTCTATGAGGGGCTGCTGCAAAAGTTGAAGGAAGCCGGGGTCACAGCCGGCCTGCGATCTAACAATATTCGACAGGTTGACATGGCCCGAACTCCGGCCGTTCCGACGGAACCTAACATCCCCCGCAATTTGGGATTTGGTTTTGTCTTAGGGCTGACTAGCGGAATCGGGCTCGCCTTCTTGCTTGAGGGCATTGATAACACTGTGCGCACTCCTGAGCAGGCCCAGGCGATTTCCGGGCTGCCTTCTCTCGGCATGATTCCTCTCGGATCGAGAAGTAATCTGGAAGCCAACTCGCGCGGTCTTTCGGTGGCCGCCTCGAAAGAGAACGTCGAGTTGATCACTCAATCCCGGCCGCAGTCACAGATGTCAGAGGCTTATCGAGCCTTGCGAACTTCGCTGCTGCTGACGTCGGTAGGTGCGCCGCCAAAAATAATTTTGATCACCAGCGCTCTGCCGCAGGAAGGCAAGACGACCACCAGCGTCAACACGGCCACCGTTCTCGCGCAAAAAGGCACGCGCGTGCTCCTGATCGATGCCGATCTCCGCCGTCCCAGTATTCACAAGACCTTGGGTCTCGGTCCCCGGGTCGGACTAAGCAATGTGCTCACTGGCGGCGCGAATCTTCAGGAAGCGACTTTCCGCTCCTCTTTGATGCCCAACCTATTCGTGTTGCCCGCAGGCACTCCTCCACCAAACCCTGCGGAGCTGTTGGCCTCGGCGCAAATGGTCGAGATACTCGCTGAACTAAGAGAACAGTTTGACCACATCGTGATAGATACTCCGCCGACCCTCTCGGTTACGGATGCGGTTGTGCTTTCAACTCGCGCTGACGCGGTTGTGCTCGTCATCCGTTGCGGACAGACCACCAAGCCGGCGCTGCGGCGATCGCGTGAAATTCTGATGCAGGTGAATGCTCGCGTTGCCGGCGTGCTCCTGAACGCAGTCAATCTGGATTCGCCGGATTATTACTACTACTACGAATATCAGGGTAAGTACGGGCACCGGTATTACGACGACGAAATCGAATCGGAGAAAGACTCGGCGCGAGCTGCTTCATCGAGCGCGTAGCCGGTTTTACCACCATGGATTTTGAACTCCGGCATTCCGGAAAGCGGTTAGCCGGGTTGTTTCTTTTTTTTACAGGAACAACCGCATATCTGGCGCTTAGCACCACGCAATTCCTCGCCGCGCGATTCTCGGCCATCCCCAGTGCTGCCGCCCTCAGAAAGGCAGTCAACCTTGATCCCGTGAATGCGGAATACCGCGACAATCTGGGCAGGTTCGAAATGCTCGTCCAGCAGGCTCCGGCAGACGCTCTGCCGCAATTGCAAAGTGCGGTTGCACTAGATCCGAGCCACTCGGACTATTGGCTTGACCGTGCGGCCGCTGAGCAACTGCTCGGTAAATTCGATGCCGAGCGCGAATCCCTCGACAGAGTCACCGCAATCGATCCTCACACCGCGAGGGTGGCCTGGCAGGCGGCCAACCTTTATCTTTCCCAAGGCGCAGTGGATGCGGCCCTGCGTGAATACCGCACCGTTCTCGAAAATGATCCGGTGCTCACGCCAGAAGCTCTCCGAGTTTGCTGGCGGGTTCGTCCCGACATTGAGTTCTTGCTTCAAAACGTAATCCCCGCTAAAGCCGATGAACCGTTTTTGAGCTTTCTCGTCTCCAGTGGCGAACCTCAAGCCGCCGCGAAGTTATGGGAAAGAATTGTTTCCATCCAGCAACCGGTCGAGCGACGTTTTTTGTTCGACTATCTCCGTTACTTATTCGCGCATAACGACGCGGTGCAGGCATCGCGGGTTTGGCAGCAGGCGGCAAATCTCTCCGATCTGGCGGGATACCAACCCACGGAAGAAAACCTTCTCGTTAATGGAGATTTCAATCTCGACATGTTGAACGCTGGTTTCGATTGGATTTACCAGAAATCGTCTTCGGTCTCACTGGCCATCGATCCAGATGAAACACCGATCGGATCCAGCCGCTCGCTGAATATAGAGTTTGAAGGTCCAGCAATTGAAGACGCCGGTATCCATCAACTGGTGTACGTAGAGCCTGATACCCGCTATCAATTCTTTGCCAACTACAAGGCTGAGGACATGGATGGCGCAGGCGGCGCGGAATTTGCAATTCAGGACGCATATAGCGGCAACAGCTTTTTCATGAGTGAAAACCTTCGCGACTCTATGTCGTGGACCCGGGTAGAAGATACTTTCACCACTGGTCCAGAAACTCACCTGATTGTCCTGCGGATTGCTCGGGTGCCCGCCAATCGTCCGATTCGGGGAAAACTCTGGATCAACGGGTTGAAGCTCGTGACCTCTGATTACGCCGCTTCGCTGGCGGCGCAAAAGGAGCAGCCGTGACTGCGCCTCTTCCTTTGCCCGAACTTCCAACCGAGAACCTGCGGCCAACGCCAAGTTCCGCACCGCAAGCCAGCCGCATATTTTTTAGTGTGATAGCCCTGCTACTGTTTTGCCCGCTGGCATTCGGGACGGTCAATCCCTGGTCGATCTTTATTTTGCAGAGCGCCTCGGCGGTTCTGCTCATGGTATGGGTGATTGATCAACTACGGTCACCCCGATTCAGCATCCGATGGAGTCCGCTGTTTTCGCCCATGATCGCCTTCGCCGGACTTCTATGCATACAGCTGCTGCCGGGTATGTCGATTTACTGGCACGATACCTTTTCGGATTTGCTGCTTTACGTCTCCTACGGCACCGTCTCCTTTCTCATCGTCCAGACTTTTAACCGCGGTCGCGAAGTTCGCGCGCTGGGCACAACATTGACAATCTATGGGTCCGCTCTTGCGCTATTCGCTATATTGCAAAATCTGAGCGCCCCCACAAAGCTCTATTGGTTGATAACTCCGCGCTTCGGGGGATGGATTTATGGACCCTACGTCAATCACAATCACTACGCGGGTTTGATGGAGATGCTGGTTCCCGTGCCCCTGGTCTTTGCCTTCAGCCGATTCGGCAACCAGCGCGAGCGGTGGATAGCTGCTTCAGCTGCGGCCTTCATGGGCGCGACCATTTTTCTTTCTGGATCGCGTGGCGGCATGATTGCCTTCGGCGTCGAGATTGCGATTTTTTTAGCTTTCGTGTTTCAAGAGCGGCAGAAACAAAGTATTGCAATTCTTCTTAGTGCATTTCTGCTCGTCTCGCTCGCAACCATTGCCTGGACGGGAGGACGCGAGGTCAAAGCTCGTATCGCCACTATCGCGACAGCAGGTCACGCCGACCTCTCCACCGATGTGCGGTTGAAGATCGATAAAGACATCCTGCGCATGTTTAAAGATCATCCGCTGTTTGGCTGGGGACAAGGGACATTCCCCGAAGCATATCCGCGCTTCCGCAGCTTCTACACAGACTCTTTCGTCAATGCGGCGCACAACGATTTCCTGCAATTGTTGGCGGAAACTGGGATTGTCGGCTTCGTCATAATGATCTGGTTCTTAGTAATCGTATTTCGTCAGGCACTCAGCAAGTCGCACAAATGGTCATCGAATCTGAATGGCGCCGTAGCGATTGCGGCAATTCTAGGCATAAGCGGGATCCTGGTACACAGCCTGGTCGATTTCAATATGCAGATTCCGGCCAACGCCGCGCTGTTTTACTCGTTGTGTGTGGTCGCGGCCATGGAACCACGATTCAAGACTCATCGCCGGACGCATCGCCAGAGCGCATTCTCGCTTCCCGCAAATCCGGCTGAGCCCGTCGCCCAATAAAAGGGGTCCGCCATGCTCCCGTCTTGCGGGTTCATCCCTGATTCTGTTACTGCTTAAAGCAGACCTCTGATCGATATGATTATCGAAGCTCTTCACCGCATTGTTAACCATCGCGAGTCGCTGTCGCGCGACGACGCGCGCGCGGTGATGAACGAAATTCTCTCCGGCACATGCACCGACTCGCAAATAGCGGCTCTGCTGGTCGGCTTGCACATGAAGGGCGAGACGGTCGAAGAGATCGTCGGCTTCGCGGAAGCCATTCGCGCGGCGGCAACTCCGATCCCCATTCGATCCAACTCCCTGGTGGACGCCAGCGGCACTGGTCGCGAATCGCTGGTCGACACCTGCGGCACCGGTGGCGATGCGGCGGGAACTTTCAATATATCCACCGCTGTGGCCTTTGTAGTGGCAGGCGCAGGAATTCGCGTTGCCAAGCACGGCAACCGCAGCTCGACTCCCAAGTTCAATGAGGCCGGACTGAGTGCGAAGTGTGGCGCCGCCGATGTGATGGAAGCTCTCGGCGTGAACATTCAACTGCCGCCCGCGCTACTAGGCGAGTGTTTGGAAACAGTTGGGATGGCGTTTCTGTTCGCGCCCGAGATTCACTCCGCCGCCAAATATGTTCAGAACGCGCGCCGCGAAACTCGTTTGCGAACGGTTTTTAATCTGCTGGGTCCGCTTACCAATCCCGCAGGAGCTTCGGCGCAAGTGGTCGGCGTTTATTCGCTCGAGTTGGTTGAAAAGTTGGCTGAAGCGCTCAGCATGTTAGGAACTCACCGCGCATTCGTGGTTCACGGCCTGGATGGCCTGGACGAAATTACTATTACCGGTCCCACTCGAGTTGGCGAAGTTCGCGAAGGCCAGGTGCATACTTACGAGATTGGGCCGGAGGAGTTCGGCATCTCTCCCGCATCGCTGGAAGAAATTTCGGGCGCCTCTGATGCTGCAGGAAATGCGGCTATTGTGCGAAATGTCCTCGGCGGCGAGAAATCCGCGAGACGTGATGTTGTGCTGATGAATGCGGCAGCGGCAATTGTGGCCGCCGGACGAGCCGCGCAGCTCCCGGATGCTGCTCGCATCGCGGCTGAGCCGATTGATTCCGGGGCCGCTCTCAAAAAACTTGAGGCCCTGGTGAAATTCAGCCAGGCGCGGCGTTAAATCTTTACTTCCACCTTCTTCATCCATTCCGCGATCTGCACATTCCATCCCAATTCTTTCGTCATTGCGTCGCGCAACTGCGAAGCTGCGGCCGGTTCTCCGTGCACGAGGTACGTGGCGGAAGGTTTGTCCTTGAATGTATGCAGCCATTCCAGCAATTCCGGCGTGTCCGCGTGATCGCTGAACTGTTCGAGAGCAGCAATCTGCGCTCGAATCGGGACCGTCTGGCCGAGCATTTTTACTTCGGTCGCACCGCTTTTGATAGTGAAGCCACGCGTGCCTGGCGATTGGAAGCCGATAAAGATCACGGTGTTTTTTGGATCAGGCAGGCGCAAAGCCAAATGATGCTGAATACGTCCTCCGGTCACCATTCCGCTGGACGAAATAATGATGCACGGGGATTTGACGTCGTTGATCTTCTTAGATTCTTCGGCGGTTTGCGCAAAAATAAATCCCTGCCACTTCAGCGGAGATCCATAACGATTGATCAATTGCCGCGTCGCATCGCTGTACTCGCCGCTATACTTCAGAAATATCTCGACCGCCTTGATCGCCATTGGACTGTCGCAATAAACCGGCACCTGCGGAGCTTGACCGGACTCCATCAATTCCTTCAGCATGAAGATAAATTTCTGCGTGCGCTCCACCGCGAACGCGGGCACAACTACGCTTCCACCTCGATCTACGGTTTTGCGAATCAGATCCGCAAGAGCGGGCCGCGGATCATCCGTCGGGTGGCTACGATTTCCGTAGGTTGATTCCATCACCAGAATGTCGGCACTCTCTCCGGATTGCGGTCCGGAATAAACAACGTTTCCGGGCGCGACATTCTGATCATGTACGCGGCCAATGTCGCCGGTAAATAGCAGCTTTGGCGGGCGATCATTTCCTTTCACAGTCAACGTGATTTCAGCCATCGACGATCCCAGGATATGTGCCGCATGCACGAAGCGGAATGACAGGTCAGCGGAAAGCTGCTTGACCTCGCCAAAATCTACCGGCTTAAATTTCTGCAGGCAGGCCAGTGCCTCCGCCTCGGTATAGAGCGGCAGCGCCGGATCATGACGCGACGTCTTGTGCCGGTTGTGAAAGGCCGCGTCTTCTTCCTGCAAGTGACCGGAATCAGGCAGCAAAATGCCGCACAGGTCGATGGTGGCGGGCGTGGCATAAATCGATCCGCGAAATCCATTCTTCACCAAGCGTGGGATCCAGCCGCAGTGATCGAGGTGAGCGTGAGTGAGAACCACGTTCTCAATATCCGCCGCCGCTACCGGCAGATTTTGCCAGTTGCGCTCACGCCATTCTTTTGGTCGCTGAAACAGCCCGCAATCCACCAGGACCTGGGTGCCGTTTTTCCCTGCCAGATCACCGGAAGTATTAATCAGGTGCTTCGATCCGGTCACGGTGCCGGCTGCGCCTAGAAATTGAACGTATGCCAAACGACCTCCGGTTTTAATGGTTCGATTCGATCTTGTAAACGTCGTTGCTGGTGTCGCTCTCCGGCACGCTGCCGTCATTCAGGGTTACATCCAGCGGCAGCGACGGAGTTTGAATTCGAACTGAAGCCTTTGATTTTCCCGGGACTATAAGCCGGTCAGACGCTTCGCTGCCTTGCATGTGTAACGTGACCGGAATCTCGGCGCCCGCAGCGCCCAGATTTTCAACCGTAACAGTGATCATGTACCCGCCGGTCGACAATTGGCTTGGGTAAACCGATGCAACGCGAAACTCGGGCAATCCGCGATCGTGATATACCCAATCCTCGAAGAACCATTGCAGATCACGGTGTGATTCCCTTTCAATCAGCTTCTGCATGTATGTGGGACCGTTATCATCGGCAGCTTTGTAATTGTGCAGTGCGGTATCAAGCGCAGTTTCGCGAATGATGTCGCGCAGCATCCACCACACGTACATCGATTTTGTCTGAACACGAAAATCGTCGAGCGAATTGATAAGCGAATCACTTTGATTCTCTCGTCCGCCTGACACCTTCTCCAACTCGCCAAGTGCGCTCAGGTGCGCCTTCAGGTAAGCAATTGCTGCCGGTCGTCCCTGCTTCGCCTCAATTAATCGAACCTGTGAGAAACTTGCCAGCCCATCGCGAATCCAGGCCTGCGGCGAAGGGAAGAAAAGATGGGTGAGCTGTTGCGCAGCCGCAAGTAACAATTTAGTATCGCTGCCGCCCAACGGCATCAGCAGCATTTCGCCGCTCTCAAACGATGCATCCGTCGCATCCGGAAGGTCCATGACCTCAGCCTTCGGTGACTCGCGATGGTCGCCGAACCATTTGCTGACGAGTGGTGAAACTTCCTCGACGGCAGACGAATAATCGCCGGCGCCAGCTTTGTGATCGGGCAAGTAATGGACTACGACGTCCTTGCCATTAACTTGCGAGTACGGGGCGGCCACAAATGAAGGGACTGCCGAGCGTAAGGGCGTGAACGAACATTCCAACTCAAGGTTTTGCGAAGCACCCATTGCCTCTGGCATCTTCAAACCTTCAGCCCCACTACACAGTAGATCGGATTGCGGCTCTGAGACGATTTGAGAATATGACAATGCGACCTTGAAATCCGCTGCCGCCTCCCTTTGCTTCCATCTTGCCGCAGCCTCCGGCACTGCATCACCGTCCGACAAACTTACCGCGTCCATCGCAACCGGATACCACTCCACATGGCCGACTCCGCGCACCGCGGTAAACGACCGGCTGATCTCATCCCAGTCCGAATGTTTTGCAGCGTCTGCGGCGACGCCGATTCGAGTTAGCCGCGTAACATCCTGCGGAATTACGCCTTCATATCCAATTTCAAGATCGATGGTTTGTTTCGGTGCCGCCGCCCGTGGCAACACAACAATCGCCTCTGACAACGCGCCGGTGTGGTCGATGTCCGAGGTGTAAATCTGTGAAACGAATTCCACCGGCTTGCCTTCGAACTGAATCGAACTCCAGTTGAGAGTAGAGGAAATCTGTAACGAGAGGCTTCTTTGCGGAGAACTGGAATCGTTTCGCAAACTAATTTTGCCGCGAACCCCGAGCCGCTGCTGCTCGGGTTCCACACGCACCTTGAGATCGTACTTGGTAAAAGTAAACGCCTCGCGATCGAGCGCACCGGCCCATAGAGAACTGCAAACCACACAGACGATACACAGAAGCTTCATCCCGACTTCTTCCGCCGCTGCTTCACGATTTCGAACAGCACAACTCCCGCGGCCACCGAGACATTCAGCGACGGCACCTGACCCAGCATCGGAATTGAAACCAGAAAATCACATTTCCTGCTCACCAGATCGTGCAGGCCCTTGCCCTCAGCGCCCAGCACCAGAGCACAATCCATCTTGTAATCGACTTCGTCGTAGCTCTGCTTTCCGCGCTCATCGAGGCCTACAATCCACAACCCTCTACTTTTGAGGTCCTCGAGCGTACGCGCAATGTTCGTAACCTTGGCCACGGGAAGATGCGCGCTCGCGCCGGCCGACGACTTCGCGACTGTCCCGGTTATCCCCGCCGCACGCCGTTCCGGGATTACGACGCCATCGGCGCCTGACGCGTCGGCAGTGCGAAGAATCGCCCCCAGATTGTGGGGATCCTCGACACCATCCAGAACGATTACAAGTGAGTGCTCGCCGCGCTTGGCGGCGATCACATCATCCAGGTCCACATAGGCTTTCGCCGAAGTCACCGCAACTACACCCTGATGCGCCGCCGTCCTCGCCATGCGATCAAGCTCGGTGCGCGGAAGAAATCGCACCGCGATTCCCGCATTGCGGCAATCCTGAATCACTTTTAGAAGGCGCAAATCATTTCGTTCCTTGGCAACACCCACCCACTCGAAGCCGCGGCCGCGCGACTTCAATGCCTCGGCCACGGAATTGATTCCGAAGATGACGTTCATCGAACTTAGTGTAAATGCTGGGTTCGGTGACCGCGTTCGCCGCCGGCCTCGCCGCCAGCTGCTTCATGAACTATGGCCCAGAGGAACCGCAGTCCATCGACTATACTTGTGATGCAGGAGAGGAAAGTGCCACTCTCAACTTTGATCGTTGATGACGAGCAGCTCGCGCGCGACGAGCTGGCTTATCTATTGAAAAATATCGGCGATGTTGAGGTGGTAGCGCAGGGAAAGAATGGCCTTGAAGCCGTGACCCTGATCCGCGAACACAATCCGGATCTGGTCTTCCTCGACGTGCAGATGCCGGGCCTCGACGGCTTTGGCGTAATCAAAAAACTCCTCGATAAAAAAATTGCCCTGCCGAAGATCGTGTTCTCCACGGCGTTCGATCAATATGCGGTGCGCGCCTTCGAAGTGAACGCGGTCGATTATCTACTGAAGCCATTCGACCGCAAGCGGGTTGCGCAATCCGTAGAGCGCGCAAAATCCATGTCCGAAGCAAACGGCCCGTCAGAAAAGCTGGACGCGCTCGTCCGCATGCTCGAATCACAAAAGCCGCAAACCTCCAAAATTTTATTAAAAGCCGTGGGCCGACTATTTCTGGTCAACCAAAAAGATATTTGCTTCGCTTCGATTGAAGACGGAATCATCAGTGTCGTGACCAGCGGCCCCAACGGGATGGAGGGCCAGTCGAACTGCCGCACCCTCGAAGAATTGCTTGACAGCCTTGATCCCGATTTGTTCTGGCGCGCCCACCGCTCTTACCTGGTAAACATCAATCGGATTAAGGAAGTTGTGCCGTGGTTCAAAAGCTCCTACCAGTTGCGCATGGATGACAAGAAGCAGACGGAAATTCCGGTCAGCCGAGCACAAACAAAAAGATTACGAGAGCTGTTTGGATTATGAGCAGCAGCTTTGAGCTATGAGCTGTGCGCTTTAAGTTTTAGGCTCACAACTCGCCGCTCATCGCTCGAAGAAAAAGCGGCCGGGGAGGAGCCTCCGGCCGCCCAAGTTGGCTGCAAGCAGCCCTTCACACAACCATTGCCTCGAGCGCAGTGCGGTTTTTGATCACCAGGGTTGCGCCGTCCAGCCTGATCAAGTCTCTTTTTTTTAACTCACTCAACAAACGCGTGACGGTTTCTCGGGAAGCGCCAATTCTTTGTGCCATCTCTTCGTGTGTAACCGGGTTCTGAAGGCGGAACTCACGGTCTTCCTTCTGCATTCCTGTCATCCACGAGAGCAGCAGCCGCGCCAGTTTTCCCGAAGAGGATCGGGCGAGCACCAGCTCATGAATCTCTCGATAGGCGTACTGAAATTCCCGGCTGACGGCTTGCGCGGAGCGGAGTCCCAGTTCTCCACTCCGCTCCATAAGCCGGAGCAGCCCCTCTCCATCAACGAAGTTGACCAGAGAAGGCTCCAACGTCTCCGCGGTAATCTCGTAAGCCTCGGCAGCGATGATCGCGCTTAATCCCATTACTTCGCCGGGTTCGACAATCTTCAGGATCAGAACTTTGCCTTCCCTTGAGGTGGTTGACAGCTTTACTTTTCCGGAGCAAAGCACGAAAGCGCCTCGCGGCATCTGTCCCTCAATAAAGAGGATTGCTCCCCCGGGATAGGTGGCCAGGTGGCTGGATGCGCTGAAGGAGTTGAGCAGATCACTTGAAAGCTGGCAGAACCAGCTTCCCTTCCTCAGCGGGCAATGCACGCAATCTTCAACAATCGGCAACCCGTATGGCGTAATCATGTCTTCCCCTTTTTTTGTGTGACCAGCTTCAAACGGCGCAATTCCGGTTAACATCCGTAGCCCACTTCGCGTGCGGCGAAGATCGCGAACCAGCAATCGGCCATCCTCAGTCTCCGCCAGGAGTTCGGCAGCTAACGCGCGAGCTCCCCGATGGTTCGACCGCATGGCCTGCACCAGTTCCCAGCCGGCAAAGGTTTCACCCTGTTTCTGCCATTGGAGACGGCAATAAAACAGATAGAGAGGATCCACTTTGGTAGGCTTCCGCAACGCATCGTGGCGACGACCTGCCGGCGAATGCACCGGTAGAAGCGGCGTCGAAACAGACCGGCACGGCTTCTTGACGGCTAATCCGTTGAGCGCAGCAATCGGAACCTGGTGACTGCCGAGGGAAAGCCCCACCGCTTCCCTGAATTGCATTTCGCACTTCCTTACCAGCTTGCCAAGTGCACTTATCAATGCAGTCGGGATACCAAAAGTGACTGTCTTCGTAAGTACCCGGAAGCAATAGAAGACCGAGGCGATATGTATGCGCGAATGCCGGCAAATGAGTGTCTGATGCCGAACAGGCGGCAGAGTAGCCGAATTCTCTCGGCATGTGCGAATGATTACGCGCACGATTGGAATTCGCCAGCCTCGAGAATGGCCTGCTGTTTCCACGACTGTGAGCCCTTTTCAACCCGCATATTCTTCGCGGCTGATTCCCAGTCTTTGCATTTTGGATTGCAACGTGGTGCGCTTCATGCCCAAGAGGGCCGCTGCGCCTTGAGACCCCGAAACGGTTCCTCGCGTCTGCCGCAAAACCTGCAGGATGTATTGGCGCTCCAATTCTTCGAGCGTTCCATGCGAAGGGATTTCAGCATGCTTCGCTGAGCATGGTGCCGAACCCTCGGTCTCCTCAGTCTCTCCCAGTTCTCCCACGGGCACACGCAAGCTCGGCCCATCGGTCAGGATCACTGAGCGTTCCATAAAATTCTCCAGTTCGCGGACGTTTCCTGGCCAGTGCCACTGCTCAAGAGCTTGCATCGTTTCCTTCGGAATTATGTCAATCCGCTTGTTCATCCGGTGAGCAAACTTGTTGACAAAAAAGTCGACCAGTAAAGGAATGTCGCCCTGTCTTTCTCGTAACGGCGGCATTCGAACGGGAAAAACGTGCAATCGATAATACAAATCACTGCGGAATTCATGCCTGCCCACTGCCTTAGCCAGGTCCCGGTTGGTAGCCGACAAAACCCGCACATTCACCTTGATCGTTCGAGTTCCGCCCAGCCTTTCGAATTCCTGGTCTTGCAGCGCTCGAAGAAGTTTGGGCTGCAATTCCAGGGGGATTTCACCCACTTCGTCCAGAAACAAAGTGCCTTTGTCGGCCAATTCCAATCGACCGACCTTCTGACTGACCGCTCCCGTGAAAGCTCCCCTCTCATGTCCGAATAGCTCGCTTTCGAGTAGGCCGGTGGGAATGGCTGCACAGTTGAGCTTTATAAAATTGGCATTCGCCCGCGGGCTCAACTTGTGTAGAGCGCGCGCTACCAGTTCTTTTCCGGTTCCAGTTTCGCCCAGAATCAGCACGCTGGCATCACTCGGAGCAACCGTTTTAACCTGATCCAGTACCTCGCTGACGGCACGACTCCTCCCCACGATGTGCTCAAAGTTGAACACCTCCCGAATTTCCTGCTCCAAATAGACTTTTTCTTTGGCGAGCTTGTCCTTGAGTGAGGCGACCTCTTCGTATGCCCGAGCGTTCTCAATTGCAGTTGCGGTTTGGCTGCTGACGCGCTTCATTAGGTCGATTTCGGCCGTACTGAATGCATTTTCTTTTCTACTCGCGACATCCAGTGTGCCCAGCCCTCCCGAGGCACTGATCAAAGGGAACGAGTAGATCGTGAGAAAGCCTTTTTCGACCATCCATTTTCTGGATTCAGCGGCAATCGGCTTCAGCTCTGCGGCGCTCAAAAATTTTCCGTGCTCGTTACCGAAAGATACTCGGGCATGATAGTTGAACGGGTCCTCGGTGAAGTGGTTCGCCCCCGACGGAAAGTCCAGCCGGTGAATATGGACGCCGCTGACGTCCCGGCCATAGAGAGCAAGGTGTGCATACTCCGGATTCATAACTCTGCGAACGCAGTTCGCGATTTCGGCGAACAGCTTTTTCGTGTCCAGCCTGGGAACCAATATTCGGCTGATCTCGAGCAACAATTGCAGGTTGTTCTTTTCCTGCTGCACGGCATCATGCGCCAATGCATTTGCGACCGATTGGGCAACGATTCCCGCCACTTGGCGCACCAACTCAAGATCTTTTTCGTTGAAAGCTGCGTCGCGCCTGCTACCCAGATAAATAATTCCGATGAGGCGATTGTCGACCCTCATGGGAGCCACGCACCAGCACACCAAGCCCGCGTCAAGGGCGCGCTTGACGATCACGTACTGGCGCGAAAATGTTTCCATACTCTCCCGGCGAATGATTGCTCCCTCCGGCTTCTTGGCCAGGATCGTGTTTGTGAAGCTCTCATCACCACGAGCCTTCCATCCCCATGGTGAAAATTCCTCCGGCTGGTTCGGGCCCAGAGCGTGAGTTTCATAAAATCCCTGCTCGTCATTCCAGAGACTGACGACGGCGGCGTCATGAGGAACTGCTTTCGCCAGCGAACTCGATACGGCCGGAAACATTTGTCGAAGGTCCATCCGGGAAGAACCGATAGCGGCGTTTATCTCCAAAACCGTCTCCAGCCGCTCTCGTTCGTGTTGAAGCGTCTTGTGTTCCTGGACGCTGCGCTCGCAAAGCTGAAGGCTGACTTGAGCGAGGGCGCGCAGCCTCTCTTCTTCGCACTCCACCGCCTCACGCGTAATGGCATTCTCCAGGGCAAGAGCTGCGAACCCAGCCAGGCGCTGCAAAAAATTGATGTTTGCCTCGTCGTAATGTGTGGGTTCGGTTGCGCCAAACCCTAGCGTTCCAAGCCGCCTCCTTCCCGTGGTCATCGGAAGAGCAATCAGGGAGCGCATCCCCTGCGATTTGTAGCGCTCGACTGCCTCGCGGAACTTTCCTTCCACGTTTTCCAGATCATCAAGCACTAACGGCTGCTGATGGGTCCAGACCCATCCGGAAGGAGAGGCCTCGATCGAAAGTTCCTGTTCATGGTCAGTGACATGCAAGTCCTGGTCGAGGACTTGGACTCGCATCACGTTCTTCTCTGGATCAAAAAGAGAGTAGTGGGTAAAGCGGAATTCGAAGATGACATGCAGACGTCGGGAGATTTCTTGCAGGAGTTCCGGAAGGGTTTGACCCGCCGAAAGGCTGACCGCGTTACCTAAAATTCGCTGGCGACGGGAAAACTCGTCGTCAATCTGGCTTTCCGAGTGGCGTTCCGGACCTTGTTGCATCGTTCACCTCTTCCCCTCGATGCAAAGGCCGCAATAAATTTAAATGGATACTAATACAGAAATGCGCACAAAGCACGGCTTACCGTGGGTTTGTGAAAATCGCATGGCACTTTCGAGCCCCATCCCAAGTACCGTGCGGTTCCTCCCACCCCTCGTTCTGTGGTGATCGCTGCTCTGCGCGGGCCTGAAAACTTCGTAACTTTGGTGTAAACAGCCCAATTGCGGGTTGCCGTATAATTCCAGACATCCCCCATGAAAGCTTACGTATACGTTTCCTTGAAGCGGAGCGTTCTGGATCCCCAAGGCAAGACCATCCAGGGTGCGCTCCAAAAACTGGGTTACCAGGGATTGCAAGACGTTCGCCAGGGCAAGTTTTTCGAGCTGACGCTGGATGGCGGACTCGATAAAACCCAGGCGGAGAGCGCTATTGGCAAGATCGCACGCGAAGTCCTGACCAATCCCGTTATTGAAGAGTTTCGGTATTCAATTGAAGAATAAGCAGTTCACGTTCGCGTTCAGTTCCTCCCCACACCCTACGTAGGAGCCGGCTGTCATGTGCGGAATTGTCGGATATGTTGGAAAGAAGCGGGTTGTACCGGTCATTCTGGATGGTCTCAGGCGCCTCGAATATCGCGGTTACGACTCCGCCGGTATCGCGGTTTGCGGCAATGGTGACGGCCTGCAGATTCGCCGCGCCGAAGGCAAACTCCGCAACCTAGAAGAAGTTATCCGCCTCAAGCCGCTCGATGGAACCTATGGAATCGGCCATACCCGATGGGCCACTCACGGCCGTCCCACTGAAGAAAATGCTCACCCTCATCGCGATTGCACGGGGCGAGTCGTCGTCGTGCATAACGGGATCATCGAGAATTACGTTTCGCTGAAGAGGAAGCTCGCCGAAGAAGGACATAAGTTCACCACGGAAACCGATACCGAAATCATCGCCCACATGATCGAGAAGTACTACGTAAATGCGGGAAACGGACACCGGCCGTCACTCGAAGAAGCGGTGCGCAAGACGGTCACCCAGCTTACCGGGGTTTTCGCGCTGGCGGTAATTTCAGTTGATGAACCGAACAAGATCGTCGCCGCCCGTAACGGACCACCGGCTGTCATTGGGCTGGGCAAAGACGAATATTTCGTAGCCTCAGATGTTCCCGCGATTCTGTATCACACGCGCGATTTATTTTTCCTTGCTGATGGCGATCTAGCGGTCATTACGCCTGAAGGTGTGCGCCTCACTGACTTCAACGGTCAGCCCATTGTCCGCCAGGTGCAGCACGTTACCTGGGACCCGATTATGGCGGAAAAGGGCGGTTTCAAGCACTTCATGCTCAAAGAGATTTACGAGCAGCCGCGTTCGGTTCGCGACACCACTCTGGGTAGAGTCTCGCAGGAAACCGGCCACGTGTTTCTCGACGAAATGGAGATCACTGAAGCCGAGTTCCGCGCCGCCAAGAAGATCAACATCGCCGCTTGTGGAACCAGTTGGCATGCTGCTCAAGCCGGGAAATTCATGATTGAACGCCTGGCGCGCATT
This sequence comes from Terriglobales bacterium, assembly GCA_036268595.1. Lineage (GTDB taxonomy): Bacteria > Acidobacteriota > Terriglobia > Terriglobales > Acidobacteriaceae > Gp1-AA145. The sequence goes on from DATATW010000167.1 coordinate 25,894, forward strand.
CCGGTTGAGGTGGATTACGCCAGCGAATGGCGCTACCGCGATCCCATCGTTCCCGGTGACACAATCACGCTGGTGATTTCGCAATCCGGCGAAACTGCTGACACCATCGCCGCCCAGCGCGAAGCCAAAGCTAAAGGATCAAAGACGCTCGCCATCTGCAATGTGGTCGGGTCGATGATCACGCGCGAGGCCGCAGGCACGATCTATACGCACGCGGGTCCTGAGATTGGTGTGGCGTCAACTAAGGCTTTCACTGCGCAACTCACTGCGTTATATCTTTTCGCGCTTTACATCGGGCAGGTGCGCGGCGCGATTTCAGCTGACCAGGCCAGAGACGCCGTCCAGGAACTGACGCGAATTCCCGGCAAGCTCGAACATCTGCTTACTCACGAAGAAGACTGCGAAGATCTGGCCAAGCAATATGTGCGCTCGCAGGATTTCCTGTTTCTCGGCCGCGGCATCCACTATCCCATCGCACTTGAAGGCGCGCTCAAGCTGAAAGAAATTTCCTACATTCACGCTGAGGGATATCCCGCGGGCGAAATGAAGCATGGTCCAAACGCGCTGATCGATGAGAACCTTCCGGTGGTGATCATCGCGACCCGCGACCCCAAAGATGCTCTTTCCATGGTTCGCTATGAGAAGACTCTGTCCAACTTGAAAGAAGTGAAAGCCCGTTCGGGCCAGGTGATAGCGCTAGCCACCGAAGGCGATGAAGAAATTAAAGAGGCCGCCGACCACGTGATCTACGTTCCCGGCGCGCCCGAAGAACTATTGCCGATCTTAGAAATAGTTCCACTGCAGTTGTTGGCGTATCACATCGCCGTCCGCCGCGGCTGCGACGTCGATCAACCTAGGAATCTGGCGAAGTCAGTAACGGTGGAATAGCGACACTGTGACGGTGTCCGCGATACTTGGCGGCTGCGCTTCTACAACTGCTTTGGGCTGTTGACTAGTACTCCGCGACCTCAACATCGGTTTTTCTAAAGTCGTCGCCCTTGCACAGCAGTGGCTCGCGTTTGTGTTTCGCGAGCGCGTACGAGAAGCAGTCGCCCAAATTCAGCCCCGCGCGATGCCGGCCTTTGCCGAAGTCACGATACGCTTCTCGCGCTAAACGGGCCTGCTCAGGAGTCACTGACTCGATCCTTATTCGAGTCTCGAATAAAAAGTTGTCGAAACCATGACTGAGTACCGGATCCCTGCGGCTGTCAATGACGATTGCTGTCTCCACGTAACTCACTGCTGAAATTGTACGACTTGGAGTGCGTTCGAGAGCTTTTTGCATCGCGTCCGCTTCAGGCTCGCTTTCGAGAATCGCGATGATCGCAGAGCTGTCTACGATCATTTTGGCAACCCTCGTTCGTCGTAGAGAAGGTCACCATGATCAGGCAAAGGCTTTCCCGTCAGGCGGCGCGCAAATTCTTCTCTTATTCTGCGGATCCGTTCGGCTCTGCCTTCGGTTTTCACGCGCTCCAGTCGCTCCCGGACTGCCTCCGTCACTGCGGCGGTCAGGCTTTCGCCCGTCACCGCAGCCAATTCCTGGGCCAGGCGATGGGTCTCCTCGTTCTTAATGTTCAGGCTCATGGGTTCTTAATGTTCAGGCTCATGGTAGAATTCTACCATATTACGGTAGACTTCTACCACCCTGAACAGAACATACGTTAATCCCGCAATCGCCGCGAACCATGCAGCAAATGCCAGATCCACCACCCACTTGGGCGCCGCTCCAATCCTCCTTAAAACAAACGGCAAGAAATTCCAGCAAGTGATGTGCTGATAATCCCATTGGTCGTAGCCCATTGAATCGGTGTTCAGGCCCCAGGCATCCATTTTCCCCAGCGCGAAAGCGACAATGTTCTTGAAGCGCAGCCAAATCACCCACTGCGGATGACCGAAGTCGTCGCCCTGATAAATTTCCAGCGGCAGCCAGAAGGCAAGCGACGCCAACTGAATAATTAAGCTGCTGCCAATAAGTAACAGCCCGATGACCCAAAAAGCCTTGCCCAGTTGCGCGCGAAATCTCAACAGCAGCGGGACTGAGATGAACGCTGCAAGTTCACACGCCGTCGAAACGTACCGGTCTCCCCAGGCGAAGTCCCCGCTCCACACGGTGTAACGCGCATAAAGACAGATGTAGCCGAGCACCAGCAGAAACGCGGCAACGACATAACTTTTGATTACCGGGCTGAGATATTTCCAACCGACAATTGCCACTACGATCGTTAGCACGATCAGCGGATCGAACAGGAAAATAGATTTCTCTCTCGACAAGAATGGTCCCAAAAACCCCACATGAAACGGTGTCTCCCACGGATATTTTGCCGGCAGGGTTGGATCCTGCAAACGATGCTCAATGGTGAAGTAATGGACGTAAGTCGTCGTCCAGTTTCCAAAACGGTAGAACTGATAGAGACGATCAAGAAATAGAAAAATGGCGTAGACCGGGGGCGCTGTTTTTAGATAAGAAATGAAGCGCTGCCGAAAAAATCCGCTCGGCGGAACATTCGTCGAGCTTCGCTCGACCGGACGGGCGGGAACGCCCGTCCCTACACTCGTCCATACAATTGCGCTGCCAGAATGCGTCCCCTTCTCAAACCAAAGAACCAGCAGTAAAAAAACCGTCACCGTTATTAAATCCAGCCCTGTAGTCAGGCGCGTCAGCAAGTTCAATCCCAGCGCACCTGATCCGATCAGTAACGCCTTCGCGCTTCCCGACCGTAGCCATTCGTATTGGTAACAAAATCCCGTCAAGGTGAGCAGACAGATGTAGTTGTTCTCCATCATGTTCTGGGTGTAATGCAGGTGAGTCGTGCAGAACAACAGCGCCAAAACGCCTGCTATCGCCTGCGCTCCGTCGAATCCAAGCAGAAGAAGAAAACGGAAGCAGACCAGAACCGTCAGAACACTGAGCAACACATTGACTGAATAGGTGACGAAGATATTTCGCACCGTGGGGTCGGTGTCGCTGCCGTAGTCGGCAAAGATGGGCAGCTTCGCGAGCCCCGTGCCCACAATGTCGAAGGGCAACATTAGCAGTGGCTGGCCGATGCCGTACCAGTCGTAGAGCTTGCCTCCGCGCCCGTGCACGCCAAATTCCGGATATTCACTCGGAAAAACCGCAGGCTCCGAGGTCCAGAATGAATGCGCGGTCTGCAGCCGGTGCATGGTGTCCGCCGATCCCAACTCGCCCGATTGCACCACGATTGCCAGCAACGCGGCGACTAGGCAGAGCAGTAACCGCGGATCGCCGGCGCGAGCTCCAGTACGCATTTCTTAGCCATCATATATGTATGCCGGACGCCTTCTATGCTTGGCGCCGATTTACCGCGCAGGGGCGTTTCGAGATTTCGTCGGCGCGTATTTTGGATACAACGCTGCCTATTCCGGCTCTCTCTCAATCGCGGTCCGGCTACTGCACACCCGGCAATTAATCATTCAGCTTTTTGCGTCGGGTCTCGCCGTCTTGGCCATCGCTGGCTGGTCATTGGCCCTAAGAAAACGCTCGCAGCACGGAACCAGCGAAGCAAGAATGCCCTCGATTTACCTGAATATTTTGTTGGCTAGCGTTCCACTCGAAATTGTCGCGGCGTGTCTGTCCGGAAGAGATTATTCACACTATATGCTGCCGCTGTTTCCCAGTCTGGCAGTTCTGGCCGCGTGGTTTCTGGTCGCGATCCAGAATTCCGCGAGCGAACGTTCCGTGGGCGCGATGGTGGCGCTGGCGCTGGTGTTTGGATTCTTACTCTTCTCGCTGGCGGTTTATGCCTCGGACTTTTCCCAGGCTTCCGACCCGCCGCGGCCTGACTACGTCGAGGTAGTAAAGTTCATCCAGCGCACAACCAGTCCGAATGACACGATCATGGTGGTTGGGGGCACAGAAGCGGGCTACATAGCCTTACACACGCAGCGATTACCCGCCTCGCGCTACTTCTATCAATATCCGCTGATCGATGCAGCCAATCCTGTGGCCGCCGAACAGCGTCGGCAATTCATGGCCGATCTTATGACAAGCCGCCCGGCAGTAATTGTCTCCGGAAACCCCTTGCTGGGAATATTGTGTACCTCAGAATTGGACCGCGCCGCACGTAACACTCAAGCGCCTCTTTCGGATTACGGCTATAACTCAACTCTGTTACCTAAATTGCTGAAAGACTTCATCGCCTCTGAATATCGGCCGGTTCAGAACTTCAGATACTCCAACATCCGCGTCTTCGTGCGTCGCGATTTCCCGGTTCCAGCTTCATAAAGATGAAGCCGCCGCGGTCGCCAACGAGTTGCCTTTTGGATACGACCGTTTCAGGTGTTCCGCAATCGCCTTCCCCGCTGCGCAACCATTCCTGACCGCGTAATTCGTTCCCCGGTCCTCGGGATAGATTTGCGCCATGCTCGAAAGAAATAGGTCCTTCACCGGCGTCACAAAATCAGGAATGAGTCTGCTGTAATGTCGTTCAACTAGAGGCTGGGCGTAATCCGCGCGCCATACATGAGCTTTTTCGATGGCATCGCGATCGAACTCAGGAAACATTCGCTTCAGCGCGGCCACAGCAATCTCCACGGCTTCTGGATTCGACGCGCGATACAACTCCGCCGACCTTGGCAGGTATTTCGAAAGATAAACAATATGTCTGCCACCATAAGTACTCGCCGGTTCGAAGTTGGTGTGTTCAATCACGCCGACAAAAGGGAAAGACGGATCGTTGACGTTCAACCAGTACATCGACGATAAGCTGCGTTTCAGCTCGAGCACGATGCAGATGTTGGAGAGGTAACGAATCCGCCGCAAGCTTTCTGCATAACCTTCCGGGACGATTGGTGCGATTAGGTTTGCCGCCAGCGGTAAGGGCGCAGTCAGCAACACCGCTCGCGCGGGAACAAAGCCTTTCGAAGTAGTCAGGCCATTAGCATGACCGCTGACTGAGGACACCTCGAGCACCGAGGTCCCCAGATGGATTTCGCCCCCCAGCTTTATGATTTCCGCCGCGACCTGCGATGACAGCGCGCTAAATCCGCCTTTGTAATAGGCCAGCATTTCCTGCCCGCCGCGTCCGCGGCTACCACCGCGCAATTTCAACTTATTCCACAACCACACGGCGGAAACCTGTTCGGCGTATTCCCCGAATTTGCCGATCAGCAGCGGCTCCCAAACCACCCGGTAAACTTGTTCGCCTCCCAGTTCAATAAGCCAATCCTTCGCGGTCAGGCCTTCAAGTGCCTGCCAGTTCTTCACCCGCCGCGCCGCAAGCGTCATGTATCCGAGCCGCAGTCGGTTGATGAAACTCAGGGGAGTGAATGCCAGCACATCGCGCGGCCGGCTAAGCCTGAACAGGCGATGGGCGTAATACATTCCGGTATTGGTGGGATGCCAGAGCACGTCTTGCTCGTGTCCCAGGCTTCGCACCAGGTTCACGATGTGCTGGTCGCTGGTGAACCAGTGGTGATAGAACTTCTCCAGCCTTTGCTCGCCGACTTTGAACGAGCCGGCGAGCCCCCCTGCTTCGCTGTCCCTCTCCACAACCGTTACTTTGAATCCCTGGCGAGCAAGCTCGAGCGCTGCCGAGAGCCCGGTAAAGCCTGCACCCACAATGGCGACATCAGTCATAAGAGATTAGAGGGGAGCTAAAAAATGTATTCGTTGCCATTTCGACTACGCGGATCCGCTGGCCGCCTTCCGAGCCAGCGGCGCTTGAGTCCCGGAAACCAGAACTTCACGTACCAGATAAAGGGGCCTTTGCTTGGCCTCGGTATAAATGCGGCCAATGTATTCGCCCACAATTCCCATGCTCAGCATCTGCAACCCGCCAATAAACAGCATTCCGATAAACAGAAGCGTCCATCCCGGGACCCAGATGCGGGTGAACAAACGCAGCACCAGCGCATAAGAGATGCCGACCACGGAGAGACCGGCGGCGGCAATTCCCATCACACTTACCAGCCGCAAAGGAACCACCGAAAACGACAGGATTCCATCAAGCGCCAGCCGCAGCATTTTATGGAGAGGATACTTCGTCACCCCTGCGGCGCGGGCCGATCGCTCGTACTCGAGGCCATAGCGGCGAAATCCGATCCAACTCGAAAGCCCTCTGAGTAATCGATCACGCTCCGGCATTCGCAGCAGCGCGTCAACCGCCTTGCGATCCAATAACCGGAAGTCGCCGGTATCGCGGGGGATTTCTGTATCCGACAGCAGATTCAGAATGCGGTAAAACCACTCCGCGGTTTTCAGCTTGAACCAGCTTTCGCCCGCCCGCGTCTTACGCACACCAAAAACCACTTCGTAACCTTGCTCCCAAAGATGGAACATCTGCACCAGGACTTCAGGCGGGTCCTGAAGGTCAGCATCCATAAGCGCGACGGCTGCGCCATCGGCATATGCCAGTCCCGCGGAAACGGCAATCTGATGTCCGAAGTTTCTGGCCAGGTCAATCACCTTGATTTTCGAGTCTGACCGTTGCAACTCGGTGAGCAGTTGATAAGTATTGTCGGTGGAACCGTCGTTCACGTAGACAATCTCGTAATCCCCCTCCTGCGTGCGCAAAACATCGCTCAGCGTCTGATGACAAGCGCCAATCACCTGTTCTTCGTTGAAACAGGGAACCACGACCGAAAGTCGGCATGCGCTCACAAGGGTGTCCAAGAGAACAACTTGCATTTCATGATAGGAGACAAAGGGTATGGAACTGAAGGCACTCCGGGCTTTACCGGTTACTTCCGTGCTCGGGCTTCAGCGCTGTTGAGAAGCGTCTTCCGGCCGCGATAAAGGCGCTGGTACGGAAACCGGACGTCTTTCAGGCTCATCCTTGATTGAATACTTCAGCAGACACCACAGGGCGCGCACTCCATCTTTCCAGCCGATCTTCTTGCCTTCTTCGTAAGTACGCCCTTGATAGCTGATGCCGACCTCATAGATTCGCAGTTTGCGCTTGGCGACTTTTACTGTAATCTCCGGTTCAAAACCGAACCGGTCTTCTTCGATCGGGATCGACTGTATGATCTCGCGCCGGAAGACTTTGTAGCAGGTCTCCATGTCGCTGAGATTGATGTTGGTAAGGCAGTTCGAAAGCAGTGTCAAAAGCCAGTTGCCTACGGAATGCCAGAAGTAAAGAACACGATGGGGACCGCCGCCGAGAAAACGCGACCCATAGACCACATCTGCCTTGCCATCAATCAGTGGTCCCAGCAGCGACGGATACTCGTCCGGGTCATATTCAAGATCGGCATCCTGAATAATCACAAAGTCACCCGTCGCCTCCAGGATTCCACGGCGTAGGGCTGCGCCTTTGCCCATGTTCTGAGGCTGAAAAAAGACCTTGATCTGAGGCTTCGCGGAGGCCAGCTCCTGCAAAATCTCGCGCGATCCGTCGCGCGATCCATCATCTACGCATAAAAGTTCGATTTCAAGAGGCACCGCGAGCACACTTTCGACCACCGCGCGTACAGTTGCGCGCTCGTTGTAAACCGGCATGACCACGGAAAGTTTCACGCTCGACCCCGAGTCAACGAGCAACAGTGTAAGGCATTTCCCAGCGGCGTCCTATGAATACGTATTGCTGCGATTCGACTTACCTCGTTTTTGGAGTAGATAAGCCCAGTTACTAATATTCACATTACAATTTTTTACAGCCTGAAGTCACTTGGGAATACATCCCTGCTTGGGGTACGCTGAATCTATTCTCCCAATCGGCACAATCTTGAGACCAGCACTGTACCTAGGATAATCCCATATGTTCAGCAAAGCTTACACGCGCTTGGGTTCGGCAGCTTTGACCGCGCTTCTGATGATCTGCTCGGTCTTTTTTTTGGCAGCGTCCGGCAGCACGCAAAACGGCGGCCGAGACAGGATTTTGTACGCCGTGGATTCCGCTCAGACCGTGGCCGTCCGTGGCACCGCTCACCCGCTGGCGCGAACGCAATTCGATCAGGGCCAGGTGCGCCCCGATCAGCAACTTACTGGCATGGCCCTGACCTTCAGGCTGTCGGCATCGCAGCAAGCAGATTTGAAAGAACTGCTCCGCGAACAGCAGGACCGCTCTTCTCCGAATTACCACAAGTGGCTTACTCCCGGGCAGTATGCCGCCCGCTTTGGCATGACATCAAACGACTTGGCTAAAGTCAGCTCCTGGTTGCAATCGCAGGGACTGACGGTCATTGGCGTTTCCCGCAACCGCAATGAAATTTCGTTCAATGGCAGCGTGGGCCAGGTTGAGTACGCGCTAAAGACTGAGATCCATCATTTTGTTGTCAATGGCCGGGAACACATGGCGAATAATAGCGACGTATCTGTGCCCCAGGCTTTCGCCGCCGAGGTGCTGGGCGTGCGGGGATTGAATGACTTCCATCCCAAGCCAAGGTATCGCAAGTCCGCGCCTAAATTCACCTCGAATGTAAGCGGCAATCATTTCGTCATTCCCGCGGATTTTGCCACCCTCTACAACATACCTTCGAGCTTTGACGGCAGCGGGCAGACGATCGCGGTGGTGGGTCAAACTCTTATCAGCACGACTGACATCGACGATTTCCGCGGTGCGGCCGGGCTACCGGGACGGACCAGCAGCAATTTTCAGCAGATTCAGGTTCCCAGTACCGGCACGGCATTGACCTGCACAGGCGATGCCACTGAAGCCGACCTTGATGTGGAATGGTCAGAGGGTGTGGCGAAGAATGCGACCATAAAATACATCTACGCGGGTATCGGCTCGGGGACGACCTGCAACAATCGAACCAGCAATGCTTTTGACGCATTGCAATATGCCATCACCCACAATTCCGCTCCTATCATCAGCATCAGCTATGGCAACTGCGAGGCGAACCTCGGCACCTCGTTCGTGCTCACAATGCAGCAGTGGGCGCAGGAAGCCAATGCGCAAGGCCAGACCATCAGCGGTCCCGCCGGCGACAGCGGAGCCGCCGATTGCGATACCGGGAGTTCGGCCACCCAGGGCCTTGGGGTGGATGTTCCCGCCAGCATTCCAGAAGTCACGGGCGTAGGAGGCGCGCAATTCACCGGTGATGCGGCAGCGACCGTTACCAATGGCTGCGCGGCAGCCACCACTTTCTGGCTCGGAACCTGCAACTCGACCAGTTCAACCGGGACTGCAGTGTCATACATTCCAGAAACAACCTGGAACGACAACAGCACCACCGGATTGAGCGCGGGCGGCGGGGGCGCGAGCACGGTTTTTGCTAAACCCAGCTGGCAGAGTGGAACCGGCGTTCCGGGAGACGGCAAGCGTGATGTGCCGGACATTGCATTCAACGCAGCCGATGCCCACGATTCTTATCTGATCTGCTCGCAGGACGTTTTCGCTGGCACCGCCGGAATCACGAGTTGTGCGAATGGCTTCCGCTCCAGCAGTTCGGACAGCGCCAACAACAATCTTCTCGATGGCGTTGGGGGCACTTCGGCCGGTGCTCCCACTTTTGCCGGCGTCCTCGCGCTAATTAACCAGGCGACGGGCTCGAATGGCTTGGGCAACGTGAACCCCATGCTCTACGCGCTGGACGCGAGTACTCCAGGCGCATTTCACGACATTACTTCCGGAAACAACAACGTTCCTTGCACCGCAGGTAGTCCGAATTGCCCGGCGGGCACAACCAGCATCGGCTTCTCAGCGGGCGCGGGATACGATAGGGTCACCGGCCTGGGATCGCTCAACGTAGCCAATCTCATCACCGCATGGACAGCAACCACATCGGCGGGAGATTTCGCTCTCGATGGAACGGTCGCCTCATCATCGTCCTCAGGGGTCGCCGGAACTTCAAGTGTCACCGTCACTGCAATCAGCGGCTTCACCGGCACGGTGAACTTGACCTGCGCCAGTTCGGCGTCGGTCACTATCACCTGTTCTCTGAATCCCGCGAGCGTTACTTTCACCGGAAGCTCAGGCAATACGCAGACTTCGACTCTGAGTCTGACTGCATCGGCGAACCTGCGAATGCCGCACGAACTGCAGTCGGGCAAACCAGGATTTCAGATGGCGCGGCTTGCGATTACCGGTTTCGGGGCCACCGGCGGCCTGTTTGCCGTCGTTCTTTTAGGCGTACCTTCGCGACGCAAGTGGGCGGCACTGTTTGGACTCGCACTGCTGGCGATCGCCTTCACCGCGATCGGCTGCGGCGGGGGCAGCTCCAGCGTTACGCCTAAAACTTCGGGGCCTCAGAGTTATGTTGTCACCGTTACTGGTATGGGCACGAATTCTTTAGGGACTGCCTTGACGCACAGCACCAACGTCAGCTTTACCGTGCAGTAAGCAGCTGGAAAGGTCGCCATAAATTTTCGTTTAGTGATGGGCCTATTTCGTCGAGCCAGGCTCGACCGGGCGGCCGACGGCGGCCGTCCACACATGGCAAGTCAGCCCACTGGCGAGTCAGCCGACTTGAGCTTCGGGGTTGTCTCCTGTTTCGAGACTGGCGAGGCACTCTTTACATCGGCAGATTTCCCTCAGCCACTTCCACGAATAAATTCCTAGCTGATGCCCGTCGTTCCAGTTGAACTTGATGGCGTATTTGCCGACCGGCTCGGCCGAATCCGGCTTGACTGCAGGTTTGAACATAGGCAATTCACCGGGCTTTAGCTTTATGGGCTGTCCCGCCTCGCGGCCACTTTTGCCGCGCTCTTCATCGCACATGGCGCAGGGACACGCATCTCGCAGATAGGGGAATGTGTAGCTGGAAAGATGGCCGTCTTTCCACTCAATGTCCACTCCGGTGCCGGAAGTGAGGTGAACCTTCACCGACTTGGGATCAAGGGATGGCATGTTTCAGTATCGCAAAAAACGGAATTGCTGGTGCGACCGTGCACCCTGTGCGAGAGTCTTCGGTCTTCGGTCGTCAGCGAACCAGAGTGGCCGAATTTAGTAGCGCAATCTTGAACAATAATGCGCAACCCCAACTATCTTGCGACGACGACCGAAGGCCGACGAGCGACGACCGAAGACCGGCGACCTGCTAGAATTTCTCTTCACTCATCCCATGCCCGCAACCCTTCTGGATGGAAACAAAATCGCCGCCGAGATTCGCAGCGAAGTTGCCGCTGAGGTGAAAGCCTTGTCGGCAGCCGGAATGCGGCCGGGACTGGCGGTGGTGCTGGTTGGCAATAATCCGGCGTCGGAAATTTACGTTCGTGGCAAAGTAAAGAGTAGCGGCGAAGTCGGACTTTACAGCGAGCAGCACACCCCGTCTGATCGGGCGACCACGGCGGAACTGCTGGAGCTTGTCGCCGATCTCAACCGTCGAGATGAAATCGACGGCATTCTGGTGCAACTGCCGCTACCGCCCCAGGTCGACTCCAAGAAGGTTCTGCTGGCTGTTGATCCCGCAAAAGATGTCGACGGATTTCATCCCATGAACGTGGGCTTTCTTTCTACTCAGCGACCTGGCCTCGTTCCGTGCACTCCCGCAGGGGTGATGGAAATGCTGGAGAGAAGCAAAACCAAGATCGCCGGCCAGGAGGCGGTCGTGGTTGGCCGTAGTGATATTGTCGGCAAGCCGATGGCGATGCTGCTGCTCAATGCGAACGCCACCGTGACTGTGTGTCATTCGAAGACTCGCGATCTTCCTGCGGTCTGCCGCCGGGCCGACATATTAGTCGCAGCCATCGGCCGGGCGGGAATGATCACCAGGGATTTTGTTCGCCCCGGCGCCACGGTTATTGACGTTGGCATGAACCGAGTGACTGACGTGCAAGAATTCGCGCGCCTGTTCGCCGGCAATGCCAAACGCGAAGAGACATTTCGCAGCAAAGGATCGGTGCTGGTAGGTGACGTGCATCCCGACGTTGCAGAAGTTGCGGGCGCGATAACGCCGGTGCCGGGCGGAGTCGGACCGCTGACCATCGCCATGCTGATGTCGAATACGGTGAAGGCCGCGAAGATGCGCCGGGGAAATAGGACCCCGGAATTGTCAAGAGCTTAGAACTAAAACCAAAGGCGTGACCACAGAGGGCACGGAGTTTTCAGTGAGAACTTCCACGGAGGAATTTTGCTTCCATGAAGCTGGGGGATCAAGTGCGGATCATCGGCATGCCTGATGGGTTGGAGGAGTCTCCAGATTTCTCTACGAGGTCAACTTTCGAGAAATGTCTCGGGCACGAATTCGTCGTCGCCAGCTTCAACCAATTCGGAATGGCAGAACTGGAAATTCAATCAATCACGGGCAACTTCGGAGAGAGTATTTGGGTGGAGCCCAAGTTTCTGCAGGTTATTTCGGGGTAGGCCACGAGTTGTTGTGTGGCTCCGCGTCTCTGTGGTGAAATAATCACTCGATGCTTAAGATTGGATTGACAGGCGGTATCGCAACCGGAAAGTCGCTGGTCGGCCGCATGTTTGCCGAACTTGGGGTGAACACCATCGATGCGGATGAAATTGCGCACGACCTCATGCGTCCCGGCGAAAAGGTGTACGACGAAGTGGTGCGCCGCTTCGGGCCGGAAATCCTGAACGCGGACAAAACGGTCGACCGCGCCCGCCTGGCGGAGCTGGCATTCGACCAGAAACGCCCCCGCATTTATGAACTCAACAGCCTGGTGCATCCTGGAGTTATCGAGCGATACCAGCAGTGGATGGAAGACATCCGGCGACGTGAACCCGATGCAATCGCGATGCTCGAAGCGGCTTTGCTTCTCGAAGCGGGACTGCGAAGGAGCTTCGATAAAGTCATTGTGGTGAGCTGCAAGCCGCAGCAGCGCATCGAGCGCTGGGAAAAACGCCTGCACGTCGACGCCGAAACCGCCAAGCGTGAAGTCACCCGCAGAATGATGGCACAGGCTCCGGATGAAGCAAAAATTCAGGCCGCGGATTTCGTGGTCGACAACAGCGGCAGCGTCGAAGAAACGAAAAAACAGGTGCAGAAAATCTACCAGCAGCTGGTGTCGCAGTCGCAGATCAAAAGCGCATGAGCGGTCAGCCCTTCGCGAACTCGCTGTGCTTGCGGCTGTAGAAGACATAAATCAAAAGCCCAATCACCAGCCACACTACAAACCGCAGCCAGGTGATCACGGTCAGGCCCATCATCAAGCCGCCGCAGAGCACTACAGAAATCAACGGGAACCAGGGAACGAACGGCACGCGGAAGGCGCGAGGTCGGTCGGGTTGTTTGCGCCGCAGGAAGATCACTCCGAGCGAGACCAGGACAAATGCGAACAGCGTGCCAATGTTCGACAGATCGGCTGCGTCACCGATATCCACCAGCCCGGCTGGAATCCCCACCGCAAAGCACGCAATCCACGTGGACCAGTGCGGAGTCTTGAACTTGGGATGCACCGCGGAAAAGAGCTTGGGTAGAAGACCGTCGCGCGACATGGCATACCAGATTCGCGCCTGCCCGTACTGGAAGACGAGAATCGAAGAAATCATTCCCATCAGCGCGCCCAGCACAATGACCGACCTGTATATCGGGTGCGCGCCCAGGACTTTCAACGCGTAGGCAACCGGCGCTTCCGCGGCTTCGCCGGAAACGAACGTCGTGTACTTGAGCATTCCGAGCAGCACAATGGCCACGCCCACATACAAGACCGTGCACACGATCAGCGACGCAATAATTCCAAATGGCAAATCGCGCTGCGGCTTTTCGCACTCCTCGGCGGCGGTCGAGACAGAATCGAAACCGATGTAGGTGAAGAACACGATTGCGCCGCCGGTCAGGACGCCTGCAAATCCAGATGGCGCGAACGGCACCCAATTCGACTTATGAACCAGCATTCCGCCGACGACCAGAAAAGTAAGAATGGCGCCGATTTTAATCAGCACCATCACGTTGTTGGCTTCGGCAGATTCGCGCACTCCGCGCACCAGAAGCAGGGTAAGAACAAAAACAATCAAAAATCCGGGCAGGTTGAAATAGGCGCCCGTCCATCCGCCCGAGGCCCAGACCGGACTCGACCATTTGTCGGGAAGATGAATTCCGAAGACCGCCAGTTGGGCTTTCGAATAGCCGCTGAAGCCGACAGCCACCGCCACGTTGCTGACCACATACTCCAGAATCAGGTCCCAGCCAATGATCCAGGCAAAGATCTCGCCTAGCGTAGCGTAGGAATAGGTGTAGGCGCTGCCCGCGATCGGGATCATCGAGGCCAGTTCGGCATAGCAAAGTCCGGCGAAGCTGCACGCGACCGCAACTAATAGAAATGAAATCGCAATCGACGGCCCTGCCGGCGGTCGGCCATGCATGAGTGCGCCCGCCGTGCTTCCGGTGCGGAAAAAGTTAATCAGAAGATCGAGCACCTGAGCGTGCAAGATCGAGGGAGCCTCGAAGTGCTCGCCAGCGGCCGCGGTCCCGGTAAGGACAAAAATTCCGGAGCCGATGATCGCGCCGATGCCGAGTGCGGTCAGCGACCACGGGCCCAGCGTCTTGCGCAGTCGATGTTCAGGCTGGTCGGCCTCAGCGATCAGTTTGTCGATGGACTTGCAGCACAGGAGCTGGTTTTCTGAAGTGCGGACTGGAGCCACCGAAGGATCCGAAATTTGGGGTTCCAAATGGTTGAGGTCTCCTGGCCGTTTGACTCAGGTAATTAGCACTAACACCTAGCCAGCCACATATCTTCGCCGGCCAGGTGCCGAATGCTAATCGCCAATTGCTGTACTTATCGCTTCGCTTGTCCGCGGGCCAATTTCTTGACTTTCGGTTTCTTCGATCCGCGAGCGTAATCGCGGGGCTTCAACGGGTTGTCGGTCTTGCGCTTTTTGCGCGCCGCCCGTTTCGATTTCTTGCGTTCGTCTTTGCTGAGTGCAGTTGTATTGGCCATGAATTCCTTATTTTTTGATTGAGTAATTTAGTAAGTGAGTAATTGTGTAATTTAAAATCAGACTCGCCGGGCTCTCCGAGCTTGGATTTGCAATTACCAAATTACTCAATTACAAAATTACCAAATTTCCGTCATCCTTTTTCCAGCTGCGCGTACTTCTCCACCAGCTTCTTCAGTCCGAAGCGAGGAAATTGTACCGTAATCTTGGCCTCTTCGCCTTCGCCCTCGCGATGATAGACGGTTCCCTCTCCATATTTTGGATGCCGGACTTTTTGCCCGGGACGGAAGCCACGTCGTCCTTTGGGCTCCTCGACCGGGACTTTGGCGACGCTGAACTTTTTGCCGCGCGAGGCGAAGAACTCGGCGATGTTGTCGATGGAGTTGTATTTCGGAGCGGCCGGCTTGCGCGCAGCCTCGGTTTTCTCGCTCCATGAGGCTGACTGGTCTTCATCTTCATAGGCGTAGTGGGGCTCGGATCTGTGAGGAGCGGACCTGCCCTGAGCGACGTCAAATGGCGCCCCCGCCCGCCGATCTCGATTGGAGTTCCATGAGCCCGTCCCAATCCCGGATGCCAAACCCCTGGCGGGCGAGGGCGCCCGCCCCACACGAGACTTGCCCAATTCCTCCACCAACTCCGCAGGGATTTCGTCCAGAAACCGCGAAGGTATGCTGGCCTCAGGCATATCGGTCCCATAGCGACGGCGATAAACCGCCCGCGTGATCACCAGTTGGTCCATGGCGCGGGTCATGCCGACATAGCAGAGCCGACGCTCTTCTTCGATGTCATCAGGATTGAGAAATGTTCGCGAGTGCGGAAACAGTCCTTCTTCCAGACCGCACAAAAACACCAAGGGGAATTCCAGGCCTTTGGCCGCGTGCAAGGTCATGAGCGTGATCTGCGCTCGTGCGTCGTATGCATCGGCGTCGCTGACCAGCGCAGCGTGATCAAGAAACTGATCGAGAGTTTCGCCGCGGTCTTTCGAATCCATGGCCGCGTTAACTAGTTCGCGAATATTTTCAATTCGTGAGTAGGCTTCGGGCGAGTCCTCCGCTTCCAGAATTTTGATGTAGCCGGTGCGGTCGATCAGGAACTTCAGCAGTTCTGCGGTGTGGGCTGCCTCGCCGGGAGTGCGGAAGCCGTCGACTGGGGTTGGACCTTCTTCGGCTTGCGAAGCGCTGGGTTCGGGGGAATCGACTTCGGGTTCCAAATCACTTGGTGCCGAGCTTCCAGCGTGAATAAATTCTCCTCCGCCGAAGTCGAAGGCGGTGGGATCAAATTCCGTGGAATCGTCAGCAGCCTGCACATCAGAAGATTGCGGGGCCTTG
>DATATW010000168.1:0-9930 GCA_036268595.1 Terriglobales bacterium
GTCATCGAGATTCTGCTCGGGCTCGAGCGTGTCGTAAACCCGGTTGTAGCCCTGCTCGTAAAGTTCGGTGTCGGGCACGTCAGGGTTGTACTGATAATGTGAGCGCCCCGTGGCCTCGACCAGGCCATGGGCCATGAGCGCGCCGGTTGAGACGATCGCGTTGACGATTCCGCGGTCGATCAGCTCGGAAATGATGAGTCCCTGCTTAGCTACGGTCATGGCGCCGGCGAGAGTCAGGACGACGAAGCAATCTCTATCGCGGGCCATGGCTTCGAGTACGTCGGCAGCTTCACCAAGCTGGCGACCGGTGAACGCAGTTTTAGCCATGGCGCGGACCAGCTCATCAATCGAACGAACTTTGCTTAGATCCAACGGCTCCAGCGGAACCAGGCGATCTTCAATTGGGCTATGGAGCTTGCGATCGATGCCGGCGCCGTCGGTGTTTTTATGTTTCATGATTGCCTCACGTTTATAAAGTGGAAGGATTACTTTACTAGAGGGCGCAGGTACTGGCCACTAGCCGGCAATTGAGTGGGCAATCGAGAAATTTATCGGCAGGACCTCAGGGGCTAAAGCCCACTCATCTGCGAACGTAACGGCACGGCTGAAAGCCGTGCCCTTCCCGATAGTGGTGTTTCTTCGCCACTGAAGTCGAACGGTTAGAGCTAAAGCTAAGAGCTAAAGGCTAAAAGCTAACTGCCAGTGGCTACCAGCCGTCACTCATTGTTATGCTAATCACTCACAAGGAGGAATTTTTTGCCCGATAACTTCCGCGTAGGTCTGGTGCAGATGTCGGCGACGCCATATCCCGAGAAAAACCTGCAGCACGCGCTCGACAAAGTGCAAGAAGCGGCAAAAAAAGGCGCGCAGATTGTCTGCCTGCCGGAACTTTTCCAGACCCAATATTTTTGCCAGCGCGAAGACGCAGTGCTTTTTGATCTGGCCGAGCCAATTCCGGGCCCGACGACGAAAAAGCTGGCCGAGATCGCCAAGCAGTTGGGAATTGTTTTAATCGGATCGCTATTCGAGAAGCGCGCGCCTGGGGTTTATCACAATACCGCGGTGATGATCGATGCCGACGGCAGCCTGCGCGGCATTTATCGCAAGATGCACATTCCCGATGATCCGCTTTATTACGAAAAATATTACTTCACCCCCGGCGATCTCGGCTTCAAGGCGTTCGACACGCAGGTCGGACGGATTGGCACGCTGGTTTGTTGGGACCAGTGGTATCCCGAGGGCGCACGGCTCACGGCGTTGCAGGGTGCGCAGGTGCTTTTTTATCCGACGGCGATCGGCTGGCATCCGGATGAGAAGCAACAGTACGGCGAGGCCCAGCACAATGCCTGGCACGTCATGCACCTGGCGCACGCAATTTCGAATGGAGTTTATGTCGCGGCGGTGAATCGCGTCGGATTTGAGCAGGGCGATGTTCGCGGCAATAAAGCTACCGCAGGAAAAGGTCTGGAATTCTGGGGTGGCTCGTTTCTGTCCGATCCGTTTGGGCGCGTGGTCGCTCAAGCCTCGCACGACAAAGAAGAAATCTTAATTGGCGAAGTTGATCTGCGCTTGCTCGAAGACACCCGGCGCAATTGGCCGTTTCTACGGGATAGACGAATCGATAGCTACGGGGCAATTACCAGTCGGCTGATCGATTGAGCGGGTGTTACGGCGGCCGAAAAAACCTCAACCACAGAGAGCACAAAGGTACACAGAGGAACGCCACAGAGGTGATCGTCTGAAAGTGAACTCTCTGTGTGTTCCGCGTTCCGCAAAATTCATTTGTAGATCAGATACCGCTCCCGGATCTTCGCAAACTTCTGCAGATCGTCCTGCCAGTCGAGATCGATTCGATGCGGATCCTCACCGCGAGTCAACTCGTCATACACCGCTTTGCTGGCCAAAATCTCTAGAATCCGTTCGACGTGATATTGCTGCGGGTAAAGCGTGAGCAGAGCTGCGGCTAATTCCATCCCCAGTTCAGGCGCGTCGAGGAATTCGCGGTCGGTCAAAACGATGTTCACACCGTGACAAGGCTGGCCGGGATAATTGCTCGATGTCGGCGTAAATGTGATGGGCACGAAACGGACGCCAGGAATCTGGCGCGCGTTTAAATATGCTGAGAGTTCGCGGGCGTTGATCCACGGCGCGCCCAACAACTCGAATGGAGTATCAGTGCCACGACCGACGGAAATGTTGGTTCCCTCAATCAGTCCAACTCCAGGATACAGCGCCGCTTCAGTCAGGCTGCGGAGATTCGGTGAAGGATTGATCCATTCAACACCAGTTGAATCGAGCCAATCGCCGCGCATCCAGCCCTGCATGGCAACCACCGTCAGCTTGGCGTGAATGTTGTGCTCGGAGTTGAACATCTGCGCCAATTCCCCAAGCGTCATTCCATTGCGCACAGGAACCAGGCCGTAGTTGTTGAAGTTTTCGCGGCCTGGTTCGGATAGCGGACCTTGAACCAATGTCCCCGTGATCGGGTTTGGCCGATCGAGAACGATGAGCTGTATTCCCGCTTTCGCTGCGGCTTCCAGAAAATATCCCAGCGTGGTTTCGTAGGTGTAGAAACGAACGCCGGCATCCTGCAGATCAAAAACAACCGCGTCGAGTTGTTTGAGTACATCGAGCGGCGGACGTCGAGCCTGGTCGGTGCCGCCATAAACGCTGTACACCGGAATCCCAGTAGCGGCGTCGCGCGAGTTGCCGACGTGCGTGATGTCGAGTTCCCCGGTAACGCCATGTTCGGGGCTGAAGATGGCAGTGAGCTGCACTCCGGGTGCGTGCGCCAGCACATCGATGGTGCGCCGGCCGGATGAATCGACGCCGGTCTGATTGGTGAGAACGCCAATGCGCTTGCCTTTTAGCAACTCGAAATCCTGCGATTCAAGAACGTCAATGCCGGTTTGCACCGAGCCATTCCGATCGTCGATGTGGTGTTGCGCGGTCATCGACTCGTTGTAGCCTGTAAGGGTTTTCAGGCGCACTGCTTCCCGCTCATCTGTGGTGAGTGGAATTGACGCCGCTACCGCCGTCGCAACTTTTGATCGCAAGGAAATAACCGATCCCTGGCCGCGCGGATGGACCGAGTTGGTCAAAAGAATGATGTAGGTGCGCGTCGTGGGATCGATCCAGATTGAAGTTCCAGTGAATCCGGTGTGACCGAATGAACCGACCGGCAGCAGCTCACCGCGATTGGAAGAAAATGGCGAGTCAATGTCCCAGCCGAAGCCGCGAATCGCCGGCAAGTTGGCAGGCTGCTCGGGGCTGGTCATCTTGCGGATAGCCAACATGGACAAAACCGGGCTGCCGTCGAGCAGGGCTTGGGCGAACTTCGCCAGATCGTCGGCGGTCGAGAATAAACCTGCGTGGCCGGCGACGCCTCCCATGCGGCGCGAACGCGGATCATGAACTACTCCACGCAACATGTGGTTGTTTTCGTCATACTGGGTCGGAGCGATTTGCGGAACCCAATCGGCTGGCGGGAGAAAACGTGTATGCGACATTCCGAGCGGAGTAAAAATATTTTGCGCGCAATAGGCGTCGAGCGTTGTTCCTGTGATTCGTTCGACTAGCGCGGCCAGCACAATGAAATTTGTGTCGCTATAGATGAACTGAGTTTCGGGCGGCGCGACTGGCGTGGCAGCGAATGCCAGGCTGTATGCCGCTTCGCGACTGTTAAAGTCCGGAGTGAGATCGATGTCAGGCGCAAACCCAGAATAGTGGGTGAGCAGATCACGCACCGTAATATCGCCTTTGCCGTTCTGGCCGAATTCCGGAATGTACTTCACCACTGGGTCGTTCATCCGGATTCTTCCCTGCTCTTCCAGTTGCATGACGGCGGTCGTAGTGGCTATCACCTTGGTCAACGAGGCCATGTCGAAAATAGTGTCCACCGTCATGGGCTCGACTTTAGGTTCGAGCGAGCGGTTGCCGAAGGCTTTCCGGTAAATAACTTGGCCGTCATGACCCACCAGCAGAACCGCGCCGGGCATTTCGTGGTTCTGGATGGAGCTTCGAACAATGGAATCGAGAACGTTCAGGCCCGGCGCGGCGTTGATGTCTTGGGCGAAGGCGGGCGCGAAGCAACCGATCGATAGTAGTAGCGCTAAATAAGTCTGTTTGCGAGTCATCTTGTGGGCGTGTCGTCCGAAATGGTGTTCGGACAGCATTTCTGAATTTATCTTATCGCCACGTGGCTCGATCAAGTTACCGCAGACGGGGTGCCGTCGGTGCTACTCCGGCTTTACCATGGAAGATGGGTCTGCTATAACCGCGATAGATTCCAATTTTTGAAGAGTCCACTGAATACCACTTCAACATCCGAGGCGCGAGTTCCTTCTCCGCAGTATGAGAATCAGGAGAGGATTTTTTCCGTTGCTTTCAAGATTCTCGGCGACGCGATTCAAGAAAAGGCGTTTCCGGGAGCGGCGAGTGCAGTAACGCATGGCGGAAAATTGGTCGCGCTGAAAACGTTTGGACGATTTACTTATGACGCAACCTCCCCTCCGATCGGAGCTGAAAGTATTTTTGATTTGGCGTCGCTGACGAAGGTCGTGGCCACGACCACGATGGCCATGGTTCTGTATGAGCGGGGAATGCTGGATCTGGAGATGCCAGTCGTCGGTATCATGCCGGAATTCCGCCGAGAGGATCCACTGCGAAGGGAAATTACTTTCCGCCAATTACTGGCACACAGCTCAGGACTTCCGGCTTACGAGCGACTTTTTCTTCGATCTAAATCTAAAGAAGAGCTTCTGCACGAGGCGTTCGCGGTTCCCTTGAAGACTGAACCGGGGGCGCGTGTGGAATATAGCGACGTCGGTTTCATTCTTCTTGGAGTTGCCCTCGAGCGGATTGCCGGAGAGCCGCTCGACCGATTCTGCCAGCGTGAAATATTCGGCCCGCTGGGAATGTTGCACACAATGTTTAATCCGCCGGCGGCGTGGAGATCGCGAACAGTGCCAACCGCCGACGATCAGACATTCCGCAAACGAGTCATCCAGGGCGAAGTGCAGGATGAGAATGCCAGCGTGATGGGCGGCGTAGCCGGACATGCGGGGCTTTTCTCGACCGTCTCAGATATCGCGAATTTCGCCAATGCCATGTTGAACGGGGCACCCGTGATTCGCCCGGAGACGCTGGCGTTATTCGCGCGGCGGGAAGAATCGCCTGCGGGCACGTCGCGCGCGCTCGGCTGGGACACGCCATCAAGTCCCTCGCAATCTGGAAAACATTTTTCGGCGTTGTCGTTTGGACACCTTGGTTATACCGGGACTTCCCTGTGGGTTGACCCGGAAAGGAAAGTCTCAGTAACGCTGCTCACCAATCGCACCTGGCCAGACTGCAGCAACCAGGCCATCAAAGAAGTGCGACCGGCGTTTCACGATGCGGTAATGGAAGCGCTCGGAGTCGCTTCGTGAAATCCAACGCAGCTGCCAGATTAGAGCAGTTACCCACCGAGCAATTGAATCCGGCGTCGGCTGATCTCGATCTGAAATCGTCGCTCGAGATTGCGCGAATCATAAACGCAGAAGATGCGACCGTCGCCGGAGTGGTGACGCGAGTGTTACCGCAGATTGCGCGCGGGATTGATTGGATCACTGATGCACTGGCTAATGGCGGCAGGCTGATTTACGTGGGAACCGGCACCAGCGGCAGGATCGCGGCGCTCGACGCCAGTGAATCTCCGCCGACCTTCAATGTTCCGCCAAGCACGGTGCAATTCGTAATGGCGGGGGGCGTGCGTGCGCTGAGCCGTGCGGTGGAAGCCGACGAGGACTCGCGCGAACTGGGCGTGCGGGAGATTCGCAAAAAAAAACCCGGCAAGAAAGATGTGGTAATTGGCATCGCGGCCAGCGGACGGACGCCGTTCACAGTTGCCGCTGTTGAGTACGCTCGCAAAGCTGGCGCGAAAACCATTGCTTTGGCGTGCAATCCTGATTCACCGCTGGAGAAGGCCGCAGAGCTGGCGATTGTCGTTGAGACCGGGCCCGAAGTTGTGTCGGGCTCGACGCGCATGAAGGCCGGCACAGCGGAAAAACTTGTGCTAAACATGCTTTCCACCGGGGCCATGGTCAAGCTGGGATATGTATATGGCAACCTGATGGTGAACCTGCATCAGAAAAATACCAAGCTGACTGAGAGAGCGGTCACGATTGTGGCACGAGCGTTGGCGACTGATCGAGATAAAGCGCGAGAGGCTCTGCAACGGGCTGGTCGAGATGTGCCGATTGCGATCGTTATGGCAAAGGCAGGGGTTTCGCGGGCGAGCGCTGAGCTGTGTTTAAAAGATTCGAGAGGTCACGTGCGCCGCGCACTTGCTTTGGCGGCATCGAAGAAAAGCAAAGGCTAACCACAGAGGAGCGCAGGGACCCTTCGACTTTCTTGGCACAGGCTTCGGCGCACAGAGTTGCACAGAGGTAACCTTCGCATTTTGCGGCTTCCAGCTAGAATCTGAGAGTACACCCGCAATCATTCGACTACTTAGGATCTTCTTCGATGGACAAATTTGTAATTCGCGGCGGCAATCCGCTGCTGGGCACGATTCGAGTCAGCGGCGCCAAGAACGCGGCCCTGCCGGCGATGGCTGCGGCGCTGCTGACGGAAGAGCCGGTCATTCTTGAAAACATACCGCAGGTACGTGACATTGAGACCACGCGCAAGCTCCTCACTGCGATGGGAGCTGAGGTCGAGTTGGGATACGGGCGGGCACAACACCGCACAACCATTTGCTGCCGCAACCTGAACTCGCCGGAAGCTTCTTACGAGCTGGTGAAGACCATGCGCGCTTCGACGCTGGTGCTTGGACCGCTAGTGGCGCGTTGCGGGCGCGCGCGGGTTTCACTGCCGGGAGGCTGCGCGATCGGCGCGCGTCCGATTGATTTGCATATCAAAGGGCTGGAAAGGCTGGGCGCGAAAATCGTTCAGGAGCATGGATATGTGGAAGCGACCGCGGAACGCTTGCGCGGGGCAGAAGTTATTTTCGACAAGATCACCGTTACCGGCACCGAAGACCTGCTGATGGCGGCGACTCTGGCGGAAGGCGAAACCGTGATGCAGAATTGCGCGCGCGAACCTGAAGTCGGCGATCTTGCAGATTTGCTGAATAAAATGGGCGCAAAGATTGAAGGCGCGGGAACGGAAACGATTCGCGTTCGCGGAGTGAACAAGCTTCACGGGGCGAAACACCGTATCATTCCTGACCGCATTGAAGCCGCTACATTCATTATTGCGGGCGCATTGACTGACGGCGATCTGAACATCACAGGTTGCGATCCGGCTCACCTGGGATCGCTGCTGCAGAAGTTGCGGGAATCCGGCGTCAGGACACGGCATACGCCGGATTCAGTGCGGGTCGAGGGCAGTGCGAACCTCAAAGCCGCCGATGTAACCACCGAAGAGTACCCGGGATTTCCGACGGACCTTCAGGCGCAATATATGGCGCTGGCTACGCAGGCCGAGGGAACGTCAGTGATCACGGAAAATATTTTTGAGAACCGATTCATGCATGCGCAGGAAATGTTGCGGATGGGGGCGAACATCAAGATTGAAGGACGGCGCGCGGTGGTGCGCGGTAAGACGCCGTTGAGTGGCGCCGCAGTGCTGGCGTCTGATCTGCGGGCTTCGGCTTCGCTGGTGCTGGCTGCGCTCGTGGCCGATGGAGAGACGATTATCGACCGGGTGTATCACATCGACCGGGGCTACGAAAACATTGAAGAGAAGCTAAAAGGCGTGGGGGCGCAGATACGACGGATTGGGGAGATATTGCCGAAGCGGAAGGGCTCGGGCGCCGCTTAGGAAAGCTTTTAGCCGCAGAGAACACAGAGTTTGCGCCGAGAGCGCAGAGAGACATACGTTGATTGAGTGTCATCCCGAATGGGCGCGCTTGCGCGCGCATGAGGGACCGTACGATGCTGGTTACCTGGCAGGGACGCGTAAGGGAATGTCACAGCGGCATGCATTCTGGAAATCGCTCGCCACAAACTGATATCTCGGTCTTCACAGCGCTGCTGATGCTGCACGAGCTTCGTAAGGTCCCTCTCTCCTGCGGGTTCCGCGCATGAGTTCGGGATGACACTTTTGTGGCGAATTAATTGCGGTACGAAATAAAAAAAGGCCGCGACTTTTGTCGCGGCCTTGAAAATTTGCGCAAACTGCTTTTAGTGGCGACCTCCGCCACCACCGCCGTGGCCACCTCCGTGACCACCACGACCGCCGCCGCGACCACCGTCGCGACGACCACGACGACGTCCGCCGCCGCCTCCACCGCCGCCGGGACGGCCTCCGCCGCTGCGCGGACGATCTCCGCCGCGATCGCCGGTGCTGGAAGGTTGAGGAGCATCTACGCGATTGAAGTTCGGCTCATCTCCTTCTTCGAAGTCAGCGCCGCCTTCGAGCGTCAGGCCACCGCCGGTTACCGGCGCGGCGACCGCAACGGCTTCCGCTGGAACACTCTCTTCTCCGCCTTCACCACCATCTGACGGAGGAGCGCCGCCACCCATTTTCGCGCGCTGCTCTTTCAAGATGGCTTTGCGTGAAAGACGAATGCGATTGCCTTCGACCGCGAGCACTTTCACCAGCACCTGATCGCCTTCTTTCAACTCATCGCGAACATCTTTTATGCGGTGCTCGGCGACTTCGCTGATGTGCAACAGGCCTTCGGTGCCGGGGATGATTTCAACGAATGCGCCGAAGTCGGCCAGCCGCGTGACTTTGCCGAGATAGGTCTTCCCTACTTCGGCGGTCGCAGTCAGGTCGCGAATGATCTGCAGGGCCTTATTCGCGGAGGCTTCGTCGTTCGAAGCGACATTGATCTTGCCGGTATCTTCGACGTCGATCTTCACTCCGGTCTGCTCGATGATGGAGCGAATCATCTTGCCGCCTGGCCCAATCACGTCGCGAATTTTATCGACCGGAATCTGCAGGGTGTAGATTCGCGGCGCGAATGAAGAAACTTTCTCGCGATGGGTGGAGATGACTTCATCCATCTTGCCAAGAATGAACATGCGGCCGCGTTGCGCTTGGGCAAGAGCTTCGCGCATGATCTGCGCGGTGATGCCCCCGACCTTGATGTCCATCTGCAACGCGGTAATGCCATCTTTTGTGCCGGCGACTTTGAAGTCCATGTCACCGTAGTGGTCTTCGGCACCGGCGATATCGCTCAGGATGGCGTAATCATCACCTTCTTTCACCAACCCCATGGCGACACCAGCCACCGGAGCCTTCAGCGGGACACCGGCATCCATCAACGAAAGCGCTGCACCACAAACCGTGGCCATCGAGGATGACCCGTTCGACTCCAGAATGTCAGAGACGACGCGCATGGCATACGGCCATTTTTCTTCGCTGGGAAGAACGGCTGAGACTGCTCGCTCGGCAAGCGCTCCGTGGCCGATTTCACGACGGCCGGCACCGCGCAGAAATGAAACCTCTCCAACGGAAAACGGCGGAAAGTTATAGTGAAGCATGAAGCGCTTCTTGGCTTCCCCTTCAAACACCTCTAATCTTTGCATGTCATCCGTGGTGCCTAGAGTTGTGGTGACCAGGGCTTGGGTTTCACCACGGGTGAAGATTGCCGATCCGTGGGTGCGGGGTAAAACGCCGACTTCGATCCAGATGTCGCGAATCTGATCGAAGGCGCGGCCATCGGGACGGCGTTTCTGTTTGATCACCGCTTCGCGGAAAATGCGCTCGCGCAAGGCTTCGTAATAAGTTTTTAGCTTGGCTTTGGCTTCTTCGTCGTCTTCGGGAAGCGCGGCCTGCAATTCTTTCTTGAGTTCGCGTACCAGGTTGTAGCTTTCGGCTTTGGGGTGCTTCTCGGTGTCCAGGCGGTCGGTCAGATTGGCGCCGATCTTCTTTTTTAAGCCGTCGTAATACGCCTGATCGAATTCCGGCGGGGTCACTGCCCTCTTCGGTTTGCCGGCC
>DATATW010000169.1:0-80540 GCA_036268595.1 Terriglobales bacterium
GCCACCGTAGTTCGAGGTGCCGTCGGCGAACAATCCGACTGAAATGACGCCCCAAATGCCGTTGGTACCGTGTACCGAAATTGCACCGACTGGATCGTCGACTTTGAGAACTCTATCCACAAACTCGACGCTGACGCACACCAGCAAGCCCGCGATCAGGCCGATAATTGCTGAGCCCACAGTGCTAACGAAGCCGCTTGGCGCAGTAATCGCCACCAGCCCGGCCAGCAATCCATTGCCGGTCATTGAAGCGTCTGGCTTGTGATACCGAATCCACATGTAGAGGATTGATCCGAAGGACCCAGTGGCGCCGGCGAGCATGGTATTGACGGCGATCGAGCCGATGCGCAATGCGCCGTTGCCCGAAGCGCCGAGAGTGCTGCCGGGATTGAATCCGAACCAGCCGAAGGCGAGGATGAAGCAGCCGGTCAGAACGATCATTAGATCATGGCCTGGGATTGCGTTCGGCTTTCCGCTGCGAGTGTACTTGCCGATACGAGGTCCAATAATCATTGACAGGGCGAGTGCGGTAATCCCTCCGACCGCGTGTACGACGCCTGAGCCGGCGAAATCGCAATAGCCATGGCCCAGGTTGAAGTTAGCGCCCAGTTGCGACAACCAACCTCCGCCCCATGCCCAGTTGGCAAAAAGCGGATAAGTGATGGCACCCATGAATATGGATGAGATCGCAAAAGCAATATATTTCCAGCGCTCGGCGCAGGATCCGGTGACAATGGTGAGAGCCGTATCCATGAAGACCATCTGGAAGAGGAAGAGCACCATTACACCAACGTCATATGTGATCCCGCTCAAGAAGAACCCGTGGGTGCCAAACAGGCCCCAGCTCTTGCCGAGTAAGTTAATGACGTGCTCGGAATTCAGGGAACTGGCGCCGCCCAACGTCGAATAGGGCGCGCCACCTCCCATCTGAATGGCAAAGCCGCAGACCCAGAAGGCAAATAGCCCAAATCCGTACACCATAAAGTTCATCATCATGGTGTGATTGGCATTTTTTGCCCGGCACAAGCCGGTCTCCACGATCGCAAATCCGGCCTGCATGAACATAACCAGGAATCCGGTGATCAGCGTCCATACGAAGTTGACAGCGATGCGATTTTGGCCAACCTGGTTCACCACGTCGGCAAGAGTCACGCCCTTTTTCGAGTCGGATGGAATGACATCATTCACTGTCCCGGTTAAGGTTCCACCAGGATCGCCTTTGGCCAAATCGTCAGCTGAAGGCGGAGCTGCAGCCTTGACGTTCAGAGGCACGTCCATTGCCGGGGCGGGCGCGGCGGCTGCGCTGCCAGCCGGAGGTGCGGCAGCTTGCGCTTGTCCCCAAGCTCCGATCCCGAGTGGGAAAAGGAAGAGAACCGCGGATACCAGAAAAAGAACTCTTTGTCGTCCCAGTCGCTTCATTCGTGTCGTCTCCTTAAAGTGTGGAACTGCGCCCGTTTACGGGCATTGAATCTCGCGGCGCCTTGAAGACCGCTATAGTTTCCAAATTGCTTGTTTCAGGTGGCTCTTATTCAAAACGCCCAAAACGCCGGCCAGGATTACGACGATTCCCAGTACCACGATCACAAACCGGGCTGCCAGCGACTGCGTGAAAGTTAGCGCGGCTACGGGAATGAACCATCCGGCCAGCGCCATTACTAATCCAAGAATTTTCATTGTGCTTTTTCCCTCCTGCAGAATTCACTACGCGTAGCTCTTGATCCGGTAGAAGCCGACAGCTGAGTAAATCAGCAAACCGACTCCCACCACTGCGACCAGAATGCCGATGCCGCCGCCGGTAACTAATCCGGCGGGAAGCGCGGTAAACCCGGCCAAAGTTGTTCCTAAATAAATTCCTTGCTGGCGATTAGCAGCCATTCAGGTTGCTCCTTTATGTTTTCTTCCCGGACAGAGACCGGGTCCATCCAGCTCTAGCAAATGCGACCACAAATTTGGTGCGGGTTGGCCTGAAAACCATCGTGGTCATGGCAGGAGTTTGCGCGCTCCAAACCAACCCGCATATTTTTCAGCCCTTGCTGCGGCTGTACCACGAAACCTTCTCTACAACATGCCGCTCCTCCGCTCGTGATCAGAACATGAAGCCGGCTTCAAGAACGCCACGCGGTTGATTTGCGCTCTGACCACTTGTTCCGAAGCCGAAACCTGGCGTCATGCTGGTCGCATGAACAACCGCCAAGTCCCCGCGAAGGAAGAACGCATCCTTGCGATAAGTCGGTGTCACCGTGAACGAGAATGCGCCGCTTCCCGGACCGTAGAGCAAGTTAACCGCGCCATTGTTGATGCTGCCCGTGGTCGAGATGTACTCAACCCTGGGCGCTAATGAAAATCCATGCTTGAAGTTGTAAGTCAACAAGAAGGCCCCGCTGCGCGTGCCCGCGCCCTGGGTTATTCCGATCTTTGCATTGGTCGGGACGTCGGTGATCTGCAAGTACGGTTGCACCACCCAATTTCCTTTGGTGTAGGTGTAAATGACATTGAAGATCTGGGAATTGTTCAGGGCGAGAGGAGTAGCCAGCGTGTTTTTCGTGTTCGATCCGGCGTTTCCGCCCCCTACGAAGGCCAAGCTATTCGCTGCGTTGAACGCGTACGCTACCGAACCACTAAGCCATGTGTATCGGTTGGAGTAAAAGCCGTCGTTCCAGCTCAGTGCCAGAGCCCATTTTTTATAAGTTTCGTTCAGTTGAATGCCGCGGTTGATTGCGTTCTCCTGGCCCCACAGCAGTCCGCGCTCGACGTTCATGTTTTGGAAGCTGAAGGTATATTCGGCCCCGATCAGGGTTGGCAACGCTCCAATTTCTACGTTGAAATTGCCTTTGACGAACTTGGCATAGCCCTGCGGAAACGGTCCGTAGATATTTTTTATGGTGTCAGAGGTGGAGAGGAACGGAACCCCTATCGCCGGCAAGTTGTAGGCCCCGCCTTGCAAATAGAATTGCCACCAGCCGCTGGTTTTTTGAACGAATAGTTGTGCGTTGCTGATGTCGTAGTGCGTCGCGTTATCACCTGCAACGTGATTTCCTTCGCTCCAGCCGATGCCGGTCAGAATGCCGGTGACCGCCAGCTTTCCGTTTTCGACCTCATGAGGGATTGCGGTCTGCAGTGGCCCAGCCATCGAAGGCATCGGCAGAGGAGCCGGATCAGGTGGCTTGGTCGGGGTAGCCGCACTGTCTGTGGGCGTGGAACTTGGCGCACCCTGAGGCGCTGCAGCAGGCGTCTGTCCCAGAGAGGGCATGGCTATCGCTGCCAGAAGGCAGGAAAGAAACAATAATCGTATGCGCAATGTCGATCTCCTTTTTTGAAGCTTGATCGCTTAGTGATCCTGTGTTGCGCGCGCGTGAACGGGGAAGCGTTTATTGGTTGCTTGATTCCTGGAACGCCCCACGCTTGCCCTAGCTAGTGGCTGAGAAAGTATTGGCTGCGGAAGGCTGTGTCCAATTGATTGTTTCTTTTGGTTCCATCAGAGAAATTTTTAGAAAAGAAATCTATGGAGCGCATAAATAAAACTTTCGCAGCAATGAAAACAAAAGGCGAGTTGCTGGTCTTCCTGCGAGAAAGGCGGGAACTTGCAAATATGAGAAATTCGGTTTGTGAATAGAGACAACGGAGAAGATGTGATTAGTCGGTGCCGAAAAGCAAGAACCACGAAGGACGCGAAGTGCCCACGAAGGAACGCAAGTCAAGGCGAAGCCAATAAGAGAAGCCTCGAATGGCTGGCCTTCGATTTCCTTCGTGAACCTTCGTGCCCCTCGTGGTTAATGGGTTTCGAAAGCATAGCCACGGACTGCGCCGCGAATGAACGCCGTCGCCGGCTTTCAATCGACGGCTATATTAAGACGGCTATAGACGGCTATAGACGGCTATATTAAACGGATACGATCCGGGGGTGGATCGAGCCATAAGCCCCGGAAATCGCGGGCGAAAAAGCAGCAATTTTTACTTCCAGCCAGCTAAGTTGGTTGTAATCAGCAGATTGCGGGTATGCCAGCAAGTCATAGATTTTAATAGAGTTACTTCAAATTACCATCGTGGTTCGATTTGCTCTTCCGTAATTGCTCGCTCCTGCCGCTCGAACCTATAATTGACCTACTCTGGTAGGAATTCTCCGTCAGGTTCCGGGTAAGGTAGGCGCAGGTGATGCTATGCCTGCGAAGAGTACCGAACCGGTATGCGCAAAAGCCTGAAAATCGCACTCATGGCAAGCCCCGCGATCGCGGCCTTTCTTTCGCTCACGCCGAGTGTGTCGGCAGCGAGCAATGCCACAATTACCACTACCACTGACGATTCCGGCCACAAAGTTTATGTGAACGACACGGTGAGTGCGAGTTCGCACCATTCGAGCGAAGCCCGGCTCGGGTTTGCGCCAGCTTCGGAATCAACCTTCCGGTCGCAACGGAACCAACTTGTTTTCTGGAGCACCACCGAGCGTCGCTGGAAAACGGTTCCGCACGCCAATGTCAGGGCTGCGAAATCTGCGGCTGCCGAGGTGGATCAATATCTGGACAAGCCCCAGAACGAGCAAAACTCTGCGCCGCGAAATGGGTTCACACAAAAGGAGATCGATGAGGCGATCAATAAAGCCGCCGATCGCCACAACGTAGATCCGAACCTGGTGCGCGCCTTGGTGAAGGTTGAATCGAACTTCAATCCCAACGCGGTTTCGCGCAAGGGAGCCATGGGGCTCATGCAACTCATGCCGCAGACGGCGCGGCAAATGAAATTGACAAACCCATTCAATCCCGAGGAAAACATTGACGCTGGGGTTCGGCATTTAAAGGACCTGCTTGACAGCTATGGCGGCGATGTCCGTTTGAGCCTGGCGGCCTACAACGCCGGCGCGGGCGCGGTGGCACGCAGTGCCGGAATTCCCCATTATGCCGAGACGCGCAACTATGTGAAACGCATAACTCAGCTCTATGGCGGGAGCATGGGCAACAATTATTTTCTGCCCAGTGCTTCGCGGGAACCGGTGCGAGTCCAGCGTGACTCCAGGGGTGTACTTTACATCAGCAACACCGACTGAGGCATCTTAGGGTAGGGTATTGGTGGTAGTAGTGCAGCACTGAACTCTCTCAGGGACTGACACTTGAAAAGTATCGCTTCCAGCCGAAGCGTGAGGCACGCATCCGGCTTTGCAGGCCGGCCTGCTTCAGGTGTGTCGCAATGGATTTGGGCGCCGCTGGTATGCCTGCTGCTGGCGCCTGCGTTGACTCATGCCGCAACTCATCAGTCACAGAGCTGGGCTGAGATTCAGTTCAGCAAGGCCGAGTCGCAGCGCGAAACTCTGAACGGACGCTCGGCGCAAGCTCGTACCCGCCGCGAATATCAAACCGTAATCGCATCCTACCGCCGCATCGTTTTCGAAGCGCCCACTTCCAGCAAAGCTGATGGCAGTGCGTTCCTGGTCGCCGAGTTGACGGCGGAAATGGGCCGGCACTTCAAAGACGATATGGCGTTGTATTCGGCGGTCCGCGAGTACAAGTTCCTCAGACGGGAATATCCCGGCAGCAAGCATCGCGTCGAAGCCCTGCTCGCCATTGGCGAAATTTATAAGAACGACCTGGGCGATGATGCCAACGCCCGTTCCACATTCGAGGATTTTCTAAGACGCTATCAGCACAGCGATCTGGTGAAGGAAGCGCGGGCCGAACTGGCATCGTTACAGCCGCCTGCAAATAAGGAAGAGGACAACGACCATTTGGCCGAGGAGAGCTCCCACGACCAGGGTGATAAAGAAGGATCCGAATCCACAAGTAAAGAGACGCCAGGCAAGATCGTCAAAATCAGTTCTATCAAGCACACATCAGGCGCTGACTATACACGTATTACTGTCAATCTAGACGAGAAAGTCCATTTCGAATCACAGCGGATCGATCGGCCGGACCGGATATTTTTTGACCTGAAAGATGCGCGGCTCGCTTCCAGGTTGATGGGATCCAGCGTGAATGTTGACGACGGACGCGTCAAGAAAGTGCGCATGGCACAGTTCAAGCCTGGGCTGGCGCGTATTGTGATCGAGACTGACGGTCAGGCCAGCTTCAATGCTTCTTTAATGGCGAACCCGCCGCGGTTAGTAATTGATGTTCAAGGGAACTCCCCGGCGGGCGAAACTGCTTGTGCTGATTCAAAATCGAGCGGTGACTGCAGCCGGCGTGGTAATGACGAAGGAGGTAAGGTTGTCCGCGCCAGCGAGAAGTCGTTAACAACTTCTTCTTTGGATAACCAAGATTCTCCTGCTCCCAAGAAGGTTATCGTCGAAGCGGACGCCGACGATCCGTCGAGTGAACCTGCTGAACAGCCGACCGACAAGCCATCGAAGGCCGATCGGCCATCGAAGCTCACGCGGTCCAAACACGGCCGAACTGAGGTTGCGATGGCCCGGCCTATGCGCGAAGCTCAGCCCACCTCGGACGGCGACCGGTCATTAATCAGAACGCTCGGATTGAAGATCGGCAAGATTGTTATTGACCCGGGTCACGGCGGCCATGACACCGGCACCATCGGCCCGCATGGATTGCTGGAGAAAGAGCTGGTGCTCGATGTGAGTAAGCGCCTGGGCAAATTGTTATCCGCCCGGCTCGGGGCCCAGGTGGTTTACACGCGTCGCGATGACACTTTTATTCCGCTCGAGACCCGTACTGCAATCGCAAACCAGGAACAGGCGGATTTATTTGTTTCAGTCCACGCGAATTCCAGCCATGATCCGGACGCGCGTGGAGTGGAAACCTACTACTTGAATTTCACCTCATCGCCAGAGGCGCTGGAAGTTGCCGCCCGCGAAAATGCCGCTTCCGACAAGTCGATCCACGAGCTGCAAGATCTAGTGAAGAAGATCGCGCTTAAAGAAAAGATAGAGGAATCGAGGGAGTTTGCCTCTGACGTGCAGGGCGCGCTGCATACCGGGCTGGGAGTGAAGAATCCAGGCGAGCGCAACCGTGGAGTAAAGAAGGCGCCGTTTGTGGTGCTCATCGGAGCGAATATGCCTTCGATCCTGGCCGAAATTTCCTTCCTTAGTAATCCCACAGATGAGCGCCGGCTTAAGACTCCCGAGTACCGGCAGCGAATTGCGGAATCTCTTTATCGCGGAATTTCGCGGTATATTGACGGGCTGGGCGGCCTGAAGGTGGCCAGCCAGATCGAGAAATCGTCGGCCGATTAGCCCTTCGAGTGGAAACTTTCCCCCCTGCTCTGTAGTCTAACTATTGGGAGCTCTGCGCCGACTGCTTTCATGAGATCATACCGCTTTATTCCGGTTCTGTGCTTACAAATTGCTATCGCGACATTGTGTTTCGGCGCTGGAGCTGCGACTCCATCTGCCATTCTGCCGCAGGCTTTTGGCGGGTGGAATCTGACCAAGGCGGCGCAAACCAGCAGCAATCCAGAGGTCGCCGACCCTACCAATGCCGGAGTTTTGAAGGAATACGGTTTTACCGATTTTGAAGGCGCGACTTACACTCGCGACGACGGTCGCAAGCTCAAGATCAAAGCTGCGCGGTTTCAGGATGCGAGCGGCGCATATGGTGCCTTCACCTTTTACAAGATGCCGCAGATGCTGAACGAGAAGATCGGGGATCAAGGCTCGTCGTTGAACGAACGCGTGCTCTTTTATCGTGGAAATATTCTGGTGGACGCTGTGTTTCAACAGCTCTCGGCCATGTCGGCTGCGGAATTACGGGAGCTGTCGGGCGATCTGCCTATCTCCGGCGGTTCGACCGCCAATTTGCCGGGACTTCCGGCGTATCTTCCGAAGCAAGCGTACATAAGAAACACCGCGAAATATATTGTCGGGCCATTGGCTCTCGAGGCCGACGGATCCCCGCTGCCGTCCAATTACGTCAACTTCGACAAAGGTGCCGAAGTTGTGCTGGGAGGGTATGACCTTTCAGGCGCGCAGGCGACGTTAGTGCTGGTCAGTTATCCGACGCCGCAAATCGCTATCTCGCAATTGAAGCAAATTGATTCCGCGCAACAGTCGCACCAATTGGATTCGATCGTGACCGCGAAACGCACCGGCCCGATTCTGGTTCTGGCCAGCGGACCAATCAGCGTAGGCGATGCCAAGTCTCTGGTGGCCGATGTTAACTATGACGCTGACGTGACCTGGAATGAAAGAACCAACTTCACGCGGCGTGATAACGCGGCGAATTTGATTGTGGGCGTGATCCTGCTGGCGGCAATCGTCTGCGGTATATCGATTGTTGCTGGACTCGCCTTCGGCGGCTTCCGGTTGGCAATAAAACGCCTGCTGCCGGGCAAAGTGTTCGATCGTCCCGAGGACGTCGAATTCATCTCATTGCACCTGTCTGATCACACTGAAAAGCCAGCCGGCAGAGCGTAAGTTCTTCAATCAATGCCAGTTGAAACGGAAGAAGCCTGTTTTTGTCTCAAAATGAACCATTTCCGCATTTCTTATAACTATTATACAAGCCATTGAAAATACACGAGTTATTTGTTGAAAGTTTGCTTGACACCCTAGTTTCTGGCTCATAAGATTTCGCCAGAAAGTTTTGACGGCTTTTACCCTCCGTTGGAACTATTCTCCCTTAAAGAGAAGGTCACCCTGTTGCCGGGTGGCCTTTTTGTTTTGCCTTCGGGGGGCATCGCGAGATCTGGTTCGGAACTTCGCTCAAATAACTGTCGAGACACAGGATTCGCGCACTCAGAATTCACCTTTCGCACATTTTTTTTCGAATGCAGCTCGTCCACGTTTGTTATCCAAAATAGCGCTAAGTCCTCTGAAATCGTCATTGCAAACGCGAGGTCTTCGTCTTGCGCTCTGGCCAGCATTGCTGGATAGGTACTTCGAAGGAAAACCGCAGCGGTGTTGATGGAATCGAAAGGACGACTGGAAAGATAAAAAATATAGGAGGATGCAAACGCTATGAAGTGGCAATCGATAGTTGTCGTAGTGCTTTGCCTGGGCGCCATGTGCTGGGCGGCAGACGAAGATTCTAAAAGTGTCGGCGAACTGCAAAGATCGGCCGAAGTCATTCAACACGTAACCTCGGCGGCGCCAGATCAGGGCGTTCCGAATCAAGTGCTCGAAGGTGCGAAGTGCGTCGCCGTTATTCCGAAGTTGGTGAAGGGCGCATTCATTGTGGGCGGCGAACATGGCACCGGCGTGGCGACATGCAGGACCAGCAATGGCAGCTGGAGCGCACCAGCGCCGTTTTCAGTATCGGGAATCAGCTGGGGACCACAGATCGGCGGCAAGAGCACCGACCTGGTGATGTTCATCATGAACGATCAGGGAATGAACGATCTGCTCCAGGGTCATATCAAGGTTGGAGCGGACGTTTCAGCGGCTGCGGGGCCAGTCGGACGGTCGGCCTCGGCTGATGCCGGTTACAAAGCCGGAATCCTGACGTATTCAGCGAGCAAGGGCGCTTTCATCGGCGCATCGTTGAACGGCGCGGAATTGCAGCAGGACGATAAAGCTACCCGCGAGTGGTACGGCAAAGATGTTCCCTTCAAGGACATTCTTTCTGGAACGGTAGAGGTACCGAATGCCGATGCTCGCGCTTTTGTGAGCGCGGTGCAGAGTGCAAAAGAGGGTGCAACCCGATAAGGGTTGATTTTTTCAGGCGGCAGGCCGGGATTGATTCATTCTGGTCGCCGCCTGTTTCTTTTGTGATGAACTTATTTCAGATATCCACGAACACGTCGCCATTCTCGGTCTTGACCGGATAAACCGCCAGCTTCGATTTCGGATCGTCTGCAAGCTCACCTGTTTTAAGGTCGTACTCCCACCCGTGCCAGGGACAAACGACTTTGTTGCCGTCGAGGAAGCCCTGTCCCAACGGCCCGCCCATATGCAGGCAGACGTTGTCCATGGCGCTGATCGTACCGTTTACGTTCGCGACGCAAATCGCTTTACCGCCGAGTTCGAACTCTTTGGCTTCGCCGTCTCCGGGAAGCTCCGATTGAGTAGTTAGTTTCACGTAGGCCATGTCAGTCTCTGAGGTGTGAGTCTAGGATTGGCGGCCGCTTGGTGTCAATTTTCTGGGCTTGCGACTGCCTCAAGATATTCCAGAGTGGCATACTTTGACGCTTTCAGAACACTTGGAGCGGATTTACATTTGGAACTGCTACAGGCAAGCGTAGCGGCCCTCCCCGTCGCTGCAAGTTAGTGTCGGGGTGGGCTACTTTAGAACTTCCGCCCAGCTTGTCGTGAACAAAGTAGTCAGGCAAACCCTCCCCATACTTTTGTGAGAAGCTAGACTTGGCATGGCCCAAGTCTCGTCTTCAGTTCAGAACGCAGATGTGCCAGATCGAAGCGGCTTGCCTGGTTGGTGGCTAAGAGCTAGGACGTCGTTATTCTGGATGTCGGCAATCGCTTTTGCTCTTCGGCTGGCGTACATTCTGATCGCTCACACCTACAAGTTCAAACCTGATCAAAATGATTTCGGCTTCGGCTATGAGATGGGCAGGATCGGTCATGCCATCGCCACGGGGCGAGGATTTGCCGATCCATTTGGCCCGGCGACTGGGCCGACGGCGTGGGAGCCGCCGCTTTATCCGTACTTGATTGCCGCGGTTTTTAAGCTCAGCGGGATTTATACTCACGCCTCGGCATTCATTCTCCTCACCATCAATAGCGTTTTTTCGGCGCTCACCTGCATTCCCATTTTTTTGATCGCGCGAAAATGCTTCAGCGAAAAAGTCGGAGTATGGAGTGCCTGGGGTTGGGCTCTGCTGCCGACTGTGATGTATTGGTCCACGCGTTGGGTATGGGAGACCAGTCTCGCCGCGTTCTTACTCGCAATTATTTTTTGGCTCGCCCTGGAATTGGAAATTCTGAATGGCAATATGCCTTGGATCGCATTCGGCTTGCTCTGGGGCGTGGCGGTGCTGACCAACACTTCGCTGGTTACATTTCTGCCGGCGTCTGGATTGTGGGCATGGTATCGAAGATCGAAAACAGGGAAGCGATCGCTGGCGGGCGTGGCCTTGGCGGCAGCGTTCTTTGTGGCGGCGATCGCGCCGTGGCTGGTGCGCAATTATGAATCTTTCGGCAAGTTCATTTTCATCCGATCGAATTTTGGCGCTGAGCTTCGCCTTGGCAATGGGCCGGGCGCGGACGGAACCTGGATGTCTTACCTTCACCCAACGCAAAATGCGCTGGCGATGAAGCAGTACGAACAGATGGGTGAGATTGCCTACGTTGCGGAACGCAAGCGCCAGGCGATGGAATTTATTCGCGCCGACTACCCGCGCTTTGCCTGGATCAGCTTCAAGCGCTTCGTTTACTACTGGGGAGGACGTCCACGGTCGTCCGAGATGTCAGCCCTTGTGGATAATTCCGCATTTCTGGCTTCGTCAATTCTCGCCTTCTGGGGGCTGGGGCGAGCCTTGCGCAAACGCCAGCCTGGCGCCTGGTTGTTTTTCTGGCTCATACTCTGCTATCCCGCCATCTACTACTTCGTCTATCCGCACTCGCGCTATCGCCATCCCATTGAGCCCATGATGGCGATCCTCATTGCTTACGTAATCTCCGAAGCTCACACGAAGCGGAGTGTCACATTCAGCGATAAAGCCGCCTAACCATTCTTTCCGTCTTCCGTCTAAGAGATCATGGAGGACGTTATGCAACGCAATCGGCGGTTGGCTACCTGGACAGGTGCAATTCTGGGCGCATTCTTGGCGCTGATGGTGAGTTCAGCTTTGGCCCACGCGCGGGATAACAACGAAGGCCGAGTCACCGAGGAATTTCATCACACTTATCCGTTATCGGCCGACGGTCGCATCAACCTGCAAAACATTAACGGCGCGGTGCATATTACTGTATGGGACCAGAATGAAGTGAAAGTCGATGCGTTAAAGCTCGCCGATAATGATACAGAGTTGAAAAATACTGAGATCAGGATTAATGCCAGCGCGAATTCGATTTCGATCGAGACCCATTACGCCAAGGAAAATGACTGGGGCGGCCATCACGATTTTGCATCGGTTGAATACACCCTGAAGGTGCCGCGCAAGGCGATGCTCGATGAAATTAAACTCGTAAACGGATCGCTCGACGTGGCCGGAGTGCAGGGCGAAGTACGGGCTTCTTGCGTCAACGGCATGCTGACCGCGAAACAGCTTGGCGGAAGGGCCAAACTGTCCACGGTTAATGGCGAGCTGGAAGCAAAGTTTGATCGCGCTGCGGGTGAAGTTGAGTTGTCGTCGGTGAACGGAAGCATTGATCTGACTCTGCCATCAGACGCCAAGGCCAGCATCGAAGCCAACACGGTGAGTGGCGGAATCGAGAACGATTTCGGGCTGCATAGCGACGATCATTGTTTTGTGGGACACGACCTGCGCGGAGAACTGCGCGGCGGGGGCGCACAGATCAGATTGAATAATGTGAATGGTGCGATCGACATTCACCACGCCAGCGACGGGCGAAGCCTCAGCCCGGCAAAAGACACGGGAGAGAAGCACGAGGGAAGTGTGTAGTAGGCCTCGGCGTCGCACCGAGAATTTTTTATGGGCGGCGAGAACGGGAAGGTACGGCTTTCAGCCGTGCCGGGTAACTCTGCGCGACTGAGCGGCTTTAGCCGCTGGGGTATGCCGCTGCGATCGCAGTTGCTTTCAGTGAATCGGCTCCAGTCGCGAAGCGACGGGATGTGAAAGCCCGGCACGGCAGTGCCGGGTGCGGGGCAGGTGTGAGATGAGTCCCGAAGGGACGGCACGATCTCCGAATAATGTCGCCTCAACGGGACTCTGACATCTTGATGAACACCTATCCGGCCTGCCATGCCGGGCTTCACACGCCGTCGCTGCGGGGCTGAATCGCCGATAACTCAACGCGTAAGGTTTGGGATCAAGAGGCGTTGACGGGCGAGGCGCCTGTGGCTCCATTATTTTCTGTTCCGCTCAACTGTCTACCGTTCCACTGCCATCGCGACCGCGTTTCCTCCGCCGAGGCATAACGCCGCAATCCCCCGATGCACGTCGCGACGGATCATTTCATAAATTAGCGTGACCAGAACGCGCGCGCCGCTCGCGCCAATGGGATGCCCGATCGCGACCGCGCCTCCGTTGACATTTACTATGTCGGGGTCGAGGTTGAGTTCACGCATCACCGCCAGCGCCTGAACCGAAAACGCCTCGTTCAACTCGTAAAGATCGACGTCTTCATTTTTCCAGCCGGTCTTTTCCCAAAGTTTTCTGACCGCACCGACCGGAGCCATCATGACCCATTTGGGTTCGACTCCGCTGGTAGCTTGGGCAATGATGCGCACCATCGGCTTCACGCCGAGCTCTTTTGCATTGGCGGCGCTGGTCACAACGACTGCCGCGGCGCCATCATTCACTCCCGGAGCATTGCCTGCGGTCACTGTTCCATCTTTCTTGAACGCCGGCTTCAGAGAACGCAGAATTTCGATGGTCGTGTCCTCGCGTGGAGATTCGTCTTTATCAAAAATGACCGGAGCCGCGCCTTTCTTCTTTGCGGGAAGCTCGACGGGAACAACCTGCGATTTGAAACGGCACTCTTTGATCGCCGAAACGGCTTTGCGATGCGAGTTCACCGCGAACTCATCCTGCTCTTCACGCGTGATGCCATATTTTTCGGCGACGTTCTCGCCGGTCATGCCCATGTGGTAGTCGTTGTAGATGTCCCAGAGGCCATCGCGAATCATGGAGTCGACGATCTGCGAATCACCCAGGCGCAATCCTTTGCGGGCTTGCGGAATGAGATAAGGCGCATTGGTCATCGATTCCATACCGCCGGCTACAACTAAAGTGCTATCGCCGGTTTGAATGGCTTGCGATGCGAGGGCCACAGCTTTGAGCCCGGAACCGCAAACTTTGTTTATAGTCATGGCACCCACCTCCGGCGACAATCCGCCGTAGATCGCTGCTTGCCGCGCGGGATTCTGTCCGAGTCCGGCAGAGACAACGTTGCCCATGATGCATTCGTCGACCTGCGCTGGATCAATTCCGGCGCGCTTCACAGCTTCACGAACGACGATGGCGCCGAGTTGGGTTGCGCTGAGATCTGACAGACTTCCTTGAAATTTACCAACCGGCGTGCGGCATCCAGAGATGATTACGACTTGATCTTTAGCGGTCATTTGCGAACTCCTGCGGTCATCTTCCTCTTAAATTATAGTCGCGCGCGAAGCAAAGAACGACTTGCATCCGGCTGTTGCCGCCGCGTTTCAACATTTCAAATGTTCATGATTTATTTCGCCGAGAAAAATGAAAATGCGTTGCGCGGAACTTGGCGAGCGACCTTTTTCGTCATCAACGCGTCGCGCTTCATCAAAAAAATTCATGCGATCACTCATGGTGACTTTCGTTCACCTACTTCACCGCTTCGCATGCTTCATTTTTTGCTTGACTTCGCTTTTTATTGACTCTATACATTCAAACAGTCGCAACAAAAGACCGTTGCATCGATCCATGAACAATGGAAGGGAGAATAGTTAACATGGCAACCAAAAAGAAAGCAAAAAAGGCTACCAAGAAGAAACACTAATTGGGCCTGATCAAAGTAGAAACCTGGGGACGCGAAAGCGTCCCCAAAGTTTTTGGTGGCGAAAGTTTTTGCGAAGTTAGTTTTGTTCGCTGGCAGCCGCGGCGCGCGCTTCCGGAATTTGTTTTTCGGTTTTTGGGCACAGGCTGCGGTAGGAACACCAGGTACAGTGAAATCCGGGCTTAGGCTCAAACTCTCCCGCGCAAATTTGCTTCGCGATTTCTTGCACGTGCAGACGCGCTTCGTCCAATTGAATGTCGCTTCGTTGAGTGCTGACTGCGGAGTTGCCGTCAAGGTTATGAAATACCAGCCGCTCGCTTTGGTAGCCCCATTTTTCGCGCGCAGCCAACGCATACAGAGAAAGTTGCAGGCTGTCGTCGGCATCTTCCTGCGATCGCGGCCTTCCGGTCTTGTAGTCGGTGATAATCACGCTGTCATCCGGAGCGCGATCGATGCGGTCAATCCGCCCAACTAGCGTTGTCGGACCAATCTTCACGCTGAATCGTTCTTCGGTGTGCAGGACCTCGGGCTTGGTCTGAGTTGATTCGGCAATGAAAGCCCGCAGCTCGGTGATTCCTTTCTTCTCGTACAGCTCGCGTTGGTAGCGGTCCGAGAATCCGGCGTTTGCGATTTCCAGGCGAAAGCGATCGATCAGTTCAGGTTCGGAGAGCGCCCGCTCCCATCTGACTGAGTCGTAGTAGGTGAGCAACACGCGGTGCATACATGCTCCGTACTGCAATGCGCCCGAGGCTTCGGCAGGGATTCTCCACTCGCGCTCCAGCTTGAATTGCAGGGGGCAAGTCTCATAGTGCTGGATCGAACTGGCGCTTAACGAAGCGGAGAGATCGCTGGCCGGCGGTAGCCCAACCCATTCGGCGAGTCGCGAAGAAGGGGTTTGGGCCGCGGCAAAAATGTCGGTCTGAAAGTCGCGGCAGGTGCGATCGGTCAGCCAGCCTTTCAAGTTGCGATTCTTCAACATCTCGCGCATGAAACCGGGCGGCGTCTTATCCAACTGGCCCCTGCCGAATTGGCCGTAGATGCTAAGCGTGTCGCGGGCGCGGGTCATGGCTACATAAAACAGCCGCCGCTCCTCCTGTTCGCAAACGACTTTTTCGTCGGTATCGGCCAGGCCGGAGTTGCGAAGCTCAGCTGGAATTTCGATAAGCGGTTCACGATAGTAAGTGGGAAAGCTGCCTTTGACTGCGCGGAGAATGAAAACGTGATCGAACTCTAATCCTTTTGCGGCATGTGCGGTCATCAACTTGACGGTATTTTCTTCG
The DNA here is from genome assembly GCA_036268595.1 of Terriglobales bacterium. GTDB lineage: Bacteria > Acidobacteriota > Terriglobia > Terriglobales > Acidobacteriaceae > Gp1-AA145. The sequence goes on from DATATW010000169.1 coordinate 15,763, forward strand.
TCTGCGGCAGGCAGGCAAATCGTCCCTCGCGCTTCGCGGAAGTATTGGAGATATTCCAGGAACTCCGCGGGTTCACCGGTCTGAGTAATGGGAGATTTCTCCCATTCATTTGCAAACCGAAGCATGGCCTCGACAGCCGGTTTGCGCGGGACCTGAAAGATGCGAATCAGGGCCAGAAGAATTGCGTAGACTTTGTTGCCTGAGCTTTCGCTGCGCGCCTGACGTAAAGTCTGGAGCAGAAACGAGCCTCCCTGGATTCGCGCTAGAACCAGCGCCATGGGTGCGCTCGTATCGCGGGGTAGATCTTTGAGCGCTGACCGCAGCTCCTTGGGATCGATCGAAAACTGCGGCAGCGCCGACAAACGAAACAGCGCTGCGCTATCGGCATCAGAAACTGTGGCCGCCACGCAGGCCATCAAGTCCCGGACCTCTGGAGTATCCAGAACATCGAGCCCTTCAATCGAAAAAGGAATATTGTTCCTTGCGAGTTCGGCGGCAACCTCGTCGCGATGAATGTGGGTGCGGTACAGGATAGCTATATTTTTCCAGTCGCAGCGAGACTGCCGACGGCGTTCGATCATGGTGGAGACAACATCGGTCGCTTCCATAAAGCTGCCGCTCACCAGAACCGCCTGGACCGGCAGTCGTTTTTGTGCTTTCAGTGGATCCTGTTCATCCCGCGCCGAGATGAGCGCCGTCCGATGGAATGCTCCGCTCTCGGAATGCAAAGAGAATTGCGGGTTCTGCACGATGATGGAGTGTGCGCATTGAAGAATGGGCGTGGTCGAGCGCCGGTTCTTGTCCAACACTGTCAACCTGCAATGATCGAATTGTCTTTGGAACAGCTCGAAGGCTCCGCTGGACGCGCCGCGGAAACGGTAAATCCCCTGGTCAGGATCGCCAACCGCGAAAATGTTCTGAATGTCGCCGGCCAGCTGCTGCAAGATTTTGATTTGGGCAAAGTTTGCGTCCTGGAATTCGTCGACGAGAACGAACTTGGCGCGGGCGTGTTCAGTCTCCAGCAATGACGGGTCCTCTGAAAAAAGTTGATGAGCGCGAAGAATCATGTGCCCGAAGGTGCCGAAGTTGTTCTCTTTCAGCATGCGCTCGACCGTCTCAAAGACGAAGGCAAGTTCGTGGCAGCGTCCCCGGACCTCTTCCTCAGTGAGCTCTTTTGCCTTTTTGGACTTGCCGACGCGCGGCACCGGCAACTCGCCGCGATCAACACGTTCGACATAGGTGCGATACTGCGCCGGTTCGACCAGTTCATCCTGGCAGCGGCGCATAAATTCGAGCAGATCTTTAAGGAATTCTCCGATGCTGGCGGCGCGAACGTAGTAATGAAGCTTCAGCTCGCGGATGTTACGACGAAGAAAAATCCACAACTGCGGATCATCGAGCACTTTGAAATCTTTTCCAAAACGCTGGAGCAATTCATTGCAGTAACCATGAAACGTGCCGATTTGCAGGCCATTAGCATCCATGCCGCGCAATTCATCGGCAACCCGCTGGCGCATTTCATCGGCGGCATTGTTGGTATAAGTAAGGGCCAGAATTTCGTTGGGGCGGGCGTGGCTTTCGCGAATAAGATTGGCGATGCGGCGGATGAGGACGGTAGTCTTGCCGGTACCTGCGCCTGCCAGCACCAGCATTGGGCCGCTTACATGTTCGATCGCCTCGCGCTGCTGCGGATCAGGTTGGAATTTGAAACTGGAAGCACCCTTGGAGACAGCCATTGACGAGGAGAATAGCAGAATTGGCGGGAGTGGAAAATCGGGCTGCGACTAAAGTCGAGCGAGCTTCAAATGCGAAAATGGCACGGCTGAAGCCCCGCCCCTCCCGGACATCTCATTGCAAGACGGATGCGATAACTGCAACCGCGGTAATGACTGCAGTTTCGGCCCGAAGAATAGTCGGCCCCAAAGACGCCGATCTCCATCCGGCTTCGCGGAATGCTGAGAACTCCTTCTCCGTCCAGCCGCCTTCAGGACCGAAGGCCAGCAGAACAGACGTTGCTTCGGGTGGGAGCACCGCTTTTAGTTTGACCTCTTGTTCTACTTCAGACAGAAGTATTTTCGTCTCGCTGGTCATGGCGAATAGGTCGTTGATCTGGATAGGTTCTGTAACGTCTGGCGCCGAATACCTCCGCGATTGTTCGGCAGCCTGGTGCACGAGCCGGCGCCAGCGTTCTACCCGCTTGCCGGCCGTCGCCGCAAGATGTTTTTCCGTGCGCCCGGCGATAACTGGCACGATCCCCGCAACTCCCAACTCAGTGCATTTTTCGATTGCCCATTCCATGCGGTCGAATTTGAAGATTGAAATCGCGACAGTGATCTGGGCCTGCTTGGATTGCGCGATTGCTTCTCCCAACTCAAATTCCACCCGATCCGGATGCACGCTCATGACCTTGCCGCGACGCACCTCGGCACCAGTGGAAAGGTCGAATTCCTGGCCAACCTGAGCGCGAAGCACCTGCGTCAGATGGCGGGCGTGATCGCCGATCAGAACGGCGCGGTTGCCCGAGACTTCATCAGCAATCCAGCGGCGACGCGTCATTTTTCTCCTGACAAGCATGAAACCCGGAATACAATAATCTCTGGGATCGGGAGTAGATCATGAAGTTTATTAGGTGCAGACCCTGGATGCTCGGTCTGGCGCTGATACTTGGAGCGGGCCCTGCGGGGGTCGCACAAAATCCGACCGCCTCTAACGCAGTTCCAGCCGCCACTTTCCACGCCGAGACCCACCAGGTGGTTTTGGATGTAGTGATTGTGGACCACGGCGGTCATTTTGTTCCGGGTCTCAAACCTGCGGATTTTACTATTCTCGAAGATGGAAAACCGCAAAAAGTTGTAGGGTTCGCCGTACATCAGGCGTCAGCCGCACCGCCCAGTCCCGCTCCTAAATACAAACTTCCGCCAAACCAGTACACGAATTATCAGATCGCCGATCCGCAGCGGCCGATCACGGTTGTATTGATGGACGTACTCAACACCCAGGTACAGGACCAGGCATACACACGTAAACAGATGATCGAATTCCTGAAGGCATTGCCTCCCGGCCAGCGCGTGGCTTTGTTTGCGCTGGGCACGCGGTTGCGGATGATTCAGGGGTTTACGGGCGATTCCGATACGTTAGTGGCGGCGGCGAAAACATTGTTGCGAAAAACATCGCCATTGATGACCAGCGAACAAGAACGACAAGACAGTGAAATCCTTGTCTCCAATCTGGCGGCGAATGCCGGCCCGGGAGGTGGGGTATCGATCCCCCTAGAAGAAGCCATCCACGTGGCCCTGCTTTCTGAACAAAATTACCAGCAGACTGATCGCATGGAGTTCACATTATCGGCGCTGCAAAGTTTGGCGCGAGCGCTTTCTGCCTATCCTGGGCGTAAGAACCTGTTATGGCTCTCAACGGAGTTTCCCATCCGCTTCGGCACAAATTTTGTGCCCACGAATAACGCATCCCAGCAAGCTCAGGCCGGTTTGGATAATAACGACACTCGCGTTCGAAACCTAAAGGTTCAATCGCCTCCGATTAAAGAAACCGCTGCCCTCTTGACCGCCTCGCAAATTGCCGTTTATCCCATTGATGTTCGTGGCACCATCAGCCCAGGCACGGGAATTGATATCAGCGAACAAGATCAATACGGCAGCATGGAGCGGATTGGCAATACACGCGCTCAGGCTACGGCGCGCCAAACGACAATGGAATGGGACGACCACGAAGCAATGAATGATATCGCCCGCGAAACCGGGGGCAAATCCTTCTACGGTAGCAACGATATTAAAGCCGCTCTTTCCGCAAGCATGAACGAAGGTGAGAACTACTACACTCTCGCGTACACCCCAGACAATCACAATTGGGACGGAAAATACCGCAAGCTGGAAGTGAAGACTACTCAAGGCGGCGCCAAGCTGACTTACCGGCGCGGCTACTATGCGGTCGCCAATCCGGACGCAATTAAAGGTAAAGCCGTTGACGATCAGATCGCGCTGCTTTTCGCGACGGCGATGCATCCTGAAGCTCCGACTTCAACCATGGTGTTGCTGAAGGTACAGGTACTGCCTCCAGATGCAACTCACAAGACTGTGCGCATCGACTATGCCATCGATCCTCAGGATGTCAGTTTCGTCGACACGCCGGACAAGCAAAAACATGTTGCCATCGATTTGATGGCCGTCGCATGGAACAAAGACGGCAAAAGTGTCGGCGAAAGTTCCGACAAAATCGATACCTCGGTTTCGCTCGGCAGTTACGAGAATGCGATGCGCTCTTACATTCCGGCCCATCAGGAACTCGAGGTTAAGCCAGGAAAGTACACTTTGCGATTGGGGGTGGTTGACAGAAATAGCCGGCGAATCGGGACGGTTGATGTCCCGTTGACGGTGACGGCAGAGCAGGCACTGGCGCGATAAACTCCCGTCGGCGAGGGCCGTAAAAACGGATTCCGCCAAGCGGCTGTAGAATGGAATCACACCAAGTTAAACAGGGGAGAAAAATGTATCCAGAACTGATGGTTATTCCAATGCGCGAGGAGTTGACTCGGCTTGGAGTTGCGGAATTAAAAACAGCGGGCGATGTGGATCGCGAGATGCAGGTCCAGCAGGGAACCACGCTTGTGATCGTAAATTCGATTTGTGGTTGCGCCGCGGGACGGATGCGTCCGGCGGTTCGGGCAGCGTTGCAGAACTCGTCCCGGCCCGATCGGGCTTTCAGCGTTTTCGCCGGACAGGATATGGAAGCCACCGAACGTGCTCGTTCCTACTTTACCGGTTACCCGCCATCTTCTCCTTCATTGGCGCTCTTTCGCGACGGTAAGTTAGTGCACATGATGCAGCGCAGCGATATCGAGCATCGTGATGCAGCCGACCTGGCAAAAGAGCTGACCCGCGCATTCGATCAGCACTGCGCGGTTGTCTCCCGGCAGTAGTTCCTTACTGAATTCTCTCGCTGGCCTCGTCCCAAAGGACGCAGGCCAGTGCTGCCTTGAAATCGCAACCATAAGTGGTATTACTTCCGTGCATACAGCACGGGACTTGCCGGCGGCGCGGGAACCTTTTTACTGTAGAGTCAGTGATATACAGCGAAATGGATTCTCCCATCGCGATGATAAGTGGAATCAGCCACACAAAGAAAAATTTGTCAGCCAACTGGTCGAGCAAGCATTCCTATGTCCTGCTGACGGCCGCCACGCTGCTGTGCCTGCTACCTTTCTCCGGCCGTGCGTTTCACGTCGATGATCCTTTATTCGTGTGGTCCGGCCAGCAGATCCAGAAGCATCCTCTGGACCCTTACGGGTTCAGTGTAGTTTGGGACAACTATTCCGAGCCCATGTCGGAGATCACCAAGAACCCTCCCCTGGCTTGCTACTACGCCGCTGCAATCGGTTCGCTCGCGGGATGGTCGGAGCGGGCCTTGCATCTTGGATTTTTGTTGCCCGCGCTCGCACTCGTCCTGGGTACATATCGTTTGAGCATGCGGTTCACTCGCTCGCCGCTGATCGCGACACTAGCGGCACTGTTGACCCCGGGAGTGCTGGTCTCTGCCAGCAGCGTGATGTGCGATGTGCTGATGCTGGCATTCTGGATTTGGGCGGCGGTGTTTTGGATGGAGGGCCTCGACGCAGATAAGCGGTTTTATCTGATTGTGTCCAGCTTGTTGCTAAGCCTCGCAGCGCTGACTAAATATTTCGGCATTTGCCTGTTGCCGCTACTGCTTGCGTATTCACTGGTACGGAGGCGGCGGCTGGGATGGTGGGCAATTTACCTGGCGCTGCCCATCGCGGCGCTTGCAGCCTATCAATTGTGGACCACCATCTTGTACGGGCACGCCATGTTTTCTGATGCGCTGGATTTCGCGCGCACGGAACGGGTGATTAACGGCAAAGCATCTCCCCTTACCAGCGCCTTAATCGGTGCGAGCTTTGTAGGAGGGTGCACTTTTTCGGTGCTGGTCCTGGCTCCGATGCTTTGGCGCTGGCGCAAACTGGCCGGCGGATTGGCATTCGGAGCGTTATCCGCCATCGCGCTTATACGGGGCTGGGTCAGCTTTGGTCCCTATGCGGAAAAAGTTGTGCGCCAATCTCTTGGCTCGCACTGGCTGACAACTGGCATTCAGCTCACTCTCGCGATCGCCGCCGGAATAGTGATTTTGTGGCTTAGTTGCGCGGAAGCTCGCAACTGGCGCGATTCAGATTCACTTTTCCTGGGATTATGGGTACTGGGTACGTTTGTTTTTGCCGCTTTTCTGAATTGGACGATCAACGCCCGGACTATTCTTCCTCTAATTCCGGCGGCTGGAATTTTAATGGCGCGTCGCTTGGACAAACTTCATTTAGATTCCTCGCCGCAACTGCAGCGGAAAGTGGCATTGGCTCTGATCCTGTCCGGTCTGGTCTCATTCTGGCTGGCGAAAGCTGACGCAGATTGGGCCAACTCGGCGGAGCAAGCAGCCGCGGTGATACACCAGCAAGCCGAACATCAGGCTGGGACTGTCTGGTTTCAGGGACATTGGGGCTTTCAGTACTACATGCAACTGCTGGGATTTCGCCCAGTGGATTTTCTCAAGACAGACATGCAACGCGGCGACCTTCTGGTTGTTCCGGAGAACAATGCTGACGCGTACATAATGCCCAATCCTCAATTGGTGGCTTCAACCAATCTGCTGCAGATCAACCTTCCGCAGCCGCTTTCCACTATGCGCTGGCGGAACGGGGCCGGATTTTATTCGTCTTTTTACGGGCCGCTACCGTTCGCGTTTGGAGCGTCAGATAGTGAACGTTATTATCTGTTCCGGTTGAGCTCACCTATGGTTCGGCGTCTGGTACGGCGAAGCACTTCGAAAGATACTTCTCAGAACTGATCTTTGCATGGGTGGCATTGTTGAAATTGATCAGGAAACACACTTCATGAAGCATGCCACGGATCGCGGTTCCGGCGGGCCTGCTGCGGGATCGCCTGCTTCCCGTTACGCCGCTTACGCTGTGATAGTCCTGGTGCTGGTTCTCAACTGCGCTATTCGCTTCCACCTGCGCAATGTTCCCCTCGAGCGTGATGAAGGAGAGTACGCCTACGCCGGCCAGCTCATGCTGCAAGGAGTTCCGCCTTATAAGCTGGCTTACAACATGAAGTTGCCGGGTACCTATGCGGCCTATGCGGTCATTCTGGCGGTCTTCGGAGAAACTCCGGCAGGAGTTCATCTCGGCTTGCTCGTAGCCAATTCGGTGACAGTGCTATTGGTATTTCTGCTGGCGTTGCGACTCGCGGGACTAACGGCCGCGGCATGCGCGGCTGCCTGTTATGCCGTGTTGTCAGTGAGCCCGACGGTGCTGGGCTTTGCCGGGCACGCAAGTCATTTCGTAGTGCTGATGGCAATGGCGGGAATCGTGTTGCTACTCAAAGCTTTGGATGAAGATGGCTTGTGGCTGTTTTTCGGAAGTGGCGTTTTCTTCGGATTGGCGTTCCTGATGAAGCAGCCCGGGCTGCTGCTGGCAATTTTCGCGGCTTTGTACTTAGTGCGCACGGAGCTGAAGAACGGAATCGGATGGAAGGTGATTACCCGAAAGGCTGGAGTATTCTCCGGCGGCGCCGCATTACCTTTTGTCTTTACCTGCCTGTGGTTGTGGCGAGTTGGAGTGTTCAAGACATTCTGGTTTTGGACGGTCTCCTATGCTTCGCAATATGTAACCAACTGGGGCTTAAGTGACGGGCTTCATTTATTGGCTACGACATTCCCCGCCATTGTCGGATCTGCCGTCTGGATTTGGCTCATCGCTGGCGTAGGCGCCGCTGCATGCATGTGGGACCAGGAACTGCGATCCAATGCCTTTTTTGTGCTTGGATTCTTGCTCTTTTCATTCCTGGCGGTTTGCCCTGGACTTTTTTTCCGTGAGCATTATTTCATCCTGATGCTTCCTGCAACCGCAGTTCTGGCGGGCCTGGGCGTCGACGCGATTGTTAGGATTATCGGCCGCCGATCGCGAATGTGGCGCTTCGCGCCAGCGATGGCTTTGGTGGTGGCATTGGGTTGGTGTTTCTACGCGCAGCGGGATTTTTTCTTCAAGGATGATCCCACTATGATCAGTCGCAAGATTTATGGCGGAAATCCGTTTCCCGAGGCAATCCCAATCGCTGATTACATCCGCCAGAAGACTGCAGAAAATTCCACCATCGCGGTGCTCGGCTCTGAACCAGAGATTTACTTTTATGCTCACAGGCATTCCGCGACCGGCTACATCTATACCTATGGGCTTATGGAAGAACAGAAGTACGCGTTAAAAATGCAGCAGCAGATGATTAGTGAAATCGAGGCCTCGCGGCCGCAAGTTCTGGTTTGGGTGAATGTGAGGAGTTCGTGGTTGCCGCACCAGCATTCGGAAAGGCTCATCCTCTCCTGGGCTGAAAAGTACGTTCACGATCATTACCGCCTGACCGGCGTTGCGGACATCCACGCGGCGGGCACGGATTATCGCTGGGGCGATAGCGCGAGCACCTACCAGCCGAAATCGAACTCAGTCGTCTTTGTATTCATGCGCTCGACGCCGTGAGCAACGTGAGCCTGGCCGCGGTTATTTTTCCTTGCGGTTGAATTCCCCAGTGGTGGCATCGATGTCGACTACCAGTTTGGCATCATTCTGACTGGAGCCGTAAATTACATGCCACAACAGGTGGTTCTCGCCGGGCTCCCATTGCAGCAGATATGTCACCGGAGTGTTCTTGATCTTGTCGCCGCCATGTTTTTGCGCGACCTCGAGAGCCTTATCGGAATCAATTTTCAGAAAGTTGACGTCGAAGGTATTTCCTGGCACGTAACTGTCCGGCGAGCCGGGGGTGACCCCGCGTGCTGGGGCGTCGGGAGAGTCTACTCCAGACCAAACATAGGGTCGCGAACTATGCTGGGCCGCAGAAGCAAAGGCTGCGCGCCAGATGGGAGCCTTGCCGTCGGTGCCTTTTTCGTCGCCAAACACCTGCGACTGCAGCTGATACGGACGAGCATCGCTGGCCCATCCCCGCGCCGCCACATACAGGCGCTGAAAGGCGCTGCGCCCGGTATTGGATTCCGGCGGTTGCGGCTTCTGCTCCTGTTGGGCGGGCGGTGATGTGCAGCCCGAAACAATCGCAAGCGACAGCAAAATGAACCCAAGCCTTTTCATATGGCGTCCCTCATCAAAAATAAATTTTGCGACCGGAGTAGCTGGCAAGCATTCTACTAGACGTGACCTCAAAGCTTAGCGACTTGCGAGACGCGTTAGCAAAAGCCATCGACAGCATGTCGACTGAAGATCTCTCGCGCCGCCCCGAGGGCAAGTGGAGTTCGGCCGAAATCCTGGACCATTTGAACCAGACGTATCGCGGCACCATCAAAAATTGCGAGCGCTGCCTGGCGGCGGGAAAGTCGGGGAGCGTTGACCGGAAGAGCAAACGCTGGCAACGCCGGGTCGTGATCTGGTTTGGATATCTACCTTCGGGCCGTAAATCGCCGGCCGGCGCGCTGCCCCGAGGCACGCCAATTCCTATTCTGACCGCTGAAGTCTTTGAGAATATCCAGCGCATGGAATTAGTGATTGAGAAATGCGACAGTGAATTCGGCCGAGGCAAGGCGATTGCCGAGCACCCCATTCTTGGTCCGCTGACCGCCAGCGAGTGGCGAACATTCCACTGGTTGCATGGAAGGCATCACGCACGCCAGATCAACAGACTAAAGAATCCGCGCTCAAGCTAGTCGGATACAGATGCCGGCACACCAGCCTTTCGGGCTTGCTCCTGGAGATCACTGAGTTGCATCTTTGCCTGGTCCAAAGCTTTCTGTTTCTCCGCGAGTTTCTCCCCATATTGCTGGGTCTGCGGCCAGACGCTTACCTGCGCCAGCGTGGAATTATGCTGATAGTTGTCGAGCTCGTGGGATAGCTGGTCGATCTTTTTCTTTTGATCGTCAATGCGTGCCTTCCACGCGTCGAATACTTTCTGCCGGTCCTGCCGTGATTGGCCGGGGCTGACTTTTTCTTTTTGGTCGGCGGATTTTTCGTTGTTCTGGTCGGAGGCGGAAGAGCCGTTATTCGTCTGTACGCCGCTCCCGTTGTCGTTTCCGGGCTGCGCGCCGGATTTCGAGGCGCCGCCTACTACGCTGATGGTGGCAGAAGGCAGATTGTCATTGTCATATACCTTAGGCGGAATTTTTGTATCCTGAGATTTGGTCTGCCTGACCGAGCGCGCGTAGTCGCCAAGTGAAGGGGACGACGTTTGCGCCGCCGCCGCACCCAAGCCGATCGTCGCGAAAATTGCCGCCACCAAAGCAAGAATCACTCGTTTCATGTTGTTCTCCGTTGGAAAATTTATCCCCAGTACCAGTGCAGAAATCGCTGGCCGAACAATAATGCTGCTAATCCCATGCTGCCCAGAAAGACGCCGAAAGGCATCTGGTAACGTCGTAAGGCGACTAGAGCCGATCCCCAGGCGCGTTTACGGGCTATTGAATTGGGCTCATGTAAAGCGCGGGTTCGACGCTTTGTCCTCTTGATCCAAACCGCAAGCATGGTTGATAAGCCGAAGGCTGACCCCGCAAGTGACGCAGCAAAGATGGTCAAGATGGTGAGCCGAAGCCCCACAAAGGATCCGATCATGGCCATCAGCTTGACGTCTCCGAAACCCATTCCCTCCACGCCCCGAGCGCGAAGATAAATTGCGCCGGCGCCGTATAAGAAGGACGCGCCCACCGCTGCGCCCAAAGCAGAATCCATCACTGAAAACAACCGGGCGGAAATATTTGGGCTCACCGGAATTTGCAGAAATCCTGGCAGCAACGTCGACAGCAGATCGTTGACAGGCACAAACCAGCTCAAAGCCAGTCCGATCACCAGCCCAGTCAACGTCATTTTGTCTGGTAACAAATGAGTTTCTGCGTCGGTGAATATGAGTCCTAGCAACAGGAAGCCAAAAATCGCGCATTTGAGTGCCGCCAGGCTCAGACCGAAATTTGAATAACACAGAAGGAACATGCCGCCAGTCAATAATTCGACGATCAAATAGCGGACGGTGACGTGCGCGGAACAATTTCGGCATCGGCCGCGCAGGATCAGCCAACTCACGACCGGAATATTGTCATAAAAGGCAATTGGCTTCGCGCAATGAGGACATGCTGAGCGCGGATGGACGATAGAAAGACCCCGCGGCAGGCGGTAAATCCACACGTTCAAAAAGCTGCCGAAAGCCAGCCCGAACGCGAAAATAATCCCTGCAATGAGCGTGTCCACGAGATCTCCAAGCGAACTAAGCGACTTTGCTCGATTATATGGGCTGTAGGCGGGGCATCCTTGAGTACATAAGTCACTGTCCCTCAGGACAATAAGCAAACCGAGAGTTGGTCTAAGCTGCTCGTGAGCTTGCGTTTGCAGGAGAATCGGGGAGGAAAACGGCAAATACCGTCCCGCTGAGGCCAGGGGTAGTCCGGGTGGCAACTCGCATCCAACCGCCATGTTTCTGCACCGCGCCATAGGCCAGCCACAGGCCCAGACCAGTGCCCTGGTTTTTCTTAGTGGTATAAAAAGGTTCAAAAATATGGGGTAAGTCTTTGGGGCTAATACCTTTCCCGGTGTCGGCAAAGGTCATGCGTATCCCCGAACGACGATCTCCGGACCATTCATGCGCCCGCTGCACGCGCAATCTGAGTCTGCCGCCTCCGTTCATGGAGTCAATGGCATTGAGAATCAGGTTAGCGAAAACCTGGCGCAATTCTCCTGGATAGCCAGTAATCTCCAGATCTTCCCCGCATTCTTTCTCAATCGTAATGTGCGCCACCTGGAGCTTTCGCAAATAGAGCTGAACAACTTCGTCAAGAATTTTTCCCGTATCCATTTGTTCGGGCGATGAAGTTTCGCGCACAAACCCAAGCGCCTGTTGCGCGATGGAATCCAGCCTGCCGATTTCGTGCTCGGCACGTTGCAGATATTCTTCCCGTCCGGCTACATCCTGACGGGCCAAATAAACCAGGTTGGTCAGCGCCTCAAGCGGATTCTTGATCTCGTGAGCGATGGCCGCTGTGAGCCTGCCGGCAGTTACCAGGCGTTCGTTCCGGCGCAGCACCTCTTCGGTGCGTTTCTGTGCACTGATATCGCGCCCAATTGCGGAAGCTCCCACCAGGTTTCCTTGCTCATTTCGCAGTGGGGAAAGCGAGAGCAGGATCATTACTCGACCACCATCTTTATCCACGCGCTCGGTCTCATAGCTGGGTACATGCTCTTCGCGGCTCAATCGTGACAGGTTGATTGCGAATTCCTCCAGTCGGTCGGGAGGGACAAGCACGGATATCGGGCGGCCGATGATCTCTGCGGCGCTATATCTGAATAGGGTTTCAGCGCCGCGGTTCCAACTGGTAACGATGCCGTCTACCGTAAAACTGGCGATAGCATCTTCCGAGGATTGGACGATCGCCGCCATCCGACGGCGCGCTTCATCTGCGTCAGTTTCGGCACGCGAACGTTGCCGCGCCAGACCAGCAACGAAAACTGCAATCAAAATAAAAGCGCCTAGACGCTGAAATTCGTTTTCAGAAACTGCGGCGCCAAATGTTTGGCGGAACATCGAGTAGTCGAGCACTAATGCAGAACTGAAAGTGCAGAGCACGGCAGGTCCAAATCCGAAAAAGCGCGCCGTGAATACTACTGCGAGAATGAAGATTACAAATGGGTCGTGATGCATGACCGGAGACAGCCACCAGATGCACCATGAAAGAGCGGATGCAGCCAAAGCCGAACCGTACCATGCGACGCGATCGGACCAGCGTGGTTGAAATCTGAGGATCGGATTGTAGCGGCTTTCCATGCGCCCGGACGACGAGTGGCGGGCAAAATGAAGACGCGAGCAGCGCGTACTTTGTAATCCGAATGTAGCATGAATTCTGAAATCAGCTACACATGTTTGGACAAAAAATTAGCGCAGCTTCGAAGCTGCGCATGTGAACTGCAATAAAGTTGCAAAGCTTTACTGCGAATTGTTGGAATCGAGCTTCTGGCCTTCGCGCGCCGGCTTGGTAGTGGGTACTAAAGTAACCGGGGCTTGCAGAGTGAACGTCAATATTTTTTCTGATGACAACTTAACGTCAGGTTTTTTGCTGGCTGCTTGAACACCTCCGCCGGCGCCAGCACCCGCAGCGGATCCGATGGCAGCGCCTTTGCCGCCTCCGAAGATGCCTCCGAGAATTGCGCCAGCCACTGCACCCGCTCCAACTTTTTCCGCGGTGTTCTTTCCGCGCGCGCTAGTTTTTTGCGTGAACTGATCGGTTTGAATGTTATACGACCTGTCGCCGACCTTGATGCGGTCCAGCTGCAGCACCAGCAACGACTGCCCGGCAAACTTTCCGGAAGACTGTGCGTTGACCACGTGACCCTGGACCTCGTAATGCGATGGCACTACCACGTCTCCGTCGAGAGAGAGTGGAGCGTCGAGCGTCGCGTGGAAGACGTCGCCTATTTGAGCGGTTGCGCTGTCGATTGTGTCAATCAATCGCACAACCACCGCCGTACCAGAAGGAACGGTGACCGTAGCCAGTTCGGGCGGCGGAGCTGGAGCAGCCGGCGCCTGTGCAACTGGATCTGGCGCGGGCGGAGCCGGCTGATCAGCCGGAGGCGCTGGTGGATTTTCAGTTTGCGCAGTTTCCTGCGGTTCGGAGTGTGCCTTCCGCCGGTGTGCGCGAGAGGATCTTGGTGCAGATCGCTCCGGCGCCGGCTTCGACGAAGCTCTGGTCTGGGTTTCAGTCGGCTCGGGCAAGGCGGTAGCGACATTCGTGCCGGCAACCTGCAAATTGTTGATGACCGTCTTCACGCCGGGTTCGCTGGCTGCGTACTTCGCGGCGGCGGCGCGCTGTGCGTCATTATCCACGGTGCCCGACAGGGTGACCACTCCGTTCGATGATTGGACGGTGAGCTGTTTGCTCTGTAGCCCGGAATCCGCAGCGAGCTTGCCTTGGACATCCGACACGACGTTGGCGTCGTTGGGCGCCTTCGCGCAGGCAACTGAGAGAGTAAGCAGGGCTGCGCAGGCTGCCGCTTGCCAAAGATTGGAAAGTCTGGCTTTCATATTCACTCCAGAATTGAATGGCGGATCGCTGCCAGTTTAGATGCAGGGTGGCTGGATTTTTAAACAAAAATTTCTCAAACCCCGAACCGCTAACGGATGAATTTGTAGTCAAGAATTGAGGCGGCGAACTGAAGCTCGGGTTCCTTTGCCTTGCCGCTCTTCATGCGAATGATGCGACCCTGGCAGAGAACTTTGCTGTTCTTCTGGCCAGAAATAGCCTCCGGCATTTCAAACACCATCTCGACCAGAGTATTTTCTGGAAAGCGCTGCTGGCCACCAATCAGCACGCCTGACTGGCTCAAATTTTCGATTATTCCCTCATTCCAGGTGCCGAGGTTTTTCACCCGATATCGGACCGGGGTTTCCATCTTGATCCGTCGGGCACGCGGTACCCAGTTTGACGAGGAGTGGGTGCGTCGCTTACCGGTAACGCTGGAGTTCGCGTCCTTTTGCAGGCGCTCGGTACGACGCATTGTCGCCCAGTCGTATCGGAACTCGGAAGCGCATAGCAGACATACCTGGTAATACTCGCCGTCTGCAGCGCGGCGAGGCCAGGAAAATTCATGCGAACAACGGCCTAGGAGGAGAACATCTAAAATCTTTTGAGGCATAGGGGTACGACCTAGCTGGCAAGCGTAGGCACACTTATGATCCGATGAATTGGCGGAACGCGGTAGGTTACTTTCGTTTGTAATGAGCACCGGCTTCTTTCGCCTGTAGCTTGCAGCCGTCCTGAAGCTGGTCGGTTTCCCCGAATTAAAATATCGGTGGCTTGAGTAAAGCGGACCTGTCAAATCATGATTGACTCGATTCAACGATTTTCCTCTCGGGTCGATGCTTACGTCCGTTTCCGGCCTTCGTATCCAAAGCAGATCATCGAAACACTGGAGCGTGATTGTGGATTCACGGACGATTCAATCGTTGCGGACATCGCATCCGGAACGGGAATCTTTACCAAACTATTGCTTGAACATGGGAACCGCGTCTTTGGGATCGAGCCGAATGCCAAGATGCGGCGCGCCGGCGAAGAATTTCTCGCTGGCTATTCAAACTTCACTAGCGTGACTGGCACTGCGGAGGATACAACATTGCCAGCGGGCAGCATTGACTTCGTTACCGCAGCACAAGCCGGGCATTGGTTCGACCGTAAACGGTCACGCCTTGAATTCGCGCGCATTCTGAAACCGGGAGGTTGGGCAGTGCTGGTCTGGAACGAAAGGAAAACCGACAGCACGCTGTTTCTCCGCGACTATGAAGACCTGTTGCTTCGTTATGGGACGGATTACAACCAGGTCCGACACGAGCACACCATAGTCAGCGAGTTCTTCGATCCGTTGCCCTTTCAAGAGCAGACGTTCGATTTGCAACAAGTCTTCGATTACGAAAGCGTCGAGGGCCGGCTGATGTCTTCTTCGTACGCCCCGCAACCAGGGCATCCGAACCATGAGCCTATGCTGCGCGAGTTGCACCGCATTTTCGATCTCCACCAGCATGCCGGACGAGTCATTATCGAATACGCCACGCGCATGTTCTACGGCCGGCTGGCTTAAACTTACAAAATGGGTAAATCTGGATCGCAAATGCCGAGCGTCGGCAAAGCAGCGTCTGATGAAACTAAGTCTTTCCATATGTCGCCTGACGACTTTCGACGGCATGGGCATGAAGTGATCGACTGGATAGCGGACTACTATTCGCGCATTGAATCTTTCCCGGTGCTTTCACAAGCGAAACCGGGAGATATTCGCGCTTCGCTTCCGGCGGGTGCGCCGGTTCAAGGTGAAGAGTTCGCCGGTCTTCTGAAAGATGTCGAGAATTTGATTCTGCCCGGCGTCACGCACTGGCAGTCGCCGAACTTTTTCGCCTACTTTCCGTCAAATGCATCAGGGCCAGCGATTCTTGGCGATCTACTCTCTTCCGGACTAGGAGTGCAGGGTATGCTGTGGGCGACCAGTCCCGCATGCACCGAACTTGAAACCCGGGTGCTCGACTGGCTGGTTCCGGCGCTGGGAGTGCCTGAGAAGTTTCTCTCGACACAAACTGGAGGCGGCGTTATTCAGGACACGGCGTCAAGCGCCACTTTGTGCGCAGTGTTGGCAGCGCGTGAGCGGGCGACCAATTTCAGTTCCAATGAACAAGGATGCCGGGGCAAGCTGGTCGCGTACACGTCCGGTCACGCGCACTCGTCGATTGAGAAAGCCCTGAAAATTGCGGGAATCGGACGCGAGAACTTGCGTTTGATCGAAGTCGATGAGCGCTTCGCGATGAAACCCGAAGTACTGGCGATGGCAATCAGTAATGACCGAGGATCAGGATTAACACCATTTTTTGTTTGCGCCACAGTCGGAACTACCTCGTCGAATGCAATCGATCCAGTGGCGGAAATCGGTGAAATCTGCCGCGAAAATAACGTGTGGCTTCACGTTGACGCCGCTATGTCCGGAACTGCCGCGCTGTGCCCGGAGTTCCGCTACCTGCACGATGGCGTGGAATTCGCAGACAGCTACTGCTTCAATCCGCACAAATGGATGTTCACCAACTTCGATTGCGATTGCTTTTATGTGGCCGATCGCAAAGCGCTGATCCAGGCGCTCAGCGTGCTGCCGGAATATCTGCGGAATCAGGCCACCGAATCCGGCGCGGTCTTTGATTATCGCGACTGGCAGATTCCGCTGGGGCGGCGTTTTCGTTCTCTGAAGTTGTGGTTTGTGTTGCGATATTACGGAATTGAAGGCTTGCAGTTTCACATTCGCGAGCACGTTCGCCTGGCGCAACAATTTGCAGGGTGGATTCGAAGCGACGGAAGATTTGAGATTGCTGCTCCCGCGCCGCTGAACCTGGTCTGCTTTCGTCTGAGAGCGAGTGATGAGGCGAACCAGAAATTAATGGACGCGCTCAACCGCAGCGGAGATTTGTATCTCACCCATACCAAACTCGACGGCAAACTGACGCTGCGGCTTTGCGTCGGTCAGACAAACACAACCGATCGCCATGTGAAGAATGCCTGGAAAAGAATTAAAGAAGAAGCCGCGCAGTCTCTGTGAGAACCTCTGTATAACTCTGTGTTCTCTGTGGTTAGCCCTTACGCTGCAAAAACCAAAATCTTTACTACAGAGGACACAGAGAGCACAGAGTGAGCAACACAGAGGATTTACTGCGTCGCCTGCTGGGTTCCAATTGAATTACCGCTGACCACCAGTTCCACCCTGCGATTCTGTTGCCTTCCAGTCGCTGTATCATTCGACGCGACGGGGTTAGCCTGTCCGAATCCATGAGTATCGATCGATGATGACGGCACACCCTGCTGAACCAAGTATGACTGGACCGATGCTGCCCGTTGTTGCGAGAGCTGTTCGTTGAACGTCACGCTGCCCGTGCTGTCGGTATAGCCGTCGACTTCGACGTGAATGTCAGGATATGCGATTAAAATTCCCGCGACTTTCGCAAGGCGCTCACGAGCCGCCGCCTTCAGATCCGCGCTGGCGGTACTGAAAAGAAGATCGGGCATGCTGACGATAAGCCCGCGGGCGCTGTCATGTGTTTGCAGCACCTGATTGAGTTGTGACATAAGCTGCTGCCTGACCTGCGCTTGTTGGACTTCGAGTTGCTGGTTCCGCTGCTCGGCTTGCTCGGCGCGCTGGCGGGCTTCTTCCGCCTGCTGAGCAGCCTGTTGCTGCTGTTGCTCAGCCTCAGCCCGCTTTTGTGCCTCCTCCTGCGCTTGCTGTTGCGCTTGTTGCGCTTGTTGCTGCGCTTCTTGCGTCTGTTGTTGAGCCTGCTGCTGTGCTTGCTGGGCCTGCGCGGCGGCTTCCTGTTGTTGCTGTTCGGCTGCGGCGCGTTGCTGGGCTTCTACCTGCGCCTGCTGCTGTGCCTGTTGCGCCTGCAATTGGGCTTCCGCAGCCTGCTGCTTCGCCCGTTCAGCTTGTTGCTCTGCCTGTTTGGCCTCGGCCCGAGCTTGTTCGGTGCGCGCTTCGTTCTCTCTGCGCTGCCGTTCAATTCGCGCCTGTTCTTCGGAGCGGACCGAGTTTACGCGTGCTTCTTCGGCGGTTTGGACTGCTTCACGGGCTACGGTCGCGATAGGCTTGCTGCCTTGCTTGCGACGATAATAATCTTCAGCTTGGTCGAGAAGCTTCTCAGCTTTGTCTAACATTTCTGGAGCATACTGCTCTGCGTGCGCGTCGCGAGCGATGCGCACTGCGTTGCGCGCTTCCAACAGGTCCAGCGGTGCCTTCTTGTCTTCTCCGTAAACTGAATTTTGTACCGGATTGACCTGTGAAACATAAGCCGCCCTGCGAAAAGCCTGATAATGAACGTCCACTGCTTCGGGTTGGCCCTGAGTCGTCGAACGAAGAGTATTTTCGCCCACGATCATTTCGCTAGGATGACTCACAGCAAAATCTGGCTCAGCCGTGATCACCAATGCAAACGCCTGCAAATCAGTTGTAGTGTGCAGAGACGCTTTTCCATCGTGGGGGACAAGCTCACCTATGTTTTTGGCCTGACCTTCAGGACTGATGGCCCATAAAACGTAAGTCAGATAAGCAAGATCCAGCGACTTGGCCGGCTGCAAATGCTCGACGTCAACATGGATATCGGTAAGCGCTCGCTTGTTGATGATCTTCGCCTTGCCAGTGAACTCTGGCATCAGGCTGGTACCTTTGAAGTCGACTGCAGTGGTAGCGCCCTTTCGATAATTAACGGCTTGCGTGGTCTCCGCAATCATCTGAATACCTGGCGATTCAAAGGATGGATTTTCGTTTTCGGAATTCGAGTTGTCCTGGGCGGCAACAATACCTGCAGTTCCTATTAAAAGCAGCGCACAACATATCGGTTTGAAGTTCATTGCGGTACCTCGCAAGCGCAAATGTTGGTCAATCGGGAGATTTAGGCTAAATTGGTGCGCTAAGTAGAAGCGATACCGCACTTACCTTATTTGTACGGTTAACTGACGGGATGTTCTTTAAAGTATGTTTTTCTCAATTGCCAAATGCAGTTCTGAAGGAAAATTAACCGTGAGGAGCTTGCCCGTGAAGAGTACTTTTTCTGTTTTTGTTCTTCTCTCGATTCTGAATTTCACAAGTGCCTTATTTGCGCAGAACCCAAGCGCAAGCGATCCAGAGCAGGCCAGTGCAGACGTAGCGAATGCGCCCTTCCACAATCCAAATTTGCCGATCGAGAAGAGGGTGGATGACCTGGTCTCTCGCATGACGCTCGTAGAGAAGGTTTCACAAATGGTACACACGGCAGCTGCGATTCCGCGCCTTGGCATCCCCGAATACAACTGGTGGAGCGAAGGATTGCACGGTGCAGCGCGGGAAGGGTATGCAACGGTGTTTCCGCAGGCAATTGGGCTGGCGGCAACGTTTGATCCTGACCTGCTGCACCAGGAAGCCGGCGTTATTGCCACCGAGTTTCGCGCCAAGTACGCCGAACGCGTCAAGGAGAAAGGCTACAGCGACTGGTTTCACGGGCTGACGGTTTGGTCACCGAATATCAATATTTTTCGTGATCCGCGTTGGGGACGCGGCCAGGAAACCTACGGTGAAGATCCATTTCTTACGGCGCAAATGGGAGTCGCCTATGTCACTGGATTGCAGGGCGACGATTCGAGATATCTCAAGGCGCTTGCTACTCCTAAGCATTTCGCGGTACACAGCGGGCCCGAGCCGACGCGCCACACGGTAGATGTAAAAGTTTCAGCTCACGATTTGGAAGATACGTACTTGCCGGCATTTCGCGCCACGGTGACCGCGGGTGCCGGATCGGTGATGTGCGCTTACAACGCGATCGACGGAAAACCGGCATGCGCCCAGCCAATACTGTTGCAGGAACATCTTCGCGACGACTGGCATTTTTCCGGATACGTAGTTTCCGATTGCGGCGCGGCCAGCGACATATCGCAGGGCCACCACTATGCCAAGACGATGGAGCAGGGAATGGCCGATGCAGTCAAAGCCGGAATGGACATTATCTGCGCTTGGCCGCAGGAGCACATTGCTATAGAACGTGATGCGCTGTTGAAAGCAGTGCAGGAAGGTCTGCTTCCGCAGGCCGACGTCGACCGATCAGTGAGGCGATTATTTACTGCACGCATGAAGCTAGGGATGTTCGATCCGCCGGCATCGGTGCCTTATTCAAAGATCACCATTGCCGAAAACGATACTGAGCCACATCGCCAGCTCGCGCTTAAAGCGGCTCGGGAAACCCTGGTGCTGCTGAAAAACTCTGATCACCTGCTGCCCCTGGGCGCGAAATACAAGACCATCGCTGTTATGGGGCCGAACGCTGACAGCGTCGATCCGTTGTTGGGAAACTACAATGGCACGCCGTCGAAGCCGGTCACGATTTTGGATGGAATTCGAACAAGATTCGCTGACTCTACGGTTCTCTACGCGGCCGGATCTTCACTGACTGGCCCACCACTGGAGCCGATTCCATCCGAGGATTTGAAGGATAAATCTGGTCAGTCAGGGCTGAGCGCGGAATATTTCAAGGGAACTGCTCTGCAAGGTGAGCCGGTAATCACGCGCACCGATCCGGCAATTGACTTTAACTGGCGCAGCGGAGCGGGGGCGGAGATCACAGAAAACTTTTCGGTGCGTTGGACGGGGACTCTGACGGTGCCGACAACCGGCGATTATGAAATCGGATTCACCGGGACCGATGCGTTTCATTTCTGGCTCGATGGCAAGCTGGTCGGCGAATCATGGTACAGCGATACCAGCAAAACCCGGTTGCAAAACTTGCGCCTCGAGGCCGGACATCCCTACTCGGTGAAAATCGAGTGTTCGCAGGAGGATACCGCGGGCGTGGCAAAGCTGGTCTGGCACCGACCGGGTGAGGCCAACGACTTTGCAGATATCGCGAGTAAGGCGGACGTGATCGTCACCGTACTCGGCTTGGCGGGCGAGTTGGAAGGCGAAGAGATGCCCATTCATATTGAGGGCTTCTCGGGCGGAGATCGCACTAGCCTTGATCTTCCTGGCGCGCAGGAACAATTGCTCCAAAGCCTGGCTGCGAGCGGCAAGCCGGTCGTTTTGGTCTTGATGAATGGCAGCGCGCTCGCCGTGAACTGGGCCGATCAGCACGTGCCCGCGATTCTCGAGGCCTGGTATCCAGGCGAAGAGGGCGGAACGGCCGTCGCCGAAGCATTGGCTGGAGATTTTTCGCCCAGCGGAAAGCTGCCACTTACTTTCTATAAATCCGTGGATCAAATTCCCGCGTTCGATGACTACAACATGAGGGGTCGAACCTATCGCTATTTCACTCGTGAGCCGCTCTATCCATTTGGGTATGGCTTGAGCTACACGAATTTTGACTACGGCAATTTGAGCTTCGACAAGAACTCAGTCGGAGCGAAGGATGACGTGGTCGCAAGTGTGGATGTGAAGAACGCGGGCGCAATGGCCAGCGACGAGGTAGTTGAGATTTATTTGACGCATCCGAATGCGAAGGGTGTACCACTTCGGGCGCTCGCTGGGTTTAAGCGTGTACACCTTGAAGCCGGAGAGACTCAGAAAGTACAGATCACGATTCCAAATCGCAATCTCAGTTTCGTCGACGAAGCCGGAGCACGAAGAATCGCGCCTGGGACAGTTCAGGTCTGGGCGGGAGACGGCCAGCCGGTAAGTCGAACAGGTTTGCCGAAGGCGGCGGGTGTTTCAGGATCGTTCAAAATTAACGGCGCAGCAATGTTGCCCAACTGAGCATCTGGAGATACGGGCGCCCTCGCCCGTACGATTGCTTCACAGTTCTGTGGAGGTATCGGCGAGGGCGCGTGTACCTCCATCTTAATTTCCAATCACGCGCGGAATGTAGAAGTGGAAGAACGCGTCTGGATTGGAATCCATGCAGACTTGCGCATTCGGAGTTCCGGGCTCCTCCCGAGTGAATCCTTTTTCGTCCACGACAATGTGCATCGGTTTCACCGGGCAAAGCTGCGGGTCGAGGATGAATGCCAGCGTCATGGGATCGAACAGAGTTGGTGTCTCCTGTCCCCATTCATGATAGAGGAGGGTCAACGCGTCAGTGATGGGTGTGCCAGCCTGAAATATGGCAGCTCGCTTGACTTCGTCCAGTTTCAACTGAGTTGAATCAAGTGGCATCATAAAAATCGACACGCCTGAGGCGAAAAGTTTTTGCGCCGAAGGAATGTCGTTCTTGATGTTCCATTCTGCGTCCGGCCCGTGCGGCTTTGCGTATCCGAGATCTCCGTAGCCGCGCTCAACTGATCCGCCCATGAGCACCACGCGCCGGAGTTTGCGGAATGTCACTGCATCTTTATCAATTAGCGCGCCCACGTTCACCAGTGGTCCAATGGCGACTAGCGTGATCTCGCCGGGATAGCGGCGAATTTGATCGAGAATAAAATCGACTGCTCGCGGGTGCGACGCGCGCGCGAAATCACCACCTTCGGCATAGCGTCGCTGCGTAAAGTTGTTCGTGCTTGTAGGAATTCCAACCGCGACGGGAATATTGGATCGCCCGGCTTCGCCGAGCAAGCGATCAAGCAACTTTGCCCGAGTCTCGGTGTCCCCGAAGTTTGTCGACACGCCGAGGATCTGCAGTTCCGGACTGCGAAGCGCCAGCGCGACTGCAAAAGCATCATCCACGTCGTCACCGATATCGGTATCAATGATTATCTTTTGGGGCGAAAAAGAAGTAGCCTGCGAGGATTGAGCATGGCAAACAATCGCGGGGGCAGTCAGCAACATGCTTAAAAAAAACAGAATAGCGCGAGTGTTAGCTTTTTCGGAGAGGAACATGCGAGAAAGTATTTCATAATATGGTAACGGTCAGTAATGTTGGCGGGCGCGCCGACTCTTCTCAGTTGCCTGACCATCAATCACCGCCTCCGCTTTACCGATGAGCGGCTCTTCTATAGAATCAAGGGTTTGCTGCCTGCAAGTTTTTAGCCGCAAGCGTGCCCGCCTGATTCGGGAAGCAGAATGAAAATTCACGAGTATCAAGCCAAAGCAATCCTCAAAAAATACGGTGTCGCCGTTCCTCGGGGCGAGATGGTGGAAAGCCGCGATGAGGCTGAAAGAGCCGCGAAAGCGCTATTCGATGCGGGCGCCAGCGGCGTCGTGGTGAAAGCCCAGATTCATGCCGGGGGCCGCGGCAAAGGCGGCGGCGTCAAGATTGCTAAGTCGGTCGAAGAGGCTGCTGACCTCGCGGCAAAGATGTTGGGCATGACGCTGATCACGCATCAGACCGGCACTGAAGGACGAATTGTCAACCGGTTGTTGATTGAAGAAACTCTGCCCATCGAAAAGGAGTTGTATCTCGGGATCGTGATCGATCGCGCCGAAGCCAAGCCGGTATTCATGGCATCGAAGTCGGGCGGCATGGAGATCGAACAGGTCGCGGAAGAGAATCCCGACGCCATTCTCAAGGAATACATCACGCCGGGTATGGGGCTGGAGGCGTTTCAAGCGCGCAAGCTGGCGTTCAAGCTAGGGCTGAAACCTGAGCAGATTAATCAGGCAGTAAAGTTCATGTCAGGGCTTTACAAAGCCTTTCAGGAAACCGACTCTTCGCTGATGGAAATCAATCCTTTCATTACGTGTGCGGATGGCCGCTTGTTTGCGCTGGATGCAAAAATGAATTTCGATGACAACGCGCTGTTCCGGCATCCCGAGCTGAAAGAGTTGCGCGACGTGACCGAAGAAGATCCGCTTGAAGTTGAGGCCTCAAAGTACAGCCTGAATTACATCAAACTTGATGGAAACGTCGGCTGCATGGTGAACGGCGCTGGCCTGGCGATGGCGACGATGGACATCATTAAGTACGCTGGCGGAATGCCGGCGAATTTTCTAGACGTCGGCGGTGGCGCTAACGCCGAGCAGGTGACGCACGCATTTGAAATTCTACTGAGCGACAAAAATGTCAAAGCAGTGCTGATAAATATTTTCGGTGGCATTCTTCGCGTAGATACTCTGGCTCGCGGCGTGGTCGAGGCTGCGAACAAGACTCGTATCCAGCTTCCCGTAGTACTGCGGCTCGAAGGGACGAACGTGGAGCAGGGAAGGGAAATCCTGAAAGAATCAGGCCTCAACTTTATTGTGGCGGAGACGATGAAAGACGCGGCCGAAAAAGTGGTGGCAGCAGCCCGCGCCGCATAGGATTTCCTCTGTGGAAGTTCCTCTGTGAAACTTTGTGTACTCTGCGGTTAAGGGTTTATTAGCCACAAACAGGAGCTCACCACAGAGAGCACAGAGTTTCACGGAGGAAACACCACAGAGCGGTTTTACAGCGGTTCGGATTGGCCCGAGGTTTCGAGACAGATGAGCATTCTCGTAGATAAATCGACGCGCGTAATCGTTCAAGGCCTGACCGGTCGCGAAGGAACTTTTCACGCCAAGGCATGCGCGGAATACGGAACGAAGATCGTGGGCGGAGTCACCCCCGGCAAGGGCGGGACGACGCACGAAGGTTTCCCCGTCTTTAATAGTGTGCAAGAGGCGGTTGATAAAACCGGGGCCGATACTTCAGTCATCTTTGTTCCGCCGCCTTTTGCGGCCGATGCGATTATGGAAGCGGCCGACGCTGAGATCGAACTGATTATTTGCATCACCGAAGGTATTCCAGTTCTTGATATGGTCCGCGCCTGGGAATTTCTGCAGACCCGCCGAGCCCGTCTGATTGGACCGAACTGTCCGGGAATTATTTCGCCGGGCAAATGCAAAATCGGGATTATGCCGGCGCGCATTCACCTGGAAGGCCCGGTAGGAATTGTTTCGCGCTCCGGCACCCTGACCTACGAAGCCGTTTATCAGCTGACCTCCCGCGGCATTGGACAGTCTACTGCTATTGGAATTGGCGGCGATCCGATTATCGGAACGAATTTTACCGATGCGCTCGACTTATTCAACCGCGATTCGCAGACCGAAGCGGTAGTGATGATCGGCGAAATTGGCGGCAATGCGGAAGAGGCGGCGGCGGAATTCGTGAAAGCACGAACGAAAAAGCCGGTGATTGGTTTTATTGCCGGAGAGACCGCGCCCCCCGGGCGCCGCATGGGGCATGCGGGGGCGATTATCTCCGGTGGCCATGGAACCGCGTCGGAAAAAATTAAGGCCATGGAAGCGGCAGGAATTCGCATGTGCAAATCGCCCGCCGACATCGGCGAAACCGTGGCCGCGGCCATGGGAGTGAAAGCTACTGCGTAAATTGGCAGCATTTCTCAGCGATCTCTCCGTTTTCTTTGTGGTCTCAGCGGTTAAAAGTTTTTGACCGCAGAGAGCGCGGAGAAAACCTTCGGAGCACGCAGAGAAAAGACGCTGACAAACCGACGACAAATTAAAGACGAACAAAAAATTATGAAAACCTTGCAACGCACTCTCACCATCGTTAAGCCTGATGCCGTGCGCAGAAACGCAATCGGCGACATTATTGAGCAATTCGAAAAAAACCACTTTCGCATCCTGGCGATCAAGATGCTGGAAATCTCGAAGCACCAGGCGGAGCAGTTCTACGCGGTCCACGCCAACAAAGGCTTTTTTACTTCGCTCACGGATTTCATGTCCAGCGGCCCCATCGTGGCCCTGGCGCTCGAAAAAGAGAACGCCATCGCCGACCTGCGCAAGCTCATGGGCGCCACTAATCCGGCGAATGCTGAGGAAGGAACGATCCGCAAGAAGTGGGCGCAGAGTATTGAGCATAATGCCATCCATGGTTCGGATGCCGAAGATACAGCTCGCTTCGAGCTGAGTTTTTTCTTCGCGGGATACGAACTGGCGCAGTAGGAATTTTTTAAATTAGGGACTTTGCGGTTCAGCCGAGCGGGTCGTACAGCTGTCCATCTACCCGATCTGCAAGCTTCGGCAAATCTTTCTTGGCGTATTGCAGGAAATGCGGCGTACCCCGATGCGATTCAAGGGCCGCGTCATCTTTGTATTGTTCGTAGATAAAAAACCGGCGCGGTTCCGTGCGGTGGCGATGCACCTGAAACATAGCGCATCCGGGTTCCTTGCGAGATTCGGCGGTTAGCTTCGAAAAGATATCTGCGACTTCCGACTCCTTCCCAACCTTCGCCATCCAGGTGACTGCCAGAACTACCATCTTCTTTCCCTTTCTTACTTCAGAGCGACTTTTGCTGATCGAGAGCCGGCCTTTGCCATTGTCTGCAGTTCGCTAAGGAAGTCGTCAACAAAAATTGTTTCCTCTCGGCCGGGACCGGTTGAAACCATGCCGATGCGCGCACCGGTCTCTTTCTCAATAAAGTCCAGATACTCGCGTGCCGCCCGTGGCAGTTTTTTTAATTCGGTGATGCCTTTTGTCGTGGCTTTCCACGCGGGAAGCTTTTTGTAAACGCATTCGATCTTGTCCCACTCGCTGGCTTCAGCTGGAATTTCTTCGGTTTTGCGTCCCTTAATCTTGTATCCCACGCAGACCGGTATTTTATCCAACTCGTCAAGTACATCGAGCTTGGTTACAACCAGCCACGAGGTCCCATTGATCATGCCTGAGTAGCGCAAAAGCGGAAGGTCTAGCCACCCGCAGCGCCGTGGACGCCCGGTAACTGCGCCAAATTCGTTTCCGCGTTTGCGGATGTCATCGCCTACAGAGTCGAAAAGCTCAGTCGGAAATGGCCCTTCGCCGACGCGTGTGCAGTAGGCTTTGGTCACGCCAATGACCGAATCGATCGCTGTTGGCGCGACTCCGGTGCCGATCACCGCGCCGCCTGAAATCGCGCTGGACGAAGTCACAAACGGATAAGTCCCGTGATCGATATCAAGCATGGTGCCTTGCGCGCCTTCGAACATGACGGAGTGACCTTCTGTAATCGCACGATTGAGCAGCACCGCGGTATCGCAAACAAATGGAGCCAACTTGCGCGAAGCCTCGGCATATTCCTCATACATTTTGTCGGCATCGAGTGGTTCGGAATTGAACAGAGCGTGCGCGATCATGTTCTTTTCGCGGCAGGCGTTTTCCACATGTTTCTTAAGCAGGTCCAGATCAAGCAAATCGATAACGCGCAAACCGCGCCGCCCAGCCTTATCTTCATAGGCTGGACCGATGCCGCGGGAGGTGGTGCCGATTTTCACCCGGCCCGGAGCATTCTCCGAGGCCAGTTCGATCATCCGGTGATAGGGAAGAATCACCTGGGCGCGATTGCTGACGAACAAATGTCCGTCAACTTTTACTCCTGCATCTCTGAGACCGGCCACTTCTTTCAGGAAGGCGATGGGATCCAGCACCACACCGTTCCCGATCACGCTCCGGCAATTTTTGCGCAGCACTCCACACGGAACCAATTGCAACACGAAGCGCTTGCCATTAATGATGACGGTGTGTCCGGCGTTATGCCCGCCGGCGTAGCGGGCCACGACGGAGAATCTTTCCGAGAGCACGTCGACAATTTTGCCCTTGCCCTCGTCTCCCCACTGGGCGCCGACTACGACCGCAGTCTTGCCTCTCTTCAAGTGCCGCTCCTCAATTTCGCTTGTGAATTACATCCCCGGGGGTCTGCACACACGCCCGCAGCATGCTGGAGAAATAGAACTCTGGGATTCGCTCGGGTAGAGGTGTACTGCAAATGATAACCTGCTGCGCCTCTGCGGCCAAGCGGATTTGCTATTGCTTCCAAAAGGCGCCTCCGGCAATCGGCATCCAAGAGGACGGACCGCAAACCGGAACATTGACGCTGGGCCCGTCGGAATGCTATAAAAGCTAGTTTTGTGTGAGTCTGTCGAGGGAGGCTTTATCTGTTCCCACCTGCAGGCGGAACACACGAAATGTCCGACGCGGCCAAATCAGCACTCCTTCATTTGCGGTGGAAGCGTGTTCGGAATGCGGAAGGTTCTTATACTTGAGTTGGGTATAAGAAAACCGCCGCACGGAATGGCCTGAACGCGTAGTCATCGTGGTACTCAAAATCGGAGGAATTTCCATGCGCATCGGTATGCACAGGATTGCGTCTAAAACACACCGCATTGCCCAATCTGCGGCAGCCCTTTTTCTTTTTCTTACCTTTGGAGTATCGGCAGCATTGGCGCAGCCGGAACAGGTGAGCGGCGAAGCCAATCTCAAATTGCCTGACCTTCGCAGCGTCACTTTTTGGGGTGGCATGAATGGTCACAATCTGCTGCTGATCGGGCTTCTATTTTGCGTTTTCGGATTGGGATTCGGCCTCGTCATTTACTCGCGGCTGAAAAATCTGCCGGTCCATCGCTCGATGCGCGAAATTTCCGAGCTGATTTACGAAACCTGCAAGACCTATCTGACTACGCAGGGTAAGTTCCTGTTGCTGCTGTGGGCGTTCATTGCGGTGATCATCGTCCTTTATTTCGGCGTTCTGGCGCCCGTCCCTAATAAGCCCGTGTCAACCACGCTTCCGATGATTCTGCTCTTCAGCGTTATCGGAATTGCCGGTAGCTATGGCGTGGCATGGTTCGGAATCCGGGTGAATACCTTCGCCAATTCGCGGACTGCATTTGCCAGCCTCGGCGGCAAGCCGTACCCGCTTTACCGCATTCCGCTTTCCGCCGGAATGAGCATCGGCATGATGCTGATCAGCGTTGAGTTGCTGATCATGCTGTTCATCCTTTTATTCATACCGGCCGATTATGCCGGACCCTGCTTCATCGGTTTTGCAATTGGCGAATCGCTCGGGGCCGCAGCGCTCCGAATTGCCGGAGGAATTTTTACCAAGATTGCCGATATTGGGTCCGACTTGATGAAAATAGTCTTCAAGATCAAGGAAGACGATGCCCGAAACCCTGGCGTGATTGCCGACTGCACCGGCGACAATGCCGGCGATTCGGTTGGGCCGTCTGCTGATGGATTCGAAACCTACGGCGTAACCGGCGTTGCCCTGATCACTTTCATTTTGCTCGGAGTAAAGAGCCCGACTGTCCAGGTACAGCTGTTGGTCTGGATCTTTGTAATGCGCATCATGATGCTGGTCTCCAGCGCGGTCGCATACTTCCTTAACAGCGCCATTGCCAAAGCCCGCTACGACGGCAAGGACGAGATGAATTTTGAATCTCCTCTGACTTCGTTGGTCTGGATTACGTCGCTGGTCTCAATCGCACTGACCTACTTGATCTCTTATCTGATGATCCCAATGATTGGCGATGACTCTTCGCAGTGGTGGAAGCTGGCGACAATCATCTCTTGCGGCACGCTGGCCGGCGCAATCATTCCGGAACTGGTGAAGGTGTTTACCTCGGTCGAGTCGCGGCACACGAATGAGGTAGTCATCTCGGCTCAGGAGGGCGGCGCATCGCTGGGAATTCTCTCGGGCTTTGTCGCGGGAAATTTCTCAGGCTATTATCTGGGCTTGTCCATGGTCATACTGATGGGAATCGGTTATTACGTCAGCACCTTTGGACTTGCCGAAGCTGCCAGCATGCTGGCGCCGGCGGTATTTGCGTTCGGCCTGGTGGCGTTCGGATTTTTGGGTATGGGGCCAGTGACGATTGCGGTCGATTCGTATGGGCCGGTGACCGACAACGCGCAGTCAGTCTACGAGCTTTCGTTGATCGAAAACGTGCCGGTGGCTGAGATCAAACGCGACTTCAACATTGATGTCAACTTTCAGCTCGCAAAGCATCTGCTCGAAGCCAACGACGGCGCGGGAAATACTTTTAAGGCGACCGCCAAACCCGTGCTGATCGGTACCGCTGTGGTTGGCGCGACCACGATGATTTTTTCCATCATTATGGCTCTGACCGATGGACTTACCACCAATGTACAGAAGCTGTCGCTACTGCACGCGCCGTTCGTGCTTGGCCTCATCACTGGTGGAGCGATGATCTACTGGTTCACCGGGGCATCTACGCAGGCGGTGACCACTGGAGCATATCGTGCCGTCGAATTTATTAAGGCCAACATCAGGCTCGATGGCGTTGAGAAGGCTTCGGTCGCCGATAGCAAGAAGGTGGTGCAGATTTGCACCCAGTACGCGCAGAAAGGCATGCTCAACATCTTCCTGGCGGTCTTTTTTGCGACCCTCGCTTTCGCGTTCGTCGAACCCTTTTATTTCATCGGATACCTGATCTCGATCGCGATATTCGGCCTGTATCAGGCGATCTTCATGGCTAATGCCGGCGGCGCATGGGACAACGCCAAGAAGATTGTAGAAGTCGATCTCAAGCAGAAGGGAACTCCACTGCACGACGCAACCGTGGTCGGCGACACCGTGGGCGATCCGTTTAAAGATACATCGTCGGTCGCCATGAACCCGGTGATCAAGTTCACAACACTATTCGGGCTTTTGGCGGTGGAATTGGCTGTATCGCTATCGTCAAAGAATCCGGGGTTGACGCGCGTGTTGGCGCTGGTCTTTTTCTTGATCTCGTTCTTCTTCGTCTATCGTTCATTCTACGGAATGCGGATTGGCGCAGAGGTGCGGCGGCAGGAGGCACCAGTCGCCGCGGACTAACAGCCTCCACTCAGAGGCAAGGCTGCTTCATTTGGTTGTCGCCCCGTCGACGCGCTCGGCGGGCGCCGTGGCCTTCAGAGATTTAACGTACGTCACAATAGCCCAGCGTTGCGGTTCCGGAAGCTTTGACCACACCGGCATTCCGCGGCGAACTACTCCGTTGGTGAGTATCCAGAACAGTGCGCCAGGCGTCGCATCCTGCACTTCATTCGACCGAAGGCTGGGCGCTTTTTTACCGCCTTCCGCGTCAGGCTCGTGACACTCAGCACAGTGCTGTCCGAAGAGCTTCTTGCCGACGAACACAGACTCCGGATTACCCTCTTGCGGATTCCGGCGCGCACGGGCTTTCTTCGGAGCTTTCGCAAGTTCCGCGTAGTCGAATCGTTCATGCGCGGTGGGATGTTCGGCTCTGTCTTGCGCGAGGGCGCCATAAGTCACAATGACACTTGTGACGCAAACTGCGCACACGATCACACGAAGCCACACGATTTTCTTCATCTTCATTGCCCCGCCAAGAGCCGTCTGACTCTATCGCCGAATCCGTCGAACTCGTATGACAATCCCCAGCGCAAGAGCAACTGATGGCTGTTGCTGTTCAACCCGAAGCCGGGCGAAAGCCGGACTGTCCAACCGGATGGAAGATTCCAGGCGGCTACCGGGGCAAGGTAGTGCGAGGTTTCATGCAATCCGAAACTTTGGGCGTCGCCCAGGCCACCGTAGAGTTCTGCTCCAGCGATAAAATTCTCGCGGCAAAAATTGCAGGCGTTGGCCGAGGCATTCAGAGCCAGGGGGCGGCTGGCCCCGACTGCATATCCAAATTCCCAAGGATCGCTGGGCGACAGGTTCTTCGTGGCCAGCGGATTCACCGCAACGTTCCATCCATTACTGAATGTCTTCGACAACAGCAGCTTGAACTCGAGTTCGTGGTCCAATTCCTGACGGGCGATAGCATTCGGCACAGCGTTATCGGATTCCACGTCGTGGCCTTCAACTTCCTTAATCACCTTGTCAGCTTCGTTGATCTGCTCGTACTCGATGTAAAGCACGGGATTGACGAAGTGTTCCTGTTGCAGCAAACGGAATCGGTTTTCCCAGCGAAAGCCGGTAAACACCGTGCTGTCGCCAAATGTACTTTGCCCATCCAGATAAAATTCGGTGGTCCACCAGGCCTTCACGCCGTATTCAAACTCGACCCAGTCAGCAAGAAAAGGGTTTCCGCCGCGCTGTGTTCCGAAGGTTGAAAAATACTCAACCTCGAGGTTGCCCGGCTCTTCCAAGTAGTGATCGTAAGTCACGATATAGGGACTCTCTTGTGCGCGGGAAACTTGCGCTCCGCAAACTAAGAGAAAAACTGTCACCGAGACCAGCATTTTCATTGGTATGTCTCGCTACGTGCAAATCAGTTGCATGTTGAAGTTGCAACCCGTTGCATTTATAAGCTGCAACTGAGTTGCATGTTGAAGAACAATCCTACGGTTAGGAACTAGCAAGGGTCAACGCAGGGAAGGAAGATTTTGTTTCAGCCAGATTGCAATCAGATGCAACGACCAAGAAAATGATCAGTTGGAAGAACGGCACTCGGCACAATAACCGCCGATTTCAAGCCGGCTCACGAGAATGTGGAACTGGCATTCCCGCTGGATCTGTCCTTTAAGGCGATCGAAAAGGTCGCTCTCAAATTCGGCGATCTTGCCGCAGCGCAGGCATGCCATGTGAATGTGATCCCGTTGTGGCCGGCGCTCATAGAAATGCTTTTCGCCTTGCATGTGCATTAGGTCCAGCTCGTCGACCAAGCCATGTCGCTTCAAGAGCTTTAGCGTGCGATAAACCGTAACCCGATCAATGCCCGGATCGATTTTGCGGGCATGGCGCAAAATCTGCGACGCGTCCAGGTGCTGCTTTGCGGTTTCAACGATGCTGAGGATCGTCCGTCGCTGATGGGTAAGACGAAGACCGCGGGAAGACAGCGCAGCCTGCAGATGGCCAGGTGCTTCAGTTTGCGGTAAGGGCACGAAATACTCCTTCCAAGATGAAACCCAGTTGCAACAGTGTAAAGCAAGTCATGAGAAACATAAAGCGCACGCTGTCGCTGAATCGCGCTTAGTTGTTGCCGCGCATCTTCACCTTCACGTTATGCGCAAGTTTTTCAATTTCGTCGGCTTTCTTGATTACATCGAGCGAAAGAATATTTTGGTTGCTCTTGTCGACGTATTCTTTTAGCTCGGTAGAGAGCTTGAGCAACTTGTCAGCATCACGTTTAAGCTCCGCCTGCCGCTGCTCGTTGGCCTTTTTTTGCATTTCCTTCTGAATATTTGGAGGTATAGAAGGCCCCGATTCATCCTGCTGAGGCAGATCCAGCCGCGGAGGAACCGGCGGTTGTTGTTGCGATGAAAGTTGCAGCGGGGCAGAGAACACCACCAGCAAACAAATGCAGCCAATCGTTTTACGCAAGATGGACCTCAATAACTTCGCGTTAGTTGAATTATAAGGTCTCGCGCGGCAGAGCCTCTGTCGGACGATTGCTATAATCGAGCCCTGAAATGCCTCTGTTAGCCATCCTGCAAAAGCCTCTTGCTCCCGTCAGCATCAACCTTCCCGCATTGTTGCGCGATTGGCGTGAAGACACCATGAACTTCCTCCGTCATGACCTGCCGAAAATCGTGCTGGTGCTGATCGCGAGTTATATATTGATCCGCGTGCTCCGCACGATTGCCCGCAAAAGCGCGGAAATGCACGTTCGGAAGTTGCCGCCGGGTGTGAGCGTCCAGCAGTTCAGGACCATCACCAGCGTGATCACCAGCGTGGGGCTGTTTGTAATCCTATTTGTCGCGGCGCTGGAAATTCTTTCCTTGCTGGGATTGAATCTAGGCCCGATGCTGGCCAGCGCAGGCATTGCCGGCCTGGCAATCGGCTTCGGCGCGCAGACCCTGGTGCACGATTTCATTAACGGATTTTTTATTCTGCTGGAGAACCAGTACGACATCGGCGATACGGTCCGCATAGCTGGAGTCAAGGGAACGGTAGAAAAAATGAGTCTGCGCATGACCGTACTTCGTGATGAAGATGGGACACTTCATCTGGTTCCCAACAGCGCGGTGCAAATTGTTTCAAACACCACCCGCGATTGGGCGCAAATTGCATTGCGCATTGCCGTTGCTTATAGCGAGCCCAGCGACAAAATCATCACGCTTCTGCAGGACATTGGTGAGCAGGTCCGGCACGATCCTGCGTTCGCGTCGGATATCGTCAGCGATATTCAGGTTCCGGGCATCGACCGCGTGGGGAATGGCGAAGCGGAATACCTGATGCTGATAAAGACCCGGCCCACCAAGCAGTATGCCGTGAGCCGAGAATTGCGCCGCAAAATTAAGGAACGTTTCGAGCAGGATAAAATTCAGGCGGCGGGTCCGGGACGCATTTATGTCGTGGATCAAGGAACTGTCAAGCCGTCGTAGAAGTTATTTCTGGCAATGCGGGCAATAGTGACTGCTTCGTCCCGCTATCACGATCCGTTTTATCGGAGTCTTACAAACCAGGCACGGCTTGCCTTCGCGTCCATAAACCCGGTGCTTCAGTTGAAAAAAACCCTCTTCGCCGTCGGCATCGACATAGTCTGAAATGCTGGAGCCGCCAAGCCGGATAGCCTCTTTCAGAACTTTTGTGAGGGCCGCATGTAGTCTTTTTAATTCGTCGCGATTAAGGGACCCGGCGCGTCGGCGCGGTCGAATGCCGGCGCGAAATAGCGCTTCATCCGCATAAATATTCCCCACTCCACTCAACAATTTCTGGTTCAGCAGGGCGCTCTTGATAGGAGTCTTGCGACCGCGAAAAAGCGCAGCGAAATCCTCACACGAAATCTGCAATGGTTCCAGGCCGGGAGCCTCAAACTTCTCGATTACGCTGAGTCGTCCAAAGCGGCGGGGGTCGATGAAACGCAATTCGCGCCCGGAACTCAGTTTCAAAATCGCATGGGTGTGTTTTTCAATTTCCTGTTCAGGAGCACTAACCCGCAGGCTCCCAGTCATGCCGAGATGCACGATCCATTGGCTCGCTATCGTTGAAGAATGACGCTTGTGTTTGGCGGTGGCCTCCAGATCAAAAACGATGTGCTTCCCAACTCGGCGGACGCGACTAATGGTTCGTGACTGCAGAGCAGCTTCAATTTCAGCCGCTGGCGATTTGAGCGGCTCCGGTTTCGATCCTAACCACACCAACTCGATAGTGTCCCCGGCGATCCGTTGGTCCAGGCCGCGCGCAACCGTTTCGACTTCGGGAAGTTCAGGCATAGGCGATTGCAGATGTGGACAGATTGCAGATTGCAGATTTCAGATTGAGGATTGCAAGATTTCATGAGCATGGGGCCAATCTGAAATCTACAATCTAAAATCTCCGATTCACTTCATTCCCAGCTGCCAAAACAGAAACGAATAAATGTCTGTCAGGTCTTCGACCTGTTTGGCGATTGGTTTTCCGGCGCCATGTCCAGCTTTTGTATCGATACGCAGAAGAATCGGGAGCTCTTTACTGCGACCGTTGGCGGCTTCTGCTTGCATTAGCGCTGCCATCTTCTCGGCGTGCATGGGATCGACGCGAGTGTCGGTATCGGCGGTCATAAAAAGAATCGCCGGATATTCTTCGCCCGCTTTGACGTGATGATATGGCGAGTAGGCATAAAGCCACTCGAATTGCTTAGGGTCGGCCGCGGATCCATATTCCGGAATCCACAGTTTGGCGATCTGAAAGTTTTGATAGTGCAGCATATCCAGCAGCGGTACCTGGCAAATCACTGCGCGGAACAGATCGGGATGCTGAGTCAGTGCAGCGCCCATAAGCAGTCCGCCATTCGAGCCACCGCGTATCGCGAGATGGTCTTTGTCGGTATATTTCTGCGCGATCAAATATTCAGCCGCCGCCGCAAAATCATCGAATACGTTTTGCTTCTTGTCCAGCATCCCGGCGCGATGCCAGTCCTCGCCAAATTCAGCGCCGCCGCGAAGATTTGCGACGGCAAAAACTCCGCCGTGCTCGAGCCACAGATAACGATCTCCCACGAAGCTGGGTGTAAGGCTTATATTGAAACCCCCGTATGCAGTCAGCAACGTCGGGTTCTTGCCGTTGAGTTGGAGACCCTTCTTGTGAAACACGAACATCGGCACCCGCGTCCCATCTTTAGAATTGAACCAGACCTGCTTGACTTCATACTTCGCAGGATCGATTCCCGGCGCCTCGACTTTGCTCCACAGTGAGGTCCCGCGGTTCTTAAGGTCGATCTGATAAACGGAATCCGGAATGGTGAATGAGTGAAAAGCAAAGAAAACTTCCTTGCGATTCCACTTCCCGCCAACACCAAAGACGCTGCCGATAGCGGGAAGGTCAACTTCTCCGAGCGGCTTGCCATCGATATCGAATAATTTCAGTTGCGAGGTTGCATTGTGCTCGTATTGGGCCAGCAACAGGCCATTTACCACGGCGGCGCCTTGCAGGATGGCATCGCCTTGCGGAATGATCTCTTTCCAGTTGGCGCGGGCGGGAGAATTTACGTCGGCCACGAAAGCGCGGTAACGCGATGCGTCTTCGTTGGTGGTGATATAAATTTTCCCGTCCACGATCTGGCCGCCATAAAGAAAATTCTTGCCCTCGGTGATTCGCACCGCAGGCGTGCCAGCTTTCAAGTCCTGCAAATACAGCTCTGTCTTGGTCCAGCCTTGTTCGACCGTAATCAGCAGCCAGCGGCCGTCGTTTGAAATGTCGACGTCGGGCCAGTCCTGCGGATCGCGACCTTCTCCAAAGATCAGCGGATCTTTAGTTGCATCCGCACCCAAGGCGTGATAAAAAGCGTGCCGGTTGTAATTTTCCTGTCCTTCTGGGACATCGCCTTTTTTGGGATAGCGGGTGTAATAGAAACCCGAATCGTCCAGCTTCCACGCAACGCTGGCGGCGCGCGTTCTTTCGATTGAATCAGGCAAGAGTTTGCCGGTTGCAGTTTCAATAACGTGCAGGGTGCTGATTTCAGAACCGCTGGGCGAGGTTCCGTAGGCGACGTATTTCCCGTCTTCCGATGGCGCCCACCAATCAAGGGCGATGGTCCCATCCGGCGCCAGCGCATTCACATCCACCAGGGGGCGATCTTTCCCCTCCAAACCTTCGCGGACCAGCAGAACCGGCTGGTTTTGAGTGCCCTCGCGTTTTGTATAAAAGTAGTATTCGCCGCCAATCTGAGGAGCGGAGATCGTTCCGATCGATAGCAATTTCTCCAAGCGGGAATGCAACTCGCTTCTTTCGGGAAGAGGATCCAGGATACTGCGCGTGTAAGCCAGTTCTTCGTTGACCCACTTGCGGGTCTCCGGGCTCTTCGCATCTTCCAGCCATCGATAAGAATCGGTGATTTCGTGACCGTAAAAGTTTTCCTCCGTAGGTTTTTTCTCGGCGGCCGGGGGTCCCGAGATGCCCGAAGATGAAGCGGAAACGTCATCCGCGAAAACGGCAACGATAAACAGAAAAGAGAAGAGAACCAACAAAAGCAAGCGGCTTCCTCCTGACATAATCACCTCATCGACGTAAGAGCGAATCCCCAGAGTAGCAAAAACCAGGCTAGAGTGCTGTCAAACGGCGGAACTCTTCCGCACGTTAAAGCGCCTGCTGCCATCCAACTTGCCTATGGCAGCAAATCGGTCACTGGTTCACAACAACGCGAAGATAGCAATGGCCTTGCTGCTGACATTTGTCGCCGGCTTCGTCGACATCGTCGGCTATATCGCCGTTTATCACCTGTTCACTGCCAATATGACCGGAACCACCGTGCATCTCGGTCATGATCTGGTAACAGGGCAGCACGTCGCGGCAATTATTGCGCTGAGCATCCTGGGAGCTTTTGTGTTGGGCTCTGTCGGCGGCAGAGCGCTGATCGAAGTTGGCGCCCGACGCCATGTGCGCAGCATCGCATCGATCGCGATTGCGGTAGAACTGGCCCTTGTACTCGGATTCATAGTCGTCTTCAACACTTCGTCCGGCACGGCAAAATCGCCAACGGACATTTGTTTGCTCCTCATCCTGCTTGCAACCGCTATGGGCATCCAGACTGCGACGCTCACGAGAATTGGACCTCTCACCGTGCATACCACATTCGTAACCGGGATGCTGAACAAATTATCCCAGCTTATTTCGCATGCGCTTTTCCGCTCCATTGATCTGATTCGCGCTGATAAGCAGAGTGAGGCACGGCTTCGCATTATGCGAAAGCAACACACGCAGGAAGCGATATTCGTTTTTTTCATCTGGTTTACATATTTCATTGCGGCTGTGGCAGGCTCTCTCTCTTATTCCAGGTGGAGCGTGCGGGTGATGTATCTGCCCGCGCTTCTGCTCGGAATTGCCATCGTAGTGGATCAATTCCAGCCCCTTTCATTGCAGGAAGAGCATGATCAGATGGAGCTTTGAGGCTGGCTCTTTCCCTCGCCGTGGGCATCCCCTCAAGTGCCTAGCGAATCTACAAAGCTGGCCTATGTCTTCCGCCCGCGATCCCGAACGTCACGCCCGGATAGTTGATGCGTTGCACGTTTCCGGACTCGACGCTTTCCTATGCGCGCTTCCCAGCCAGGTTTTGCTGCTTACTGGATACTGGCCGGTGATGGCAACCAGCGTTGCTGTCTTTACGTCGGCAGGTGAGGTGCACCTGATTGTGCCTGAGGATGAGACAGAGCTGGCAAAGCAAAGTTCAGCGGCAGAGCGCACCACTTATCGGCCTGCTTCTCTGAGCGCGATCACGGACGCGCAAAAAGCGATCCATGGCCCTCTCATACAAGCAGTTAAAAAGTTGGGTTTGAGTGCGGCCCGAGTCGGAATGGAACTCGGGCAATTCGTTCAAGCATCGAGTTATGCGGTGATGAATTTTTTCGGCGCAGGACTGGGCGAAATACTGCGGCAAAATGTTCCAGGGCTGACGATGGTTGCGGCGACCGATGATTTCGAGCGTCTCAAAGCCATCAAGACCCCGCACGAACTTGCCAAAATTCGCTCGGCTTCCAGGATTGCTGAGGCGGCCTTTGACTGCGGGAAGCACCAGGTGCGTGCTGGTAGAAGTGAGCCGGAGATCGCTTCCGCATTTCAGTCAGCTTTCGAGCGCACGCCGCTGGCCGCGGAAGTGCATCGCAGCTATGGTTTTTTCTTCTGCATGTCCGGGCCGAATTCGGCTACTGCCGCTGCAGCGTACGCTCGCACTCGGCAACGAACCGTGAACGCCGGTGATCTTGTCATGACGCACTGCAACTCTTGCGGCGATGGCTTCTGGACCGATATCACGCGTACCTATACCGCCGGAACTCGCGACCCGAGGCAGGAACAAATGCATGGCGCCATCATGGAGGCGCGCCAGGCGGCATTATCGGTGATTACTCCCGGCATCAGTGCCAGAGATGTCGATCGTGCTGCACGGGAAGTATTAGACCGTCACGGCTACGGCGCTCAGTTCAAACATGCCGCCGGGCATGGGGTGGGCTTCGCCGCCGCCAATCACAATGGCATACCGAGAATTCATCCTCAATCCCCCGATGTCCTGACAGAAGGGATGACGTTCAATATTGAACCGGCGATTTACTTCGAGGGTTACGGCGGCATGCGTCACTGCGATGTAGTGGCTGTGACCACACGTGGAGTGGAAGTGTTAACCGACTTTTAGAAGGGGCGGTTGAGAGACTACGAACTTAGATGGAAGCCAAAATTACCAGATTTGCAGTTGAGGTTTACACCGTTCCCACCGACGCGCCCGAGGCCGACGGAACTTTTTTCTGGAATAAAACAACCATGGTAGTTGCGCGACTGTGGTCCGGCCACCAGAGCGCATTCGGCTACACCTATGCGGACGCAGCCATAGGAAAGGTGATTGACGACTTGTTGCGGAACGAAGTGAAGGGCAAAGACGCCTTCGATCATGGCTCGATTGTTCAAAGATTGTGGCATGCAGTCCGCAATCTGGGTGGGACAGGAATCTGCACCATGGCGATTTCTGCAATCGACATCGCGCTTTGGGATCTCCGGGCGCGCCTTCTCAGCGTGCCATTGGTTCAGTTGTTAGGCAGCGTTCGACAGGGCATTCCCGTTTATGGCAGTGGTGGTTTCACTTCCTATTCCGACGAGCAACTTACCGAGCAACTAGGCGGCTGGGCGCGCGATGGCTTTTCCATGGTGAAGATGAAAGTGGGATCGCAACCTCATCGTGATCCTCATCGAGTTAAGATCGCCCGGGACGCTGTGGGCGATGAAGTGAAAATCTTTGTAGACGCTAATGGCGCCTACACCGTAAAGCAGGCTCTGGAATTGGCAAACGAATTTCGTGCCTTGGGTGTCGAGTGGTTTGAGGAGCCGGTCAGTTCGGACAACCTTACAGGTTTGCATCAGATCCGATCTCGCGCGCCGTCGGGAATGGACATCGCCGCCGGCGAATATGGCTATACCAGCTGGTACTTTGATCGCATGCTTTCGGCTGGCGCGGTAGACGTGCTGCAGGCGGACGCGACTCGCTGCGCGGGGATCACCGGCTTTCTGGATGCCGCCTCTCTGTGCTGGGCCAAGAACTTTCCGCTGTCTTCTCATTGCGGACCCAGCGCCCACTTGCATGTGTGTTGCTCAGTCCCGCGCGCCATCCACATGGAGTTCTTCCACGATCATGCGCGCATCGAGCGAATGTTTTTTGATGGATTCTGCGAACCGGTTAATGGCGTGATGTCGCCCGACCTGTCCCGGCCCGGGTTGGGCTTGGAAATCAAGATAGCGGATGCAAAAAAGTTTGCCGCATGAGGCTGGTTCGAACTGGGCTCCATTAAATAGGACGCACGTAGCCTTCGCGCGTCGCCTTTGTATTCCTTACCAGCAGAAGCACCAGGATCATCCCAATGAACGGAATTAATCCCGCCGCAACCACAATGGGATCAAACGCGTGTGTCGTCATTCCTTGCCGCAGGTCGGAATAGTGGCCGATTAACTCGAAAGCGATGATCGTGCCAATGCCTGATCCTGTTCCACCCAGTCCACTCACGCTGGCGACCGACGTGCTCTCAAACAAATCCGACGGCAGCACATTGGCAATGGTGCTGAATGCCGCATAAGAAAATGTCGCCAGCGCAAACAGCAGAGTGATAAAAAATAGGCTGGTGGTAAAAATGGTGGGAATCAACAGCATCACACCGATGCCTCCGAATATCACCACTGCTTTTCTAGCCCAGCCCAGCGGCCAGCCGCGGCTGATCAGCCATCCCGACGAGATGCCGCCGGCAAAGTTTCCCAGGTCAGCGGCTAAAAATGGAACCCACACCGCGACGATGCCGCTTCTCAGGTCAATGCCCTTGGCCACGAGGTAAATTGGAAACCAGTCGGTGACGAAGTACCAGACTGGATCGGTGAACGAACGCGCCACGATAGTTCCCCAGGTCTGAGGAAATTTGAGCAGATCGCGCCAGCGCGGACGCGAACCGCTGTTGTTTGCCAAATCGCGCTTATCCTGCGCAAGCATGTTGCGCTCATCGTCTGAGACGAGAGGGTGATCTTCCGGCGGATAGTAAACCTTGCGCCACACCAGAATCCATAGAAAGCCGAGCAACCCGGGGATGGCGATAGCAGGCCGCCAACCCCAGTGAAAATAAATCGGCAACACAATGAAAGGCGCGATCGCTCCGCCCACCGAAGATCCGCTGTCGAAGAACGCCGTTGCCAATGCCCGCTGTTGCCTGGGAAACCATTCGGCCACGGCTTTAGTCGCCGCCGGCCAGTTCGGAGATTCGCCGAGGCCCAGCAAAAAGCGGAATGCGGCAAAGCTGAAAAGCGTGGTTGCGATTGGCGTCACTATGGAAACCAGGGAATACCAGGCGACGGTCAAGGTCAGGCCGCGACGGGTGCCCAGTTTGTCCATGAGCCGGCCGAGCGTGGTTTGCCCGATCGCATATGCGACCCGGAATGCGATCACGATATATGCGTAGTCTGTGTTGCTCCAGTGATACTGAATTTTAAGAAATGGCGCCAGCAGAGAAAGGGTTTGGC
This sequence comes from Terriglobales bacterium, assembly GCA_036268595.1. GTDB lineage: Bacteria > Acidobacteriota > Terriglobia > Terriglobales > Acidobacteriaceae > Gp1-AA145. The sequence goes on from DATATW010000169.1 coordinate 57,250, forward strand.
GATCGAGATAATTAATGATGGTAGAGGCAAACAATGCTGCCGCAATCCACCACCGCAAATGGGAGACAGTGCGGCGCAAGGGCGTCAAACTTCCTCGCGGTCGAGCTTCGCAGCTACGCTTCCCGTTTTGTCTGGTAAAAGTTGCCGATGCATGAAAGTTGACTACGAGGCTAAGTGTAACGTCACAACCCGACCTGGGATTCTGATACCATTCAGTTTTTCTCGCGATAGGTCATTCTCGCCTGCGCTGAATAATTATTTTGACAAATTCGATGACCAGGCTGGTTAAAAGTTCTTTTGCCCTGCTATTTATTCTTGCGGCCATTGCAGGTTGCGCGGCACAGGAAGAGAAGACTGTCGAAAGTGTTTATGCTCCGGATGACGGCGCCTTGAACACGAACCCGGGCTCATCGTTCTGGAAGAAATCGCCTTCCGTCTATGCCGAAGTAGATAAAAATGGACGTGCCGTCCCCGAATACCGAACTGAAATTCGGACCCGCTGGACCCGCAACGATATCTATTTTTTGTTTATTTGTCCTTACAAAAATTTGTATTTGAAACCCGCGCCCGACGTCGTGCACGAAACCAACGAGTTGTGGAATTGGAATGTCGCCGAAGTATTCATCGGTTCTGATTTCAAAGACATCAAGCGCTATAAGGAATTCGAAGTGTCGCCGCACAACGAATGGGTCGACCTCGACATCGATCTCAACAAGCCGCATCACGAAGACGGCTGGCTGTGGAACTCAGGTTTCGAGCACATGACACGGATCGATGATGCAACCCATACCTGGTATGTGGCGATGAAAATTCCGTTTGAGGAAATCGATCCTCGCCCGCCCGCGCGGGGAACCATGTTCAGAGTCAACCTGTATCGCACCGAAGGAACGCCACAAGACCAAAAAGAAATTATGTGGCAAGCGGTGATGAGCAATTCATTTCACATGCCCGAGCGCTTCGGACTGCTCCGGCTGAAATAGAACTCCCATCAACGTGTATTTAGGAGCTGAGGAGAGTGCATGCGGCGCTTCGACGTCACCATAGCGGGCGAATTGAATCTCGATTTGATTCTCTACGGAGTTCCGGAAGAAATCCCTCCTGAGCGCGAGTTGCTTACCTCAGACTTGAATCTCACCCTGGGCAGTTCGTCGGCGATTGTCGCGCATAATCTTGCGTCGCTGGGCAGCAGGGTCGGATTCGCTTCGTGCGTCGGTTCGGACTCTTTTGGCGAACTCGCACTTGGGCGACTCGCGGCCGCTAGTGTTGACGTGAGCAAGGTCTCGATTCTCCCAGGCCGAAAGACCGGACTTACCGTCATCATGCAGCGTGATTCCTGGCGCAACATGCTGACATACCCCGGTACGATATCGGATTTGCGGTTTGCTGATCTGGACCTCGATTACCTTTCATCGGCAACACACTTCCATCTCTCTTCGTATTATCTGCAGCGCGGCTTGCAGGCCGATGTTGCTGCGCTATTAAAAAAATTGAAGTCTGCGGGCTTGAGCACCTCACTCGATTGCAATGACGATCCCGATGACCGCTGGGAGGGCGGAATTCGAGACGCTTTGCAGTATGTCGACATTTTTCTTCCTAACGCGCGCGAGGCGATGCGGATCACGGGCACTCAGGATCCGCAATCTGCAGCGAAAGCGTTGGCGAAGGTTGTGCCCCTGGTCGTCATAAAATTGGGTGCGGAAGGAACTCTGGCGAGCCGGGCTGACGAGACCTGGTCAAGTCCTGCATTGAAGTTGGAAGTCGTGGATCCAGTGGGTGCGGGCGACAGTTACAACGCCGGTTTCCTGCACGAATATTTGAAGGGATCGGAGATTAAGGCTTGCCTAGCGGCGGGGAATTTGGCGGGGGCGCTCTCGGTTACCCGCGCCGGGGGGACGGAAGCTTTCCGCGACGCGCAGCATCGCGAGCGTTTTCTTAAGGAACATCGCGCTTTGGTTAGCGGATGATATTCGCGATCGGCGCAGAATCATCGGGTTCCCCCTTGTTTTTGAAGAGCTGGTGCCAAAAATTCTACGGATTTAAAACAATCTCCGGCGCGTTGAGCCTGCCGCGACTGGATTCTGGACCGTGCGGCTTCGAGTAAGTTACCTTTGTTCGGTCCAATACAGTTTTTAATGTATTTACGAACCAGCTTCTAACGTTCACTATCGAACAGAGCGCAAGACATTTACCGCCAGCAACCTAAATGACATTCAGCGTCCAGTCGAGACAACTGTGAATCTTGCGCGAAAGCGTGTTTTGTTCGTGGATGACGAACGGGGTGTCCGCGAAACTTTGTCTGCCATTCTGCGCCGATACGGATTCGTGGTCACAGTTGCTGCTACGGTTGCCGAGGCCGTCCAAGAAATACACAGCAAAGAATTTGACCTGCTTCTTTGCGATTTGAATATCGAACGTGAAAGCGACGGCTTAGATGTTGTCCGTGAAATTGGCATAGTAAATCCGGATTGCATCGTGATAATTCTGACCGGGTATCCGGCTATGGATACCGCCGTGGAAGCAACTCATTTAGGTGTCGACGATTACATTGCCAAGCCTGCCAGCGCGGACACTCTTGTGGCGATTATTGCGGAAAGGCTGCACGGGTCGCGGATCCGAGCCAGAGTCTCACCAATTGAATCTGCCAGCTCGGAAGCTGGCACAGAGCGGTCGGTCGAAGAGAGTGAAGGCAATCAGCAACACTGAAACATTTTCACGTGAATTCGCCGTAGAATGTCCCTAGGACAACAGGCGCTTGCAAAGATCGGAAGTAAATCGCTGAAACCCTTTAAAAATTGGCTCCTCAGGTAGGACTCGAATCCGCATGCATTCGTAAACGCAGTAACTTAGAACGTAGCAGACGGCATTGTTTTACCGTGTTTTCGATGCAGCGCAGTGCGAACGGCATGTAAACGGCATGGGAAATCGCGCGGTCATGGGATCAAAGCGTAAATCTTTTGCGCGTCTGCGACATCAAATCAAACGTCGCATGACCGATAATCTGCAAAGGTGTATAGCCGACCTTGAAGAATCCATTCGTAAGAATCCCAGCAGCTCAACGATTCAAAGGGAGCAACTGGAAGAGCTGAAAGAGCAAGGGCGCAAGGATGAGTCCAATGGGATGTGAAGTATTGACTGTCAGCAAGAAAGAGGGTTTGTTATGGGTTGGTCCCACAGGGACTCGTGGGAGGTCCGTTTGGTAGTGCGGAGATTAGAGGTGCTGCAGTATGAGTTGGAATGGGTCAAGCCTGAAGCGGGCAAGGTGCCTTATGCAATTTCCTTAATAAGAGAACGGTCGATAGCCAAGTTTAGTACTGCTGTGGGTAAGCGCTTCGATTTTGCGGTTCTGGTTAACAATGGTTCCTTCAAGCGCGAGCATCTGATTGAGATTCAAGGAAAGCAGCATTGCGAGATTAGTTCTTTAGGGTACCGAGTAAGAGAATCTGACGGTTTAAAAGAGCAGCATGCCGAAATGTATGAGATCCTACTGTTAGTCCTTCGGGATACTGAGGTGGTGAGCCTGCACCTCGATGACAAACTAAGGGAACGAATCAGAGCGTTTTTGGGGATTCCAAATCCACGGGCCGACGGTCCAGCATGAAACTATGCCATGTCGTAGCTTGCTTAAGGCCGATGGATCAAAAGCAGTTTCCGCCTCGATCTAAATTAACCCCTGTCGATAACGGCTTCGTTTACCGCTTGGACGATTTTATCAATCCGCTCTTTGTGGATTGAGCTGATGGGTGTGGATTCGCCCGACGAACTTGCAATGCGAAGGCCGTAATAGGTCTTCTGTCCTTTCCACCACAGCACGGCAATACCGAGCAAGAAAGCGCTAAATATCGCGAGACCTGCGCCTTGCTCGAAACCGACAGCCAGAAAAAGAACACCAAATGCGCCGACGAAAATCGGCCCTGCGCGACTCGGTTCTTCAATCGTTCGCCTCACCGAAGTGATGTTCCCCATCGCATAGGTTGTGCTTTCAACGATGAGCCGTGCGCTGGTCACCCGCACTCCCTGCTCATCCGTATAAAAGCTAGTCTCTTCCTTCGTGACGGTTGGCGTCGACATCTACTGCCTCCATTGAATTGTTGCCATTTTGGGGAAGGGATACTGCCGCTGGAGCAGGATTCTAACATCACAACTGGCCCAGCTCACACAAAACGATTCACCGAAGCTAACCGGTGTAATACTGTCGGTCGGAATACCGACGGTTATGTGTTACGGAATCTGAACAACAAAACAAGGCGATTAAAGTGGCGTCGTAGCGGCAATTCGTAACCTACTGTCAAATTGGCTCCTCATGTAGGACTGAATCCGCGTGAAAACGTAAATACTGGAGTGAGTAAGTACGTTGCTGCATTTTCTACTATTTGGGCTCATAGCTATTTCTTGAATCGCTGTCTACAAAATGGGTGCACGGTAAGCTCTCTCAGCACCCGCCGAGCCACAATCACGGCACCCCTTCGACGCCCAACAATATCGGGGTGCAAGTACCTAGTCTGAATCTACAGCATGAGCCACAGTCTTTTCTGATTTGCGGAATGCCTAACGGAAGCCGCTGAACAGGACGACATCAGCATTGTTACGACGGTACCGTGTGATCGCAATGTGCTTCCCGTCCTTTGACCAGGCGTAAGCCCAAATCATGGAAGGCTCGGAATCGAAATGTGTCAGCTGTACTGGTTTGCCGCCATCCAAAGGCTGCAAATAAAGGTGCCGCGCGTCGCCTACGTCATGGGTATACGAGAGTGCATGGCGTGATGGCGCCCAGCCCAGATCTGCAGCATCGGTAGGTGGATCGAATCGTGTCACGGGCATATTTCCGGCTAGTGGCTGAACGATTAATTTTTTCGTTGCGCTAGAGCCTTGGCCTTCCACTCTGAAATAAGCTACATAGCGACCATCTGGCGATACCGCCGGATTATCATATCCTCCGCGAGCCAATTCTACGGGAGGGCCACCATCTATAGATACCTCGAAAATGTGCTGAAGCGCGTCCTTCGCACCGGGACCGGCATAAACCACCCATTTGCCATCCGGTGTGCAGGAACCGGCCTCTTCGTCTTGTCCAAATGTCAACTGTCTCGACTCTCCAGTTGACAAATTAAGCCTCCATAAGTTCATTACATTGCCTGCAGACAGTTTAGAGAAAATGATCATATTGTCAGTGCCGCAGGCGGAGGGCGACTGCACAATGTCGTTATCTCGAGTCAAATTCACTCGACCGCTCCCGTCGGAACCGGTCACGTAAATGTGATAGGCCCAGTCCTGTTGAAGCAGTTTGCCGGAAGAAGTCCAATCCAGCGCATAACCACCTGCTTGTTCGCTTGAGATAGGGGCAAACTTCCAATCCACTCTAGCGTTCAAGACGGGAGGCGAATTGCCAACGAAAACGGTCGTTGTTGGGTGAGTCGCCACGCTGGCTATGGATTTGCCATCGTCAGTAACACTGACTGAGTAGTATTGGTTTAGATCATTAGTCAACCTGAAAGGTGCTCCTGCCGGATACGGCTGAAACCAGATTTGCGGGCGTATGGCCGACTTGTCAATTGCGGAAAAAAAAAGACCTGATGAACCCTGTTGCCATGCGACGGATCCAACACTTAAGGCAAGCGGCATGGTCTTGACTACCTTGCCCTCAGAAGTCAGAACCAGGAGAGTCGAGAGCGTATCTTTTCCAGATCCGCCGCTCACTACACAGATCAAATTGCTATCTGACCAGGACGGACCCGCAATGATACCCGTGTTTACGCCTTCTGGACGGCGAAAAATCATGCGCTCGTCGGTCCCGTCGGAGTTGGCTATTAAAAGTTGGTCCTCTCCCTTCTCCTGAATAGAACGTTTGTAAATCATCCGGTCCCCAGCAGGCGAAAACGCCAGCGAAAAGGAAGGCTGAGGATTTACATCAGATACCACCAATCGCGGCACGCCGCCCAGAGAGGGTATCACGTAGATATTAGTATTTGTTCCGTTTGCGGGGTCCGTGTGCAGATAGTACAGGTAATTCCCATCGCGTGAAAATGCTACTCCAGAGAAGAGTCCAGGTTGAGCTGGCACGACCATGACTTCACTTCCGGTGGCGATCTGTTTCACCCGCAAGCTCCGCCCCCCGTCGCGCTTGGTGTAAGCGATCAATCTGCCATCGGGCGATATTGCCACAGATTGCGCTATGGCACGACCGTCATCTGTAATCTGGCGGATGGCAATGTTCTGCCAATCAGTTCTCGAAGTAGTCCTTTGCAGCAGTCTGGGAATCGCAATTGTTGCAAGAATAACGAGCAACGCAACTGCCGACGCCGATAAGAGTGTGCCCCGATAACGATGAAATCCAGCAGTGGGCGTCGGTTTTGACGGATCAAAAACACGCGAGGCACCGGATGAAGGTAGTATATGTCGGGTCGCCTGAGAGCTAGTATCCTGCCCCGCAGCTATTGTCTGGGAACTTGCATGCATGATTCTTTCTAATTCTGTATCTCGCTTTAGACGCATCAGCTCGGCGCGCGTTTCTGCCGCGCTCTGATAACGCAGCCCGCGGTCTTTCTCCAGTAGCCGGTTGATAATACGTTCCAGTTCGGCGGGGAGGTCGGGGTTCAGGCGCACAGCAGCTACGGGAGCGCGGTTGAGGATGGCATCGAAAATCGTTGCGATGTTGTCGCCACGGAACGGTAATTGGCCAGTGGCCATCTCATAGAGGACCGCTCCAAACGAGAACAGATCCGTTCGAGCATCCAATTCTTTCCCTCGCGCTTGCTCGGGGGACATGTATGCAACTGTGCCGAGCGCAGAACCAGGGTTGGTCAGGTGCTGTTCGTCGACCAGAGCCGTAAGTGTGTTCGCCGACGCAATGTGACTCGACGAACTGACTGTGGGCGCGACCTTCGCCAGCCCGAAATCGAGAATCTTGGCATGCTCGCGTTTGGTAACGAAGATATTGGCTGGTTTGATATCGCGATGGATAATGCCTGCAGTGTGAGCTGCATCCAGCGCATCGGCTATTTCCGTGGCAAGCCAGAGCAGCGTCTCAGTTTCTAGACAGCATCCCCCAATGCGGCGCCCCAGAGTGACACCGTCAAGGAACTCCATGGCAATAAAGGCCTGCCCGTTCTCCTCACCAATGCCATAGATTGTGCAGATATTCGGATGGTTCAGGGCAGAAGCAGCTTTGGCTTCACGACGAAAACGCTCCAGTGCCTGGCGATCCTGAGCCACGCGCTCGGGCAGGAATTTCAGAGCCACAGAACGATCGAGTCGGGTGTCCTCTGCCTTATAGACCACACCCATTCCACCACCGCCAAGCTTCTCAATAATGCGGTAATGCGAAATGGTTTGGCCAATCATGCCGCTAGGACGGGACGCTGGCAACAATGTTAGGCGTGCTCACAACTCATAGTCAAACCCTGGATGGCCTATGTGGTAGCAAAGAAATTCCTGGCTCGCCTCGTCAGGCTTGGGAGGATCGCAGTGAACTCATTTCAAATTCGGTCAAAGTACGGCCAGCCACGAGCCGTTCGCATCCAGACCATGAAAATGTACATTGGGAAAAACAGCAACCGGCTTTCAGAGTAATTTTATGGATGCTGTGTGCAACAACGGCTGGTTTTTATTTCCGTTTGTATGCACGTTGGAACCCTGGTTATCGCGGGTGAGCTACTTGAAAGGTTGAAGCTGTGGAAACAGGCCACAGAATTTCCAGCGGACAGCGATTGGATTTTCGCCAGTCCTCTGAAAATCGGCAGGCTGCCATATTCCTACACCGGCGTATGGCGTGAGCTGGACCGCGCAAGCAAAGCAGCGGGACTCGGACACATGGGCACGCACACATTCCGGCACTCATATCGGATGTGGATTGACGCGATAGGAACGCCCGTTGGAGTACAGCAGAAACTCATGCGACATTCTGACATCCGCACAACTATGAACATTTATGGTGACGCGGCTACAGAAGACATGCGGGAGGCGCACAACAAAATTGTGGGTCTTGCGCTGCAAACCGTGTGAACGGCATGTTAAAACGGCATGTTAAAACGGCATGGAAGGATTCGTAAACTACTGGAAGATTGGCTCCTCAGGTAGGACTCGAACCTACAACCCTCCGGTTAACAGCCGGATGCTCTGCCATTGAGCTACTGAGGAGTGTGGCAATGCGGAGACTATCCAGAACATAATAACATTCGCACTCGGCGGGCGGGAACTGCCGATCCAGCAAAAACCTCTCGCAACTTCGCTACACCGAATGATGTTCCTCGCCTGCGCGAACTGCAGGATTATCCTCAGCATGAGACAATTTCGTTTCATCGTGTGGTCGATGGCGGGAGGCCTCAATGCGCATATTTCTCGATAAGAGCCGGACAACCAAAATTTCCACTATTCCCATTTTTTGGGGACTGGCAATAATCCTGGGGATCGTCATGTGTCCTTCGAGGGCAAAATCGCAAGTCAAATTGGATGCCAACGGCCATCAGTGGTGGCAGAACGCAGTTTTTTATGAGATCTACCCCCGTAGTTTTGCGGACAGCAACAATGACGGTATCGGCGACCTGAACGGCATTACCGCGAAGCTGGATTATTTAAAGGACCTGGGGGTTGACGCGATCTGGATCACGCCTTGCTACCCGTCGCCGCAGGTGGACTTCGGCTACGACGTTTCCGACTACGAAAATATCGATCCCATGTACGGTACGCTGGCGGATTTCGAGCGACTGGCCAGCGAAGCCAAGAAGCGGAATATCCGCATCATCATGGATTTTGTGATGAACCATACCTCCGACCAGCACCCGTGGTTCAAGGAGTCGAGATCATCGCGAGATAATCCCAAACGCGACTGGTATATCTGGCGCGATGGCAAGGGGCCTGATCAGCCGCCGAACAATTGGGAATCGACCTTTGGCGGTTCAGCATGGAAATTCGATCCCATTACCGGACAGTGGTACTACCACTTCTTTTATCCTCAGCAGCCGGATTTGAATTGGCGAAATCCGGAGGTTGAGAAAGCCATGTTCGACGTGACCAGCTGGTGGTATCAGCGGGGAGTGGCGGGCTTCCGGCTGGACGCGGTGGATACGCTGTTTGAAGATCCCGATCTGCATAACAATCCCGTACTGCCGGGCAAAAACCAGTATGGCGATCCCAACATGCGCAATCAGTACAACACCAAATTGCCGGAGTTGCACGGCGTGTTGCAGCGGTTGCGGCAGGTTGCGGACAAGTATGATGCGGTGCTTATTGGAGAAACCTGGACCAAAGACATCGCGGAACTCAAGCAATACTACGGCGAACACAGCAACGAACTGCAGATGCCGATGGATTTCCTGTTCGCGCGGGTCGATAAACTTTCAGCTCCCGAATTCCGCGAGCAGATTGCGGGGGTGAATTCTGCCGGCTGGCCGGTGTATGTGCTCAGCAACCATGACATCGTTCGTGCCTACGTCCGTTACGGAGATGGCGTGCACAACGACGAAATTGCCAAGTTGATGGCGGGACTTTATCTCACACTTCGCGGAACCCCGATCATGTATTACGGCGAAGAAATCGGGATGACTAATAATGATCCCAAGCGGCGCCAGGATGTGAAAGATCCCATTGGGAAACTCGGCTGGCCCAAAGAAAAGGGCCGCGACGGCGAGCGGACGCCAATGCAATGGAATACCGAGAAGAATGCTGGTTTCACCGACGGCAAACCATGGCTGCCGGTGCCGCCAAGTTATAAAACTCACAATGTCGCGACAGAATCAAAGGAATCGGATTCGATTCTGAATTTTTACCGGCATGTGCTCGCGCTTCGCCATCAGGATCCGGCGCTGCGCGACGGCGATTACATCGCGCTGAATGAAAGCGATCCCAACGTGCTTTCGTATTTGCGGCGGTATAAGGATGAAGCCGTGCTGGTGGTCCTCAACATGTCTTCGAGTCCGCAAAAGGTCAGCTTTGATTTGCAGCCCCAAGGACTGACTGCCTCGAAGGCGACCACCATGCTTACGACCGGGACACCGAATCGCGGATCAGCCTCACTGCGGGACATGTCGCTTGAGCCATTCGCGGTTTTTATCGGAAAGGTCGAGAAATAATTGTGATCAAGTGAGAGTGGCCGGTCGTGATTTCATCCGTGCTTCTCTTGCGAGTTCGCTCAAGAATAACGATTTTCTGGCAGCCAGCTGATATATACTGACTCCCGCATTCCCACTTCCTTCCCGGCGGAGGCCCCGATGTTTCGATCACCTCGCTTGATTTTGTGTTGCACGCTGTTGCTGGTCTGTGGGTTGAAGGCTCCGGCGCAACAACCACCTTCGGATTCGGAAATCGAGCAGCGAGTAAATGCATTGCTGGAAAAGATGACGCTCGAAGAGAAGGCTGGTCAGATCACGCAACTCGTCGGTGTAAATCCGCACACCATTGAAATGATCAAACAGGGCAGGGTGGGATCGGTCTTAGGGGTGCTCGGCGCGGCGGACACGAATGCCGCTCAGCGCGCGGCGGTTGAGGGTTCGCGCTTGAAAATTCCTCTCATCATCGGATACGACGTGATCCATGGCTATCGAACTATTTTCCCGGTTCCTTTGGCGAGTGCCGGAAGCTTTGATCCACAGATGATCGAGCAATCGGAAAGAATTGCGGCGAAGGAAGCCACTGCGTCGGGCGTGAAATGGGTCTTCGCTCCCATGGTCGACATTGCGCGCGACCCGCGCTGGGGACGGATTGTCGAAGGTGCAGGAGAAGACCCATATCTCGGTTCAGTTGTGGCCGCCGCACGCGTACACGGCTTCCAAGGCAGCAATATCGCCGATCCGCAAAGCGTTGTCGCCTGTGTCAAGCATTTCGTTGCTTACGGCGCGGTCGAAGGCGGCCGCGATTATAACACTGTAGATATTTCCGAAGAGCTGCTGCGAGAAGTCTACCTGCCGCCGTTTCATGCGGCTGTGGACGCTGGAGTCGGTACGTTGATGTCGGCCTTCAACGACCTGAACGGCGTTCCCGCTACCGCCAATCACCATACGTTGACCGACATTCTGCGCGACGAATGGAAATTTAGCGGCTTTGTGGTGAGCGATTACAACTCGGTGCATGAACTGATTCCTCACGGTATCGCGGCGAATGATTCGCAGGCTTCTCTCGAAGCTATTACCGCCGGTGTCGATATGGATATGGCCGATGACGACTACGAGAGGGTGATTCCGGATCTGGTGAAATCAGGCAAGCTGCCGGAGAGCGTAGTCGATGAAGCGGTGCGACGCGTACTGCGAGTCAAATTCAAGGCTGGATTATTTGAGCATCCGTACACCGATCCGGGCCGTGAGAAAACCGACATTCTCACGCCGGACAGTTTGCAGGCCGAGCGCAAAATGGCGCAGGAATCGATGGTCCTGCTGCAAAACAACAGCGATCTGCTGCCGCTGAAAAAAGACCAGACAGTTGCAGTGATCGGACCGCTGGCGAATGACAAGGCTTCACAACTTGGACCGTGGGCGGGGAACGGGCAGGCGAAAGATGCCGTTACGCCGCTTGAAGGAATTGCTGCGAAATTAGGGAAAGATCATGTGATTTACGCGAAGGGTGTAAACATTCCTCCATTCGAAAAAGGATTAGCCGCAGGCGTTGCTGCGCCCGCTCCGGTTTCCGCAACCGGGGTTGCCGGGATTGAAACCAGCAACAAACCCGCGAGTATTGAAGATGCAGTGGCCGCGGCAAATAAAGCCGACACGGTGATTCTTTTCGTCGGCGAACTTGCGGGCATGACCGGAGAAGCCAGTTCACGTGCGTCGTTAAAGTTGCCGGGCGAACAGATGAAGTTGATTTCGGCCGTGTTGGCGACCAAGAAACCCATAGTCATGGTGCTCGAGAGCGGACGGCCGCTGAATATAACCTGGGCGCCGGAACAAGTTCCGGCAATCGTTCAGGCCTGGTTCTTGGGAGTGCAGGCGGGGAATGCGATCGCTGATGTCCTCTTCGGCGACGCTTCACCAAGCGGACACTTGCCTCTCAGTTGGCCGAGATCAGTTGGTCAAATTCCCGTTTATTACAACCACAAGAGTACGGGCAGACCTTCTTCTCCCGACCGCTGGCACACCGGTTACCTCGACATGAGCAAAGAGCCGCTCTATCCATTTGGCTATGGGCTCACTTATACGACGTTTAAGTTCGGCGACGTAAAGGCCGAATCTCCGGTGTCCAAAGGCGGCTCGCTTCATGTGAGCGCTGAGATCGAGAACACCGGAAAGCGCGAAGGGACGGAGGTGGTGCAGCTCTACGTGCATGATCGTATTGCGCCTACTTCACGGCCAGTGCGTGAGTTAAAAGGATTCCACCGGGTCACGCTCGCTCCCGGAGAACACAAGACTGTGGAGTTCACCGTGCAGGCGCATGATTTGGGATCTTATGATCCCGAGATGCACTGGATCGTTCCCTCCGGGACCTATGACGTGTGGGTCGCACCGGATGCGATCAGCGGGGTCGGTACAACTTTCGAAGTGCAATAGCTTTAAAACGGTTAGTGGTTCGCAGGCGCGGGGGCGGCGTCTTTCGGCGGCTGCTCACTCGAGGGCTGCACTACCGGAATCGAGGGCTGCTTCTCGTCGGATCCGGAAAGCTGGTCCATTTTTTTCGCAGTCTCGCCCGATTCTTTGTCGCCGCTGTCGAGGTACTGAACAATCAGCGAAATGCGGCGATTGGATGGATCGTAAGGATTCTTACCGTCACGCAGCATCTGATCCGCGTAGCCGCGGACCTGCGAGACTTGTGCATCGCCCAGACCTTCTTCCTGCATCAAGCGGCGCGCCGAGTTGGCTCGATCGGATGAAAGCTCCCAGTTCCCGTAATTTCTCTTGCCCGTAAACGGTTTCGAATCAGTATGTCCCTCGATCGAGATTTTATTGGGCAGTTTTCCCAATTCTCCCGCTAACAGGTCGAGCAGCTCTTTTCCATTAGAGTTGGGATCGCGGTACCCCAAATTGAAAAATGTGCCGGTAGCGGATTCGAGCAGTTCGATTCGCAAGCCTTCGGGTGTGACTTTGATTTCGATCTGATCTTTCAACTTGTCGAAGTTAGGCAGTCGACTCATCGCTTTTTCAATCTCCTCTTTCAATTTGCCCATGTCCTGGGTAGGAACTGGAGTGGGGATAAATTTTTCACCCGGCCCCTCGGTGCTGGTACCAAGCTTTCCGGCTGTCCCCGAGGGATCGCGAAAGTACCCGGCAATCGCTTCCTTCACAGGTTTGCTGGTATTGAGCAGCCAGAGCACGATGAACAGGGCCATCATAGCGGTGACGAAGTCGGCATAGGCCACCTTCCACGCACCTCCATGATGGCCGCCGTGAGCGGCTTTCTTTTTGATAATGATGATGGGACGCGCGCCGTCCATGCTGGGCCTTATCCTCCGGCTTCGGCGGCTTGGGCCTCCGGGGCGGCTTCGCCGCCTGCGCCTGCGCCGCGGCAGGCTTTTTCCAACTCTACAAATGTTGGCCGCACATGCCCCGGAATTGCCCGCCGCGCCGCTTCCACCGCCATAATGGGAGCAGTGCCTTTAAGAAATGAAATTACAACCACTTTCAGAACACCCAAGTACGCGTGCTCTTCGTCCGCTGCTTTGGCCATGTTGGACGCCATGGGTCCGATGAAGCCGTAGCACAGCAAAATCCCGAGGAAGGTGCCGACCAACGCCGCGGCCACCTTGTGCCCGATTTCTTCAGGCGGGCCACCCAGGGCTCCCATGGTGATCACCACGCCCAGCACTGCGGCCACAATGCCGAGCCCGGGCAGGGAATCGGCCATGGTGCTCAGCGAAGCCACGGGAATGCTGGCTTCGTGATGAAGAACTTCCAAATCCAAATCCATGAGCTGGTCGAGCTCGAATGCTTCCACACCGCTGATCGCCATGCGCATGCTGTCACAAAAAAAGTGGCTCACCTCGTGGTCTTTCAAAAACTGGGGATCTTTGGAGAAGATCGGACTCTTGTCCGGTTCCTCGATGTCGGTCTCGAGCGACATTAAACCCTGGCGGCGTGCCTTGTTTAAGAGCTCGTAAGTCAAGCGCAGCGAATCGATATAGCGCTGCTTGGTGAATTTGGAACCCTTGAAAACCACGGCAATGCCACTGACGATCTTCCTCAGAATATGAAGCGGGTTGGCGATTAAGACGGTCCCTGCAGCCGCCCCGCCGATAATGAGTAGCTCAGCCGGCTGGATGAGTACCTTGAGATTTCCGTGCTCCATCAGGTAGCCGCCGACGATGGCGCCGATCACCACGAGAATCCCGATGATTGCAAACATGAGCCCGCCTGTTTGGGTGCGCCGGATACACTCCAGCCATACGGCCGGAGACCAACCTGCAATAAGTTCATCGGCAGAAAACCGGGATACTTCACGATTTTGGGACCCCGCCAAATGCCTTGCCAGACACGAAGTCTGGAAGAATCCTTACTTCCTGCCCCAGGGGGTGGGCTGTGGAAGAACTTGGCACGTTTGTGCCATTCTCAATTTTACCGTTCGCTACTACCTTTGTCGGTGAGCAGTTCTGGGGGAGGGCTGCCCGGGCGTTTCTGACTCGCAAGAGTCGAAACGCCCGTTTTATTTTCGAGGATTTTTTGATCTGTGTCTCGAGTGTATTTGGGGAGTGGCCGTTAAAGCATCTGGCGAGCCAAGCGTGGGAGCAAGAGCAGGAATTTTCCCGAGAAGGCACAAACATGGAAAGGGGTGTTACAAATTCAGGAGCTTCGGAGAATGTAAGCGGTTCGTGGCACGCAACCTCAAACGTCGGCGGACACACGATGAACGTGGACAGCACATTCACCTCGAAGTGGCTCAGTTCGAGTTGCGGCAATGTCAAATAGGTGCCTGGAACTGTATTCTCGGGCACCGGTTCGGATCCAGATCTACATCGGATACTGCATTCGTTCTAAGGCTGAAGCAAAACTTACATCGTGGAGTGGCGATTCTTCTGGTCGTTTCCGTTTTCCTCGCCCCGCAACTTTTGAAAAGCTCGCCGTGTTTTCATACACGGAAGGTTTGGAACACGTTTTGCAAGTAGTTAACGGGGCGTGCAGGAGGTGAGACGATGGAATCGATGATCAATTCGGAAGTACGGGAACTATGCAGGGCGGTTTCGCAGGAACAAGACGCGGAAAGACTGAAACGGCTTCTAGATGAATTGCTGAGCGCATTGGATGAGCGCCAGTTAGTGGCGTCGTTGTTATAGACAGTCCGTCAGAACCCGATGGCCTGTCGTTTCGGCGTGAGCGAGCGACGGTTCTAATCACTTAGCTGACGGAGTCTCGCAATGCCGCATCCCGGGAAGCAATCGGCAGGCTGAACGAGAACACCGAGCCATGTCCCATCTGGCTGACTACTTGAATATGCCCTCCATGAGCCTCCACCACCGCCTTCGCAATCGCTAAGCCCATTCCGGTTCCCTGAACTGAATAGCGGTTGTCTTTTCCACGAAAGAACTTCTCGAAAATTAATTCCTGTTCGAAATCATCAATGCCGGGCCCGCGGTCCGCGATGCTCACCATAATCTTGCCATCGGATTCGGTTGCCGAAATATAGATGGGCGATTCTGCCGGCGAGTACTTAGCCGCATTTTCCAGCAGTTGCAGAATGACATTAACCACCAGCTCGAGGTCATAGCTAACCGGCGGCAGATTTCCGGCGATATCAATCTTTACGGGATGAGAGGAGATTATCTTCTTACCCATCTCAACCGCGCGATCGATCGCTTCCTCAATCGGGTGGGGCTGAAGATCAAGCTCCACTTGCTTCGATTCCAGCCGTGCCATCTGCGTGGCTTCCTCCACCAGGTGGTTCAAGCGGTCCGACTCCTCGTTGATTACCGTGAGCAACTCGTGCTGCGAGTTCTCATCGAGGCCACGCGAAAGCAGGCTGGTGACCGAGGCTTTGATTGCGGTCAGCGGGGTGCGAAACTCGTGAGCGACGGAATCGAGAATGGCGGATCGAAGCTTTTCACTCTCTCTTGCACCTTCAGCCCTGCCGATGCTTTCAATGGCTCGTGTTCGCTCCATCGCAATCGCTATCAGCGTGCTCAGCGCATCCAGGCTCTCATGCGACAAGGTTGCGGCCGAGAGACCGATCGCGCCCACGCATCTTACCCCCAGGCGAAGCGGCGCGAAGGCCAGAGAGTTAGCCGGATCGAACGCCGGTTCGCCGCGCGCTGCGATTGCCTGCAACCGTTCGGTCGAGATTTCGCGCGCCTCCGGACTCGAACGATAAACGTCCGTCCTGTCACTCACAAAGACAGCCGCTCCTTTACCTCCAAAAATCTCCACAATGTAGCGCGGCACTGCGTTGAGTAATTCCTGGATATTCTCCAGCATGAGCAAACGCTGACTGAAGGCGTAAAGCCGTTCGATTTCTCTACGCCGCTGCACCGCGGCGACCGCTTCCCGGCGCGCGCGTTCTGACAGTTGCCCGGCAATTACCGCGGTGGCAAGAAAGGCAAACAACGCCACCCAGTTCTGGGGATCGGAAATGGTGAATGTTCCCAACGGCGGTAGAAAGAAAAAATTGAATGCGATGGTGGCTAATAGCGCAACCGCGGCTGCGTACCAGAATCCCCAGTTGGCGGATACCAGCAACACCGCCAGCAGAAAGGTCAGCGCCACCGTGGTCGCGTTCGCGTGCACCGCCAGGCGATAAAAGAGCACAATCGCGGGGACCGTCAGCGCAGAAGTCAGGCTTCTGATAACTGGCCTTGGGCTTAGTTTCACCGCGTGATTGTAACCTGCCGGCAAGCCGCATCGCAGAATTGTGCGGAGCATCTGGGCAGTGACTTTCTCGACAAAGCGTGGAACTCAGATCACAATGGAGTCGTGCAGAAGAGTCCGGACCAGTGGCTGGACGAGGTCGCAGCCGAAAAGAAGCAAAGTATCCTCAAGCTTTTTCTCGGGTACGCTCCTGGCGTGGGCAAGACCTATGCCATGTTAAGCGAGGGCATTCGTCGCTACAGCCGAGGGGAGGACGTGGTGATCGGAGTGGTGGAAACCCATGGGCGAAAGGGCGTAGCCGACCTGGTCGCGAAACTCGATTCCATTCCGCGCAAACAGGTTGAATACAAAGGAACCGTTTTCTCGGAGATGGATGTTGACGCCATTTTGGCGAGAAAGCCCGCGGTAGTGTTGGTCGACGAACTCGCGCATACCAATATCGAAGGCAGCAAACACGCTAAACGCTACCAGGACGTGATGGAGTTGCTGGATGCAAACATTGATGTCCTGTCCACGGTGAATGTTCAGCACATAGAAAGTCTGAATCCGATAGTTGAGCGCATCACGGGGGTTCACGTCCGCGAGACAGTCCCCGATTGGGTGATCCAACGCGCCGAAGAAATCGTGATGTCCGACCTCACCCCGGAGGCTCTACAAACTCGCATGCGGCGTGGAGATATTTATCCTCCGGATCGCGCCGAACGTGCCCTGGGAAATTTTTTTCGGCGCGGCAACCTGATAGCCCTCCGTGAACTGGCGTTGCGCCAAGTCGCGCAGGTGGTTGATCGAAGCCTGGAAGCACATTGGGCTCGGCAAAATCTCGAGCCGAACGTGACCGTCCACGAAAAGATTGCCGTGTGCATAAGTTCGAATCCCATCGCCCAATATTTAATCGCTCGCGGTGGCCGGATGGCCCAGGGAATCGATGCCGATTTTTTTGTAGTGTATGTTGATTCGCCTGACGATGTGGATCCGGACAACCGGCGGACCTTGCAGGAAAACATTCGCTTCGCCGAAAACCTGGGCGCTACCGTAGTCCGTCTTCCCCGTGGAAACATTGCCGAGCGAGTAGCAGAGTTCGTTCGCGACAAGCACATCACTCATGTCGTGTTTGGGCGATCCGCGCAGGAAGGGTGGCGCAAATATCTCTACCTGACTGTGATTCAAAAGTTTCTCCGTCATGCGCCTCCGATTGATGTTCACATCGTGACCCAGGGGGCGAAGTGAATTCGCTGGGCCACCGCGCAGGCGATCACCGTCGCATCCTGATCGTTGACGACGAGCCACAAATCACGCGCGTACTGCGCACTTCACTCGACGCTCATGGTTACGATCTTCGTGTGGCCAACGACGGCGAGACAGCGTTGGAGATTGCCAAGGACTGGACTCCCGATCTGATGATCACCGATCTGTCCATGCCCAACATGGACGGCCTCGAATTGTGTCGTCGCTTTCGCGCCAAATCCCGTGCTCCGATCATCGTCCTCTCGGTTAAAGGGGAAGAGCGGACCAAGGTGCAGGCCCTCGACGCCGGAGCCGATGATTACGTGACCAAACCATTCGGGATCAACGAACTTTTGGCGCGCGTGCGCGCTAATCTCCGGCGTTCGCCCCAGGAAGTGGCCGAAGCTGGCGCCATCGAAGACGGCGACTTTCGCATCGATCAGGAAGCGCATACGGCTTTTGTTCGTGGTCAGGAAGTGAAACTTACTCCCAAAGAATTCGACTTGCTCCTGTATTTGGCTCGGCACCCGCGAAAAGTTATTTCGCACCGCGCGCTTCTAGCGGCTGTCTGGGGCGCAAACAGCACCGAGCAGCCTGAATATCTACGAGTATTTGTCGGCCAGCTGCGGAAAAAAATCGAGCCCGATTCTTCAACTCCGCAGTATCTTCTCACCGAACCCTGGGTCGGCTATCGCTTTGAGCCCGAAGGAAGCGATCTTTCGAAGTAACTTTCCTGTTTGTAGTCACGCTACTCTCCCACCGCTTCTTCTCACCTCCTTACGAATTCTTTATAGATCCTTTAACTCTCCTTTACGCGGAGGATGATCGAATGAGTATGTGCTCGACGAGCAGGGAAGGAGCAAACCGATGCTACCAATCCTCACCGCGATCTCCGCAGGCAGCGTTGTGTTGCTTACCTACTTTGGGTTTTCTTTTTGGCTTGAGGCCAGGCGGCTCCAACACAAGCGCGAGCTGATTGTGAAACTAAGATCTGCGATCGCGCGCAAGCCGAGCCGAACCCGCCTGCTTCACCTTTACAAATTGGAGTCGATGCCTTTGCCGCCCAATCAGGCGGCCACGAAATTGTGACTCGGAGGAACTTTTATGCAGGACGCAATATTCGTTGCAGTCACGGTCGCCTTTTTTGCAGTTTCGATCGGATACGTGCATTTCTGCGACGGCCTGAAGTAGAAGCGAGGCATTGAACATGGAATCACTGATCATGCTGGTTGTCAGTAGTTTGGTTGGCGCTTATTTGCTTTACGCGCTTCTGCGTCCGGAGAAATTTTGAAATGACCGCCAACGGCTGGTTTCAAATTTTGTTTTTCTTTGCGCTGATTTGCCTGGTTACCAAACCCCTGGGCGTTTTCATGGCGCGGGTGTTCAATCGAGAGCGCACACTCCTGGATCCCATTCTGCGGCCAGTTGAGCGCCTGATCTATCGTGCGACCCGCGTCGATGAATCTCGCGAGATGCGCTGGACCGAATATGCAATGTCCATGCTGTTATTCAGCGTGGTTTCAATGCTGGTGCTGTACCTCATCCAGCGTGTGCAATATTATCTTCCCTTCAATCCGCAGAAGTTGCCCGGCGTAAATCCTCCGCATCTGGCGTTCAATACCGCTGCTTCGTTCACCACCAATACCAACTGGCAGGCTTACAGCGGCGAGACCACCATGAGCTACTTCACTCAAATGGTGGGACTTGCTTACCACAACTTTATGTCGGCTGCGGTTGGTATCGCGCTGGCAATCGCGCTGATTCGTGGAATCGCACGCCGGCAAATGGAAACCATCGGCAACTTCTGGGTAGATCTGGTGCGCTGTTGCCTGTGGGTGCTCGTGCCTTTCTGCATTGTGGGCGCTTTGTTCCTGGTATCGCAGGGAGTGCCGCAAAACCTGAAGCCTTATGACACAGTGAAACTGCTCGAGGCGCAACAAGTACTGAAAGTCGACGCCAATGGCAAGCCAGTGCTCGGACCCGACGGCAAACAGGCGACCGATACCGTCACCACCCAGACCATCGCGCAAGGCCCGGTTGCTTCGCAGGAAGTAATCAAAGAATTTGGCACTAACGGCGGCGGCTTTTTCAACGCCAACAGCGCGCATCCGTTCGAAAATCCTACGCCGCTTACAAATTTGCTCGAGTTGTTCGCAATTTTTGCTATCAGTGCCGGCCTTACATACACCCTGGGCCGCATGACCGGATCGCAGGCTCATGGATGGGCGGTCTGGGCGGCGATGGCGATATTGTTCTTCGCCGGAGTCACTACTGCCTACTGGGCTGAGGCGCGTGGCAACCCGCTGCTGACCGGCATTGATCAGCGGGCAAGCACTTTTCAATCCGGCGGCAACATGGAAGGCAAAGAGGTCCGCTTTGGAATTGCCAATTCCGCGCTTTGGGCCACGGTCACAACTGATACCAGCTGTGGCGCGGTGAACAGCATGCACGACTCTTACACGCCGCTCGGTGGCCTGGTCCCACTCGCGAACATCATGCTGAGCGAAACCGTTTTCGGTGGCGTCGGCTCGGGACTGTACGGGATCGTTATTTATGTCGTGCTCGCCGTTTTCATTGCCGGGCTTATGGTCGGACGCACGCCGGAATATCTCGGCAAGAAGATTGAGGCCTACGACGTCAAGATGGCGATGCTGACCACGCTAGTGTTTCCGCTCGTCATTTTAGGGTTCACGGCAATCTCGGTGCTCAAGCCTTTCGGCACGTCCAGCATTTTGAATCCCGGGCCGCACGGCTTCGGCGAGGTCCTGTATGCCTTCACGGAAGGGGCGGGGAACAACGGATCTGCTTTTGGCGGTCTCACCGCGAACACGCTCTGGTATGACACCACCATCGGGATCACTACGCTGGTCGGCCGCTTCCTGATGATAATTCCGATGCTTGCGATCGCGGGAAGCCTGGCAAAGAAAAAATATGTTCCTCCGTCGTTAGGAACATTTCCCGTCACCACTCCGCTGTTCACGTTTTTGCTGATCAGCGTAATTGTGATTGTGGGCGCGCTGACTTTTTTCCCGGCGCTCAGCCTTGGCCCTATTCTTGAACATTTGTTGATGGGCATAGGCAAGACGTTCTGACAGGAGTATGGAATATATGCATGACACTTCTTTCGGCGTTCGGATTGTTTGCGGTAAGCGCGATGTTGATCACGTACGCATTCGAAGATCGCAATCCGTGGTTCGTGCTGGCGTTTGCATTCGCATGCGCACTCGGCTCGACTTATGGGTTTCTGCAGGGAGCGTGGCCGTTTGGCCTGGTTGAGGCGATCTGGTCGGTAATTGCAGTCCGGCGATGGTGGCTTAAGAGAGTGGCAACCAAACAAGAGCATTAAATTATGGCGATAAGGCAAAAAGCAGTTTGGGAATGGAAGATCGTGCGGCAAGCGATCTGGGCTTCCTTTTTGAAACTCAACCCGCGCAAGATGATGGGCAACCCCGTCATGTTCGTGGTGGAGATTGGCAGCGTTATCACCACCGCGCTGCTCTTCAAAGGCGGGGTGGACTTCAAGTTCAACCTGCAGATCACGCTCTGGCTGTGGTTCACCGTGTTATTCGCCAATTTCGCGGAGGCCATGGCCGAGGGCCGCGGAAAAGCGCAGGCTGATAACCTGCGTGCCGCCCGATCGGAAACCACCGCTCGCCGAATTTTAAGCTCAGGCGCCGAGGAGCAAGTCGCCAGCGCGAAGCTTCGGGCGGGAGATTTCGTGCTTGTATCCGCCGGCGAATTGATCCCTTCTGACGGCGAGATAATTGAAGGCGTCGCTTCGGTGGATGAATCAGCCATCACGGGCGAATCAGCGCCGGTGATTCGTGAAGCTGGCGGAGACCGTTCCGCCGTAACCGGCGGAACGCGCGTTTTATCCGACCAGATCAAAGTGAAGATCACGTCCAATCCCGGCGAAACATTTTTGGATCGCATGATCTCGCTGGTCGAAGGAGCAGAACGCCAGAAGACGCCGAATGAAATCGCACTCAACATTTTGCTGGCCGGACTCACCATCATCTTCCTGCTGGCAGTGGTTACCCTGCAGCCATTCGCGATTTACTCCGGCTCCCCGCAAACCGTTTTTGTTCTGGTATCCCTGCTGGTCTGCCTCATTCCCACCACCATTGGCGGATTGCTCTCAGCGATCGGAATTGCCGGGATGGATCGCCTGATTCAGCACAACGTCCTGGCCATGTCGGGACGCGCCGTCGAAGCGGCCGGTGACGTCAACACGCTCTTGCTCGATAAGACAGGGACGATCACTCTGGGAAATCGGCAAGCCTCGCGCTTCGTTCCCGCGCCTGGAATCACCGAACAAGAACTGGCCGACGCTGCGCAACTGTCTTCGCTCGCGGATGAAACCCCGGAAGGCCGCTCCATCGTCGTGTTGGCAAAAGAAAAATACGGACTACGCGGCCGCGAACTTGGTTCTCGCGATGCTATTTTCGTGCCTTTCTCCGCGCAGACCCGCATGTCCGGCGTTGATCTCAACGGCTTCCAGATCCGCAAGGGCGCGGCGGATTCCATCTGCGAATACGTTCAAAAGAACGGCGGCAAAGTCCCCGACCAGGTAAGAAGCACCGTCGAGGGAATTTCTCGCGGCGGCAGTACTCCCCTCGTAGTCGCGGAGAAAGGCCGCGGCGTGATGGGCGTGATCGAGCTGAAGGACATCGTGAAGGGCGGCATTCGGGATCGCTTCGATCAGCTTCGGGCCATGGGTATTCGCACTGTGATGATCACCGGCGATAATCCGCTTACCGCAGCCGCAATCGCACGCGAAGCTGGAGTTGATGATTTTCTCGCGCAAGCTACTCCAAAAGACAAAATGGACCTCATCCGCCGCGAGCAAGGTAACGGAAAATTAGTCGCGATGACCGGTGACGGCACCAACGACGCGCCAGCACTCGCGCAAGCCGACGTTGGCGTTGCCATGAACACCGGAACCCAGGCGGCGAAAGAAGCCGGCAACATGGTTGACCTCGACTCCAATCCCACCAAGCTGATCGAAGTGGTCGAAATCGGTAAGCAGCTGCTGATGACGCGCGGCGCGCTGACCACATTTTCGATTTCCAACGACGTCGCCAAGTATTTCGCGATTATTCCCGCCATGTTCGCGGGGACGTTTCCGGTTCTGAACGCGCTCAACGTCATGCATTTGAAGACGCCGCAGTCGGCGATTCTGTCAGCAGTGATTTTCAATGCGTTGATCATCATCGCCCTGGTTCCCCTTGCTCTACGCGGTGTGAAGTACCGCGCCCTCGGCGCGGCCGCGCTTTTGCGCGACAACCTCATTATTTACGGAGTGGGTGGAGTCATCATTCCATTCGTTGGAATCAAGCTGATCGACATGCTGATCAC